>NZ_CBFCWJ010000031.1:0-33680 GCF_965601605.1 Gilvibacter sp. | reverse complement strand
TTCTCACCCAACCACATGGCAAACACACATCCAGTAGTTAAGATGATCACAGAAGTGAAATAGAACATAAATCCTCTTGGAAGGATATAGGCCTCTGGTGGTACACCTAAGGCGTCAAGACCAATAAGGTAACTCGGCGCTTGTACCAAACAGATCGCGATGGTCAACCAACGCGTGATCTGAGTGATCTTCTTACGACCACTCTCTCCTTCTTTCTGTAATTTCTGCAAATAGGGAACTGCGATCTGCATCAGCTGTACCACAATCGAAGCCGAGATGTACGGCATGATCCCCAAGGCAAAAACCGAAGCGTTGGCAAAAGCCCCTCCGGTAAATGCGTTTAGAATCGCTCCGATTCCTCCGCCTTCAAACTTTCCAGAAAACTCGGCCAATTGTGCCGCATCGATGTTAGGAAGTACTACTTGAGCACCGAATCGATACACCAACAAAAGACTCAACGTTACCAGAATGCGGTTGCGCAGTTCTTCTATTTTCCAAACATTCTTTAAGGTTTCAATAAACTTCATCCTTAGTAATGTATTACAGCGTTATGGCTTCTCCACCAGCAGCTTCAATAGCTTGCTTAGCAGTAGCCGTAAATTTATGAGCAGTTACGGTCAATTTGGCTTTAAGTTCTCCTCTTCCTAAAATCTTCACTAAATCATTCTTATGAGCCAATCGCAACGCTACCAATTCTTCGATTGAAACGCTGTCTTTGATCTTCTTGTCGTCAACCATTTTCTGTAGGGTATCCAAGTTGATTCCTTGGTACTCTTTGCGGTTGATATTTTTGAAACCAAACTTAGGTACACGACGTTGTAGTGGCATTTGTCCACCTTCAAATCCTAATTTCTTAGAATATCCTGAACGTGACTTGGCCCCTTTGTGACCACGGGTAGCAGTTCCTCCTTTGCCGGAACCTTGCCCGCGACCTACGCGCTTGCCTTTGCCATGTACTGAACCTTCGGCTGGTTTTAAGTTGCTTAAATCCATGAGTAATATCTTAGTTGGCTTCTACAGAAACCAGGTGTTGTACTTTGTTTATCATGCCAAGAATATTTGGCGTGTTCTCGTGCTCAACGGTTTGCCCAATCTTGTGCAATCCTAAGGCCTCCAACGTTCTCTTTTGATTCTGAGTACGGTTGATTGCAGAGCGAACTTTGGTTACTTTAATCTTTGCCATTCTTGTGCAATTTATCCTTTAAACAATTTTTCCATTGAAATACCGCGCTGCTTGGCTACCGTCTGCGCACTGCGCATTTGCAACAAAGCATCAAAAGTAGCCTTTACCACATTGTGTGGGTTAGACGAACCTTGCGACTTAGAAAGTACATCGTGTACTCCTACGGCTTCCAATACTGCACGTACAGCACCACCTGCGATTACCCCGGTACCGGGAGCAGCTGGCATAAGGTTTACACGAGCTCCGCCGTATTTACCTTTTTGTTCGTGAGGTAGTGTAGCCTTGTTCAATGGGATACGTACCAAGTTTTTCTTAGCGTCTTCAACAGCCTTAGCGATAGCGCTAGCCACATCCTTAGATTTTCCAAGTCCGTGTCCAACAACACCATTCTCGTCTCCTACTACTACAATAGCAGAAAATCCGAAAGCTCTACCCCCTTTGGTTACTTTAGTTACCCGTTGTACGCCTACCAAACGATCTTTAAGCTCAAGACCTCCTGGTTTTACTAATTCTACGTTTTTATAATCTTTGTACATATCTTAGAATTTTAAGCCGCCTTCACGGGCTCCTTCGGCTAATGATTTTACTCTTCCGTGGTATAGATATCCACCGCGATCGAATGAAACTGATTCAAGACCAGCCTTCACTGCTTTCTCTGCGATAGCTACACCCACTGCCTTAGCAGTTTCTGATTTGTTTGCTCCACTGATTCCTTTGTCACGAGATGAAGCTGCAGTGATAGTCACTCCGTTCACATCGTCAATCAATTGAGCATAGATCTCTTTATTACTTCTGAACACAGCAAGTCTAGGACGCTGTGCGGTACCTGCAACAGTTTTGCGAATACGGTTGCGGATTCTCTCTCTTCTGTCTGATTTTGATAATGCCATAACCTAACTGTTTATGCAGATTTACCTGCTTTTCTTCTAATTTGTTCACCGACAAACTTGATACCTTTTCCTTTGTAAGGCTCTGGCTTGCGGTAGCTGCGGATCTTAGCCGCTACTTGACCAACAAGTTGCTTGTCGTGAGATGTTAATTTGATGATCGGATTCTTTCCTTTTTCAGAAATAGTCTCCACTTTCACCTCAGGAGCAATGTCCATAACGATGTTGTGTGAAAATCCGATGGCTATGTCTAGTTTCTGACCCTGGTTGCTTGCGCGGTATCCTACCCCTACAAGTTCCAACTCTTTGGTCCAACCTTCTGAAACACCAAGCACCATATTTGCGATAAGTGCGCGGTACAATCCGTGCTTAGCGCGGTGGTCTTTATGATCTGAAGGACGCTCCACAGTTACCTGACCGTCTTCTACCTTTACGGTGATATCGCTCAGCTCCTGTGTTAACTCGCCTAACTTCCCTTTTACTGTAACAGCGGTCCCGTTTACTTCTACGGTTACACCGTCAGGGATTGCTACTGGGCTTTTTCCTATTCTTGACATGGTTTTAGTCTCTTTTTAATATACGTAACAAAGTACCTCTCCACCTACATTCTGGCCAGTAGCTTGCTTACCGGTCATTACTCCCGCAGAAGTAGACACGATTGCAATTCCTAAACCATTCAATACTCGAGGCATCTCGTTGGCACCGGCATACTTACGTAGACCTGGTTTACTAATTCTTTGAATCTTCTTGATCACTGGATCTTTGGTAAGCTTGTCATATTTCAAAGCGATCTTGATAGTTCCCTGAGGACCTTGCTCGTCTTCGAATTTGTAGCTTAAAATGAATCCCTGATCGAAAAGGATCTTAGTGATCTCTTTTTTCAAGTTAGAAGCAGGTACTTCTACCACACGGTGGCCAGCAGCTACTGCATTTCTAACACGAGTCAGATAATCTGCGATTGGATCTGTTGTCATTTATAATTAATTGCGGTGAGGGTTTCCTTTCTTGTTTTAGGACCTTCCACCAGTTAAACGTTTACCAGCTTGCTTTACGAACTCCTGGAATCAAACCTTTGTTGGCCATCTCTCTAAACATTACACGAGAAATTCCGAATTGTCTCATGTAACCCTTAGGACGTCCTGTAAGCTTGCAACGGTTGTGCATGCGTACTGGAGAAGCGTTCTTAGGAAGCTTTTGCAATGCTTCGTAATCACCAGCCTCTTTTAACGCCTTACGCTTCTCAGCATATTTGGCAACTAGTTTGGCTCTTTTTACCTCGCGGGCTTTCATTGATTCTTTAGCCATCTCTTAGTTCTTTTTAAAGGGTAATCCCAGTTCAGTTAATAATGATTTCGCTTCTTTGTCGGTCTCTGCAGAGGTTACAAAAGTGATGTTCATCCCCTCGATCTTACGCACCTTGTCGATGTCGATCTCTGGGAAGATGATCTGCTCAGTAACTCCTAAAGAGTAGTTTCCACGTCCGTCAAAACCTGTAGCCTTGATTCCGTTGAAATCGCGAACACGTGGCAATGCCGATGTGATCAAACGATCAAGGAATTCGTACATGCGCTCTCCGCGCAAAGTAACCATGGCTCCAATTGGCATTCCCTTACGCAACTTAAATGTTGCAACGTCTTTCTTAGAGATCGTTTGGATAGCCTTTTGACCAGTGATGGTTGTCAACTCTTCTACCGAGTACTCGATAAGTTTCTTGTCAGCCACAGCAGCACCAATACCTCTGGATACTACAATTTTCTCCAATTTTGGTACCTGCATTACGTTAGCATACCCGTACTCATCGGTAAGGGCGTTCATCACGCGGCTTCTGTATTCTTCTTTAAGTCTTGGTGTATAGCCCATAACTAAATTACTTCATTAGATTTCTTGGAAAAACGTACTTTTTTCCCGTCATCCATTCTGTATCCTACACGTGTTGCATCTCCCGATTTAGGGTCGATTAGCGACAGGTTAGAAATGTGAATGGCAGCTTCTTTCTCTACGATGCCTCCCTGAGGATTGTTAGCGCTAGGCTTCTGGTGCTTCTTTACAAGATTCACACCTTCAACGATAGCTTTATTGGCATCAGCCATAACGCGTAGCACCTTACCTTCTGATCCTTTGTGGTCTCCAGCAATTACTGTTACGTTATCTCCTGTTTTAATTTTCAGCTTTGTCATTTGTCTGATCGATTAAAGCACTTCTGGTGCCAATGATACAATCTTCATGAATTGCTTATCGCGAAGCTCTCTCGCAACTGGTCCAAATACACGAGTTCCGCGCATTTCTCCAGTAGCGTTTAACAGTACACAAGCGTTGTCATCAAAACGGATATAAGATCCATCAGGACGACGCACTTCCTTCTTCACACGTACTACCACAGCGGTAGAAACGGTTCCTTTCTTTACTGTACCGTTTGGAGTGGCTTCTTTCACGGTAACTACAATCTTGTCTCCAATCGACGCATAACGACGCTTGGTTCCTCCCAATACACGAATGGTAAGTACTTCCTTAGCTCCTGTATTGTCTGCTACTTTTAGTCTTGATTCCTGTTGTACCATGATTACTTAGCTCTTTCAATGATTTCTACTAGTCTCCAACACTTCGATTTACTCAACGGACGTGTTTCCATGATACGTACAGTATCACCTTCGTTACAGTCGTTTTGCTCGTCGTGGGCAACGTACTTTTTAGTCTTAAGTACGAATTTTCCGTACATCGGGTGCTTTACTTTCTTCACCTCAGAAACAACGATAGATTTCTCCATCTTGTTAGAGGTTACTACCCCGATACGCTCTTTTCTTAAATTTCTTTTTTCCATCTTTCCGCTTTCGTACTTACTGTACTTCTCTTTTAGTTAGTTCGGTCTGAATTCTAGCGATAGTGCGACGTTGCGCTCTAAGCTGAATCGGATTCTCCAACGGTGAAATGGCGTGAGCCATCTTAAGATCTGTATAAGCCTTTTTTGACTCTACAAGCTTTTCTTGTAGATCGGCGGTAGATGCTTCTTTAATCTCTACTTGTTTCATCTCTTAATTAATTACGCCTGAAAATCTCGGGACACAATGAACTTTGTTTTAACGGGAAGCTTTTGAGCGGCCAAACGAAGTGCTTCTTTAGCTACTTCAAATGGTACACCTGATACTTCAAACAACACTCTACCGGGTTTAACAACTGCAGCCCAGTGATCCACAGCACCTTTACCTTTACCCATACGTACTTCGAGTGGTTTTTTGGTAATTGGCTTATCTGGGAAAATCATGATCCACATTTGTCCTTCCCGCTTCATGTAACGTGTAGCGGCAATACGCGCAGCTTCTATTTGACGTGAAGTCAAGAAATTAGCATCTAAAGATTTAATTCCGAAGGTACCGTAAGAAAGTTGGTTTCCACGTCCGGCATTGCCTTTCATGCGCCCCTTCTGTTGCTTGCGGAATTTGGTTCTTTTAGGTTGTAACATGTCTAAATGTCTTTAATAATTACTTTCTGCGACGAGATTTGTTTCCTCCGCGACCACCGCCACCTTTGCCTTGCTTCTTAGCAAGACCAACTAGTGGAGATAGCTCTCTCTTTCCATATACCTCGCCTTTCATGATCCACACTTTTACACCCAATCTACCATAAGTAGTGTGGGCTTCAACTAGTGCATAATCAATATCAGCTCTAAAGGTCGATAATGGGATACGGCCGTCTTTGTAAGACTCCGTACGCGCCATTTCAGCACCGTTAAGACGTCCAGCGATCTGGATCTTGATTCCTTCAGCGTTCATTCTCATTGCCGCAGCGATAGCCATTTTGATGGCACGACGGTAAGAGATTCTGCTTTCGATCTGGCGAGCAACACTAGCAGCCACTAGGTGTGCGTCCAATTCTGGTCTCTTGATCTCGTAGATGTTAATCTGTACTTCTTTCCCGGTGATCTTCTTAAGCTCTTCTTTCAACTTGTCTACCTCTTGACCACCCTTACCAATAATGATACCTGGGCGAGCCGTTGTGATAGTAACGGTTACAAGTTTAAGCGTACGCTCAATAATTACACGTGACACACTAGCTTTAGATAAACGAGCGTGAACGTACTTTCTAATCTTGTCATCCTCGGCCAATTTGTCACCGTAATCACGGCCACCGTACCAGTTAGATTCCCATCCTCTGATAATTCCAAGGCGATTTCCGATTGGATTTGTTTTCTGTCCCATTTACTTTCTAGCTTTGTGAGTTATCGTTTGCTCCTAGTACCAAGGTTACATGGTTAGAGCGTTTTCTAATTCTATGCGCGCGTCCCTGCGGTGCAGTACGCAAACGCTTAAGCATGCTAGCGCTGTCTACGCGGATCTCTTTTACAAAAAGATCTGCAGACTCAACATCAGCTTCTTCGTTCTTGGCTTGCCAGTTAGCGATGGCCGAAAGCAAAAGCTTTTCTAAACGACCAGCAGCTTCTTTTTGGCTGAAGCGCAATATGTTCAACGCCTTGTCTACTTTCTCTCCGCGGATCAGGTCTGCTACCAGACGCATCTTGCGAGGGGAAGTAGGGCAGTTATTCAACTTAGCAAAAGCCATGTTTCTTCTGGCTTCTTTCATTTGCTCGGCTCTTTCTCTTTTACGAACTCCCATGGCGTATTATTTTTTTCCTTTGTTTTTAGCCCCCGCGTGACCTCTAAAGGAACGCGTTGGTGAAAACTCTCCTAGTTTATGACCTACCATGTTCTCTGTTACGTAAACAGGAACAAACTGACGTCCGTTGTGAACGGCAATGGTCTGACCAACAAAATCAGGAGTGATCATAGAAGCGCGAGACCAAGTCTTGATAACGCTTTTCTTGTTCGACTCAACATTCTGTTGAACTTTCTTCTCTAATTTATAGTGAACGTAAGGTCCTTTCTTTAATGAACGTGCCATATCTTATTATTTCTTTCTACGTTCTACAATGTACTTATTACTCGCTTTCGTCTTAGAACGGGTTCTAAATCCTTTCGCAGGAATACCATTTCTAGAACGTGGGTGACCTCCAGAGGACTTCCCTTCACCACCACCCATTGGGTGATCTACTGGGTTCATCACTACTGGTCTAGTTCTTGGACGACGACCCAACCAACGGCTGCGTCCTGCCTTACCAGATACCAACAACTGGTGGTCACTGTTAGAAACAGCTCCGATAGTTGCCATACAAGTCACTAAAATCAAACGGGTCTCACCAGAAGGCAATTTCACGGTAGCGTACTTTCCGTCACGAGCCATAAGCTGCGCGAAAGCACCAGCACTACGCGCCATAACAGCTCCCTGTCCTGGACGTAGTTCAATACATGAAATAATAGTACCTAATGGAATATCCGATAACGGCATAGCGTTCCCGATCTCAGGAGCTACTTTAGAACCAGACACTACGTTCTGTCCTACTTTAAGGCCGTTTTGGGCAATGATGTAACGCTTTTCACCATCCTGATAGTTCAACAGGGCGATAAACGCAGTTCTGTTCGGATCATACTGAATAGAGGCAACAGTACCAGGAACTCCGGCTTTGTCTCTCTTAAAATCGATGATTCGATACTTTCTTTTGTGACCACCACCTTTGTAGCGCATGGTCATTCTTCCTTGACTGTTTCTACCCCCAGAACGTTTTTTCGGAGCCAATAGGCTTTTCTCCGGCTTGTCAGTAGTAATGGCGTCAAAACCATTAACTACTCTAAATCGCTGTGCTGGGGTGACAGGCTTTAATTTTCTTACTGACATTATTGTCGTTTTAGTTTTCTAGAAATTCTAGATGTTACTGTAAAAATCAATTGTATCACCTTCCGCCACCTGTACAAGTGCTTTTTTGTAAGCATTTGTTTTACCAGTTTGCATCCCCGTACGCGTATAACGAGTACGACGATCTGGGCGGACATTTATTGTGCGAACTTTAGTAACAGAAACGCCGTAAGCAGCCTCAACTGCCTTCTTAATTTCTACCTTATTCGCCGTCGGAGCTACCTCAAATCCGTAGACGTTTAATTCTTCTACAGCTGCAGTAGCCTTTTCCGTAATAATGGGTTTTATTAAGACACTCATCGCTTCTTATTTACTTAAGTTTGTTTCAATTCCTTCCAAAGAACCTTCAAATAACACTACGTTACTTGCGTTCATAATTTTGTAAGTGCTTAACTCTGAATTAGTTACAACTTCTGCACCTTTTAAATTACGAGACGACAAATATAGGTTATTATTTGACTCTCCCAACACGAATAGAGACTTTTTGTTTTCAAGTCCCAGATTCTTAATCACTTGAGAGAATTCCTGAGTCTTAGGAGAATCCATTTGGAAATCCTCTAGTACCAGGATGGCCTTATCGTTAGCCTTCATCGTCAAAGCTGATTTACGAGCCAGACGCTTTAGGTTTTTGTTCAGCTTAAAGCGGTAGTTTCTCGGTCTTGGTCCGAAGATGCGACCCCCTCCTTTAAATACAGGAGATTTGATACTACCAGCACGAGCGGTACCCGTACCTTTTTGCTTTTTGATCTTACGAGTAGAACCTGCGATCTCAGCGCGCTCTTTAGACTTGTGAGTCCCTTGACGCTGATTAGCTAGGTATTGCTTTACATCTAAGTAAACAGCATGCTCATTAGCCTCTACTGCGAAAACCTCCTTAGACAAGGTTACTTGTCTTCCGGTTTCTTTTCCGTTCTTATCTAATACTGCTACTTTCATTATTTCTGAATGGTTACGTAAGCGTTTTTGTGTCCAGGTACACACCCTTTCACAACAAGTAGATTCTTTTCAGGAACTACTTTCAATACACGCAAGTTTTGAACTTTTACTTTCTCGTTGCCCATCTGACCTGCCATGCGCATTCCTTTGAATACACGTGCAGGATAAGATGCCGCACCAATAGAACCAGGAGCACGTAGTCGGTTGTGCTGACCGTGAGTGGCCTGTCCAACCCCGCCAAATCCGTGGCGCTTTACTACCCCTTGGAATCCTTTTCCTTTTGATGTACCTGATACATCAACAAATTCTCCTTCAGCGAAGTGTTCTACGGTGATTGTATCACCTAGTTTATACTCCTCTTCAAATCCTTGGAATTCGGCGACTTTACGTTTTGCAACGGTTCCAGCTTTCTTGGCGTGCCCAGCGGCAGCCATGTTTGCCTTTTTAGCGTCATCGAAACCAAGCTGAAGAGCTTCATACCCGTCAACCTCTGTGGTTCTGACTTGGGTAACAACACAGGGACCTGCTTCAATTACGGTACAAGGGATGTTCTTCCCGTTCTCGTCAAAGATGCTGGTCATTCCTATCTTTCTTCCTATTAACCCAGACATAATTATTAATTGTTATTTACTTATTTATTTCGAAGCTCTTACGCTTCCTATTTCAAAAAAATTCAGGGTCAAAATACTTTCAACCCTGAATGTATTTTTCTCCGTTTTTCCCTCGACAACCGCTCGGGACATGTTACAGACAGTACCAGCCTGTCTGCTTGCGTTTCACTTAGACTTTGATCTCTACTTCAACACCGCTTGGCAATTCAAGCTTCATCAAAGCATCAATGGTCTTAGAAGAAGACGAATAGATATCCAAAAGGCGCTTGTAAGAGCTCAATTGGAACTGTTCGCGAGACTTCTTGTTCACGTGAGGTGAACGCAATACGGTAAAGATCTTTTTGTGTGTAGGTAGTGGAATTGGTCCAGTTACTACAGCACCAGTACTCTTTACGGTCTTTACGATTTTTTCAGCAGATTTGTCTACCAAATTGTGATCGTAAGATTTAAGCTTAATTCTTATTTTCTGACTCATCTGTTGAATATTATACGTTAGCAGTTCCTCTAGCAGCAGCGATCACTTCTTCTGAAATGTTAGAAGGAGTTTCTGCATAGTGAGAGAATTCCATAGTTGAAGTCGCACGACCTGAAGAAAGGGTACGCAACGTAGTTACATAACCAAACATTTCAGAAAGTGGCACCTCGGCTTTAACAACCTTGGCTCCTGCGCGATCTCCCATATCGTTAACTTGACCACGACGGCGGTTCAAGTCACCTACGATATCACCCATGTTCTCTTCTGGAGTAATAACCTCTAGCTTCATGATTGGCTCAAGGATCACAGCACGTGCAGCTTTAGCAGCAGCTTTGTAACCTAGTTTTGCAGCCAATTCGAAAGATAGAGAATCCGAATCCACAGGGTGGAAGGAACCGTCTTTCAAAGTAACTTTCATAGAATCCATTTCGAAACCAGCCAAAGGACCGTTCTTCATGGCATCTCTAAATCCTTTCTCAACCGCTGGAACATATTCTTTTGGTACGTTACCACCTTTGATCACGTTTACAAACTCAAGACCAGTTTTGGTTTCGTCCTCAACAGGCTCCATTGTAAATACGATATCGGCAAACTTACCACGACCACCAGATTGCTTCTTGTAAACCTCTCTGTGATCTGCAGATTGTGTGATTGCTTCTTTGTACTCTACCTGAGGCTGTCCTTGGTTTACTTCAACCTTGAACTCGCGCTTCAGACGGTCAACAATGATATCCAAGTGAAGCTCACCCATTCCAGAGATAATAGTCTGTCCAGAAGCCTCATCAGTACGTACGGTGAAGGTTGGATCCTCTTCAGCCAATTTACCAAGAGCAAGACCTAGTTTGTCTACATCTGCCTTAGTTTTAGGCTCTACCGCGATACCGATTACAGGATCTGGGAACTCCATACTCTCAAGTACGATTGGATTCTTCTCGTCAGATAAGGTATCACCAGTTTTGATGTCCTTAAATCCAACAGCTGCTCCAATATCACCAGCTTCAATATATTCGATAGCGTTTTGCTTGTTCGAGTGCATTTGGTAGATACGTGAGATACGCTCTTTCTTACCTGAACGGTTGTTCAATACGTAAGATCCTGCATCAAGACGTCCAGAGTACGCTCTAAAGAAAGCCAAACGACCTACGAATGGGTCAGTAGCGATCTTAAATGCAAGGGCAGCAAATGGCTCCTTTACATCTGGCTTACGTACTTCTTCCTCTTCAGTATCAGGGTTAGTACCTACAATACCTTCCTTGTCTGTTGGAGAAGGCAAGTAACGACAAACAGCGTCCAATAGGAACTGAACACCTTTGTTCTTAAATGCTGATCCACAAACCATAGGAATGATACTCATATCCATTACAGCGGCACGCAATGCAGCGTGTACTTCTTCTTCTGTAATGGAGTTTTCATCTTCCATGAACTTCTCCAAAAGGTTCTCGTCGTAAGCAGCAACTTCTTCAATAAGTTGTCCGCGCAACATAGCAGCCTCTTCTTTAAGCTCTTCAGGAATATCGATAACGTCAAAAGTAGATCCTTGAGTTTCATCATGCCATACGATAGCACGGTTCTTTACAAGGTCAACGATACCTTTAAAGTCTGCCTCATCACCAATGTTCATTACAATTGGTACTGCGTTAGACTTCAACATGTCTTTTACCTGCTGACATACCGCCATAAAGTTTGATCCTTGACGGTCCATCTTGTTCACAAAACCGATACGTGGTACTTTGTAGTTGTCTGCCAAACGCCAGTTGGTCTCAGATTGAGGCTCAACTCCGTCTACTGCAGAGAACAAGAATACCAATCCATCAAGTACACGTAAAGAACGGTTTACCTCTACGGTAAAGTCAACGTGACCCGGAGTATCGATAATGTTGAAGTGATAGCCCTTAGTGTCTGGAGTTGGCTTTCCGTTCTCTAACGGGAAGTTCCAAGTACAAGTAGTTGCAGCAGAGGTAATTGTAATACCACGCTCCTGCTCTTGCTCCATCCAGTCCATGGTTGCAGCACCATCGTGTACTTCACCAATTTTGTGACTAACACCAGTATAATAAAGGATACGCTCAGTTGTAGTTGTCTTACCCGCATCAATGTGGGCAGCGATCCCGATATTTCTAGTAAATTTTAAATCTCTTGCCATTTTATGTCTTAGAATCTAAAGTGTGAGAATGCTTTGTTTGCTTCTGCCATTTTGTGTGTATCCACACGCTTCTTAACAGCAGCCCCTTCTTCCTTAGCCGCAGCTAGGATCTCTGCAGCCAATTTCTGAGCCATTGACTTCTCATTACGCTTACGCGCAAAAAGGATCAACCACTTCATTGCTGTAGAAACCTTGCGGTCTGGTCTGATTTGCATTGGGATCTGGAACGTTGCTCCTCCCACTCGACGGCTACGTACCTCTACGTGAGGCATTACGTTAGATAGAGCGTCTTTCCAAAGCTCTAAAGCCGTTTTCTCGTCGTCTTGTTTTTTCTGATCTACGATATCGATCGCATCGTAGAATATCTTGAACGCCACAGATTTTTTACCGTCCCACATCAACATGTTCACAAAACGTGTAACTAGTTGATCGTTAAACTTTGGGTCTGGTAAAAGCGGACGTTTTTTCGCTTGTCTTTTTCTCATGTCTTCGTCTTAACGGGTGTTAATTTACTTCTTTGGGCGTTTCGCTCCGTACTTCGATCTACGTTGTAGACGGCCTTCAACACCAGCGGTGTCAAGTGCTCCACGTACAATGTGATAACGAACTCCCGGCAAATCTTTTACCCTTCCTCCTCTAACCAATACTATCGAGTGCTCTTGTAGATTGTGTCCTTCTCCAGGGATGTAGGCGTTCACTTCCTTACCATTGGTAAGACGCACACGTGCAACCTTTCTCATTGCTGAGTTAGGTTTCTTAGGTGTGGTAGTGTACACACGAGTACATACCCCTCTTCTTTGAGGGCACGAATCCAAAGCAGCCGATTTGCTCTTCTTGGTTATTTTGGATCTTCCTTTTCGTACTAATTGTGAAATTGTTGGCATAAAATCCTTTGTTATACTTTTTTTAAATTCTAAAAGGCCCTTTTTAAGGGCATGCAAAGGTAGAAATATTATTCTAGTATTCAAACGTATAGTCTGTAATTTTCAAAAGCTTACATTTTGATAACTTGATTTATATGAAAAACCGAACACTTGCGTTAGTTTTACAGAGCTAATAGCAGGGATTTTGAACCGATTTTTTAAACGCGCTTTATACCTTAATATATATATACTATTCTGCGGATTGGTCTCGGCCCAGAATTTTAAACTAGAAATTGAGGTTATTCCCAATACCGAATCAGACCTTGTTCAAAACCTAATTGGCCCTGAAGAATTCCCAGATCTTCTCAGCATGAATCAAGCTGCAGAAGCAGCGGCAGAAAACTTGCGCAAAGGCGGTTACCTCAATCTGGAGTATACCACCCCAGTCAAATCACAGGACAGCATTTATACAGCGACGTTCAATTTAGGAGTTCGTGTGACTCGATTTAAAATTGATCACAGCCTTTCGGGCATCCCATTAAAGGATCTGGAAAAATTATTTTCAGAAGTAGACAGCAATACCATCTCCATAGACTTCGAAGACCTCGAAGCGAGTATGCAAGCCATCACGGATTATCAAAATAGCTTGGGCAATGCTTTTGCGGCCGCCCAACTCGTCAACCTGGATTTTGAGGATCCGCAAACCATGCGCGGCACCCTCAGCATAGAATCGGGAACAGCTCGCTCCTTAGACAAGATAATCATCAAAGGTTACGAAAAGTTCCCGAGATCCTATTTGAAATATTTTGCCGGCATAAAAACTGGCGGCGTATTTGATCGCAGTAAATTACTCAAAGATTATGAAGCCATAGAAAGTCTTCCCTTTGTCACAAGCACTAAAGCACCTGAGGTTCTATTCCGACCAGACAGCACAGAGGTATACCTTTATTTAAAGAAGCGTTCCAGCAACAGCTTTGATGGTATCCTGGGATTTGCCAATAGCGAGAATGATTCCAAGATCATTTTTAACGGCTACCTCGATCTGGAGCTCCGCAACAATTTGAACTTCGGAGAGGAGATCCGTCTCAATTACAAAAGCGACGGCCGCGACCAACAAAATTTTAGAGTGGCCACTTCTCTACCTTATTTATTTAAGACGCCCTTAGGAGTTGATTTGGAATTGTACATCTTCAAACGCGATTCCAGTTTTGTCACCGTTGAGCAAAAAGCACAAGTGCATTACCAAATCAATCCGCGCTTACGCGCTTTAGCCGGTTATACCCATTTTGAATCCAACAATCTTTTAGAGGAAACTTTGACCGCTAACAACATTGACGATTATACTTCTGATTTTGTTCTAGGAGGATTGCAATACCAGATTCCGCAACCGAGTTTACTCTTCCCCAACAAAACACGTTGGGAGCTCAAAGGACAAGTCGGCAATCGAAGCGCCTCAATGACCAGCGACCAAGTCAAGATCAGCTTTGATGGATATTACATCTTAGACCTGAATGACAATAACTCTATCTTTCTAAGAAACACTACAGAGACCTTAATAAGTGACAACTACCTCACCAATGAGTTGATGCGCTTTGGAGGCATCACCTCTATACGAGGCTTTGACGAGAATAGCATTGACGCCCAGTTCTACTCCGTACTCAATACCGAATACCGCTATTTAGTCAACCCTGGACTCTATGTGCATAGCATTGCGGATGTTGGATACCTCGAAAACGAACTCAATCAAACTCAAGAAGAGTTGATTAGCTTCGGAATTGGACTTGGATTTTTATCTAAAGCAGGGGTATTTAAGATCAATATCGCAAACGGAAAAACAGGGTCACTTCCCTTCTCATTTTCGAACACGAAAATCCACCTCAGTTTACGCTCAAATTTTTAGGAAAACCGCCTTAACACAGGGGTAACAATAACCTTAAAAAAAAGTAAATTTTAAGTATAAAAACTTGTGTAATTAACTTTTTATTGTGATTTTTGGCATTGGCTAATTCAAATAAATTATAAAAATGAGAACAAAGTTTAGTGGAATTTTAACGCTATTCATGGCGTTTGTAGTGCAACTGACGTTCGCACAAGACAAAACAATCACGGGTAACGTGACCGATGATACCGGTCTACCTTTACCTGGGGTTAACATTATTGTAAAAGGCACCGCGACTGGAACTCAATCTGACTTTGATGGTAATTATAGCATCGGAGCATCAGTTGGACAGACGCTTGTCTACAGTTACGTAGGTTTTACTCAACAGGAAATCGCAGTAACTGCAAGTACATCTACTCTTAACGTACAAATGGTACCGGGAACCGAACTTGAAGAAGTATTGGTAGTTGCCCAGGGTATCAAGCGTGAGGCTAAGGCCTTAGGTTATGCGGTAAGTACTGTTGAATCAGCAGACATTGAACAACGTACAGAAGGTGACGTTGCTCGTGTGCTTTCTGGTAAAGCTTCTGGGGTACAGATCACTTCTCAGAGTGGTACTTCTGGATCTGCAACTAACGTAGTAATTCGAGGATACAATTCGATTACCGGTAGTAACCAGGCATTATTCATTGTAGATGGTGTACCATTCTCTAGTGATACTAACGCCCAAGGTAACTTCCTTAACGGTAACGTCGGTTCTTCTCGTTTCCTAGACTTAGATCCTAACAACATCGAAAGCGTAAACGTACTTAAAGGTCTTGCAGCAGCAACTCTTTATGGTACAGCTGGACGTAACGGGGTAATTGTAATTACTACCAAGTCTGGTGGCGGTGGAGCAAACAAAGCAACTAAGAAGACCGAGATCACAGTTAGCCAATCGTACTTCGTAAACGAAATTGCTTCTCTACCTGATTACCAAGACAGATACGGTAACGGTTTCGACCAGTCTTTCGGATGGTTCTTCTCTAACTGGGGTCCTTCTTTCGACGCTGGTGGAGTTGACGGTTATTTGAATGACCCTGCTGGTCTGATCGACGCTCAAGGAACTTTGGCTCACCCATACGATACTTCAGCATTCTTGAACAACCTTAACGGTGGTGACAACGAACTTGCTAATCGTTTTGCTGGTCAGCGTTACGAGTGGAGACCATATAACAGTGTTGAGAACTTCTTCCGTACAGGAAACGTACTTAACACCTCTATCAACATCCGTGGAAACTCTGATGACGGTAAACTAGCGTACAACGTTAACTACGGTCACTTAGACGAAACAGGATTTACTCCAGGGAACAACGTTCGTAGAAATACTCTTGCAGTTGGTGGACGCGCACAGCTTACCAACAACTTCACAGTTTCTGCAACCTTGAACTTCTCTAGAAACGCAGTTGCATCTCCTCCAGTAGCGGCCTCTCGTGGTAATGGTACTTTAGGTTTCTCTACTTTCGCAAACGTATTCTTTACGCCGCGTTCTGTAGACTTGATGGGACTTCCATTTACTATTCCAGAAACAGGTGGATCTATCTACTACCGTAACGGTAACGATATCATCAACCCACGCTGGACAGTAGAAAACGCTGGATCTACTCAGGTGACTAACCGTGTATTCGGTACAGCTCAGTTGCAGTACGACTTCAACGACAACTTGAACATACTATATCGTGCGGGTGTTGACTTCTACAACGAACGTAACACTCAGTTTTCTAACAAGAATGGTGTAAACTTCAACCAAGCTATCTTTGGTCAGTACATCACTTGGGATAACAACGTACGTATTTGGGACCACTACTTAACTTTAAGTGGTGATTATGACATCACTGACGATGTTGGAATTACTTTTACAGCTGGTGCAACTAGCCGTTCAAGAAACTTCGATCAGCAAGGTGTTCAGTCTGACGGACAGATTGTATTTGGCGTACTACGTCACTTCAACTTCTTGACTCAGACCCCTATCCAGAATACAACTTTCAGAAACATCGTTGGTGTATTTGCTGAAACTTCTATCGACTACAGCGACTGGGCGTTCTTGACGCTATCTGCTCGTAATGACTGGGTTTCTAACTTACCAACTGAAAACAACAGCCAGTTCTATCCTTCGATCTCTGCATCGTTCTTGCCTACTGCTGCATTCCCTTCTATTCGTTCATCTGAATGGGGACTTAACTACTTGAAGTTACGTGCAGGTCTTGGTACTTCTGCTGGATTCCCAACAGGATTCCCAACAGTTCAGAACTTGAACCTTGCGATCAACGGAAACGGTGGTGCTGTTGGACCTATTACAACAAACGCGATCTCAGGATTCCGTGCTAACCCAGACTTGAAGCCTGAACTTATTTCAGAATTCGAACTTGGTTTTGACTCTCGTTTCTTGAACAACCGTGTTAACTTGAACGTTTCTTACTTCGACCGTTCTACCGAAGACCTTATCGTATTTAAGCCTTTGGCTCCTTCTTCTGGATTTACCCAGACTCAGGATAACATTGGTAAAGTAGAAGGTGACGGATGGGAAGTTGACTTAAGTGTAGATATTTTTAAGAGTGACAAAGAAGACGGATTCAACTGGAATTCTCGTGTTAACTTTACACAGAGTGAGCAAATCGTAACTGAGCAAGAAGAAGATCAAATTCTTTTCGCTGGTTCTACTGCAGCATTCCTTGGAGCTAACGCCGCTATCCGTGGTGAGCAGCTAGGTGTATTAGTTGGTACTCGTATTCTACGTGATGACGCTGGAAACTTCGTAGTAAACAGCGCTGGTAACTACGTAACTGAAGATCAAGTTGTTCTTGACGACGGTCGTCAGATTACTCCGATCATCGGTAACCCGAACCCGGATTACGTAATGAACTTCATCAACAGTCTTTCATACAAGAACTTCAACCTAGGATTCCAATTTAGCCATACTAAAGGTGGAGATATCGCATCTTCTACTATCGCAGTATTGCTTGGACGTGGTTTGATTGTTGAGACTGAAGATCGTGCAAATACGTTTATCTTACCAGGTGTTAGCCAGTCTACTGGTCAGCCTAACGAAATCCAGATCAACAACTCGCAGTACTACTTCTCGAACGTATTGTTCGGACCTAAAGAATTGCAAGTTTATGATGCATCTGTAGTTCGTCTACAAGAAGTTTCTTTCGGATACACTGTTCCTAAGAAATGGCTAGAAAAAACACCATTTGGTTCACTATCAATTACAGCAAGTGGATTCAACCTTTGGTATGATGCTTACAACACTCCTGACGGAGCAAACTTTGACCCTAACGTAGCCGGTGTTGGTATTGGTAACGGACGTGGATTTGACTACATCAACGGTCCTTCATCAAGAAGATACGGACTTAGCGTTAAAGCATCATTCTAATTATAATCTCTTAATTTAGTTATGAAAACAATCTATAAAATCTTTTTACTTGCGTTAATCTCGAGTGGATCATTATTCTACTCTTGTGAGACAACCGAGTTGGAACAACTTGTTAGTCCGAACGCAATCTCGCCAGAACAGGCAGACCCAGATCTGTTACTTAACACCATTCAGCGTGCTTTTGTAACAAACGCTATCACGTTCAACGATAGATCTGCAGAATTGACACGTATCGACTATATGTTCGGTCGTGACTACTTCAACAACTACAACTCTTCTACCTTTGATGGTGTATGGAGTCGTACTTACAGCAGCATCTTCGCAAACGTTCGTATTATTGAGCAACAAAACGAAGCTAACGGTGGAGGACTTGAATTCCACTTAGGAGTTTCTAAAGCTATTGAAGCTTATACTTTGATGATGCTAGTTGACTTCTTAGGTGATATTCCACTTTCTGAAGCACTTAACCCTGATGAGTTCCCTAACCCGAACCTAGATGACGATGCTACAGTTTACGCTGCTGCTCGTGCTCGCTTGGATGAGGCTAAGGCGTACTTCTCTGGTGCTAGTGTTGGTTCTGCTACTGATTTCTTCTACGAGGGAGATACAGATGCATGGACTGCAATGGTGAACACTTTGATCATGCGTCACGCATTGACAACTGGTGACATCACTGAATTCAACCAGATTGTTTCTACTGGAAACTACATCAACGATTCATCTCTTGACTTTGAGTTCAAATACGGAACTCAGTTATTGAACCCGAACACTCGTCACCCAGACTACAACGCAGACTACACTGTTTCTGGTGCCAACATCTACCAGTCTAACTGGTTGATTTGGACTATGCAAGAAGCTGATAAGACTGATGGTTCTGATGATGATCCACGTATCCGTTACTACTTCTTCCGTCAGGTTGATTGTACTCCTGGTGCATCTTGTGACCCTGCAGGAAACGGTGAGACACTTCAGTGTTCTCTTCAGACTCCTCCAGCACAATACGCTGCTCTTGGAATCCCAGCTTGTTTCCTAGAAGATGGATACTGGGCACGTTCTCACGGTAATGATGAAGGTACTCCTCCAGATAACTTTACACGTACTGCTGTAGGTGTATACCCTGCTGGTGGATTGTTCGATGACAATAGCTTTGACGGTCTTAACCAAGATGTTGGTGGACTTGGAGAAGGAATCGAACCTATCATCCTTGCTTCTTATGTTGACTTCTGGAGAGCTGAAGTAGCTTTATCTGGAGGATCTCCAACAGCTGCTGCTGGATTTGTAGAAGCTGGTTTGACTAAGTCTATCGCTAAAGTTCAGTCTTTCGGTGCACTTGATACAAACCGTGATGCCTCTTTCGAGCCAGACGCAACAACTGTATCTGACTTTATCGCAGCAAAAGGTGCTTTGATTACTGGTACTGATGATGCTTCTTGGAATGCTCTTGCTGAGCAGTACTTCGTAACTATGTTCGGTGGTGCTGGTGATGCTTACAACTTCTACAGAAGAACTGGATATCCAACGACTGTATTCCCTAACCTAGAGCCAGATCCAGGTGTGTTCCCAAGAACATTCTTGTATCCATCTGTAGAGGTTATTGCGAATCCAAACGTTACTCAACGACAAGACAACGCAACGCAGGTATTCTGGGATACTCAACCAGCTGGACCAGCTTTCCCACCTGCTAACTAATTGAAAAAAAATTGATAAGAATGAAAAATCTATTAAAATTTGCCGCACTAGGAGCTGTACTCGTTATGGGTACAACTTCTTGTGAGGAAGACGCAAACAATACGATTGATCAGGTATTTGACGGTGTAACTAATGGTGCTGTTCTTAGAACTATCGCTATTACTTCAAACGAACTTCCTTTAGGTTCGACTGACGCTGTTTTCTCTGTTGAGATCGAAGAGCAAGACAATCAAGGTGGAGCACTTCTAGAAAGTGTTGACGCTTACTTGACTTTTGCTGATGGTTCTGCTGACGAAGGTGATTCTTCTGCAGCTACCACTGAGGAAGTATTCATCCGTAACATTCCAGCTAGCGAGTTCTCTCCAGGACCTTTCGGTCTTCCAAGAACTACTTATACGCTTACTTTAACTGAAATGTTAGCAGCAGTTGGTTTAACTGGTGACGCGATTTTTGGTGGTGACACCTTTACAACTCGTTTCGCACTTAACCTAACTGACGGACGTGTATTCTCTGTAAACAACGCTGGTGGTATCATTACCAGTGGTTTCTTTGCTTCTCCATTCCAGTACACTACTCCAGTAGTATGTCCTGTAGGTGAAGAAGAGTTCCTAGGACCATACCAAATCACAAACGGTGTTCCTGGAGTACTTGACTTCAACGTATTTGAAGAAGGAGTAATCGTAGAGATGTATTTCCCAGAAGGTGGTACTTCTGTAGATCGTGCTTTCGACTACGTATACCTACCTGATGCTGGTGTAGGACAAGATCCTGTAGATTTCGCAATGCAGTTCATCTGTAACACAGTTGTGATTCCTCCAGGACAGAACTCTGGACTACAGTGTTCTTCTGGTCTAACTATTGGCCCATCTCCAAACGGAGACTTGGGTGAGTACACAACTGGAGATGACTCTGTATTCATCATCCGCTTCACTGATAATGAAGGAAGCGACTGTGGTGAAGGACCAAGAGACGTGTTCGCTACACTTACTAAACAATAAGATTCTCACTTATTATATAGAAAAAGCTGCCTTTCGAGGCAGCTTTTTTATTTTTGCCCTATGGAAGAACAAGTCAGTCGTATCTACGGAATTCATGCTTTAGAAGAAGCGCTACAAGCCTCAATGAATATTTCTAAAGTATTTGCTCAAACCAATCAGCAACATCCAAAAGTAAAAGCCTTACTTAACGAATGTGCAAAGCAAGGTGCGACGATCTCCTATGTTCCCATGGAGAAACTTCAAAAACTCTCCAAAGGACGCAATCATCAAGGAATCGTTGCAAACATTGCTCCGGTTTCTTTTGTGACCTTAGAAGAAATGGTCACTATGGCCAATGAGGCTTCTACCCCTCCCCTTTTCATCTTGTTAGATCAGATCAGTGATGTCCGAAACTTTGGTGCTATTATTAGATCTGCGGTGGCAGCCGAAGCCCATGGTATTATCATTCAGAAAAAAGGTGGAGCGCCTGTAAATGCAGATGCTGTTACAACCTCCGCAGGTACCTTATTCAAAATTCCAATTTGCAAGGTTGATCACATCAAAGATGCTTTGTTCTATTTTCAAGCTGAAGGTATCCCTTTGATTGCCGCTACCGAGAAAGGCGAGCAATCCCTTTACGATACAGATCTTAAAAATGGTTTTGCGTTAGTTATGGGTTCCGAGGGTCGTGGTATTAACCCTTCTGTACTTAAGATGATCGACACCCAAATGCACATCCCTATTGCTGCAGAAGTAGATTCATTGAATGTAGCTGTTGCCAGCGCAGTCATTCTATTTGAAGCAAAAAGACAACGTCTGTCTTAAGCTTACTCACCGTCCTTTGAGGAAGACTTAAAATTGTATTTAATCTCAATCCTTTGTGGCTTTTGATCTGTTTCGTCCTCAGGATCTGGCTCTGGCTCATCAGGTACAAAATTTCCCTGTTCATCAAAGCGTCTCATGAATGGATCCTTAGACGGATCAAATTCTGGATGTTCCCAAGGGTAGTGATATTCGCGGGTCACTCCGCTTTTAACCACTCCAGCGAATACAAAGCCCACAAAGAATCCGGATAAATGTCCTTCCCAGGAGATCTTTGGATCGATTGGAAAAACATACCACAAGAGTCCCCCGTATAAGAATACCACTATTAGGGATAAAGCTATAAGTCTGTAGTAACCACTAAAGACTCCTTTAAAGAATAGAAAACTCACAAGCATGTAGACGATACCACTAGCGCCTATATGAAAAGCAGGTCTACCGATCAACCAAGTTCCTAGTCCAGAAAGTATGGCGCCGTAAAGCAAGACCTTCCAAGCTGCCTTTGGATAAAAGTAAAACAGAAACCACAGCAGTGCTACTAGAGAAATACTGTTGTTGGTCAAGTGACTGAGGTCTTTGTGGATGAAAGGAGTAAACACAATTCCCTTTAAGCCTTCAAAAGTTCTTGGATAAACACCCCAGCTGCGCAAGTTTAGATCAAACCGGAGATCAGCCCACAGTGCGATCCATAACAGCATGACCAGACCCACTGAAATAGCGATCCGGCGAAATTCAAAAACAGATGGATATTCGATTTTTTGCATGCCCAACTAAAGTATCAAAAATTCGGCCAAGTGTCCTGACCTGATTATTTGGCAGTTTACGCAACCCTCTAGCCCATTATAAGTCTTAAAAGAAAAGATCATTATGAAAACACGCATCAACCGATTAACAATTCTATTCATAACCCTCCTCGCCTCAGCCTGCAGCAAGACAAATAACCTTGAAGGATCTGAACAACAAGCAGAAACCGGCCCGAGCAAACAGGCTTCAATTCAGGTTACCCAACAAATTGAAAACAAACTGCCATTTGAAAAACTGCTGATTCCGCTAGACGAAGACGAGTTCACCGGAGACTACTGGGTAAAACAGATCACACCCAGCATATTTGGTTATGACACCTTTGATCCTGACGGTGGTGGAGTTATGCTCACCTTACTCAACGATGCCATGGCATCAGGGATTACTGCAGAGGCTGTCAAATTAAATGAAATGCAACGCGCATTTGACGCCGTCTATTTGGCAGAACTCGGATTCGACATTCCAACAACTTTCATTATTGAATTCTTTTCAGAGAGAGCGTACTTCCCATATGAAGAATACACCGGATTGGCCTGCGGCGGCGAGAACATAACCCTTGGTTTTCCCTTAGGCGCTACTGGCCGCTTTGACGTCGTAAACGATTCCATTTTCACTTTGCGGTTTCTCGATGACGTTACCAACAGTTGTTCGGGGCAGCAAGTAGACGTTGAATTGCTATTTACAAAACTCTAAGGAATTTGCTAAAAATAGTAGCAGGGCATTTGGTTTAAAATCTTGTATTTTTAGGCCATGAATGCACCTTTGGCAGAACGGATCCGACCTAGAACGCTCGACGACTATATCAGTCAGCAACACTTAGTAGGGCCTGAGGGTTCGCTAACCAATCAGATCAAACAAGGCATACTGCCCTCTCTCATTCTCTGGGGACCTCCTGGTACGGGTAAGACAACTTTAGCCACTATAATTGCCAATACGGTGGAACGTCCCTTTTTTAAACTCAGTGCAATTAGCAGTGGTGTTAAGGATGTCCGAGAGGTGATCAATCGGGCTAAAAAAGAAGATGGGCTTTTCACTACTAAAAACCCTTTGCTGTTCATAGATGAGATTCATCGCTTCAGTAAGTCTCAACAAGATTCTCTTTTAGAAGCTGTTGAAAAAGGATGGGTCACCCTAATCGGTGCTACAACAGAAAATCCAAGTTTTGAGGTAATTCCCGCATTATTGTCACGCTGTCAGGTCTATGTGCTCAATGCCTTCTCTAAAAACGATTTAGAGGCGCTTTTAAAGCGTGCAATTGCTCAAGATGACATACTGAGCAAAAAAGATATAAAACTGCAGGAAACAGAGGCTATGTTACGCATTTCTGGAGGTGATGCCAGAAAATTGCTCAACATCCTCGAATTGGTGGTTGCCACGGCAGATTCCGATAGTGTAACCATTACCGATGATCTGGTTACCCAAAAGGTACAACAGAACGTAGTGCGCTATGACAAAACCGGAGAGCAGCACTATGATATTGTTTCTGCTTTTATTAAATCAATCCGTGGAAGTGATCCAAATGCGGCAGTCTATTGGCTTGCCCGAATGATCGAAGGCGGGGAAGATGTAAAATTCATTGCTCGTAGACTTTTGATTCTAGCCTCTGAAGATATTGGCAACGCGAATCCGCAAGCATTAATGGTTGCCAACAATACTTTTCAAGCGGTAAGTGTTATTGGTTATCCAGAAGCTCGAATCATACTTTCGCAGTGCGCCATATACCTAGCAACCTCAGCAAAGAGCAACGCCTCTTATGTGGCCATCAATGAAGCACAAGCGGCGGTGAAGGCACAAGGTGATTTGCCTGTACCCTTATCCATACGCAATGCGCCAACTAAATTGATGAAAGAATTGGGTTATTCAGAAGGTTATCAATACGCCCATAATTATGAAGGCAATTTTGTACCGCATCAATTCTTACCGGAAGAACTCAGCAATTACAACTTTTACCGACCCGGAAACAACAGAAGAGAACGCGCCCTTAAAGACTACTTGAGTCAGCTTTGGAAAGACAAATACAAATTCTAGCTTAGGATTTTGCGAGCTCAAAAACTGCCAGAGGCGCATTGTTCCTTCCAACAAGCACGAGTGTTTTACCGGTCCCTTTGTGGTTTATTGCTGTTATGGATTTAGCGTCGCCTTCTACGTAGAAAGTCGATGGACCTCCACTGGCATCAAACGAACCGTCTTGCCATTGCAATACCATTCCAGTTCCCATATCCATGCGTGGAGTTTCCACTTCTGTATTGTAGATATTACCAACCGCAAAAAACGCTGGGGTTCCTTCCGAATCAATATCCACGGTAATTCCTCCTAAAATAGGAGCAGTTTGTGCATAAGCTGGCAATTCGGTAAGATCGTGTCCGCCAGAACTATTACTGAGGAGCACCATTGAGTGAAACTGGTTGACCTCACGCTGGTAGGCGCTGTTTAGTTTGGCTCCGTAGATATCTTGCAAAGATGCATTGGCAAAGGCTGCATAGGTTTCAAATTTCTGAGCGATGAAGGGCATCTGCTGAGAAGAGCATTCTCTACCTCTAACCGGTACATCGCGACCGTTGTATTTACTACTCAAAACCAGATCAAAGGTTCCATTGTCATCAAAATCATAGCCATATACCTTTAGCGGTGCACTGGCTGTTGCTTTATACTTGCTATTTACGCCAAGATTCCCGAGGATGTAATCAGGCTTTCCGTCCTTATTGAGGTCCGCTTCGTTGACAGAGAACCACCATCCTTTTTGGTCAGCCAAACCAGCTATACCCTGATAGGCTTCAAAACTGCCTTGATTGTTACGATACATTTTTACCGCATCCCATTCAGTAGCTACGATAAGATCAGACCAACCGTCATTATCAAAGTCAGTCACTAAAAGATCATTGACCAAACCTAAACTCGCAGCATCTGGAAAAGCAGCATTACCTGCTGGAGCGAACTGTCCGCTTCCGTCGTTCTTTAGCAAATAACTCGGCGCGGCTTGAGGGTATTGCTGTGGAAGCATACGATTCCCGACCATCAAATCCATATCGCCATCCTGGTCAAAATCTATAGCTGCAACAGCATGTCCGCTTTGTTTGAAAGCTTCTAACCCTGAGTTCTCACTTTTAGTAAAACCGCCCTGACCGTCATTGAGGTACAAGCGATCAGTGTATTTAATGGACCCTTGCGCAAAGGCGTTTCCACCACTGACCACGTACAGATCCATATCTGCATCGCCATCGGCATCAAAGAAAACTGCTTTCATATCCTCAGCATCCGCATCCGCCGTAAAAGCGGGAACACGCACACGGCTAAAACCGCTCTCAGTTTGTTTGAACAAATAAGCACTCTGCCCTGCAGCACCACCTACAAAGACATCTTCCAATCCATCACCGTTGACATCCGCAGTGGCCATAAAAGGTCCCATGGTTGACTGTTTGTAAGGCAGAAGTACCTCTAAGCTAAAGTCGTTGTAATCGTTTTCTTTATGCTCAAAATCTAAGCCCATTGCTGAAGCTGTGGCCTTAAGCATAGCCTTTGACGGATTTACATTACGGCCAGAATCTGTAGCATCTGCCTCTTTAAAGGTCAATGTGCTATTGGCTGCAATATTGTTCCTTATTTCTTGCTTTCCACTAGGCCAAACCACTTTAACCTCAGCAACTTCAGCATCCTTTCCAATTCCAAAAGAAGCGGTATTGGTCGTTGCAGAAAGGTATCCACGTACACGCTTGGCTTCAATGAGCTGGGTGTTGCCCGATTTTTGCGTCAAAAAGATCTGCGGAAAGGCTTCGGAAAGCTTCCCTTCTGTTTTGACTGTTATAAAATTATTCAGACTGCGCTCCACGGCAGTGTTCTTATAAACAAATGCAGTTTCATCAATATTATTCACCACCAATTCCAGATCGCCGTCATTATCCAAATCTGCATAAACGGCACCGTTGGAGAAGGATGGATTAGCCAATCCCCATTGGTAGGCTTGATTTTCAAAGGCCAAATCTCCTTTGTTCCAAAACATAATATTGGAGAGCTTCTCTGAGGGCATGGCATCGTAGAGCTGCTTCTTCACTTCAACCGGAACTTGTCCAGCATAAGCGCGTTGTACCTCGGCCACTTGACGGCGCAGATCGTTATCTAAAGCGTACCGTCGGTAACCGTTGGTGACATAAATATCTTTATTGCCGTCCAGATCATAATCTGTGATCAAACCAGCCCAAGACCAATCTGTTTTGGCCATTTTGGTCTGTTGCGCCACATTGATGAATTTGGCGTCACCTTGATTGAGCTGTACCGAATTGTACATATACTGATACGGCATATCGTAAGTATCCACCAGCAATGAAAAACGTGCTTCATTCATCGATGCCATAAGGGTTTTAGATCTTATGTGATCACTAGAGGCCATATCTAGTACAAAGATGTCCTTAAGGCCGTCGTTATTGAGATCGTCTATATCCACACCCATCCCATAAAAAGAGACTTGCTTGGTAGTTTCCTTGACCTGATTCTTAAAAGTGCCATCACCTTGATTGATGTAAAGCGCATCAGGCACGTAATAGTCGTTGGCAACGTAAATATCCAACCATCCATCTTGGTTGATATCGCTAACGCTAAGTCCCAGTCCAAAAGAGGCGTTGAGCACTCCCGCGCGTTTGGTCACATCAGTGAAACGCCCACCGTCATTGCGATACAAATGCGTACTGCTGTTGTATAGGTTGGCGTCGCTTTTGTCAATAGTAGCGAAGAAACGCTGCGGATCCAAGCCGTAAAATTCATTCTCATTGGAAACCACACAGTCCAAGTCACCATCCTTGTCATAATCAAAGAAAGCAGCCTGAGTACTGATCCCTCGGTCATTCAATCCGTAGGCTTTGGCAGACTCTTCGAACTCAAAATTGCCCTTGTTGATGAACAATAGATTCTCACGGTCTTCCTTTTGCTTAGGTCCGCCTTGACTCACGTAAATATCGAGCAAACCATCGTTGTTGACATCGGCCACAGTCACTCCATTGGCCCATACTTTCCCTTCATTGATCTTAGCGTCCTCACTGACATCTTCGAATTTCAGATCCCCAAGATTTTTGTAGAGCTTGTTGGGCTGCTGATTGCCGGTAAAGAAAATATCTTCCAAACCATCACCATTCAGATCGGCAACAGCTACTCCCGCTCCATTGTAGAAATAATCAAAATTGAATAAGTTCTCCATGGTAGAAACGTCATCTACCAAAGTATTTGAGAAATTGATCCCGGTCTGATCGGCAGGCAAAAGCTCAAATAAGGCTTTGCGCGCTTCTTTGGCTTCATCTTTAGGCTTTTTCGTAGTGGTCTTAGCCGTTTCTTGCTTTTCTTTGTTGGAGCCCTCACAAGCGACAAACATGACGCTGAGCACTGCCAGAAACAGCATTCCAATTCTGGTCATGGTCTATTGTTTAGGTTTGAACAACATGGTCACTGTCTGATCCATACCCTCTATGGCCCGTTCTATCTTGAAGTTATCGCCTTCAACATATCCCTTGCCATTAAACTGCTTGGTTTTGATATCAAAGACGCCGTCTTCTTGGGATGGATAAGATCTTCCAATGATGTCACCTTTGTACATGACAACATAGACATCATCTTTGAAAAGGAGCTCATAGTCTTTGTAAACCAATGCCTTTTCTTTGATCTCCTCGACTTCTTCAATCACCGTTGAACCGGCATCAGGAGTTGCATCAGTTTTTGTTTCATCTGCAACGGCAACTTGCTCCTCTTCTTCCACAACTTCAATCTCTAAAGGCGGTGGAGGCGGGTCTAATTGTGCTACAGTATCTTCAACAACTTGCTCTTCTTCTGTAGGTTCAGGAAGTGCCAATTGATTTACGTTCAGTTCTGCGATAGAAATAAAGGCTTCTCTTACAGCGCCGTGAAATGCTTTACGGTAATCTTTGTCTTTGCTTTTCCCTTCTGCGGAGGTGAACAAGGTATTACCCTCACAATCGTTGATGTTGATCACAATCTTGGAATGCATAAAGTTTTCCATCCCTTGCACGTCGGCATACAATCCTTTACAGGGTTGCTCTTTCAAATAAAGCGGCAATTCATTCCCGATATACGCATTAAAACCGTGCTTTTTGAATAAGAAGCGTACCAGTGAATTCACTTGATACTGATCCTTCCCTTTTAGGAATTCAAATTGGTCAGGTACAAAGATGTAATGGTAATCGTGAATGCTGCTTTGTGCAGAGGAAAGCGAAGTGAAAAGAACCGCTGCTATCAGCGCGAGGAAGCGTAATTTCATTCCGAAGATAATTTAAGATTTAGCCCTAATTGCAAAGATACATTTTTTGCCCTTGCAACATTGCCATATCTCAAAATGTTATCGACTGTAAAATAGAAGTTAACGGGGCCAATATCGGCGGCAAAACCTGCCCCCAAATTGCTCGCAGAATACTCATCCACAGTATACGCCACTTTAGCTGACAAAAAGCCTGTAAGCCTGCGATAATAAAAGGCAGACAAGGCCATATGAGGTCTTCTCGGTCTAATCACACTAAAGAACTGCAATCCGAGTCTCTCGCGCCAGCGCGTGCTTTCTTTGTTCAAGCAGTTACAATCTTCTCCTTCACCAAAGGTTCCAAAACCATAGGAAATGGCTGCATTGACCTTGGTAGGACGCATTTGCAAATAAGCGGTGGTCAAGGTATCTCTAGGGAATGCCTCGTCCAGATCATCCGTCAATCTGCGGTAGTAATCTACAGTGCGTTGTCCATCACTCAAGGGAGGAAAAATAAACTCGATCCCGTTAAGCACATAATCGCCTCGTGCCGTATAACGCTTAACATCATTGCTGTGATAGACAAAGCCCAGATCTAGAATACTGGCGTCAAAGGTCCAGTTTCGGTTCCAGTCATAACTGATCCCCAAATCAACACCTACACCTAAGTTTCCGCCAAGCATGGCGCGTTTAGCAACTTCACGCCCTGGACTTCCCGCCTCTGATATTGCATCAATTCCAGAGGTTCTTAACTCAAGATCCGCATTGGTCACTATATGTTCGTAGATATTAACCGTTCCTGGGTTTTCTGTAGTAACAAAGGTTCCTTGGTTCCCGGTGGAGCTTGCATGCGCAATATTGGAATACAACTTGGCGCGTGCTCCTACTCTTAAATTTTTATTGAACTGTCTGCTGATCCCTACATGATAAACCATCAGAACCTCAGAGGTCACACTGAGTTGTCCCAGATCAAAACTTCTGCCGATATAATTGCGGTTACCTTCCCAAGCCAAATCGGCCAGATCTTCTGGAAAGTAAGCCAAGACATCCAGTTCTTGATAAAGCCCGGCAGACCAATAGTCCCCTTTGTTATTACGCCAACCTGCGCTGAGAATCTCCAACTGTTGATTCACGGTAAAAAAGTCTCTAAAACTCAAACCAGCAATGGCTTCTGTAATACGTTGATTGATGTCGACGGATGATTCTTGGAAGATGTCAAAAGCACTCACACCACTTGATCCTCCGTGAATATATACCTGAGATAGACCCGGCAATCCTGCATGAAAATCCTGGGGCATATCCGCAGCCGGATTCACCAAAAGGGATTGAGGAATATCCTCATACCCAAAAACTATGGTTTTATTTTGGGCAAGCATCCCTGCTCCCAAAAGCAGGACAAAAAGAAAAGCCAGTAAGTTGCGCATAGTCTAGTACTCCAAGAAGTAAGCAGATTTAGATTGTAGGTTCAAAGTTCCGTCCAGGGCTTCTACCGTTTCTGGACTCGACACACTGATCACCACGCGCGACGAGCTGGTTAAGGGGCCCAGTTCGGCAGCTGTGTCAAAGACTTCGAGGTGTTCAGTAATTACGGGGGCGGCTACAGTTCCCGCTGCAATTGGAATATCAAACTGATATTGTACTTCATTGCTCAAGGTCATAAATTCAACCTCGAGCTGAAAATCGCGGGGAATGCTATTGGTTAGTCTAAAGAAAACCTCTGCACGAACCAGAGATTCCTGAATAAAACTGTCGTCTAAAAATCGAACATTCGTGGTGTCAGTCACCTTGAATGAATCTCCCAACTCGCCGCTGGATTCGAACATAGAAGTATCTACCGTGAAGTACACGAGATCCAGTTCGTATTCCGGACTAAGGGTGATTTGGTCTGCCTGCTCAAAATCTGTATCCTTAATACAGGAGCTCAAACAACAGGCCAAAGCGAGAAGAAAAAGGGCTTTCAGTCGCATATTTTAGATTTGGGGTTGGCTAAATATACAACGTTTTTAAAAAGGTCGTATTGCCTTAAAGGTAGTTTTTAATCGACGGGAGGTCATCCACCACAATACGTTGAGGCTCAACTTGCTGCTTTCGGTAATTAAAAAACACGGTATGTAAGCCTACCGCCTCAGCTCCGAGAATATCGGCCTCAAAACTATCTCCGATCATCACAGCATGCTCCGCCGCTACTCCTGCGAGCTCCAAAGCGTGGTTAAATACTTTGGGGTTTGGTTTTTTAACCCCGACGTCTTCTGAGGTTGTCACGGTATTGAAGAAATGCGCGATACCAGAATTCTGTAATTTCTTGTGCTGCACTCCGTGAAACCCATTGGTGATCAAGTGCAATTTATATTTGTCTTTGAGGTATTCCAAGAGATCTTCGGTACCGTCAAACAAGTAATTATCTTTAGGTAATTCTTCGATGTATTGAACCGCCATGGCATCTATGGTCTCCAAAGGATAACTCAGATCAAATTTGGCAAAGGCATCGTTGAGACGGCCGCGTCTTAAACCTTGCTTGTCTATTTGTTCCTCCCGATAGAGCCGCCAATATTGCAAGTTGATCGGTTCGTATACCTCCAAAAAATCAGCGAGCTTCAACGGAATAGAAAAAGTCTTAAACACGCGCTCAAAGGCCAAGCCTGAGTTCTTATCAAAGTCCCAGAGGGTGTGATCCAGGTCAAAGAAGATGTCTGTAATTTGTTCCTTATTCATGCGTTAATTGCTGGGTGTAAAGGGTTCTCCAAAATCGATTGTCAAAACTCAATGTAAAGGTATCATTGCGCATCAGCATAACCAAGGAACCACCTACATTCATCAATCCAGATTTATACTCCTTTACCAAAGTCTCAATTTCTTCTGTGGTCAGATCTTCCAGGGCTGTTTGAGCAATGGAATACGGCACCAATCGCAATGGGGTTTGCACCTCAAAATCCAGATCGTAAAAATAAAAAGGCCTACTGGTTCCCGCTCTAAAACCTGGAGTATCGCTGTATCCCATGGAATAATTCTCATCCACTTCAAGGTCTACCAAGGCTCTCAAAATATCTGGAATGTTGAGCACTCCAGAGGCATTTATACTGCAGGCTACCGGTCTGTTGGTAATGGCTTCCAAACGGCGTTTCTCTTCTTTGAGCTGTTTGAGATCTGTCAATGCGCGGTGCGATATACGCAAACCTACTGGGGCGTAATCTGCTGCGGATTTGATCAAACTTCGGTACGCCTTTTTGTGATGCGAGATGTTGTAATCGTCTCTGGAATAATCTCCCACTTGAAAGAAACAACGGTAATTAACCTGATGCTCCTTGCCTACCTCAGCCAACCAATCAAAGGTGTTGTGCGGATCCTTGCTGAGCAAAAGCAGCACCCGTGTCCGGCGCGCAATGGCTCTAAATCGGAAGCGAAAAAGATCAGAGAAGTATCCGAAGAAACTCCTCAAAAAGCCTTTACTCTTATACTCAAAGGCCTGAGGCACATCAATTAGGTTTTGAATCTCAAACTCGGGCAGTTGATACTGAATATCGGGATAAACCTCTCGCAGCGCTTCTAAAAACTTTTGGGCCCAAATATCCACTACCGCTTGGTTCAAAAAATTTGAAGTCGCAGCCAAACTCTCTGCCGCTGGGTAGCGGCCCATGGCATCTTTTACATGGGGCAAATACTCCTCATAACGACTGAGCAGATAAAAGCTAGCTGCAAAAATATCAAAGGGTAAACTGCTGTCCGGTGAGGTCGCAAAAAAGCCAACAGTTTGATCCCAAGGACGTACTCGGATCTCAATATCTGTGATCCCTTGCTGAAACAGCAATTCATGACTTTTAATGTAAAAAGTGTTGTTTCCCTGCCCGCTTGGCCCGTACCAGATCTTTGGCCCTGCATGAGCCACAAAGGCAGGAATCTCTGTAGTAAAAGCAATAGGCATGCCCAAGAGCCTCGTGCAAATATGTTTAAAAACATAAGTGAGTCTCGGTGTGTTCTTAGGACTGTAAATGAGCAGTGAATCCAAGGGCTACAACAGGTGTTTGTCTGCAAAGCTAAAGTACGCTTTTTCAGTCACAATGAGGTGATCCAAAACCGTGATATCAATTGCCTTAGCAGCTTTGACGATCTTTTGCGTTAAGGCAATATCGGCTTGACTGGGTTTTAAGGTTCCCGAAGGATGGTTGTGAACTAAGATCATCCCAACCGCCTTGGATAAAAGGGCTTTTTTAAGTATGATCCGTACATCGACCAGAGTTCCGGTATAGCCGCCACTACTGATCCTTACACGTGACAAAACCCCATGCGCATTGTTTAAAAAGAGTACCCAAAACTCTTCGTGATCCAAATGCCCGAGCAAGGGTTCCATACAGGTATAGGCAGCAGCACTGCTGTTGATTCGCTTCGTTTTTTCTGCGGAGCTGTCTCGGCATCGCCGACCCAATTCAAAAGCGGCTACTACCGTTGTAGCCTTGGCCAAACCAATACCGGAGATCTCTAGGAGCTCCATCACTTCTGTTCTGGACAGTCGATCCAAACGATGATCCGCAGCTTTTAAAAGTTCGCGCGCAAGCCCTAAAGCGGATAGGTCCTTATTTCCCGAACGCAGCAGAATAGCCAACAGCTCTTCCGCAGTCAAATGAGCCGCTCCAGCACTCATTAACCGCTCTCTGGGGCGCTCCCTATTTGGAATTTGCTTCAGGGAATCTTTCTGAGATGAATTTGGTCAAACTTTAGGTATCTTGTGGGAAGAAACCACCTAAATGCAAGCTAATGAATTCTTTGTTTGAGGCAGAAGCCTATCAGGAAATAAAGGCACGAATTGATAAATTAACACCAGAAGCTGCCAATCAATGGGGCAAGATGAATCCGGCCCAAATGATGCATCACTGCCAGTTTCCCTTAAAGACCGCTTTAAAATCAGAATACCAAAAACCCAAGGTTTCCTTGATGGCGAGATTCTTTAAAAAATCGCTTTACAGCGACAAGGCCTGGCGCAAGAATTTACCAACACCCAAACGTTTTAAGGTTTTGGAAGAGAAAGATTTC
>NZ_CBFCWJ010000030.1:0-39608 GCF_965601605.1 Gilvibacter sp. | reverse complement strand
AGATCTCTGCAGAAGAGTTCTACGAGCGGGCAGGTATTTGGGCAGAGTTTGGTAAGATCATCTGTATAGCTGTTGGCTATTTCACCGCTGCGGATGGAGGCGAGTTTCGAGTGACCTCCTTTAGTGGAGACGAAGCTACCTTGTTGCGCGAGTTCAATGCGCTATTAGAATCGCATTTTAACCGTCCTTACCACAGACTATGTGCCCACAACGGCAAAGAGTTTGACTTTCCTTATTTGGCCCGTAGGATGACCATTCTGGGCATTCCACTTCCCAACAAACTGCAATTGTTTGGAAAGAAGCCCTGGGAGGTTCCGCATTTGGATACCATGGAGCTTTGGAAATTCGGTGACTATAAACATTATACCTCACTGCGTCTTTTGGCCAAAGTACTCGGCATACCTTCCCCTAAAGAAGATATTAGTGGAGATCAGGTTCGGGAAGTGTATTACCAAGACAATGACTTGGATCGTATTGTAGAATACTGCCAACGCGATACCATAACTGTGGCCCAGATCTTCTTGCGCTACCGCAATCAAGCCATTCTAGAAGACGATCAGATCAAATACCGCTAATAAAAAAACCCCGCCCGAAGGCGAGGTCTTTCCAATTTAGTTAGTTGATGAGTATATAATTACTCTTTGATGAAGCGATCTGTTACGATCTCTTCTCCTTCGTTGATCTCCAAGATATAAACTCCGGATTGTAGACGTGAAACGTCTATAGACTGCATCAAGGTTCCTTCAGAAACAACTTGACCTAACAAGTTAATGATGCGGTAAGTTTCCTCACCCGTTTGATCAAGAAGACGCACATTAAGTGTGCTTCCAACAGGGTTTGGATACATCATAAAGTCCCCTTCAAAGTCAAGACCTTGATCATCTCCAACAAAGCCAGCAGGTGCGCCAAGTGCAGTGATGCGGTTACCTCCGATGAAACCAGAACCAGCATCAGCAGTAATGGTTACTTGATCAATATAAACGCGGTCTGCATTCGTAGATGCATCACAACGGAAACGGAACTGTGCATTGCTTGGGAAGTTGTATTCCGCGCTGCTAATAGTTACTGTAGCCGTGTAGAATTGGTTGTTGCTGAAGTTAGTACCGCTAGCCCAAGAAGCTACGGTTCTCCATGCAGAACCATCATAGAATTGCAACCAGAAGTCCTCTCCAGACTCCATTGAATTTGGATAGAAATAGAACTCAACATCTACACTACTGTGACTGGTCATATCGAAAGAACCTAATGTCATAGTAGAAGAACTTGAGTTATCTCTCAAACGGATTGAGTATGTGCCCTCGTAAGAACGTCCACCTGAATAACGGAATGCATCAGCACCTCCATCTACCCAGCCGTCCCAGCCAGATTCGAAGTTACCTTCATGAAGAACCACTGGTCCTCCACCACCTCCGCCTCCGGAAGATTCGGTAGTAAAGGTTACGCTTGCAGTACCCGAGTTGTTTCCAGCTGCATCAAAAGCGCGTACATCAAAAGTATAAGAAGTACCTGCAGTCATTCCTGTAATGTTTGCAGAAGTACTGGTTGTAGTTCCCAAAGAAGTAGCTCCCTGAAGGATCTCATATCCTGTAACACCTACGTTGTCAGAAGATGCGTTCCAAGTTAGGGTTGCAGTAGTTTCTGTAATAGCGCTTGCTGCCAATCCTGTTGGAGTGGTTGGTGCTTCAGTATCGGCACCTCCGCCGCCACCTTCAATACAGAAAGTATGCGAAGCTGAACTTCCAAAAGATCCTCCGCTAAAGAGCGTTCCTGAACTGCTAGATACGGTATAAGAACCTGATCCGTAAGAACAGCAAATACCATCTCCGTAAGAATCTGTGATAGTAAAGGTGTAGTCACCTGCAGCCAATCCTGACCAAGTAGCAGTTACTGTAGACCCATCAGGGTTCGCAGTTGAGTAGCTTGCAGATTCAATAGTTGTTCCAGATGCATCTTTAAGTGTCCAAGCAGTCTCTTCTGGGTAGTTGTCTAAAGTGATCGATAAGAATACATCACCAGTAACACAATCTGGTGGTGGAGGGGTTCCTCCGTAAGCATCTCCTACGTTAACTGCATACCAAGCATTGGTTACAGCAATTTCTTCTGGGCTTCCTGCTCCGTAAAGATCAATAGCTGCCTGAATTGCACCGGCACGAGCATCAGTAAACTGAGAGCTCTGCGTCAAGTATACAGCAAGGTTACGGTAAGCAATTGCTTCTGCTTTATCCCATCCGATGGCGCTCACGCTAAATACGTCACCAACGTCGTTGGTTCCAGATCCACCGTTAACCAAAAGGTAGAACCAGTAGTTCTGTACCCCAGAGTTGATGTGTACACCTCCGTTGTCTCCAGATGAAGTCCACCAGTGAGTACCTAAGTATGTATCTGGATCGTTGAAAGCATTTGGATTGCTCATAGAGCGTAAAGCTCCTCCGCTTCCACCAGCTCCGATAGCATCTCCCATCAACCAGTCATTAGTCCCTTGCGCATAGTGCTCAATAGACTCTCCGAAGATATCAGAGAACGATTCGTTAAGGGCTCCAGATTGGTAGCTATAAATAAGGTCTGCTGTAAACTCAGTAACCCCGTGAGTGATCTCGTGTCCAACAATATCCAAAGATACTAGAGGGCCATAGTTCACTCCGTCACCGTCACCATAAGTCATACGTGAACCATCCCAAAAGGCGTTCACATAGCTATTGCCGTAGCTTACGTAAGAGTTAATGATTGCACCAGCTCCGTTGAATGAGTTACGGTTATGCTTGCCCATAAAGTATTTGTGGGTTTGCTCAGCACCAAAGTGTGCCTGTACACCAGTAGCGGTTGATGAAGGAAAGGAAGTATCGCTGCTAGTAATATCAGATGCGCCGCTGTAGTTGGTTCCGTTGTTCATGTCAAAAGTACGGATTCCACCACCATCAGCTGCCTGACGCAAACGGTATCCACCTGTGTAGCTGTCTGCTGTAAAGCTAACAGTACCGTTGTACAAACTAACTCCAGTTGCCGGGGTGTCTGCATGGTGAATGCGCTTGTTCTCAAAAAGAACGGCTCCTGTTTGAGCATCTACATAGACGTCTGCTCTGTAAAGTGGAGCAGATGCATAGATGTCAAATTTGTAAGCCAAACGCGCCTCTGTAGTGATCTGATCAACGGCTGGGAAGATCACCAATTCGCCTTCCGGTCTGTGGTAATCGATCATCGCAGCATCATCAGTTTCTTGCCACAGGTATTTCTCTGCACCGATATGGGCAGTTGCTCTGTTAAGCGCTGCTTCTGCAGAAAGACCAGGAGTAATAGCCACTTCATCCAGTCTAAACACACTGTTAGACATAGAGACAACTTTCCCCTCTTTTGCGTGGAGTGTGGATTGACCAAACTCTACTTTGATACCTTTGTAAAATTGTTGAAATTTTTGGTGGGTAAAACCAAGTTCATCCGTACGTTCTGACACTGCGCTAAAAGTGTTGTCTGTAGCAAGTTTGAACTCTTCTGTAAAAATGCTTTGGGGAGCAGCAAAAGATTTTTGCTGATTTTCATTAAAAACTTTGAGCTTTTTAATGGGCTTGGGCTGACTCTCCTGAGCAAAACTCATGGTAGAAAACAGCATCGCAGCCATGGCCAGAAGCAAAGGCCTGAATGAATTTTTCTTCATTGTTAAAGTAATTGTTAGTTAGTGAATTTTGAGATTGTTGTTAATCCTTTGTTAAGGTACTACTAATACCTCAGCCAAATTCAAAAAAAGATGAATAATCGATAAAGTGCAGAAATTGAAAATACTTGTTCAGTTATTCGCGAAAACAGCTAAACAAGATTGTGTCATTTGTAAGAATTGCCGTAATTTTTCCACACTGATATTACGGTTATTCCGTACGTGTCTCTGGTGAAGCGATTTAGGCCAACACACTTCAACTTTTCTGTTTTTTGATGCGGATTTGAGTCGAAATTTCCACCGTACTAAGCATTAAAAAAGAAGTATCTTTAGACAATGGCGAAAGCACCTATCTTATCGGTTAAAGACCTAAGTATTCGCTTTGGTAAAGCAGATCCGGTTCTTCATGGAATTAACCTAGAACTCTATCCAAATGAAATCTTAGGCCTGGTAGGAGAATCTGGTTCGGGTAAGTCCATCACCAGCTTAGCGGTAATGGGATTGCTCCCAAAAACGGCAATGATTGAAGGAGAAATCGCCTATGGTGGGACCAACTTAGCAAGCCTATCGCCCAAAGCACTGCGGAGCCTCAGAGGGAATGATATGGCCATGATCTTCCAAGAGCCTATGAGTGCGCTAAATCCAGCTCTTAAATGCGGTCCACAAGTAGCTGAAGTGTTGAGAATTCATAAAGGGGAATCAGAGAAAATTGCCAAAAAACAAGTGCTGGCCCTTTTTGAAAAGGTCAAACTGCCTCGGGTCAATGAGGTGTACAGTAGCTATCCCCATCAGCTCAGTGGCGGGCAGATGCAGCGCGTTATGATTGCCATGGCGCTAGCGTGTAAGCCCAAGATTCTAATTGCTGATGAACCCACTACGGCCCTGGACGTAACAGTTCAGAGGGAAATCATTGAGCTATTAAAGAATCTGCAAAAGGAAAATCAAATGAGCGTGCTGTTTATCTCTCACGATCTGGCCTTGGTCTCTGAGATTGCAGATCGGGTTGCAGTAATGTTTCGCGGATCTATTCTAGAGGTAGCTGAAACGCACGAGCTTTTCAATAATCCACAGCACAATTACACAAAGGCACTCCTTAATAGTAGACCAGATCTGGATCAGCGACTAAAAAGACTTCCCACAGTTGATGATCTATCTGACAACAGTTTTAAATCCGAAGAAATAAGCGCTCCACAACGTGCTGCAAAACATAAAAAGCTCTACACCAAAGCGCCACTGTTAGAGATCAACAACTTGAAAAAAACCTACTATGGGAAAGCGGCATTATTTGGAAAGCCAAAAGCCGTAAACGCTGTAAAGGGGGTTAATTTTCAAGTTTTTGAAGGTGAAACTCTCGGACTTGTCGGCGAATCCGGATGTGGAAAATCTACCTTAGGGAAGACCATTATGCAGATTGAATCTGCTACGGCCGGTCAAATTAAATTCCGTGGAAAGGACATCACCCACCTCAACAAAACGGAGCGACAACGCTTGCGCAAAGAAATTCAAATTGTATTTCAAGATCCTTTTGCGTCGCTAAATCCGAGAATGACCATAGGCGAAGCTATTGAAGAACCCCTGCGGGTGCATCACTCCTACAGTGCTAGTAAGCGCAAACAAGAAGTACTGGAACTATTGGAGGAAGTAGGTTTAGACGCTAACTACTACAACCGTTATCCACATCAATTATCTGGCGGACAACGCCAGCGTATCGGAATTGCCAGAGCAATTGCTTTAAAGCCCAAACTGCTGATCTGCGATGAATCAGTCTCTGCCCTGGACATAAGTGTTCAAGCTCAAGTATTGAATCTGCTCAATCGTTTAAAAGATAATTACGGCTTCACCTATATATTTATTTCACACGATTTAGCCGTTGTCAAGTATATGGCAGATCAATTGGTAGTTATGAATGCAGGGCTGATTGAAGAGATAGGAGATGCCGATGAAATCTACGCCAACCCCAAAAAGGAATACACCAAACGCCTTATTGATGCCATCCCAAAAGGCTTAAAATAAGGCACAAAAAAAACCCGCTCTAACCTCACAAAGAACGGGTAAAACCTTTATCTGATCGTTGCACAGATTTGGGGTTTGTATTTTACATTAACAAAAAAACTTTTTTAGCTAAATACAGGAAGGTTGTTATTAACCGTAGTGTATTTTTAATCGCCATTAGCATAGTAGGTTATGTTACTTTAATTAGGGACTGCTAAGATGCGCGAAAAATTTAAAATTCGCGATAAAGTGCCTTTTTATTAGACGAAATGCACTTTATTTTAACATTTTAACATACCTATACGTAATTTCCTACGTTTCAGGGTGATAAAAATCAAATGTTCATTTCGGGTACAGTATCCGGAACATGAAGTTTTCCGGCAGTAGCATTCACGATTTCCTCCACAGTAACCCCTGGTGCCCGCTCTCGAAGTACAAACCCGTCTTCAGTGATATCCAAAACGGCAAGATTGGTCACTACTTTCTTTACACAACCCACACCAGTAATGGGCAGGGAACAACGTTCGAGCAATTTAGATTCTCCACGTTTATTAGTGTGCATCATGGCTACAATGATATTTTCTGCACTGGCTACCAAGTCCATAGCGCCTCCCATACCTTTAACCATCTTTCCGGGGATCTTCCAATTGGCAATATCTCCATTTTCTGCAACCTCCATGGCGCCCAAAATGGTCAAGTGAACGTGTTTTCCTCTAATCATAGAAAAACTCATCGCAGAATCAAAGAAGGAGGCTCCGGGTAAAGTAGTAATAGTTTGCTTGCCGGCATTAATGATATCTGGGTCCTCTTCTCCCTCAAAAGGAAAAGGTCCCATACCCAATACACCATTCTCACTTTGAAACTCTACGCTAATATCATCTCGAACATAATTGGCCACTAGCGTTGGAATACCAATTCCCAGATTTACATAATAGCCGTCATTGACTTCTTGTGCAATACGTTTTGCAATTCCGTTCTTATCTAATGCCATTATTCTCTAGGTCTTACGGTTCGTTGTTCAATACGTTTCTCATAGACAGCGCCTTGGAAAATGCGCTGTACAAATATTCCTGGGATATGGATTTGATTCGGATCCAGTTCCCCTACTGGTACTAAATGCTCAACCTCAGCTACAGTGATCTTAGCCGCTCCACATATATTTGGATTGAAGTTTCTCGCAGTTCCTTTAAAGATCAAATTCCCAGCTGTATCTCCTTTCCAAGCTTTGACAAAACCGAAGTCTGCGTCAAAAGCGTATTCCAAGATGTGCATCTTGCCGTTGAATTCACGTACTTCTTTGCCTTCTGCGACCTCTGTTCCATAACCCGCGGGCGTATAAAATGCTGGAAATCCTGCCTGAGCAGCTCGGCAACGTTCTGCGAGAGTCCCTTGCGGAATCAATTCCACATCAAGCTCTCCACTGAGCATTTGTCGCTCAAACTCGGCGTTCTCTCCCACATAAGAGGAGATCATTTTCTTGATCTGCTTGCGCTGTAGTAACAGTCCTAAACCAAAATCATCTACCCCTGCGTTATTGGACACGCAAGTAAGTCCGTAAATATCTTGTTTAGATAAATAGCCAATGGCATTCTCAGGAATACCACTAAGGCCAAAGCCTCCAAACATAAAGGTCATGTCTGATGCTACGTCTTGGCAGGCTTCTTCTACATTGGCAACCGTTTTGTTGATCATATGCTCTCGATTAAAACTCGAATTCGTTAGGCACTTCTTCTTCAGGCTTATTGTTTTCAGCCCATTTTTCACAGTCAGTTTCTATGGTAACGTCTTCAGGCTTTTCAAATTTCCCATCAGAAACATCCAATCCTTCATCATAACACTTTCTCATATAGATAGCCCAGATAGGAAGTGCCATAGTTGCTCCTTCTCCATAGGCTGTTGAAGCAAAGTGCGTTGCACGGTCATCACCACCAACCCAAACTCCAGTGACCAGATTAGGAACTATTCCCATAAACCAACCATCACTATTATTCTGCGTGGTTCCTGTTTTTCCTGCGATAGGGTTCGTAAATTCATATGGATAACCCGTTACCGCAGCTTTGTACTTGGCCGTATTGACTGCCCATTTATGTCTCAAACGCTGTCCGGAACCGGCTTGAGTTACTCCTTCCATCAAACTCAGGGTTACATATGCGGTCTCTTCTGAGATCACATCCTTGGCCTCGGGTGTAGCTTGATCTAAAACAGTACCATTTTTATCTTCTATTCGGGTAATCAAGATCGGTTTGATATAAACCCCTTGATTGGCAAAAGTTCCATAAGCACCCACCATTTCATAAAGCGTAACGTCTGGAGTCCCCAGTGCAATAGAGGGCACCTCTGGAATGTCTTCCGGATCTACACCCATTCGCTCAACTAACTCGATGACCGGTTTTGGTCCAACACGGTCAATTAAGCGTGCCGTGACGGTATTTACCGAGTTCGCAAGTGCATTACGCAGACTCATCGTCCCACCGTAATTAGCATTGGAGTTCTTTGGACACCACTCTTTCATGTTTCCATGCTTGCCCTGCGGAATACAATAAGGTGTATTTGGCAAGGTGTCACAAGGTGACATATGCATTTGATCTATTGCAGTGGCGTATACGAATGGCTTAAAGGTTGAACCGATCTGTCTCTGCCCGGTCTTTACCATATCGTATTTGAAATGTTTATAATCAATACCTCCAACCCAAGCTTTGATCTCACCAGTTTGTGGAGTCATGGAAAGCAATCCGGCTCTTAAGAAGCCTTTGTAATAACGGATGGAATCCATCGGAGTCATTAAGGTGTCGATGTCGCCTCCCCAAGAAAAGATGCGCATGTCTGTCTTTTCATTAAAAGAAGCTATGATCTCTTTCTCTGATTTTCCTTGACGTTTCATAGTACGCCAACGGTCGGAGCGCCGCATGGCAGCATTCATGATTCCATCGATCTGATCTTGAGTAATATCTCTAAAAGGAGCCGTTTTATTCTTAGCCCCTTGCTTGTCAAATTCTGCCTGCAGATTGGACATATGCATATCCACAGCTGCTTCTGCGAACTCTTGCATGCGGGAATCAATGGTCACATAAACCTTGAGTCCGTCCCGATCTATATCGTATGTGGTTCCGTCTGTCTTAGGATTGTCCTTGGCCCACTGCTTCATATAGTTGCGGACATACTCTCTAAAGTAAGTTCCGATTCCTTCGTCATGTCCTTGTGGCGTGTAGTTGATCTTTAATGGCAAGGCCGTCAAAGAGTCCCGAGTTTTCTCATCGATATACTCGTATTTGGCCATCTGGCTGATCACCACATTGCGTCGTGCTAGCGATTTGGCTTTGGAGATTTCACGTTTAGGGTTGTATTGGCGCGGATTTTTAAGCATTCCCACCAAAATGGCACTCTCTTCTATGTTTAGATCTCTGGGCTCTTTTCCAAAGTAGATGTTTGAGGCTGATCGGATCCCCACCGCCTGAAAGATAAAATCCATCTCATTGAGATACATCGCAACGATCTCTTCTTTGGTGTATCGTTTTTCCAAACGGACAGCAATGATCCACTCCTTCATCTTTTGGATCATCCGTTCTACAGTATTACTCGCTTTTTCATCAGTAAAGAAGAGCTTGGCCAACTGTTGGGTTATAGTACTTGCACCTCCGCGTTTCCCTAGAAAGGCTGCAGCACGCACAAATCCTCTGGCGTCAATTCCAGAGTGGTCGTAAAAACGCGCGTCTTCTGTTGCGATCAAAGCCTCCACCAAATGTGGTGGGAGATCGTCAAAAGTAATGGGTGTTCTGTTCTCTTTGTAGAATTTTCCAATGGTTTTCCCATCAGAAGAGATGATCTCTGTAGCGAGATCTTTTTCTGGATTTTCTAAAGCCGTCTCATCTGGGAGTTTTCCAAAAACACCCCAGGAGGCCAATAAGAACATCAGGATAATGAATAAAAAGCCACCAGCTACCAACTTCCAAAATAGAAAGATGTACTTTCTAAGCTGCGACTTTTCCATAGCTTCTTTTTTTGCTGCTTGTTTTGCCATAGTTAGTCTGTTTGGGGAAGCTCTGCACTGATTCCCACGTCCGTAATGCCTGTTAATCGTTCAACGCCATCTACCGCTCCATTATTGCGGACCGCATGAACTATGCTCAATTTATATTCGCCTTGCTCTGCAAAGCGCACGCCTTGTTTGTACCAAAGCTTGTTCTCTTTTACACTTCCTAGACCACTTCCCATCCAAGTCCCGTCAGGGTTTGCCATTCGATATTCTAAGGTATCTGTGACCACCTTCCCTTGGGGAAATTCCATACGCGCAATCAGAAATAAATTATTGAAGGGATAATCATTGGTATTGCGCACATTGATAAAAAGATCATATGCCGCTGTAGAATCCATTTCAGGGAGACTGACCTGGACTGTGTCTGTTAGGTCCCATCCGTCAGAAAAAGAAGTAGTACTGCTAAATACGGCATCGCCAGTACAACTACTCAAAAGCAGTGCCAACACTATTGCTATGCCTGTTGTTCGGATCACTTTTGTTTTGATTTAGGAGCGTTATTGCGCTTTTGATTGCGGTTTTTGTTTCTTCGTTTTTTTCGACGTTTTTTAGGCTGATCGAATCGCGTTAAACTATCCTGACCGGCGCCGTCATTGAACTCAAAAGTACTCATGTTCACCTCTACTTTATAGTCCTCTAGGCTCGTAACTTTTTTGCCCTTTTTATTTACCGTCATGATTTCGCGGACTTGTGTGGCTGAAAGCTCAAACCACTGCATCCAGTCGCCTTCATAGGCATACCACAAACGCTCTTTAAAGATGTCAATCTTTTGACAGACTCCAGTTCCTTTGTTAGTTTGCAGACGAACATCACTTTTAGGAAAATTCTCTAAAGCATCCAAATAAGTGTCCAGCTCATAGTTCAAGCAACACTTGAGTTTCCCACATTGACCTGCTAATTTCTGCGGATTTAAGGAAAGTTGCTGATAGCGTGCTGCAGCCGTGTTAACTGATCTGAAATCGGTAAGCCAAGTAGAACAACAAAGTTCGCGTCCGCAAGATCCTATTCCGCCTAAACGGGCAGCTTCTTGTCTAAAGCCAACTTGTTTCATCTCAATACGCGTATTGAATGCGCGAGCAAAATCTTTAATGAGTTGTCTAAAATCTACGCGGTCTTCTGCAGTGTAATAAAAGATGGCCTTTGAACCATCTCCCTGAAATTCCACATCAGAGATCTTCATCTGTAAGCCCAATCGGATTGCAATCTCACGCGACTCTTTTTTGATGGCCTCTTCCCGATCTCTTGCCTTTTGCCAAATATCAATATCTCGCTGTCCCGCCTTGCGATATACCTTGGGTAATTCGTCTAGCGGTTCTTTGATGCGTTTTTTCTTCATTTGCACCCGAACCAACTCTCCGGTAAGGGTTACTTGACCAATATCGTGACCAGGGTTTGCTTCTGTAGCGACAATATCGCCAATAGAAAGGGTAAGGCCTTCGGTGTTTTTGTAGTAGTTCTTTCGCCCATTTTTAAAACGCACCTCAACGGCATTAAAAGGGGTCATCTCTGCAGGCAAGGCCATATTGCCCAACCAGTCAAACACGGTGAGTTTGTTGCAGCCGTCAGTGCCGCAGGTCCCGTTATTTTTACAGCCTTTTGGCAGGCCATCCGCAGCGGAAGCACAAGAGGAACAGGCCATAGAGTGTTATATATATTGCTCGAAAAGTGACCGATTCGAGTCGGAAGTTAATACTTGATTTCGACCTCTAAGATAGGTATAATTACCGTATTTGTTACCCCTTAAAAGGAGGCAAATTACTTTTTGAATTTGAGTTTTTCAGAACGACCTTTCTTGAAAATCTTGTTGCTATTGTGCTTTCCGGAACGCAATCTTTTTTGCTCCTCATAAGGCAACTGAATAACCTCTTGACAATCGGTGCTACAGCAGCTCTCCATCTTTTGAGCACATTCTTCACACTGAATGAAAAGTAAATGGCAAGCTTCATTAGCGCAATTCACGTGGGTGTCACAAGGCTTTCCACATTGGTGGCAATTAGCAATGATATCGTCGCTGATACGCTCTCCGCGTCGGTGATCAAAAACAAAGTTCTTCCCTAAGAATTTATTCTCCAATTCTTGCGCTTTTACCTGTCGGGTGTACTCAATGATCCCACCTTCTAATTGGTATACCTGCTGGAATCCTTTGTGCTTGTAGTATGCACTAGCCTTCTCACAACGGATTCCTCCGGTGCAATACATGACCAATTTTTTGTCTTCTTTATTGTCTTTTAGGTCTTCTTCTATAATGTCCAAAGAGTCTCTAAAGGTGTCAACATCTGGAGTAACCGCTCCTTTGAAATGTCCGATCTCACTCTCGTAATGATTCCTCATATCTACCACTACAGCGTTTGGATCTTCTAAAAGCTCATTGAAGGTTTGGGCATCTACGTGTACCCCTTTATTGGTCACGTCAAAAGTATCATCATTAAGACCGTCTGCAACGATCTTGTGTCTGACCTTTACCTTGAGTTTTAAAAAGGACTTCAAGTCCTGTTCTACAGCGATATTGAGTCTACATCCCTCTAAAAAGTAGATTCCGTCTAAGAAATTCTTGAATTCTTCAAAGCGTTTAGCTGGTACCGAAAGTTGGGCGTTGATCCCTTCATGGGCCACATAGATCCTCCCTAGAACCTCCATATCGTTCCAGGCAATGAATAAGTGATTGCGAAATAATTCGGGATTGCCAATTTTGGCGTATTGGTAGAAAGAAAGGGTCAAACGGTCTTCACCGGCTTGTTCAAGTAACTCTGCCCTTTCAATCGCACTTAATTTATTGTACAGTTGCATGCTATACTTGCGTTTAAGTTGAATGAAAAAGTAATTGAGGGCAAAGGTAATTTATTTAAATACTTAAACAAACCCCAGAAAAAAAAGCGCTGGAGTGGAATTTCCGGCGCTTTTTTTCGAATGGCTAATTCGTTAATACTTTTTATTTTTTAAGAGTGACTACAGGCGTAGCTAGCCGCCGTCGAGGCGGCAGTTGAAAATGACTACTTGGGTAACTGCCAGTCCTTTTTTATTTACCATTTCGGTTTGTTTAACATATTTCACAGCAATGAATTTTCCCTTTGTATCTGATAGACTGTAAATTCATAAATGGTTGCGTGATTTGATTGAAATTAAGTAAAAGAAGTAGTATTTTAGCCTTCTATCTTCAACCACATTATACTGCCGATATGAGTAACGAAAAAGATGCCAAATTAAAAGCCTTAAAATTAACTTTAGACAAGCTCGACAAGACCTACGGGAAAGGTACGGTCATGAAAATGGGAGATGCTGCTGTTCAGCAAGTTGACGCCATTTCAACGGGTTCATTAGGGTTAGATTTAGCTCTGGGTGTCGGCGGATTACCTAAGGGAAGAATCATCGAGATTTACGGTCCGGAATCTTCAGGTAAAACCACGCTTACTTTGCACGCAATTGCAGAGGCTCAAAAAGATGGTGGAATTGCTGCATTTATTGATGCAGAACACGCCTTTGATCGGTACTACGCAGAAAAGCTCGGAGTAGATATTGAGAACCTGATCATCTCTCAACCAGACAATGGAGAACAAGCTTTGGAGATCGCCGATAATTTGATCCGTTCTGGCGCTATTGACATTATTGTTATTGACTCCGTAGCGGCTTTGACGCCAAAAAGTGAGATTGAAGGAGAAATGGGTGAGTCCAAAGTAGGACTACACGCCCGTCTAATGTCTCAAGCTTTGAGAAAACTCACTGGATCCATCAGCAAAACCAATTGTACGGTGATCTTTATCAACCAGCTGCGTGAAAAAATCGGAGTTATGTTTGGTAACCCAGAAACCACTACAGGTGGTAACGCATTGAAATTCTACTCTTCAGTACGTATTGATATCCGCAGATCTACTCAAATCAAAGATTCTAACAGTTCGGTTATTGGAAACAAAACTCGTGTCAAAGTGGTAAAAAACAAGGTGGCTCCACCGTTTAGAACTGCAGAGTTTGATATCATGTACGGAACTGGAGTTTCTAAAGCTGGAGAGATCATTGACCTAGGCGTAGACTACGAAATCGTGAAGAAGAGCGGTTCTTGGTTCAGCTATGACGGAACCAAATTAGGTCAAGGTAGAGATGCCGTAAAAACACTTCTCAAAGACAATCCAGATCTTATGGATGAACTCGAGGCCAAAATCAAAGAGGCCATCGCGATCATCAATGAATAAAATTTTATACTTTCATACGCAACCTTAGCGGAGTTTTATCATCTACACATTGACTCCGTGGCTATGGTTGCTCACTGTGCAGCAGGGGAACTTAGTTGCACCATGCTTACATGTTAGTAATAAAATTCGCGGATCAAAGTGGCTCTGGAAGCACTTATAGACAGATGTAAAAACAACGAAGCCAAAGCTCAGGGTGAGCTTTATCAGTTGTATTCTGCCAAATTGTTTTCGGTTTGTTTGAAGTATTCGCGCAATTATACCGAGGCTCAAGACAACCTGCAAGATGCTTTCATAACCATTTTTAAGACCATTGGTCAGTTTAAACACAAAGGTTCTTTTGAAGGTTGGTTAAAGCGTGTAACTGTAAACACAGTGCTGCAGAAATACCGTAAGCAGCGGGTTTTTGACTTGGTCAATGAGCAGCAAATTGAAGCAGTAGATGAACAAGTAGAGGACACGACGGTTCCACTGGATTATCTTTTAAAGATCATTCAAGAGCTGCCCGACAGATACCGTTTGGTATTTAACCTCTATGCGATGGATGGATACTCGCACAACGATATTGCAGAAATGCTAGATATTTCTGCTGGAACCTCTAAATCAAACCTAGCGCGAGCCAGGATGATTTTAAAAACTAAGATTACGGCCTATAACAGTAACAGTTCGGCCGAAGGATATTAAAATGAGCGATAAAAAGCACATAGATAGAATTTTTCAAGAGGGCTTCAAAGACTTTGAAGCAACCCCTCCACCAGAGGTGTGGGAGGGCATTCAAGCTGCTCTTAAGAAAGAAGAGAAAGACGACCGCAAGATCATCCCGATCTGGTGGCGTGCTGGTGGTGTTGCGGCCTTACTTGCCTTACTGTTGACAGTAGGAGGCGTGTTCTGGCCGGATTCAGATCCTGCCAATTCCTTTTCTTCGGAAGATACTATTCCTGTAGAGCAAACTGAGAATGCTACTGACGATGATCAGAAACCGTCTAAAGACCTATTGTTAGACAATGGATCCATCGATGCTGTTGCAGATGGGCCAAATGATGGTACTACTGAAGGTGCTAAGGATCAATCTACAGATGCAGATGCGAAACAATTGGTGTCTGACCAAAAAGATGCGGTGGCTACTCAAACCAATCAAGACACTCAGCAAACCAACATCCAAAAAGGAATAGACAAAACTGCCATAGATACTGCTTTTGACACCCAAACCACGGGTGTTGCCACTATAGATAGTACTCAAGATACTGAACAAACCACTACAGCAGTAGCTGGAAGTTCAGACACCCAAACCACCGTTGTGGATGATAAAACGGCTGATGCCTTGCTAGAGAGTCAAACCGGAGATGCCACAACTACTGCAGTGACCGTTGATGAGGAAACTTCTACAGACCCAGAGGTCAGTGATGACCAAACGGGCAAGATTTCCATCTTTGACGCCATTGAAGACCAAAAAGATACCGAAACAGCACTTGAACTCAACGATCAAGATAACCTTGATCAACGCTGGAGTGTTGTGCCACAGGCGGCTCCTGTGGTTTACGGTTCTTTTGGGGAAGGATCTACTGTAGGTTCAGAATTTGCAGATAACAGTACCTCAGCAGATGCCAATTTGAGCTATGGAGTTCAAGTTCAGTATCAGGTAAACAATAGATTGGCGGTACGTTCTGGTGTAAATCGTGTAAACCTCAGCGTTAATACAAATGACATTGAGTTTGCCGTTGCTCCTGCATCCTTTAATGTGGGATCAAAATTTGTCAACGGACAAGTTGCCTATTCTGTAGGTGATAAAGGAACTTTGGCAAATCGTTTTGCCCAAGCTGCACCGACAGAAGGTCTAGACATCCCTCCTATTGACGCTTTTGAAGGTTTCCTTAATCAGCAGTTTGAGTATTGGGAAGTTCCTTTGGAATTGTCCTATGCGGTAGTGAACAATCGTTTTAAGGTCAATGTCTTTGGTGGATTCAGTACCCTTTTCTTACAAGACAATTCAGTAACCGCTGTAAGTGGCCAACGCGAAACCGCTTTGGGTAGTGTTGGAAATTTAAACAGCCTGAGCTTTACTACTAATGTGGGGATGGGCTTACAATATGACATAAGCAAGCGCTTTGCGATTAACGTAGAGCCTGTATTTAAATATCAACTCAATCCGTATTCGGACTCCAGTATAGGTTCTCAACCATACTATATGGGAGTCTACAGCGGTTTGAGATTCAGCTTTTAGGTTAGTTTTTTAGTTGGTTAGGTTAGTTATTGCACCCGCAATAATGCCTTAAGGCCGCTCTCCGCTACGAGGGCGGCTATTTTTTTAGCAATTTTTGACCTTCGAGTTCCTTTAAGATCAATTCTCGAGTCTGATTTCTGAGTTCTTGTTTTTGACGAAGTTCTATGCCAGCAGTAGATATTGTTGGAAGTACAAGTGCCCTCATCTTTCCAGGAACACCTCCGAAGAATCTAAAGGGAAAACGCTTTTTATTGTCGTAAAAGACAAGCGGCGCAATTGGAATCTGATGTTCTATAGCCAAACGGAAAGCCCCGTCTTTAAAGCTGTCCAAAACAATAGATTCGTCATCCGGGACTCCGCCCTCAGGAAAAATGCAAACGCTCAAACCATTACTGAGTCGCTCTTGCGCCTGCTCAAAAACAGCCTTTCTACTTTGGGCATTACTACGATCCACCAAAATACAGGTACGCTTGTAAAAGAATCCAAAAACCGGGATAGATGCCAGCTCCTTTTTCCCAACGAACACAAAAGGGCGTCCCACAGCGTGCAACATCAGCATTATGTCAGTCATAGACTGGTGATTGGCCACAAACATATAGCTCTGTTCTTTACTGTGTCTTTCCAAGCGTTTTACACTCGGCCAAAAACCCATTCCAATAAGAACAAATCGGCCCCATCCGCGGGCTATTTTAAAATAAAGTGGATACCATGCATCTCTGGAAATAAGAATCAGCAAAACTGGAAAAAGCACCACGATAGGCAAGGCGACCAGAAGGTAAAACCATATCCGCCATATAATCTTAAAAGGGGCGCTGATCCAATGCATGAGGCTCAAAAATAAAAATTCCAAATCAGTTCTAATTCATTAGAGCAAACTTTGTAAAAAAAGTAACTTTGCCAAAAACATCACTATGGCTCGAATTTTAACCGGCGTTCAAAGTACAGGCACTCCACATTTGGGGAACTTACTCGGTGCTATTTTGCCAGCGATTCAAATGGCAGAATCGCCAGAGAACGAATCTTTTCTTTTCATTGCAGACATGCACTCATTGACACAGATCAAAGATGCTGCTACGCTAAGAGACAACACCTATCGTACTGCTGCAGCTTGGTTGGCTTGCGGATTGAACATTGAGAAGACGGTTTTTTACAGACAGAGTGATGTTCCACAAGTGACCGAGTTGGCTTGGTATCTAGGATGCTTTTTCCCCTACCAACGTTTAACCTTGGCACATTCATTTAAAGACAAGGCAGATCGTTTGGAAGATGTAAACGCCGGAATCTTTACTTATCCTATGTTGATGGCTGCAGATATTTTGGCCTATGATGCTGAGATTGTTCCTGTAGGGAAAGATCAGCAACAGCATTTGGAATTCACTCGTGATGTTGCCAGCAGATTCCACGCCAAAATGGGTGAGTGTTTTGTACTGCCAGAAACGGAATTGCAAAAAGACACCATGTACGTTCCAGGTACGGACGGCAATAAAATGAGCAAGTCTAGAGAGAATACCATCAATATCTTTTTGGCTGATAAAAAGCTGCGTAAACAGATCATGGGCATTCAGACGGACAGTACGCCTCTAGAAGATCCTAAAGATCCGGATACTTGTAATGTTTTTGCCTTGTACTCTTTAATGGCTACTGCAGATCAAACCGAAGAAATGGCGGCAAAATACCGTGCCGGAGGTTTTGGATATGGTCATGCTAAACAAGCACTTTACGAGTTGATCATCGACAAATTTGCTGCGGTTCGCGAGCGATTCAATTACTATATGGACAACTTGGATGAGATCGATGCAGCCTTAGCTGTAGGTGCAGCCAAAGCGAGCAAAGTGGCCAATGAAGTAATTGGTCGCGTGCGCGAGAAGACCGGTTACTAGACTTTCCTAAAAAGCTGACCCGGGAGGGGCTTGATCCATCCTTTGAGCTCCATGGACAATAATAAGGAAGCTAGGTTAACGTTAGGTTCGCTCCAAAGGCTTCTTAACTGTTCAATATGCATATTCGAAGCTCCTTGAAAAAGCGACAAAAGATGTTGTTCTTCTGGTTTGAGGGCTTCTAAAATCCGCAATGGTAATTCCGTTTGGACCTTTAAAGTGTCTTGATCCCAGCCTAGATCACTCACTAAATCTTCAACAGATGTGTACACCTGTGCAAGCTGACGCGCGATAAGACTGTTGCAACCCACGCTTTGTGAATCGGTTAATCGGCCTGGAACCGCATATACATCTCGGTTATAGGAAAAGGCCATTTCCGCAGTGCTCAAACTCCCGCCTCGTTGTGCGGATTCTACAACTATGGTTGCCGCAGAGAGTCCCGCAATTATTCTGTTACGCCTAATGAAATAGCGAGTGTGAAATCCGCTATTGATGAAAGTCTCTGAGAGTAATCCTCCTTGTTGCTCTATTAGTCTAGCGATTTTAATGTGCCTTTTTGGATAAACCTGATCCAAGCCTTGTGCCAAGCAAGCAACAGTTTGCAGCCCGTTGGCCAAAGCAGCTTTATGTGCAGTAACGTCAATCCCAAAGGCCAAGCCAGAAACAATAACAGGATCATAAGGTCGCAAAGCCTGAACTAGCGCCTCACACTGTTGTTGACCATAAGTGGTCATTTTACGCGTACCTACAACAGATAACCAACGTCGCTTTTGCCAATGCGGTTGTCCTTTGTAAAAGAGCAGAAGTGGTCCGTCAATACAGTGTTTTAGAAGCTCTGGATATTGTGGTTCTGTAAAAAGAAGAGCCTGAACACCATACAAATGCATGTGTTCAATTTGCTCAGAGGCCATTGCAATAGAAGCTTCCCAATTCCAATTGGGCAACAAGCGCTGCGGAAACCAAGATATTGCGCTGAGTTCAGCCTTAGAGGCTTCCAAAACCTCCTGTGGATCCTTAAAGTGATGCAATAATTTTTTGGCCAAGGCATTACTCACCCCTTTTTGGCAATACAAAGCCATAACTGGCAGCAGATCAGCAGTATTCAAATTCGATAAAATTGTAGGGGAGGCTCCTTAAAAATACGACATTATTGCTAGTGTTAATAAGTTCTTAGGTCAGGTACTTGGCGGGATTCAAAAAATGCTAAATTTGTTTTTATGCGGCTTGATCAATACATCAGCGATTTACTCTACAGATACGAATGTGTTATTCTGCCTGGATTTGGTGCTTTTCTTACACAGTATCAGCCAGCAAGAATTCATGAATCTACGGATGCTTTTTATCCGCCGAGTAAATTATTGTCTTTCAACAGACAGTTACAAAGCAACGATGGTTTGCTCGCTGACCATATTGCCAAAGCAAAAGACATTAGTTATGCAGAAGCTTTAGACAGCATCCGCAGCTATACACGCTTTTTAGAGCATGAATTGGAAGCTGGTAAAAACATTCTCATTGAAGCTGTTGGATCCCTTTCCATGCATGAGAACAAAATCAGCTTTGAACCTACGAGTCAAAACAACTACCTCACAGAATCCTTTGGATTGTCGCATTTTGTTCAACAGGCTGTGAATCGCTCCACTGAACAGGTTGAGGAAGCTATCTCCTTAGAGCCAGAACCACTGCTTTTCACACCAACAAAACAGCGTCCGGTGTATATGAGGTATGCGGCAATTGGTCTTGTAGCGATTGGACTAGCTAGCTTTGGAGGTCTTAAGATTTATGAATCTGGAGTAAAACAACACAACTACGTTCAAACTCAAGACGCTAAGGACCGCGTTCAAAACAGTATTCAAGAAGCTACTTTTGTGATCAACCCGTTGCCGAGCTTAGAAGTTAATCTTCCTAAATACCAAGGCAAATACCATATCATTGCTGGAGCATTCCGCGAAGAAGCTAATGCTCACAAAAAAGTTGCTCAACTACAAGCTCAGGGCTTTGAAGCGCGTCTTTTAGGAAAGAACAAATACGGCTTACACCAAGTGAGCTATGAAAGTCACAGTGAGCGTTTAGACGCTTTGCGCGCCCTTAGAATTATCAAGAACAGCAACAACAAAGATGCTTGGCTCTTGGTAAAACAGTTCAACTAGTACCCTATTCTTTTTTTCACCAATTAAATTGGTCTTAACTTTGCCAAAATTCTAGTTATGGAGGCTAAGACACCTAAAGATTCCTGTACCATCATTACTGATTTGGTCCTACCCAGTGAGACCAATCCCTTAGGAAATATGTTTGGAGGCGAACTATTGGCTCGTATGGATCGTGCTGCGAGTATCGCGGCAAGACGCCACAGCCGTAGAATTGTGGTCACTGCTTCAGTAAATCACGTGGCCTTTAATAGAACCATTCCTTTGGGAAGTGTGGTAACCGTGGAAGCTCGTATTTCTAGAGCGTTTACCAGCTCTATGGAGATCTTTTTGGATGTTTGGATCGAAGATCGCGAGAGCGGCCTGCGCTCCAAGGCAAACGAAGCCATTTACACTTTCGTTGCCGTAGATGATACCGGAAATCCTGTCCCGGTTCCACCTGTAAAGCCTGAGAGTGATCTAGAAATAGAACGCTATGACGCAGCCTTAAGGCGCAGACAGCTCAGCTTAGTATTAGCAGGTAAGATCAAGCCTTCTGAAGCTACAGAACTCAAGGCTTTGTTCACCGAATAAAGAATTCAAAAACTACATTCTGTAAACCCAATCTGCCGGATTGAGTCGCGTGGTATTCTTGTAGATCAACAGCTTAATGATTGTTTTTCCGCTAGCAGGATTCTTTGCAATGGTCCCTATTTGCTGCTTGGTGGTTACTTTGTCTCCTGCACTTACTGAGACCGAACTCAAATTGTAATAAACACTGATATAACTACCGTGCTGAATCTGAACGAGCTTGTTAGCACCCTTGATCTGTTTGACATCCAACACTACTCCGTCAAATATGGAACGAGCGTCTGCTCCAGTTGACGTCGCAATCTCTACGCCGCTACAAAAGGTCTCTACATTGGGTAATTGCGGGTGTCTGTGTTTCCCGAAACGCTTAACAACTACTCCATTGGTCACTGGCCAAGGCAGTTTTCCTTTATTGCTGGTGAAACTGTTTCCTAAGGCCTTTGCCTCTGCCGTTAAAGCAAAGGTGCTAGAGCTACCTCCTGTTGCGTCCGCTCCAGAATTGTTGTTGGAATTCACAATGGCAGCCCGTACCAAAGCATCAATCTGCCGGTCAATCTCATCGGCTTGCTTTTGCTTGCTTCGAATTTGACTAGCAAACTTAGACTCGTCCTTTTTAAGTTCAGCCACTAAAGCTTCTTGCTGCTCTTTTTCTTTCCGCAGTGCCTCTTTGGTCCTTTTGTTTTCAGCGATCAAGGCTTGTTTCTGCTTTTGCTGCTCTAAAAGGGACTTGTTGAGCTCTTGCAATTCAACCGTTTTACGCTGAATACTCTCTCCCTGTTCTTTGCGGTATTTAGCGTATTGATTCATGTACTGGACCCGTTTATACGCTTGTAAAAAGTCTCTTGACGAAAGCAAGAACATGATGCGGCTTTTACGGGATTTGCTCTTGTAGCTTTTGACCACCATTTCTGCATAATCCTCTTTGATCTGAGCCAGTTCTTCTCTGAGTTGATCGATCTTTTTGAGATTCACATTGATCTCACGAGTAAGCAAATTCGCTTGTCTGTTGGTGATTCTGATCAGATTTTCCTGAGCGCGGATGCGCTTATCGATATCCTCCACTTCTGAGAGAACAGAACGCTCTTTTTTCTGGGTATCAAAAAGCAAAAGATTGATCTGCTTGATCTCTTGTAAGATTTCTTGGCGTTTCTGCTCAAGAACAGTTCGTTCGTCTTTTTGGGCCTTCGCCTGATTGCTAAACAAGAGCAAAGTCAGTAGGCTGATAAAAAGCAGTCGTAAAGTCATTAATCCAGTTGAATTTCAGTAAGTCCGTCTGGCATAGTAAACGGAAATCGAATCGGAATATTTAAATCTACGGAACGAAAATCAATCTCCAAAGTGGTTATTGCATCATTTTCTGAGGCTTTAATCACCACCTTTTTTGGCAAAACTTGATTGTCAACCTTTTGATAATTAGGATAATACATTCTCAATTTACGCCCTTCTGTTTCTTGATCGATCCCCTGACTGGCGATTTTGAAGAAATCTGGATTTAGCGATAGGAAGTGCGTAAATAAGGCCAATTCTTGTTTGGGAGCAAGTTTATACTGATTGTTCTCCACACTCTTTTTATAGCCTTGGGATTCCAATTTGAAAATGGATTGGCCTAAAAGAATGTTTTGTGCTTTTTCAAAATCGATCTCTGTGCCTAACCAATCGCTGATCAAGGCAAAGTCACCGTCAAAATAAGTGCCTCCAATCCGTTCGTAATACTGTACTCTATCTGGCGTGATCATGGCCTTGGAAAGCGTGATCCCCAAAATGGAAGCTTTGATCCAAATGGCTTTATTTTTCTCCATCCGCAGACTTACGGTGATATTCTGAGATGATTTTTCATCCTCATAATCCACGTTGACGCGTGCCGCCAAGGTCTCAAACTGCGGCTCTGCCGCTTGATGTGTTTTGATGATATCCTTAACTGAAAAGCCGGGATTGGCGTCTTTAGAGCCATTGACCAACTTTGCGCTTCCGCAAGAACTCAATAGAAAGGCTAAAACAAAGGCAATATGTAGTTTCAATTTTTGCATGCTTATGGGGTTCCCAGATCTTGTGCTTTTTTGGCGTATTCTGCCGCTTTAGCGGCGTTTCCTTTTAAGTTATACGCTTTGCTGAGTTGATCGTAAAAGTCTTTTTCTAAAGAGGGATCATCAATAACATAATCCACGCCTTCTTCCAAGATAGCTATGGCTGCATCTGCCTTGTCTAAGCCCATCAGACTAACTCCTTGAAGTAAATAAAGCAGTGACTGGGCAGGATAGATCTCTAGTGCAGTCTCACTGAGGTCAAACGCCTCTTGAAAAGACTCTGCGTCTATTTGCAGTAGCAGCGTGTTCTTTAAAAGATTGTAATCTGTATTGTTGGCCGAAACGCCTTTCTGGTAGAATGCCAAGGCCTTTTCCCGTTTGTCTTGACTTAAAAAATAATCACCCAATTGTTGCCATAAGGCCGTACTATCCACCGAACTAGAAAAAGTGGTTATGGCCTCATCTAAGGCGCTTTCATAATCTGGATTGTCTGAAACAAAATCCATAAAGTCAGCCAGTACTTTATACTTGCTGGAGGCATCTATCGCATCAGCAGCCAAAACACGTTGCATGGACGCAACAGCCTTTTGCTGGTCGCCATCACGCAAGGCAAATTTATAAAGTGCCAAATGCACCAATTCCGACTCTGGAAAACGAGCCAAAAGCATATTTGCAGCTTCTTGAGCTTTATCCGTATCACCTTCAGTGCTGTAACGGTAAATGAGCTCCAAATAGTCTTGTTCTGTAGCCGTATCGCCGGTAGTGATTCCTTCCAAACGAGTGATCTCTGAAGATACGTCACCGGTAATACTGATCACGCGCTTGCGCAATTCATCCCGCTTTGCGTTACGCCCTACAGTTTGGTCCAACTCATTGATGAGCGCCATGGCCTCATCAAATCGAGCAGTAAGGACATATAAATTAGCGAGGTCTTCTTTGTAAACAGGATCAAAACTGATCAGTTTCTCCACCACTGGAATGGCCTTCTCATAATCTTGGGTCTTGTAATAAACCTCATAAAGCAGCTCTTGCACGTCTTTTCTGCCAGAAAGGTAGGAATCGCTCTCAATTAAGGCATTTTCAGCGGCTTCATACTGCTTTAGAGCGATGTAATTCTTGGCCATTTCATAATAGACCACAGCTCGCTGATCCGAAACTGATCCAGCAGCGCTCATAGCACTTTCAAGAGCTTCTAAGGCCTTTTCATAGTTCTGAATACCCTTTTGCTTAAGCGCTTCAAAAAAGCTCTCCTGGAAGGCGTCAGTAACATTGCCGAGATCGTCGGTAAGGATATCGTCATCTTGTGCAAAACTGGGCGCTACTAATCCAAAGATCAGTAGTAAGTAAATCAGCATTTGCCCGCCCGTTTTCACCTTCTGTTATTTTAATTCTGAATAGTCACCGAGGCTTATCGCCTTGAATTGGCCATTGAAATGCACTTTATTTCCAATCATAGCCTCTTCTAAAGTAGCATTTTTAATGGTGGTCTCAGATTGTATTATGCTATTTTTAACGTTGGAGTTTTCTATGGTAGTATCTGCACCAATGCTTACGTGTGGGCCTACAACGGTGTCCTTTAACACTACTCCGGAGGCAATACTGCAAGGAGGAATGATCTCCGCATTCTCTAAAGTCACATCCGCAGCAACCAATTCTGCTCCTTCCTCATGCAAGAAGCTGAGCATTTTGGCATTCGTTTCTACGGTAATGGTTTTGTTTCCGCAATCCATCCAATGGTCCACCGTCCCAGTCTTGAAGATCTTTCCTTGTGCCATCATGCGCTTTATGCCATCATTGATCTGGTATTCACCGCCATTGATGATTTCGTTCTCTAGAACGTATTGCAATTCATCTCGGAGCTCACGCACATTTTTAAAGTAGTAGATTCCAATAACTGCTTGATCGCTTACAAACTCCGCAGGCTTCTCAACGAGTTCCACAATATGGTCATCGCTGTTGCGTTTAACCACACCATAGGCTTCTGGATTCGCTACTTTCTTGGTCCAAATAACGCTATCCGCTTCCGGATCCAAATCAAAGCTAGCTCGAATCAAAGTATCGGCATATGCAATAACTGCTGGACCCTCTAAAGACGGCTCTGCACACATAATCGCGTGACCGGTTCCCAAGGGCTTGTCTTGGCGGTAAATGGTTCCTTTAGCTCCTAAACTAGAGGCCAACTCCTTCAAACTCTCCTCTACATCCGTACCAAAAAAGGCAGGATCTCCAATCACAAAAGCGACTTCTTCTATAGGTTGCTTCAGTATTCCAGCAATATCGCGCACCAGACGGTGAACTATTGGCATTCCGGCAACTGGAACCAAAGGTTTTGGAACAGTTAAAGTATGTGGTCTAAGACGAGAACCTCTTCCCGCCATTGGAACAATGATCTTCATAGTGTAAGCTTGATTTTTTCTTTGATTGTTTTGACTGAGGTTATTGTTTTCCGGTACTGCCAAATCCTCCTGCTCCACGCTCGGTTTCACTCAAGGATTGACCGGTATTCCATTGCGCTTGTTCGCACTTGGCAATGACCATTTGGGCAACACGCTCCCCATTGGTGATCTTGAATTCTTGATCGGAAAGATTCACCAAAATGACACCAATCTCTCCACGATAGTCAGCGTCAATAGTTCCTGGAGCATTTAAAACGGTAATGCCGTGTTTGGCAGCCAAACCGCTTCGAGGCCTTACTTGCGCCTCGTAGCCTTCTGGCAATTCCATAAATAGGCCTGTAGGCACAATGGTGCGTTGTAAAGGCTTTAAAACAATAGGTGATTCCAAGTTGGCTCTGAGGTCCATTCCCGCAGAACCACTGGTTTCATAGGCCGGCAATTGATGCGCGGACTTGTTGATTATCTTAACTGATACCATAGTAATTGGAGGTTGGTTAGGCGCGCCCTTTAGTGGCCGCCGTCTGGATTGGGTGCACTGGGATAATTGAGCTGTTCGCGCTCTGGAATCCCTCCCAGCTTGGTATAATGGGTTTTCCCGCCCTGCTGATATTGAATCACACACTCGTCTGCCATTAACTTAAAGCTGTCGTTGAGCTCTGGCACAGGATTTCCGTATTCGCCATTAGGCGCATCACTCATAGTCATATCTGGCTTCTCTGGGTTAACCCAATGAGCGACATAAACGTTATCATCACCAGGCTTAGTAGCGAGTTCTAATAATTGTCCACGGAAGTATACCGAGTCGATCTTTACATCCGCAGCCATTTCAGACACTGGAATGATCAAATAAACACCAGATCCTCCCATTTCTACACCAGCCATCCATTTTTGTGAATAAGCATCCGTAATCGTAAACGGTGGATCGTTCTCTAATTTCTTATTACTGCAGTCTGAATTCGCCATAAAAACTAGGGCTAACAGCCAAATTCCAAAGGTTCGTAGTTGATTCATAGTATTGTTTTTAGACTCAACTTCAAAAGTCTTGCCATAAAAATACAAAAAAGGCTCCTCGTATACGGGGAGCCCTTTATTATAATAGCTTTATCAGTGATTATCCGTTCAAGGCTTCTGCACCACCAACGATCTCTAAGATCTCTGCGGTAATAGCAGCTTGACGGGCTTTGTTGTATTCCAAAGTCAAGGAAGCTTTAAGCTCACCTGCGTTGTCTGTCGCTTTGTGCATCGCAGTCATACGTGCTCCGTGCTCACTGGCTACTGAATCGCGAATGGCTTTGAACAATTGCGTTTTTAAGCTTTTAGGGATCAATTGCTCCACGATATACTCTTTGTTTGGTTCAAAGATATAATCGGCAGCTCCGCTAGAAGCATCTTCAGACGCCTGTTGGATCGGCAAGAATTGCTCGTGCATCACGATCTGTGTTGCAGCATTCTTAAACTTGTTGTATACCAACACGATCTGATCGAAATCTCCATTAGTGAAGATATCCATGAGCTGTTGTGCTATAGCAGCACTGTTCTCAAAGTTTAGATCGTCAAAGATCTCGCTGTTGAAATTGACAATGTTCTCTGTCTTACTCAGGATGTCATTCCCTTTCTTACCAATGGTCATAAAAGCGATCTCTTTTCCGGCATAAGTAGTCTCTTTCAACTCCTTACACGCCTTAACAATATTACTGTTAAAGGCTCCGGCCAAACCTCTGTTGGAAGTAATAGCAACCACCAACACTTTGTTTACCTCGCGTTGCTCAGCGAATGCGCTTCCACTGTCGCCTTCTAAACTGGCACTCAAGTTTTGAAGCAATTCAGTAAGCTTGTCAGCATACGGACGCATTGCAGTGATCGCATCCTGAGCTTTCTTCAACTTGGCTGCAGATACCATTTTCATGGCACTGGTAATCTGCATCGTAGAAGATACTGAGGAGATCCTGTTGCGTATTTCTTTTAAGTTTGCCATGTTGCTTTATTCATTGAAGGTTGGCATCCCTTTATAAGAGATGCCGACCCTGATTATGCTTGATATTTAGCCGAGATCTCTTTGGCAGCAGTTGTCAAAGTGTCGATAACCTCGTCTGTCAATTTTCCTGCTTTAAGCGTATCCAAAGTACCGCGGTGCTTGGTGTTCAAGTATTCGATATAATCGCGCTCGAATTCTTTTACTTTCTCTACAGGAACTTCACGTAGTAAGTTCTTAGAACCAGCGTAGATGATCGCAACCTGATCCTCAACTGTGTAAGGGTCATTCTGAGCTTGCTTCAAGATCTCTACGTTACGCTTTCCTTTTTCAATTACGTTCAACGTAGCCGCATCCAGGTCAGATCCGAACTTCGCAAAAGCTTCTAGTTCACGGAACTGCGCTTGGTCAAGCTTCAAAGTACCTGCAACCTTCTTCATGGATTTGATCTGTGCAGATCCACCCACACGAGATACAGAGATACCTACGTTAATCGCTGGACGTACACCCGAGTTAAAGAGGTCAGACTCCAAGAAGATCTGTCCGTCAGTAATAGAAATTACGTTTGTTGGGATATATGCAGATACGTCACCCGCTTGTGTTTCAATAATTGGCAATGCAGTTAAGGAACCACCACCTTTTACCTTGTCTTTCAAAGAAGCAGGAAGGTCATTCATATCCTTAGCGATATCATCATCGTTGATCACCTTAGCCGCACGCTCTAGTAGACGCGAGTGCAGGTAGAAAACGTCTCCAGGATACGCTTCACGTCCTGGTGGACGACGTAGCAAAAGAGATACCTCACGGTAAGCTACCGCTTGCTTAGATAGATCATCATAGATAATTAGAGCAGGACGTCCAGTATCGCGGAAGTACTCTCCAATCGCAGCTCCAGCAAATGGAGCATATACCTGCATCGGTGCAGGGTCAGAAGCGTTTGCAGCAACGATAGTTGTATAAGCAAGAGCTCCTTTTTCTTCTAGTGTACGAGCTATGTTCGCTACTGTAGATGCCTTTTGTCCAACCGCAACATAGATACAGTATACTGGCTCACCAGCATCGTAAAATTCTTTTTGGTTGATGATGGTATCGATACAAACAGTAGTCTTCCCTGTTTGACGGTCACCAATTACCAACTCACGCTGACCACGTCCTACTGGGATCATGGCATCAACAGCTTTTACTCCAGTTTGAAGTGGCTCGTTTACTGGCTGACGGAAGATTACCCCTGGAGCTTTGCGCTCTAGTGGCATTTCAAAAGTCTCTCCTGCAATTGCACCTTTACCGTCGATTGGTTCACCCAAAGTGTTTACCACACGACCAACGATTCCTTCTCCTACGTTGATAGAAGCGATTCGTTGGGTACGTTTTACAGTAGCTCCTTCTTTAATACCTTTTGATGGGCCTAAAAGTACAACCCCAACGTTGTCTTCTTCCAGGTTCAGTACAATTCCTTCTAATCCGTTTTCGAATTCTACCAATTCCCCATATTGAGAATTAGACAATCCGTATACGCGGGCAATACCATCACCTACGGTAAGTACGGTTCCAACTTCGTCTAACGAAGCAGTAGCCTCGAAGCCGGAAAGTTGTTGTTTTAAGATTGCTGAAACTTCAGCTGGATTTACTTGTGCCATATCACTGTTTGTTACCGGAGCTCAGCTCCGAAAGCGTAATTATTATATGCTATTACTAAATTCTTTTCTAAGTGTACTCAATTGGTTAGAGATGCTTGCATTGTACTGCATATCTCCAACGCGCAATACGAAACCGCCAATGATCTCTGGATCGATCTCGTTCTCCAGGCTCACGTTATCGCTACCTGTAAGGGACTTTGCTTTAGCTAATACCTGATCTTTCAAGGCACCGTCTAGAGCAACAGCAGTAGTTACTTTAACCACTTTTACTCCCTGTGTATCGTTGTAAAGCCCAATGAAACCTGCGGCTACATCGCCTAAGTATTGGGTGCGCTCATTGGCAGCCATAACTTTGATCAGGTTCTGAGTTGTCTTTTGAGTACCCTTGAACAACTCCAACAAAACAGCTTCTTTATCACTGCCTTTGATAACCGGACTCTGTAGCGCCAATCGCAGCTCTTTGCTCTCTGCTACAGTAGCGTGAACGCCTTGCATGTCTTCAAAGACCGCTTTAACGTTGTTGTCTTCTATAGCTTGCTGCAGGGCAGCTTTTGCATATCGCAATCCTACTTTGCTGCTTTTCATAGCTCTAGTTTAGTTTAGCGTCACCTAAAAGGTCCTCAACTAATTTTTGCTGCTTACCAGCATCAGCCAACTCGGCGCGTACCACTTTTTCTGCAATATCAACAGAAAGTGTTGCCACTTGGCTTTTTAGATCGGCAACGGCGGCTTTCTTTTCACTTTCGATAGCAGCCTGTGCTTGAGCGATCATTTGATCCGCAGCAACTTTGGCTTCATCTTTCGCGTCAGCGATCATTTTAGCTTTCATATCACGAGCTTCCTTGAGCATAGCGTCACGCTCTGCACGTGCTTCGTTCAACAATTTCTTGTTGTCAGCCTGAAGATTCTCCATCTCCATTTTGGCTTTCTCAGCAGCGTCAAGGGCTCCTTGAATATTGTCTTCGCGCTCGTTAAGTGCGTTTAGGATAGGTTTCCATGCGAACTTTACCATTAAAAAGATCAACAGTAAGAACAAGATGGTCTGCTTAACGAATAAGTCGAGCGAAAAATTTTCTAATAATTGTTCCATAATACTTTATAGTGCTTTAAAACTGTGCGTTAACAAACACTTTCCTGCAACCAACCGTTGCAGGAAAAGTGTAGTTCTTAAGGTTCTTATTTTCCTAAGAAAATAGCCGCGAATGCCAAACCTTCTAAAAGAGCCGCGATAATAATCATCGCAGTTTGGATCTTGTTAGTAGCTTCTGGCTGACGAGCGATACCTTCCATTGCACCTCTACCGATTTGACCTAGACCAATACCAGCACCGATTACGATTAAACCAGCACCTACAAGGTTAGGAACCAATGAAGTAGCTTCTTGAAGAATTGCTAAAGACATAATTGAAATATATAATTAAACAAATAAAATACGTTCTTAGTGATGCTCGTGCTCTTCTACCGCCATCCCGATAAACAAAGCCGAAAGCATTGTAAAGATGTAGGCCTGAAGAAATGCTACAAGCACCTCAATCAATGTGATGAACATAGACAATACTAGAGATAAGGTTGTGGACCCTACTGCAGTCATGTCGTTCTGCATATTGATCCCGATGGCAATCAAACTCATTACCACGATGTGTCCCGCTGTAATGTTCGCAAACAAACGAACCATAAGCGAGAATGGCTTAATGATCAGTGTTCCCGCCAATTCAATTACAGCCAATAAAGGACGTAGCAAATAAGGTACTCCTGGCATCCACAATTGGTGGCTCCAGAAATGCTTGTTACTGCTCGCCAAGTAAATTACTAATGTAAAGATGGCTAGTGCAGCAGTTACTGCTAATTGTCCTGTTACGTTAAATCCAAAAGGAGCAAGTCCTAATAGGTTCAAAATCCAAACAAAGAAGAACACCGTTAATAAGTAACCGGTAAACTTGCGGTATTTAGCACCGATGTTTGGTTTTGCAATTTCGTCTCTTACATAGATCACTAGAGGCTCCAATACACGAGCAAAACCTGTAGGGATCTTTTGAGTTTTATATTGTTTGGCCAAGCGACCAAATAAGATTAGCATTAAAAGACCGATCAATAGTATACCCAAAACACTTTTGGTGATTGAAAGGTCAAAGGGTGCAGTAGCGTTTGTTGGGTGATGCGCATCGTCAAACTCAACTGCAGTTGCTCCAGCGTTAAGCTCGTAGATCTTTCCATGGATCTTTACAAAACGGCTTCCGCCTTTTTCAACGATCTCTTTTCCGGCATCATCGTGGTGGAAAGCAGAAGACATAAAAGCAGTCAAACCGTTCTCTCCCCAAAGAATTACTGGAAGTGGGAATCCAACGTGACTCTCTTCACCGTCAGGGTAGTGTGTAAATAGGTGGAAATCGTGAGAATCTTTGGTGTGGTGTACGATATATTCTTCGATCTCTTCTGGGGTGTTAACTGGGTCGGAATGACCGTCCTTCTTAGCGTCAGGATCACCCTTTGCAAATGCAGTTAACGAGATAAGAAAAACAAGACTAAAGGTCGTTACTGTTTTTGATAGTAGCTTCATTCTAAATTGCTTCCTTTTGAAGTTAGTATAACAACTCCCAAATTTTGGCGCAAAGGTAGGCTTTATTTTCTGTTTAAAACAGCATCATTCTTCATTTTTTGCAACTCTTTTTTCACTGAGCAATCTCGAAATAAAAAAGACTTCAAAAATTAAAGACAAAAACAACGGAATTAGCAAACTGACAGCTTCCGAATTTGTAAACGATTCTCCATTCAATAAATAGGGATTAAAGACAATTAAAAACACTAAGGCCTTTAGCACAACACTAGCCAGGTAAAGGAATCCCAGCTGATCTGCAAATTTTTGAACTCTGCTCAGTGCCGCCAAAACGAAACACAAGACTAGTGAAAAAACAGTGTTGAAAATGTAAATGTCCTGAAGCGGAAATGGCAATTGGCTGCCAGAGTCAGTTAAGAAATTAGTGTGTAAAAAAAATGCACCTATTAGGACCGCTACGAAGACCACACATGAAATTCCTAGTTTTTTGCCCATTTAATTGTCTTTATTGAACCGATTTACACGATGGATCACGGAAAACATCGAGGCAAAAATAGCAACTAAAGTGATGGTGGTTTCTAAGAAGGTGGTATTAAATTTTGTGTCGAGCCAACTGCCGAGCAAATTTCCCAGCCAAATAATCAGGCCCATTTGCAGGCCAATACTAGAAAAGACGGCCCAATTCTTAAGCGCTCCGTTCCCTTTTTGTTTTGGCATTCTTTGTACAGTATATATGCGCCGTAAGTATGGCGCCCTAAGATCCTTAGTTGGATACAGAAACGTCCTGGCCCTTTTTGGCGGCACGCACTCCAGCTACAGCAGCAGAATCGCTTAAGGCGTTCTCTATAGCATCTTTGGTCAATCCACCCATAACGCAAGTCGCATTAAAGCTAGCTCCAGGCTCCACGGCCAATTTATTGGCAAAGACTTCTCCTTCAATCACAGCTGTTGCACGAAGCGTTAAGGTTCCGGCAACGGTAAGTGTTCCGGAGATCTTTCCTTCTACATCGGCGTTCTCACAGTGTAGTGAACCTTGAAGCGAACCCGTTTTTCCAACCACAACCTTTGATGGTGTAGTCAAGTTACCTTCTACAGAGCCTTCTAATCTAAATCCGCCTTTAGACTTGATATCACCCACAAGGTGAGTGCCTTCGCTGATCTTGTTCTGGTTGGTTCTGGTTTCCATTCCGGGGCGTGATTTTTTATCAGAAAACATAAGTTTTGTTTTGGGGGTTAATCGGGATTCTCTGTAGACTCCTGCTCAATATAAGCAGCGAGGTTTTTATGTATTTGGATTACTTTATAATTGTCTCTACTAATGCTGAAGTATTGAGGCTGCACTTTATAGCGCTTGTTGTCTCTCAAGAGCTCTCCAAAGCCAAGTGCGCCTAATTTACTGTCTAGACCATGTACCACAACGAACTGCTGCTCTGGCGTGTAGAAATCCTTAGAAACACTCATTTGTTGGTAATTCAGATAAGTCAAGGCAGAACTGATGGTATCATAAACAGTCTGTGCTGCTTCTTTTTCGTCAGCCTTAAAACTGTAAACCAATTTAAAGGAGTTGCTAGCCGCATTGTCCAGGAAAGAGCTGTCCTCCAAACGAGGAACAGTCGTTGAATAGATGAACTGCGCTTTTTTACCTTCTTCGCTATTCGGATAATTCAAAGCGACAAAATTCAAGGCTTTTTTATAGGCTTCAAATCCATCTCTACGCCCTAAAGCTGTAGCTTTTAGCAATTCCAGCTTAGGCACAATATCATTTCCATTATAAGTGGTAATGTACTGATCACAACCTGCAATTACCGCATCGTACTGAGAGGCTTCAAACTGTGCAAAAAGCTGGTTGTATTTGAACTCCGGACTGGATTCATCCGTAGCCAAAGCCGCATCCGGGTTATTGATGATCTCTGCGTATCGCGAATCTGGATAATTCGCAGTAATGTCGTTCTTGTAATAATCACGACGGTCCGCATTGCCAATCTCGTTGTAGATCTTATACAGATTGTACTTAGACGGCAGCACCAAACGTTCTTCTGGACTCTTGGTCAAAAGCGTTTCCAAACGCTCGGCCGCTAATGGATATTCTTTAAACTTCTCCTTGTAAATCAACCCCAGTTGATAGTAAGCAAAGTTTCGGTCAGTGATCAAGGTATCGATCTTGCCTTGTTCCGTCGGAATAGTTGCTAAATAAGTCTCTGGCTTAAATCGCGGATCATCTCCAATAGAAAATCCTTCTGCAGCTACTTCTTCCTCATCTGTAGCTCCTACCGCATTTTTATCAGATCGGCGCCAGTCATCTTCCAATTCACGATCACCCCATCGGCGTCTAAACTCTTGCTTTCCATAAGCCACCGTAGTGGTATTGTAGAAATAAAAGGCTCCGGCTTTATCAGAATCACCGGTTCCTCCTTCAAAGAATTCGTTATCTGCGAATCCATCACCGCCGTTCTTAGCTTGGTCAATGGAATCTTGAATGGCTTGCGCCCTTAGCGCATCCGTGTACTCGGTAAAATAAGCCAATCGCTCTTCCGCAGTCATGTTCACCAAATTCAAAATACTGTCATTGGTTGCTGCAACAAGCTCATATTGGATTACATCGTCTAAATTGTCACGCTTCTTCTTAAGACGTCGATACTCTAAAGTATTCGGTCTCATTTTAACCAAAGTACTGTCGTAATAAGCACCTGCAGTTTGGTATTCTGCTCGGTCAAAGAAGATCGTACCCAAAGTCACATAATTGCGCGCTTGGAGGTAATCATCTTGTTGGTTGGCCTTAATGGACTTATTGTAGTATTCCATGGCAACCTCGATACTGTCGTTACTTTGGTGATACACCCCAATCTGATGATAGATCTTATCTAAATACGGGCGGTTCTCACGATTTTCAGCCAAATCGGTCAGCAACTCCAAGAAAGCCACTTTATCTCCAGTCTCGTAGTTAAAGTTCTTTGCCTTTTCAATATAGGCGTTGATCATGTAGATTCTCGGTGTCTTTCTGTTGAGCGCAATAACCTCGTCAAAAGCCATATTTGCACTGTCTGGGAATTGCAATCTGTTGTACAATTGCCCCTGAATGTAGAGCAAGCGACCTTTATTTTCGTTATTTCTGGTATACTCGGCGGCAGTCTTAATATAAGGCAATGCTGCTTCTAAGGTGTCTAAGTTGATATACGCCTGTCCGATCATCGCCGAAGCTTCTGAGAGGTCTTCATCTTCAATCTCTCCGCGTTTGATCATCCGGTTCAGATCATCAATAGCGATCTCTTCATTGTTCAGGCGGATATTGGCTTTAGCCTTCCAGATCTTGGCTGTGTTGATCTTATCTCCCGTAGGATATTTAGAAAGCACATAGTTGAAGGCTTCCAAAGCTGGAATGAAACGTTGATCAAAATAACGGGCTTTCCCTAACAGAATAAAGGCTTCATCCATCTGCGGATTGCGCTCTTTTCCGTCGATGTACATCGAGTTCTTTTGGATTGCCTTAGCGGCCTTTTCTTCAGCCTTTTCAAAATTCGGATTTTTGGATTGCCCTGGTAGACTCACATCTTCCAAGATTTCCAAACGTTCAACGGGAAGAATTTCCCAATAATTATCGCGATAGGTATCGGCAAGGGATTTACGGCCTTCGTCAAAGGCCACTTGTCCGTTGTAAAGTTTGTTGTATTCCGCGGCAACAGCATTTAAATTTCGATTTATAAAACCGTCCTTCTTAGTGGAACAGCTCATAATGCATAAGCTGCAGATCAAAAATGCGCAGGCCCCGTAGAATCCCCGTTTGAACATGGTGTAATTTTATATCAACTAAACTGAAAAAAGCCTGTTTTAGTATGCGTTTTTCCAGAGAAGGGTAAAAATACATTTCTTTTTCAATTATTGTGGGCTTCGCCTTAAAAAATGAGGCATATCCGCAGATTCTGATGTTTCAAATTGGCAGAATCGTTCGTACTTTTGCAAAAAAATTTGCCATGGCAGACTTTCATGAACTCCAAATTGCAGCTCTAGAATCACAAACTGATACTGCTGTAAGTTTAAAATTTCAAGTGCCAGACACTTTAAGTAACAACTATCAATTTGCTGCAGGTCAATATGTTAACCTCAGCGCAATTATTGATGGAAAAGAAGTGCGCCGCGCCTACTCTATTTGTAGCTCACCCAAAAGTGGAGCTCTTACCGTATTGGTCAAAAAAGTAGAAAACGGTGTCTTTTCTACCTATGCAAACACCGCATTGTCTGCCGGAGACACGCTAAAAGTAGCTACACCAGAAGGGAGATTTGTACTACCAGAACCCAAAACTGCCAATTATTTGTTTTTTGCTGCAGGTTCCGGAATTACACCCATTCTTTCCATGATTTCAGACTGTTTGGAAAACCGCCCGGACACTAAAATGGTGCTGGTATACGGAAATAAAACTCCAGAGGGTACTATTTTCAAAGGAGTTCTTGAAAATTTGCAAAGTCAATATCCTGAGCGCTTGCAAATAGAATGGATCTACAGCCGCGGCGATGGAGACAACTATCACTTTGGGCGCATTGATCGCAGCAAAGTTGGGTTTACCGTAAATAACAAATACAAGGATACTTCCTTTGATGATGCTTTTGTTTGTGGCCCTGGCGATATGATCGATACGGTAATTGAGGCCCTGTCTGATTTTGGAATGGCAGAACATAATATCCACTTTGAACGCTTTACCGTTTCTTCTGATGATGATGAAATGACAACCAGCGAAGTGCCTGATGGCAACGCAGCCATCACTTTTATCATCGATGATGAATCCAACACCATCACAGCGCCACATGCTGAATCCGTACTTGATAGCGCATTAAAACACGATTTGGATGCGCCTTACTCTTGTCAAGGTGGAATTTGCAGTTCTTGCATCGCTCGAGTTACCTCTGGTACGGTGGAAATGCGCAAAAATCAAATTCTTACGGATGCAGAAGTAGCAGAAGGTCTTGTTCTTACTTGCCAAGCGCATGCTACCTCAGCACAGGTAACCATTGATTACGACGACGTTTAGTCCAGTAAGCGTAGGGTCTGACGGATAATTCCGTCCAGTGTGACTTGTTCTTGCTCTGTTTTTAAGGCGACTCGCATGCCAATGATCGCGTTGTAGATTGCCGCTGCAGTACTTTTGGGGTCAATATCGGTGCGGAGTTCATTTTGATATTGGGCCTTTTTGATCGCCATTTCCCATGCCTTTTGCAAGTCCCATTGATTTCCACGCACGATTGCTGCTACATCTTCATCAACAGCAGCCATTTCTGTTGCCGCATTGACCAGCATGCATCCTCTTGGGTGAAAATCATCAATATCTTGTTCTATGATCAAACTGAAAATAGCCTCTAAAGTCTCTTTAAGATCAGTGGCCGTTTCTATCAAATAAAGGTGCCTCCCGATGATCCTTTTTCGATACTGATGTAGGGCCTGCAAATACAAATTTCTTTTGTCGCCAAAGGTGTCGTAAAGACTGGATCTACTCACCCCCAAATGCTCCACCAAATCATTAGCAGAAGTTGCGTGATATCCCTTCTTCCAGAAGAGACCCACAGCAGCATCGAGCACATTCTCAACCTCAAATTGTTTGGTTCTGGCCATCAAAAAGCAATTTTTTCGAAAAAACGGGGGTTTTTTGCGGTATTCCAAAGGTAGTAATTTATCGGAACATTTGTTCCAATAAATATTAACTTACTGTTTTTCAGTTATTTGAAGTCTAACTCTTTGATGTCAATTAGTTAATGCTGACCGAGCTTAAGAAAAGTGCAAAAATAGGTGTTATGGAACGTTTGTTCCGTTATCAAAAAGGGCGGAACAACCGTTCCGATATCCTTTAGTGTCTGATTATAAGTGTATTACAGATTTTGTAGTAAAAGATCTGCTACCTTTTGAGAAGGGATGGAATTTATGGCATTTTTATAGCCAGAAGGGTAATCTTTCCCGTAAGCTGACGTTGGAATTGCCGGATACTTTTCCAGATCGGGCAACAACCAATTCCCCTCGTTTTGCCCAAACGGCGCAAAGCCTAAGTAGGGATGAGTAACACCCCAAATGGTGTAAACAGGCAAGCCAAAATTTGCTACCAAATGACCGTTGCCACTATCCATAGCCAACATGCCGTCCAAATTAGAAATCAAGTCCAATTCTTGAGGGAATTTGAGCAATCCTGCGACCACCTGGACATGTTCCAAGTCCGAAGCTAATTTTAAAAGCGATTCTCTTTCAGCAGGCCCTCCAAATAGCAGGACCTTTAACTTATTGGCATCATTGATCTGCTGCAAAACCTCACGCATTTGAGCATCGGCATAGGTTTTAGAACCAAAAGCCGCATAAGGTGCTATTCCTAAGATCTTTCCTGTCCATCCTTGGAGCAGTTCCAAAGCCGCTTGAGGCAATATTCCCCGGTTCAAGGGAATGAACCGATTCAAATCCACAGGAAAACCTAACTCGCCTAATACCTCTGCATATCGCTGGTGTGAGGATTTCAATGGCTTCCAAGTTTTATTGTCTGGTCTACATAGGGCCTTTTTCGCTGCGCGGTCCTTATCCATACTTGCTCGCTTAATTCCACTAAAGTTCAAAAAGGAACGAACCATTTTGGAGCGCAATACGTTGTGGCAATCTGCCAAATGGGTCACGCCTTGGGCTTTTAGCTCTTTGGCCAAGGTACGCATGCCTAAAATGCCTTTGTGTTTTCCTTTAACCTCCGCAGCCAAAAAAGAAACATCGGGAATTGCAGCAAATATGGGTTTGTGAAATGGTTTAGAAACGACGGTGATCTTCAATTCAGGATAACTGGCACGTAAAACTTGGACCGCAGGAACGAGCATGGCTACATCACCCATGGCCGAAAGGCGCAAAATGGCAATATGCTGCTGTTTTTCTCCCAAAATTTAAGATTAGGCCTTATTTCTGACCGCGAAGTACTGGGTTAAGCTCGTCGTCATTGTACATTTTCATCTGTTTGTAGACTTTCATGTACTTATCTCCGGCTTCAATATCTTCCAAAAGTTGATCAATAGCAGTAGACAGATCCACGCGCTGCTCAAGCAGTACGTCCAACTTCGTTTGGCAAGCCGCACGATGCGCATCGGTAGCGTCGGTTCGCTCGGCTTCCTCACGCATGTGGTAGATCTTTAGGGCCAAAATGGACAAACGATCCACACCCCATGCAGGGCTTTCGGTATTGATTCGAGCGCCCTCTTTAACGGCTACATCCTTGTACTTATCCAGAAAGTAACTGTCTATGTATTCTACCATGTCCGTTCGATCCTGATTGGAAGCGTCAATCTTGCGCTTTAAGGTCAAAGCCGCATCCGGATCGATGTTTGGATCGCGAATGATGTCTTCATAATGCCACTGAACGGTGTCAATCCAACATTTACGATAAAGCAAATGCGCCAAAAGATCTTCCTTTTCGTCATAAGGATTGGAGAAAGGTTGATTCACATCGTCAGCAACGTGATATTGCTTAATAACTTCTTGGAAAATAGGGTTTGCCTTTGCAGAAAACATAGTCAAATTTTAATGCAGCAAAGATACATTAAATGACCGTTCTGGCGGCAAAGGGCAGCAAAAGAAAGGCCCACATTAGCAATTCTGTTATGGGGCGTTGTTGATTGCGTTCAGTTAAGTTGGCCAAGGCCACCCCGAGTGGAAACATCAAAAATATGAGTGAATGTGTTTGAGCAGGCTGAACTCCAAAGGCTACCAACCAAGCTACAACGGCGGCGAATACTATAAAAAGTGGGCGTTTTTTTCGGATTAGCATGATCTTTCTGTACCCCAACCAATAGGCAGGGACTACTAGGGCAGTTAGCCCCAATAAATAAGCTGCTGGCCAAGCCGTCTGTACAGATTGCCATTCGGAAAGGTCAAACTTCCAGTCTTGAAGTTGGAAATACTGGGGAAGCTGGTCATTAATTGCCCAAAATCCAGCCAAATAAATAATTCCAACAGTCATAACAGCAAAAAAGGGTACCAGCCAATTGCGATAATCCGATCGATCAAAAAGCAATACTCCAAAAAACACCAGGAGCAGAGTTCCTCCGGTCCCGTACCAAGCCAAAGCAGCAATAGCGATCCAAAAAGCGGCATCAAACAACTTTTTCTTGACCGATTTTAAACTTTGAAGACTAATAATTCTCCGAATTGCCATTAAAACCAATACGTGGGCAACAACCCCGTTCAACTCTAGTTTTGAGATTGGAATCATAGCCAGTAAGAAGGCATAGGCTACTACAACAAAGGAATTCTTTTTTGAGAGTTCGTTCTTTCTGACGATAAAATCAACCAGTAAAATACTGAATATCAGCAATCCAGACATTCCCACGAACTCTAGTAGTGCCCAGATGTCATAACCCC
>NZ_CBFCWJ010000029.1:0-39021 GCF_965601605.1 Gilvibacter sp. | reverse complement strand
CGATATGGCAATGGCTAGAATGCTTCAGGCTGGAGTCATCCCAATGACCTCCATGCAATACATGTTAGAGGTATACAGAGACTGGTCTCGTTCTGATCAGTATATCCAAGTTAATGAACTAGCTAAACGATATGGGGGAGCCTATGGTCTTGGAATTGACTATATCAAGACTATGCAAAAAGTGGGCTAAAGAAGAAGACGAAAATTAATTGAATCTAGCTAAAGATGTGCTCAAAACGCACTGGGCACATCTTTTAGGCTTTATTACTCAACCTAATCATATGCCCTTTTACTCACTGATACACTCGACACCAACCTCAGAAGATTGGATCCCAATTATGTTCACGCGGTTGGGGAAATTGTCGCTAGACACGGCGGTAAATATTTAGTAAGGACAACAAACTACCAACGATTGGAAGGTGAAGGTGAAAATCCAGCAGCCTTTATAATTATTGAATGGCCCACAAAGAAGCTGGCGAGGCTTTCTTAATGACCCTATGTATCAACCGTATTTACAAGCGCGTCTAGAAGGCTCAATCAGTCATCATTTTTTAATTGATGGCAATGATGAATTCGCGATTGAACAATGAATTGCCTGCTAAGTAAATCACATATCTATTAAGTAAAAACACATCAAGTAGTTATGAAAAAAATAATTCTAATAATGCTTGCCGTAGGCCTTCTAGCCTGTAAAAGCGAAGCAGAAAAAACAACTGCAGAAACAGCCGATATGATCGTGACCAATGCAAAGATCGCAGTGATAGGATGCAGAGCGCAATACGGCTCAAGCCATGGCGATCAAAGACGGACTGATTCTCAAAACCGGCTCCACAAGAAGAAATTAACGCCTTTAAAGGTGAAGACACACAAATCATTGACGCGAAGGGAAGAACTATCATTCCTGGATTAAACGATTCTCATTTACACCTCACACGCGGTGGAAGATTCTTTAATGCCGAAGTACGTTGGGATGGTGTAAAGACGCTCAAACGCGCTCTTGAAATGCTGAAAGAACAGGCCGAACGAACCCCAGAAGGACAATGGGTGCGCGTTATTGGAGGCTGGAGTCCGTTTCAATTTGAAGAAAAAAGACTCTTCACTATGGAAGAGCTCAACGAAGCTACTGGAGATGTTCCCACCTATGTATTATTCCTTTACAGCCAAGGCTATTTGAATCAAGCCGGTTTGGACTTACTGGGAATTGACGAAACAACTGAAGCACCTCCAGGTTCTCGCTTTGAAAAAGGACCTGACGGTAAACTCACCGGAGTTTTGATCGCAGATCCTAACCCAACGATCCTCTACGCTCGTATTGGTAGCCTGCCGCCATTGACTCAAGAAGAGATGGAAAACGGAACCAAGCAGTTTCTATCGCGAGTTAAATAGCTTCGGAATCACTAGTGGAATTGACGCTGGTGGCGGAGGACATAAATTCCCTAAAGATTATTCAGGCACCAAGGCCTTAGCAGATGCTGGAGAAATGCCGATTCGTTTGAGTTATTTCTTATTTCCACAAAACAAAGGCTCAGAATACGAAGAATTCACCGAGTGGATGGAAACCAATGAAGTTGGACATGATGGTGAAATTCACTTAGACCATGGCTATGAACTAGAAGGCGGTGGAGAATTTCTAGCCTGGAGTGCTGGGGATTTTGAAAACTTTTTGGCTCCCCAACCACTATTGGACCGAGACAGACCGACTTGGAGAAGCGATCTCAAGCGCATTGTGCGTTTGCATGTTGACAACGGATGGCCTTTTAGAATACACGCTACTTATGGTGAAACGATCTCCTTAATGCTGGATGTATTTGAAGAAGTAAACGAAGAAACTGGCGGAAAACTGGCTTCTAAACGCTGGTTGTTTGACCATGCAGAAACCGTCAAAGTTGAAGATTTACAACGCATCAAAGCCCTTAACGGAGGAGTAGCGATACAAGCACGTATGGCTTATGCCGGAGAGTATTTTGTAGAGCGCTACGGTGCTGAAAAAGCAAAAGAAGCTCCGCCAGTACGCAAAATGATGGACCTAGGCTTGCCGGTGGGTGCAGGGACAGACGGAACTCGTGTGGCTAGTTACAATCCATGGCCAGCACTTTATTGGTTGATCACCGGTAAAACTGTGGGAGATTTCCAATTGGCATCAGAAGAGAATCAACTCACCCGTGAGGAAGCTTTACACCTCTACACCAAGGGCAGTGCATGGGTTTCTAATGAGGAAACCGTAAAAGGAACTTTGGAAGCGGGCATGTACGCAGACTTCGCCTTGCTGTCTGATGATTATTTCACCATTCCAGAAAAACAAATTAACGATCTAAAATCAGTGATGACAGTGGTTGGAGGAAACATTGTATTCGCAGCTGAAGAGTTCGCGCCAATGAACCCACCTATTCCAGAAGTCATTCCTGATTGGTCTCCGGTAAAGTACTTCGGAGGTTATCAAAATCAATAAATCAAAAAACAATAATAATTATGGAAACAGCAGTAAAAACAAAATGGAACATAGACCAAGCCCACTCTTCAGTAGGCTTTAAGGTAAAACACATGATGATCTCTACGGTAAAAGGGCAGTTTGACTCTTACTCCGCAGCAGTTGAAACAGCGGACGACAACTTTAGCGATGCCTCCTTTGAATTCGCAGCAGAAGTTGCCTCGATCAACACCAACAATGCAGACCGCGATGCGCATTTAAAATCTGATGATTTTTTCAATGCAGCCGGTTTTCCAGAACTCAAATTCACCTCTAAAAGCTTTGACGGAAGCACTTTGGTAGGAGATCTAACCATTAAAGAAACCACTAAGGAAATCTCTTTGGATGTAGACATTAACGGCGTAGCTGTAGATCCTTATGGACAAACTAAGGCTGGATTTGAAATGAGCGGAAAGATCAATCGCAAAGACTTTGGTTTGAGCTGGTCTGCTGTAACCGAAGCCGGCAGCGTAGTGGTTGGAGAAACCGTAACCCTTGTCATTGACGCTCAATTCATAAAATCATAAATAATTCTAAGCTGGATCGCCGCCAAGCGGCGATCCACTTTTTAAAACCAACTAGTGATGAACCCTTCAAAGACTTCCTCGCGACGCGCCTTCTTGCAAAAGGCAGGCCTCACAACTTTAGGCCTTGGCGCCTTACCGGTACTCTCTGCCTCTTTTAGCAGTTGTGAAAACAACGCATCTAATAAAACAATATCAGAGGTAAGCTCTGGGACAACGTCCCTAGTTACTCGTAAAAACATTGCGGATTTTGCTGTAGATGACGCGGAGATAAAACTACTGCAAGATGCCATTAAGATTTTAAAGGATCGCTCAGAAAGATCACCTCTGGACCCTATGGGATGGACTGCCCACGGTATGTTACATGCTACTTTTTGCGCAACCAGCATCTACTCTAACCAGGTGCATTACAATTGGTATGTTTGGCCTTGGCATCGCCTTTATTTGTGGTCTATGGAGCAAAAATTGCAAAAGGCGGTCAATGAGCCCAAGTTGGCGTTGCATTATTGGGATTGGACCCAAATCGAACTTCATTCCGGAACATTATTGGGGTGAGGACAATCCTCTAAACAATATAACTCGATTGGTGTCTGCAACCGATGAGATTCCCAAAGATTTTATAAACGTTGGAGCCGCATTTAGAGCGGAGAAATACAAAACCTTTGGCGGTTATCCGGCCATTAAAAAAAGAGGTGATTCACAGTTGGATGGCATCGCAGAACAGTCCTTCCACAACAATATTCACAACTGGATCGGTGGACAAATGGCCACCTTTACCGAATCTGGGTTTGATCCGATTTTCTACGGACATCACGGAAACTGTGATCGTATTTGGGAAGCTTGGCAAAACTACAGTGACAAGAATGTCCTCCCAACCGAAGAGGAGTGGCTAGATAAGAGACTTTACGCCACTGACGGAAACGGAAGACCTGTGGATTTCAAGATCAAAGAATTACTCAACACAGAAGATCTGGGTTACCGCTTTAATGATCTGGACCTCAACCCAACCTTTTGCAATCCTTATATGGAGGCTGACAAACCCAAACGAGAAGCCTCTAAGCGCGATTGCGTGGTGCCTTTAAACTTGAGAACATCAGACGGCGCTGATATCTACGCAGAGATGGAAGACAAGGAGCGCACCCACGTCATTTTACATTTTGAACGCGCTCAATTACCCTATCAGCCCTATTGCGCCCGTGTATTCTTTGAGTACGACAAAGAGGGTGAAAAGCAAAGCAAGTATACCGGAACATTTACTATTCTGCCTATTCTGGATTTAGATACGGTCCTTTTGCAAAACGGAGTGCATTTGCAGATCGAGATTGAACGCGAGCTGGCCGAAGCTATAGATGCGCAAAAGAATATTGAAGTGATCTTTCAACCTGTTCCGCTTCCTAACCGCAACATTCCGGATGAGATCTTGAAATTGGAAAACATCTCCTTAGTCACGCATTATGAGAATAAGTAAACACATAGCCCTTATGCTCCTTGCATTTATTCTGTGGAGCTGTTCTGACCAGAAAAGTCTTCCCATTCTGGGAGAATCACAGACCGATCCGATCAGTGGAGCATTGTTCGCGTACAGAGCTCCTGAGTTCGAACTAACCAATCAGCTGAATCAAACTACTAGCAGTGCGCTTTTAGAAGGGAAAATTCAAGTGGTGGACTTCTTCTTTACCAGTTGTCCAACAATTTGCCCCAAGATGACCACGCATTTAAAACTGGTGCAAGAGGCCTTTAAAGATCAGCAGCAGGTTGCTATAATCTCTTACAGCATTGATGCGGCTCATGATGATCCAGATCGCCTAAAAAATTATGCAGACAGCTACGAGATAGATCACAGCAAATGGAAGCTGCTTACTGGGGATCAAAAGACCATTTTGGAACTGGCTAAAGATTACAAGGTGCGCGCCTTTGATGACAGCAGCGATCTTGGGCCAAACTTGATACATGACGGCACCTTTGTATTGGTTGATCAACAAAGACGTATCCGCGGCTATTATAACGGCTTGGACGAATTGGACACACAAGCCTTGATTTCTGACATAAACTTGTTATTAAACGAATAAATCATGAAACCAAAATTACTCTTTCAACTTTTCAATCCACAAGCCATTGGACCTTCCAAAGACAGCAGTCTGCTGCTGTTTAGAATTTTAGTGTCGCTATCCATGATCAATACACATGGTTTGAAGAAGATCCTGAATTTTCAAGAGACTGCAGCACACATTCCAGATCCCATGGGGCTGGGAGGTGAAATCAGTGCCCTTATCGCGATAGGCGCAAATATTGTAGCACCGCTATTGGTGATCTTCGGATTGGGAACACGCCTGGCCTGTCTTTTAATCTTAAGTGTCACGCTTATGGGCTTCTTTGTGGTTCACGGCTCTGACCCTTGGGCAGTCCGCGACGTACCACTCATGTACAGCTTAGCCTATTTGCTGATCTTCTTTGTAGGGCCAGGAAAATATTCCATCGATCAAAAAATATTTAACCGCCAACAATCATGAAAGGACAAATCGTATTACTCATTCTAGCAATTGCTGCTGGAGCCGTTCTACCACTACAGGCCGGACTCAATGTGCAACTCGGTAAATCTGTGCATCAACCGATCTTTGCCGCATTCGCTTCATTTTTAATAGGCACCATTGCCCTTTTGGCTTACTTGCTTATCTTAAAGTTCGATTTCTCAACCCTGGGCGAAACCAAAAGTGTTTCTCCACTAGTATGGACCGCAGGAGTCTTGGGAGCATTCTATGTGGCGGCAGTGATCATCCTTGCTCCTAAGCTAGGAGTAGCCCTCACCTTTGTATTGGTGGTGGCAGGACAAATGGCTGTCTCCCTTATTGTTGATCACTTTGGTCTCTTGGGACTTCCCGTAAAACACATCAACTGGCAACGACTTATAGGAGTTTTATTTCTGATCCTAGGTGTACTGCTGATTAGAAGATTCTAAAAATGAAAACGCGTTTATTTGTTTGGTTCTCAATATGGATCTTCGGATGTTGTGTTTACGGACAAGAGTCGGGTTTATTGGTAGAATCGTCTTCAGAGTTTTTAAACTTCAGTTTACTGCGACAACGAGACTTCATCTATTTTGGAGATCCGGGTCCAAATGATTTTTACGAATCAATTAAGGAGCTTCGATTAGGCGAGCAAACGACCCTGAGCTTCGGCGGGAGTTACCGCGGACAGATTGAAGGTTTTATCAACGAGCAATTCAATAGTGCTGTTGATCAAGACGATCTCTGGTACCTCAACCGGCTAATGGCTCATGCGCATTTTAAAATAGATAAGCGCTTCGAGCTCTTTGCAGAATTGAATTCGAGTTTTATTACCAGCAAAAACAACTTAGCTCCGGTAGATCGTGATGAACTCGCAATAAACCAACTCTTTGCGAGCTATTGGATTGATCCGCAGTGGAACCTTTTAGTCGGGAGACAGAATATGCGTTTGGGAAGCGGCCGATTGGTTGATATTCGGGAAGGGCCTAATGTTCGGCTTTCTTTTGATATGGCTCAGCTCAAGTTCAAAGATGAAAACACGGAAATCACCGCGTTTTATGCAATTCCAGTAAGACCAGCCACTGGAATTTTTGACAACGACGCTTTGAATACGACAGAAACCTTAACTGGAGTATACTGGACTCAGAATTGGACAGAAAACAACAATACTGACCTCTATGCCTTTTACAAGCAAGAGGAGCTGAAAACTTGGAATAGCGGTACGGCAGATGACAACAGACTATCTCTTGGGTTGCGTCATTTTGGAAACTGGAATAAACTGCGTTACAACAATGAGTTCGTGATACAAACCGGTAGTTTTGGCGCTCAAAATATTTTTGCTTGGACCGCTTCCTTCAACATTGAGCACCCTATTAAAGCTTTAGGAATTGAAGGAGCTTTAGGGCTTAAAACAGAAGCAATTAGTGGAGATACTAGTATCGCTGACAATCGTCTTGGAACCTTTGATGGTCTGTATCCTCGTGGAGCTTATTTTGGACGTGTGGCCCGAATTGGACCCTCCAACTTGATTGACTTCCACCCCTACTTCAACACGGAAATTGGACCTGTAGCCTTGAGTTTGGATTATGTGGCCTTTTGGCGATTTTCTAAAGATGACGGTCTGTATGGACCTCCATTGACCTTGGATTATCCGGATTTGAATGACAGCCGTTTTATCGGTCATCAAATTGGAAGCATTGCAGGTCTGGAAATCAATAGACATATCGCCTTTGAATTGGAAACTAATCTGATCTTCCCGGGAGAATTTTTAAAAAATAGCGGTTTGAATGACACTTTGTTTCACGCCGTATTTACTACAGAAATAAAATTTTAAACCTAACTTAGGAACTCAATTATGGAAATAACAATAAAAGAGCGCGACAATAAAGGCTTTGCCCTCGCCAGACAAAATGACGAGCGCATGGGGATGATGACCTATTCAGTAGCTGGCCCAAAACTCATCATTATTGATCACACAGAGGTTGAAGAAACCTACAAGCAACAAGGTGTCGGTCTAAAAATGTTAGAGGCTTTGGTGGATAGGGCTCGGGAAAAATCACAAAAGATCCTACCCCTTTGCCCCTTTGCTAACGCTATGTTTAAGCGCCATAAAGAACTTCAAGACGTTTTAAAGTAGGCGCATGCAGCATCATATCCTCATCAATCTTTTTGCCTTATTCGGAGTTGCCACAGCGGTTATAATTATTTGCAAATTCTTAAAGATCCGTTACATCATAGGTTATTTGATCACTGGTGTACTCTTAAGTCCAAATACCACAGGCTACTTTGCCGACATGCAAGAAGTAGAGGTTTATGCCGAGATCGGGATAATACTGCTGCTGTTCACCGTTGGTTTGGAATTTAGTTTTTCCAACCTCAAACGCATTAAAAACTACGTCCTTTTAGGCGGTGCCTCTCAAGTGGTCTTCACTATAGTTTTAACCGCTGGATTGATCTGGCTCTTAATGGGTCCCTCCATAGAAGAAAGTATATTCTGGGGATTTCTCTACGCTTTGAGCAGTACAGCCATAGTGGTAAAGGTCTTGCAAGACACCAACAAAATAACTAGTCCGCATGGAAAGTTCATTTTAGCAGTGCTTTTGTTTCAGGATATTATGATCGTTCCGCTAATGCTCTTCACGCCAATCTTAGCCGGAGCTGGTGACGGAAGCCCAATAATGGCTTTGGCAATACTTGTTGGGAAAATGGTGCTGATGGGAGGAATTGCGTTTCTTTTGGCGCGGTACATCATTCCTTATTTCTTAAAAGAAGTTATGAAGGTACAGAGTCAGGAAGTATTCCTGATTGCGCTACTGTTCTTGGTAACGGGCATTGCATTGCTCACGGAAAAACTCGGACTCTCCTTGGCCTTAGGAGCGTTTATAGCAGGTTTGATCATTGCGGAAACCGAATATCACAGAATGGCCATTTCTTGTTTCTTGCCGTTCCGATATGTCTTTATGGCCTTCTTTTTCATATCGATGGGCATGCTCTTGGACTATGAAATATTCACTACCGAACCGGGTTGGATCGCCTTTTGGTTCTTCTTTGCCTTACTGGTCAAAGCAACAGCGGGAATGTTAGCTGTCAAGGTATTGAAGTTGGAATGGAAAACTGCTTTGGCTGTGGGATTCTCCATTGCGCAAATTGGGGAGTTCTCCTTTGTTTTGGCTCAAAGCGGGTTGAAATATGAATTAATTTCTGAGAATAATTATCAAATCTTCTTAGCAGTATCTATCTTGCTGATGTCGGTCACGCCTTTTATTGTTGGTAAGGCCGAACACATACATCCGACTTTCACAAAACTACTCGGACTAAAAGGCAATGAAGGATAAACGACTACATCTATACGGAGCAGACTGGTGCTTAAAATCCACGCACCTGAGAAACTACTTGCAATCCGAATGGATAGAGTTTGATGACTTTAATGTTGAGTTGGACAGCGATGCCTCCGCCCGAGTACGACGCCTCTACAATGGAAATCTAAAATTCCCAACCATCACTTATGGTGATGAGTTTCTAAAGAACCCAAGCATTGCTGTCTTGGAAGAGTTTCTAGAAAAACACAATTTGAAAGACTGAGGCCGATTCTTTTAGTACATTTAATAGCAAGAAACTAAAAGGTCCATGAGTAAGTCACGCAAAAAGATCGGTTTAGCCCCGGGTACACTCGTATTTACCGGAAATAAAAAGGTCGATAAGAGTTTCTCCATCGTGCCGAGTAATAAAGGATTCTTGATCACCGTGATCGGAGAAAAGATCGAAAACAACCTAATGAAGCAAGACTATGAAATTGAAAAGAAGTATGTCGATTTGTTTGATATCATGCTGAGTGAAGCTAAATAATTTGAGCTTCACATGAGTTGAATAGCCAGCCTTAGTGCTGTCTTTTTTTTTTGCCCTTAACGCATTGATTAAGCAAGCGGTAATGATTACATTTATACAACTCTATGAACAGAGACACTATAGATATCAACGATTTTACCGTTCTGGTTGAGGTCAACAAGGCTCAAGAGGTCGTTATTGACGCTTGCAGCTTTGATGAGCCTGTTGTTGCCGTAGCTTTTTATGGATCGGGTAATGTTGATCTGAGCATGGAATGGGGTCAGCAGCAAAAGCAGTACAAGGGCACCAAAGGATTGGCCCTTTCTTTTTATGCGGATGAGACTGTGAATTGCGTGCATAAGGTAGCTCCGGAGAAGCCTTTGGAATGCATTGTGGTAGCTACTGCGCTGCGGAAGTTGAACGAACTGCCTCACCAAGAAGGTGAGATCTTCTCAGAAATGCTCAATGAGCTTGTAAATCCTAGTGATAATTATGTAGAAGGGCCTCGGTTCTTTATGAACCCAGAGATGCAGCAGGTTGTAGATTCTATCTTTGCCAACAGTTTTACGGGCAAGACCAAAATGATGTTCTTCCGCTCTCAGATCACTGTGCTGCTCTCCCACTTCTTTGGACAATTGGCACTCTCCTATCAGCAGCAAAACAGACCTCAAGAGACCGACAAACTAGAACTCGCCAAAGAGATCCTCGCTGCCAATTTGGACAACCCACCTTCACTAACAGAACTGGCCAAAAGCATCGGGTTAAACACTACCAAGCTCAAAAAAGACTTTAAAGCAGTCTTTGGGGTGCCCGTTTTTAAATACCTCCAAAATGAGCGCCTAACCACCGCTCATGAAATGATCCAAAAACAGCAAGCCACTGTGCAGGAAGCCGCCTGGCAAGTGGGTTACGATAGTTTGAGCTCCTTCTCCAACGCCTTTACCAAAAAGTTCGGATACAGACCCAGTCAGGTCAAGTAGCGCACTTTTGGAACAAATCATACTTCTTTTAGAATAAATCAAGCCGCATAGACCGCCCTAGTTTTGACGTGTCATTAAAAACATACGTCATGAAAATAACTAGAATATTAATTGTCGGATTAGCCATTTGGCTCTTGGGAGCGCTCAGCTTTGTACTGGCCTATATGCTTCCTTTTATGGAAGATAAAGAGCTTCAAGCCAATTTGGGTTTGATCGGGATTCTATTCCCTTTGGTTTGGAACGCCAATCGTATCTACTACAAAAAGAGCTCTGCAATTAACGGGTGGATCCTCGGAACACTTTTCTTTTTGATCAGCGGTACGATGGACGCTCTGGTAACAGTTCCCTTACTCTTTTTACCTCAAGGCGGCAGCTACGCCGACTTTTATGGTGATCCTATTTTTTGGATGATCGGAGCCCTGTTCATCGCTCTAAGTGCAAGCTACTATTACATCCGTGTAAAAACCTCAACACCACCTTCAAAACAATAAAACGATGTACTCTTTAACGAATTTCAATTTACTACTGACCTTACTATTGACAGGCCTAACCGCCGGACTCTGTTTCACTTGGACCAATGCAGTAACACCGGGCATTGGAAAGCTGGATGATTACAACTTCCTTTCAGCTTTCCAGCAGATGAACCGGTCCATCATCAACCCGAGTTTCCTTTTAGTGTTCTTTGGACCCTTGGTTGGACATATAATCAACGTATACGTCAACAGATTTACTCCAGACAAAAGCTTTTGGCTGTTTGTTACGGCTGCCATTCTGTATTTGACGGGATTGGTCATAGTAACCATCACCAAGAACGTCCCCTTAAACGAACTCCTAGAAAGCACGGATCTCGCTAGCGCATCTCAACAAGAACTGAGCTGGCTGAGACGGCAATTCGAAAAGCCTTGGAATACCTGGCACAACATAAGAACAGTAACGAGCACCTTGAGCTTTTTGCTCCTCGCATTAGGTATGCTCCTGAAAAATAACACTTAAAACAAATCACAAATTCACAAATTCACAAAAACAAATCCTTATGAAAAATCAATTTTTAATTCTCGGAGGCACTGGAAAAACCGGAAGCCGTATTGCTAAAAGATTACAAGAACGCGGTGAGACCGTACGTTTGGGCTCCAGAAGCGCAAATCCAGCATTCAGTTGGGAAGACCCAAGCAATTGGGCCGCTGTACTGAAAGACATCACCCACCTTTACATTACCTATCAACCGGACTTGGCTGTTCCAGGCGCCTACGAAGCCGTGAGCACCTTGGTCAAACTTGGCAAGGAGGCTGGAGTGCAAAAGATCGTTCTACTTTCTGGCAAAGGAGAAACAGAAGCTCAGCGCTGTGAAGGAATCGTTAGAGATTCCGGTATTGATTATACCATTATTCAGTGTAATTGGTTCAGCCAGAACTGGAGTGAAAGCTTTTTGATGGAGCCTGTTTTAGAAGGTCATGTGGCTTTACCTATGTCTGACAGTAAAATTCCTTTTGTGGATGCTGAGGATATTGCTGATGTTGCCGTGGAGGTTTTCTTGAATCCAAAACACAACGGAAACACCTATGAACTCACGGGGCCAAAAGGCTATACTTTTAAAGAAGCCGTAGCAGCAATCGCTGGTGCCACTGGACGCGATATTGGCTTTACACCGGTGAGCATGGAAGCCTATAAAGGGGTTATGCAAGAAATGGGACTTCCAGAGACCTATGTTTGGCTCATTACCTATTTGTTCACCGAAGTGATCGGGAATCCAGACAATTCAATAATCACTCAGGATATTGAGAATATCATTGGAAGACCTGCCAAAGACTTTAAGCAGTACGCGGAGGAGTTAGCAACGACAGGGGTCTGGGATGTACCCACAACCACCGTGTAAATAAGTAAGCCAAAAGAGATCGTCGAATTGACGATTCCTTTTGGCGTTCTGGATTTAATACAATTTTTACATCCTTAAGTAGAGATCTTTGTAACTTATAGGAAAATTAAAACCATGAGTAACGAAATCCGCAAAGAATATTCCAACGGAGAGATCACCGTGATCTGGAAGCCCAAGCTCTGTATACATGCCAAAGAATGTGTCAAACGTCTGCCAGAGGTCTACGACCCTGAAAAGCGACCTTGGATCCAACCAGAAAACGCATCTGCAGCTGACTTAAAAGCACAGATAGACGCCTGTCCTTCTGGCGCTTTGAGTTATAAAATGGAAGGTGAGGCGGCTCCTGAGGCCCAAAGTCTCGAGACTAAGGTAGAAGTCTTAGAAAATGGTCCTTTGCTGGTCTACGGAACTTTAAATGTTACTGATGCCGAAGGAAACACCGAAACCAAGAACAGAACTACCGCTTTTTGTCGTTGCGGACAATCCCAGAACAAGCCGTATTGTGACGGAGCACATGTAGAAGCTGATTTCCGCGGATAAGATCTTTAAGTATATAAAATCAAAAACCACCCTGTTCAGGGTGGTTTTCTTTGTTTAAGGAAAATTGATGGTTAGTTATTTCCTTAGTACATGCTGCGTAAAGCAGTAATGTCGTTCCCGTTAAACTCACCGTTAGTGGATGCACTGAAGCAAGCCAACATGATCGATGTAGCGTCATATCCGGTAGCTGTTCCTGGAATGTAGATCGCTCCAACTCCTGCTGAACCTTCATTTACATTCTGACCACAACTCTGACGGCTGAAGTAATCTGTGTGACGGAATCCAACAGAGTGCCCCATCTCATGAGTAATAACGTGCTCATTTACGTTGGTAGAGAAGCCGTCCAACCCATAGATCTGCACCCACTTATAAGGCAATCCGCCACTTGGAAATCCAGCACTACCACCTGAACCAGATTGGGTTGGGTTGTTGTAAACCACCATGTCTTTATCGCCAAAGTTGGTTCCAAAGGTCAAGGTAAAACTGATTGAAACCCCGCTCAAACGGTTGTAGTTGTTGACAGCCCACTGTAGCGCAGTTCTTGCCTTACTTGAAAGACCGTAACCACCTCCACCGGTATACCCGATGATGGTAATGTTTCTACCTTGTTGAACTAAAGCCGATGTACGATACTGCTTTGCAAATGGATCTGAATTAAAATCTTCTGCCATTTCAGTAAGTTGCTTTTCAGTCATTACGATGTCTTCCTCAATAAATAGACGCTCCTCGCTGGTTCCATCAGGGAAAAAGAATTCATCATAACGAATGAAATTAGGGTTCATACCCAAATCTTGTACCTGCTCTACCACTTTCTGAGGTACTGGCTTAGTCAGGTTTGCTTCTTCGATTTGAGCTTCGGTGTCGGGATCTTCTGAACATGCAGAAAATACCAGTGCTCCCATAAGTAACAGAGCACCTTTTTTAAATACGTTTTTCATAGAAATCGCAATTAATGGTTAGTGAAAATTGAATGATTTCCTTGAAGTTACGAAAAGAGAGGCTAACTAATGTTAGTGTAGTTAAAGGAATGTGAAAGTTTGCGGTTGAGCCGCAATTGGCTTACACAATTTCGGCACTGAGGCCAGCTTGAAGTAATTTTGAACAGCGTGGTTTTAGGTCTTCATAAGGACCTGTTTTTACCGTACATTTTCCTTTGTAGTGAACAATTAAAGAACACTGCTCTGCTTGCTCTGGGGTATGATCGCAGGTGGCAATTAGACACGAAATAACATGATCAAAGGTATTTACATCATCGTTATACAGTACGATCTCGTTCTCTCGCTGCTCTAAAACAGCGACGTCTAAATCTTCTTGATATTTTTCTTGTCCACTCATTATCAGGGCCTAAAATACAAATTTGGCCGCAATCCAACCCTCACGGCTTTTATATTTAACGGCAGTACCACCGAGTTTGGTACAGGCTTCTTCTAAAATTTCACGATCGGCCTCCAAATAACCGCTCAAATAAATAGTACCTCCTGGTTGCAATACAGCGTGATATGCTGGGAGGTCATTTAAGAGGATATTTCTGTTGATATTGGCAATGATGGTATCGAACTTTTTGTCACCCAAAATTGAGGCATCGCCTTCTCTTACATGAACTGTTGCTGGTTTGTTCCGTTCAATATTCTCAATTGAATTCTCGTAGCACCAAGGGTCTATATCTATCGCTTCCACCCAATGTGCTCCGCGCTTCCACGCCATAATAGCTAGTACGGAAGTACCGCAACCCATATCGAGCACAACATGACGAGCTACATCATCTTCCAAAAGAAAACTAAGGATCATATGCGTTGTAGCGTGATGGCCAGTCCCAAAGGACATTTTTGGTTCTATGATGATGGTATACTCCGTGTCAGGAGTATCGGTATGAAAGGGTGCTTTAACCGTGCAACGTCCGTCAACAACTATGGGATTGAAATTCTCTTCCCATTTGGCATTCCAGTTTTGCTGCTCGATCTCAGCCTGCTTAAAACTGATCTGCACCTCATCAGACTTTAAAATGAAAATATCTTCTAACAGCCGCGGATTCCATTCTTCCTTCTGGATATAGGCTTTTACCCCATCCGAAGTTTCTACAAAACTCTCAAAACCAACTCCGCCAAGTTCCGCTATTAAGATCTCCGTAAATGGCTGCAGCGGAGCTACCGTAAAGATATATTCAATGTAGATCATTATTATACCGGGAAAGCGTTTACTATAGCTGCAAAGCTATCTGCTTTAAGCGAGGCTCCACCAATAAGACCACCGTCAACGTCCGGTTGTCCAAAGATCTCTCCCGCATTGTTTGGCTTCACACTTCCACCGTACAAAATGGTTACGTTTTGCGCCAATTGCTCGTTGTAACGCTCGGCCATATTGGAACGAATAAAGGCATGCATTTCTTGCGCTTGCTCTGGTGAGGCAGTCTCCCCAGTACCGATGGCCCAAACAGGCTCATAAGCCAAAACGATCTGCTCATATGCAGCTTCATCTAAGTCATACAAAGCGCCTTTAAGTTGTGCAGCGACCACGTCAAAGTGCTTCCCGGCACGTCGGTCTTCAATGACCTCTCCAAAACAAAAGATCACTTGCATTCCCAAGGCTAAAGCAGCTTTTACCTTAGCTGCCAAAAGGGCTTCATCTTCTCCAAAGTAAGCGCGACGCTCGCTGTGACCCAGAATCACGGTCTCCACTCCTATGCTTTGAAGCATAGCACCTGAGATCTCTCCAGTATAGGCACCACTGGCGTTCTGATGCATATTCTGAGCGGCTACTCCCATTGCGGCTCCTTGGGTTTGATCTACAGCGGCCGCGAGATTTACAAAGGTTGGAGCAATCATTACCTCCACCCCTTCTTTTAGGGTTTCACTTTTTAGGGCAGCAATTAAGTCTGCGGATTCTTGCTTGTCGCAATTCATTTTCCAGTTTCCGGCAACTAAAGGTCTTCTCATTCCAGTCTTATTTTGGGGTCGAGCCATCCATAGATCACATCGACCATGATATTAATGATTATAAACAGTAGCGCTATCACGAGTACCGCTCCCATTATGATTGGCAAATCTAAGGTATTCAGCGCATCTACGATCTCTTTTCCTAAGCCATTCCATCCAAAAATAAATTCTACAAAAACGGCTCCGGCTAACATAGAAGCAAACCAACCTGAGATTGCCGTGATCACAGGATTTAATGCATTTTTTAAAGCGTGACGCCAAAGGAGTCTCAAGGTACTCATGCCCTTGGCCTTGGCGGTTCTGATGTATTCTTGTTGCAAAACTTCCAGCAGGCTGTTACGCATCAGTTGGGTAACCACCGCTAAAGGGCGGATTCCCAAAACCACAGCAGGCAAGATCAAATTCTTCCATTGAATAGATACGCCTTCTCCAAAATCATCAACCTCATAGAGACTTCCGGTCATGTTCAAACCCGTGACCTCATGCCAAACAAAGCCAAACAACCAGGCAAAGATTATGGCGCTAAAAAAGGAAGGCAAACTCATTCCAAAGGTGCTGATGATCTGAATCAAACGATCGATCCAACGGTCTTTATACCAAGCAGAAATAACCCCCAACAGCCCTCCGAGCAGCATAGCTAAGCTGATAGCAGAGATGGCCAGCACCATGGTATTTGGTAAGGTTTCACCTATGACTTGTGTGACCGGCTTTCCGGTCTTTTGAAAACTCTCCCGTAAATAGGGAGCTTTCACCACGACCTGAGTTTCTCCAAGGGTAAATAATTCTGTTGCTGAGTATTTCCCGGGACTTAAGTAGGTGTAATTTTCTTCTGAAGTGGAATGAAAGGACAAGGGCGAAAGATCATTAAGATAATACAAGTACTGCGTCCCAATGGGTTTATCAAAGCCGTATTTCTTTTTGACAATTGCAAGTTGTTCCGCGCTTTCGTTTTGCCCCAGCATCATTTGAGCGGGGTCTGGTAAAAGTGTAAAGAGCATAAAGATCACGGTCACTACGCCAAAAAGCGTCAACAATCCATAACCCAATTTGCCCAATACGTATCGTACCACTACTGCTCTTCTTGTTTCACGTCGTCTAGGGTAAGTACTTTGTATTCAAAGTCTTCTCCAAAAAGATCCACAGCGTACTCTTCTATAGTCTGAGAGAATCCAGCTTCTTTACGTCGCTGATTTACATTTTCAGGATCTTTGATAGGCCAAATGAAATCTCCACGAACATCGCTGTAAGACATGCCTTGTGTTCCGTAGATCTGCATTTCATTCTGGTTCATTAAATAGCGATCTTCCATCATGGCTACTAGGCGGAATGGTAATTCGCCATTTTTACCAGCAGCTTTCATCATATCCAAATAATCTGGAATCTTCTCCGGATTGTGTTGGATCACATACCAAGCCGCAGTACTGGTGGATTCTCCTACGACACTCTTCCCAGGATAGCCCTGTGAGTTAAGCACGCGCTCCACGAAAAGTAAATTGCTCTTATCTATAGCCATTTGACGGCCCCAAAGGTCTCCGTTGTACTCATCTGGAGATAAGCCCATAGACTCTCCAATGGCTTTGCGCTCTTCGTCAGAACTGGCCATGATTAGTTTACGATAACGTTGGTCTAAAATGGCAATACTATCCAAACGGCGTTTTAAAGTAAAATCTAGATTAGGCATAGCCCCTTCCAGTTCATTGAGTTGTAACTCCAAGGCGTCGTTCCAATGCAGTTTTTGCATGATGGTACCTTTTTGCAGTTCCAGAACCCCTGGATTGGATCTCACTATGGTTTTCAAGGTGGTCTCGTCACAGAAATAGAAGTCGAAATTGAGTTCATACTTCTCTTTCAGCGCTTCTGTTTCCTCCTGACTTGAGGCAGACATACCGATCACCTTGTATCCGTTCTTTATGGCCTGATTGGTGATTGCACGAATATTGTCATATCCTTCCAATTCTGTATTGCTCAAGGAATAGGCCACCACAACGATTAAGTTAGGTTCTTCAAGCAGACTCGCCGATTGATCTTCGCCGTCACGTTCTATGGTGAAATCGTGAATTGGCGGCTCATAGCCTTCCTGAACTAATTTGGTTTCATAACCAATAAGCTCGCCTTCCGTATCTGGATAGTCTCCAAAGGTCTTGATCTCCGTTTCTTGACCATCGACATCGAACTTCCAAGTGTATTCGTAAATAGCCTTAGGTGCATCCGCAGGAACACTCATGCCCTCCTGAATATTAGCACCGATCTTATAGGGTCTAAAATCTATCGCCGGTAGGTGCATTAGTACATAATAACAGAAGATCATCGAAGCGATGAACGACAGCAATACTATTCCACGTCTCAGGGTTTTGGTCAAGAAAGGCTGAATGTGTTTTTGCCCTATGAACAAGATCAAAATAAGCACCAACAATACCAAGTCCTTGTAGAAACTCTCCCAAGGTGTCAGTTTCATGGCGTCCCCAAAACAGCCGCAATCGGTTACCTTTCCAGTGACTGCAGAATAGAAGGTCAAAAAGGTAAAGAAAACGATCATCAGCAGCAGACTCCAAACCGTGAACTTACGAGCATAACCAAAGATGATCATCACCCCGAGTAATACTTCATAGATCACTACCACTACTGCGATCAATAGTGCAAAGGGTATTAAAAACTCTAGGTTGAGCACCTCAGCTGCGAAATACTCTTTGAGCTTAAAAGAGAAACCTACGGGGTCATTGAGCTTAATAAAGCCACTGATCAAAAACAGTATACCGACAAATATTCTCGAAAATCCTACTAAATACTTCAAACTAAAAAGGGAATTGAATTAAACTTGAGTGGCTGTTTCTGCATGTCCCATGTGAATGAGTGCAAAAACTGCATAATTGATCATGTCCTGATAATTGGCGTCTATGCCTTCTGAAACCAAAGTCTTGCCCTGGTTGTCTTCAATTTGTTTGACACGCAATAATTTCTGAAGAATCAGATCGGTCAAAGAGCTTACGCGCATGTCGCGCCAGGCTTCTCCGTAATCGTGATTCTTGTCTAACATGAGTTGTTTAGTAACCGCGATCTTATCATCGTACTGAGCAATGGCTTGATCCAGATTCAGATCCGGTTGTTCCACTACGCCCATTTCCAATTGCACCAAAGCCATGATGCAATAATTGATAATTCCGATGAATTCCGGAGCCTCGCCCTCGTCAACCTTGCGCTGCTCATTTTGTTGTAAGCTGCGGATTCGTTGGGCTTTTATAAAGATCTGATCGGTCAAAGACGGCAAACGCAAAATACGCCAAGCACTGCCGTAATCTTTCATTTTCTTGATGAACAAGCTTCTGCACTGGGCGATAACCGCGTCGTATTGCATTGCTGTTTGGGCCATAAAAACATCGGATTGGTTGCGTAAATTTCGCTTAAATTATTGAAAAGTTCACGCCTTTTTTGAATCTTTTAGAATTCACAGCAAAAATTGCTGGAATAGCCCTAATTTTTGAACAAACACAGCCACTTCATCCATGCCAAAAAACTGGAAATCTATAAACTGTAAAGGTCGGATTGATCGATTTTGAAATTCCCAAAGTTATGGGGATCATCAACGTCACTCCAGATTCCTTCTACGACGGCGGAACGAACTTTGAAGTTCAGAAGGCTGCAGATAGTGCAGCGCAAATGCTGCAAGAAGGGGCAAGCTTTCTGGACATTGGCGGCTATTCTTCCCGTCCCGGTGCTGACGATATTTTCTGTTGAAGAGGAAGCTGGACGCGTACTTCCGGTCATTGAGGCTATCTTAAAAGAGTTTCCAGAGGCCCTGATCAGCATAGATACTTTTAGAAGTAAGGTCGCGAGGCAAGCCATTGAGGCCGGAGCGGCCATTATCAATGACATTAGCGGAGGAAACCTAGACCAAAATATGCTCCAAACAGTGGCAGACCTGCAAGTGCCTTATATCATGATGCATATGCGAGGAACGCCGCAAACCATGAAAACGCTCACCGATTACGATCACCTAATCCGAGATATAAAAGCCTACTTTGCCTCCCAGCTCCACAGCGCAAAAGCGCTGGGGATCAATGACGTGATCATTGATCCAGGTTTTGGGTTTGCCAAAACCGTGGAGCAGAATTACACCCTTTTGGATCAATTGGACTTACTCGGCGACTTGGATTGCCCCATACTGGCTGGAGTTTCCAGAAAATCGATGATCTACAGAACTTTAGAAAGTTCGGCAGCTGAAGCCTTAAACGGGACCACAGCACTGAATGCTTGGGCTTTAGATCGCGGAGCAGCCATACTGAGAGTACATGATGTTGCCCCTGCGATGGAATGCGTAAAACTGCATCAAGCCTTAATTGAATCCCGCGATTGATTCTGGCTTTTGACTTCACATTAATTTGTTAAATTTACAAGCAAAGGCCAAAAACGTTGAACCTCCTAGACATCCGTGTAATTGATATTGTAGACATCGTCTTGGTGGCGGCGTTGCTTTTTTACCTCTACCGTTTGGTCAAAGGAACTGTTGCGATCAACATCTTTATTGGAATCGTGATTCTCTACACGGTCTGGAAATTCACTGAACTTTTAGAAATGGAGCTCTTCAGTAAGATCCTCGGTGGATTCTTAGGTGCAGGAGTATTTGCTTTGATCGTGGTCTTCCAGCAAGAGATTCGAAAGTTCTTGCTTATGGTGGGATCCACCAATTTCAAAGCTCGAAAAAAGTTCTTTAAACAATTCAAACTCAACAACAGTGGCGATGCAGTAAGCACCAACGTTCAAGACATTTTAGCCGCCTGTAAAAAAATGGGAGCTCAATACGCCGGAGCTCTAATTGTTATGGAGCGCAACACCAATCTGGACTTTGTAAAGAACACGGGAGACCGTATGAATGCCGAGGTGAATCAACCGATTATTGAAAGCATTTTCTTTAAAAACAGCCCTTTGCATGACGGCGCCATGGTCATTGAAGGCAATACCATTACCGCAACACGGGTGATACTTCCTGTCTCTAACGACAGGAACATTCCCCTGCGCTTTGGATTAAGACACCGCGCAGCCATTGGGATCACAGAAAAAACTGATGCTTTGTGTCTGGTCGTTTCTGAAGAGAACGGACAGATCAGTTATATAAAAGATGGAGAATTCATCGCTTATGAGAATTTTGAAGCCTTGGGTGAACTCATCAGAACCGATTTAAGCTAACCTCATGAATTGTAAAAACTGCGACGAACCCCTAGAACACGGTGCACAATTCTGTAACCATTGTGGTGCCCGTGTCATATTAGAACCTTTTACGTTTAAATACGTAACTCAAGATTTTGAGGAACGCTTCCTGAATTTAGATCGGAACCTGTTGGTAAGGACTTTCCGCGATATGCTTCTCAGACCTAAGGAGGTTATTGATGGATATATAGATGGAGTTCGAAAACGTCATATGAACTTGGCCAATTGGTTAGCCGTTGCCATTACCGCGAGTGGATTGATGATTTTTGTGATTCGCAACATCTATCCCGAATCCTTAGACATGCAGTGGATGATCGACGCTATGGGCGAATCATCAAAAGACAATCCGTTCTTTCAAAACATGGAACAACAGGATCCCACAGAAAATATGTGGTGGATGGAGTATCAAGCCATCTTATATATTTTAATGATCCCAATCTATGCGCTTCTGGCTAAGATCACCTTCATTAAACAAAAGGCCTATTCCTACCTAAAGCATATTGTGATCGTGGGTTATACCCAGTCTTGGTTGAGTTTGGCCATGACCCTGCCCGTGCTCATTTTGCTGCCCTTTGGAGCCAATTATATGAAGATGAGTTATTGGGTTATTTTGATTCAGTTCTTGTTTAGCGCCTATGTTTATAAGCGAATGTTTGAACTGAGTTTCTTAGGTATTGTATGGCGTTCCCTTTTATTTATTCTTGTCGGGATTGGGATTTACATCTTCCTCGTGATCGCCGTGGTGATCTTTATGATGGTCTTTGGAACCGCTTTCGTCGCCTAGACTACACAGCCTCTTCTGCCATAAACTGCACCTCGTAAAGGTTTTTGTAGTAACCGTCTTCAATAGCAAGGAGCTGTTGGTGCGAACCTTTTTCCACGATCTTACCTTGATCCATTACAATAATGGTATCGGCCTTTTTTACCGTAGCTAGACGGTGAGCAATAACTAGAGACGTACGGCCTTCAGTCAGCTTTTCGGTAGCCTTTTGGATGAGTTCTTCGGAATAGGTATCAATGGAAGAAGTCGCCTCATCCAGAATCAATATATCGGGCTGACTCACATAGGCTCTCAAGAACGCCAATAGCTGTCTTTGCCCAGAAGAAAGCATACTACCACGCTCCTTTACGTTGTAGTGATAGCCGCCTGGCAGGGTTTCAATAAAGTCATGAACACCAATGGCCTTAGCAGCTTTGATGACCTCCTCCTCAGAAATAGATGGATCATTCAAGGTGATGTTGTTGTAGATGGAGTCCGCAAAAAGAAAAACATCCTGCAATACAATGGCAATGCCCTTTCTCAAGGACTCCAATTTGTACTCTTCAATAGGCATACCGTCTATGGCAATGACTCCAGAATCACGCTCGTAAAGACGCGACAACAGATTGATGATGGTAGATTTACCAGCTCCAGTGGCTCCAACAATGGCAACCGTTTCTCCAGGCTGCACCGCAAAGGAAATGCCTTTAAGCACTTCTTCGTCTTCTATATAACTGAAGCGAACATCTTCAAAAGCAATCTCGCCTCGAGCTTCCTGCCACTGCTTAGTTCCTTCATTGGCAATTTGTGCCTCGGTATCCAATACTGCAAATACACGATTCGCCGCAACCATACCCATTTGAAGGGTGTTGAACTTATCAGCGATCTGTCTGAGCGGACGGAACAGCATTTGTGAGAACTGAATGAAGGCCGTGATGATCCCGACAGTAATGGCTCCGCCTTCAAAAATATCACGAGCCCCGTACCAAGCCACTAAACCAATGGCAATGGAAGAAGCGATCTCCGCAATTGGAAAAAAGATAGAATTGTACCAAACCGTTTTGATCCAAGCCTTTTTGTGTTTTTCATTGATGGCGTGAAAGGCTTTGTATTCCGTTTCTTCACGCGCAAAAAGTTGAACGATCTTCATCCCGGTAATGCGCTCTTGCACAAAACTGTTGAGATCGGCAATTTGGGTACGCACCTCTTCAAAGGCTGATTTCATAGCGCGCTGGAATACCCGAGTTGCATACACCAGTATGGGTAAAATAGCAAAAACGATCAATGCCAGCTTCCAACTCATGACCAACATCACTCCCATGATCACGCCCATTTTCAGCAGATCTGAAATGATCATAAACAACCCTTGAGAGAAAATACTGGAAATGGTCTCAATATCATTTACGGCGCGGGTGGTCAAACGCCCAACGGCACTTTTATCAAAGTAGGCCATTTTAAAACGCAACATATGCTGAAACAGCTTCACTCGTATGTCTCGAATCACGCTTTGTCCTAACCAGTTCGCGTAAAAGATAAAGGCAAATTGAAAGAGAACTTCCAAGAACAGAATCCCACCCATGATTAGCACATAGGTCAATAAGGCTTCGGAGTCTTTTCCTATGATGGATTCATCAATCGCTACCTTAAGCACATAAGGGCGTGCCACGGCCAAAGCCGACATTAAAATCACAGATATCGCTACAAAATAAAAGATCCAACGATAGGCTTTAGTAAAACCTAGCAGTCTTTTAAAGAGTTTGAAATCAAATGCCTTTCCGGATTTTTCGCTCATGATTTGTAAAGGGCTTCAGGATAGCTAACCTCATGTAAAAATAAACCTTTTGCCGGAGCTGATGCGCCTGCCTCACTTCTATTTTTTGAGGCGATGAGCTGCGGGATGGAGTCAATAGCGCGTTTGCCATAGCCCACTTCTAGTAATGTCCCTACGACTGCTCGTACCATATTGCGCAAAAAACGATCCGCCTTAATGGTAAATACGAGCTGCTGCCCTTCTTGAACCCAATACGCTTCTTTAAGTTCACAGATATAGGTTTTTACGTCTGTATTGGAACGCGAGAAGCACTGAAAATCTTGTGTTCCTAAAAGGAGTTTTGCCGCCTCATTCATGGCCGCTATATCTGGAGTTCGATGCAAGTTGTGACTGAACTGAACTGCAAACGGATTCTTCCCAAGACTGATGTAATATTTATAGGTTCTTCCCGTGGCCTGAAAACGTGCATGAGCATCATCGGCAACTTGGCGGATGGATCTTATTACGATCGAGGGCGGTAAAAAACTGTTGAGTTTATCCAGCCAGGGATCCTGATCTAAAGCAAAGTCTGCATCTACATGAGCCATGATCTGCGCGGCGTGCACTCCAGTATCTGTACGACCAGCCCCAACGATACCCGAATCGATCTTGCACACCAAGCGCAGGGCTTCTTCTAAAGCCTCTTGAACACTGATGGCGTTGGGTTGGCGTTGCCAACCGTGAAAATCGGTTCCGTCAAATGCTATTTCTAAAAAATACCGCAAGTTCTCGTACTTTTACAGTTGCAAAGATAAGGCTTCCCATGACCAAAATCCTACTGCTTTCAGACACCCATTCTTATATCGATGATCGAATCTTGGAATACGCCTCTCAGGCCGACGAGGTTTGGCATGCTGGCGATATTGGTTCTTTAGGTGTGACAGACACCTTGGCTACCGCAAAACCAGTACGCGCCGTCTACGGCAATATAGATGATTCAAAAGCGCGTCAGGAGTATCCGGAAAACCTGCGTTTTATGTGTGAGGGAGTAGATGTCTGGATTACGCATATTGGCGGCTATCCCGGTCGTTATGACCGTCGGGTGCGGGAAGAGATCTACCGCAACCCTCCAAAACTTTTTATTTGTGGACATTCGCACATTTTAAAGGTCATGCCCGATAAGAAATTAGGATTGCTTCACATGAACCCAGGAGCCGCTGGAAAGCATGGGTTTCATAAAGTAAGGACTATGCTTCGCTTTGAGATTGATGGGGAGAGGATCCAGAATTTGGAAGTAATAGAGATGAAAAGATAAACTAGGCCATGGCAAAAAATGAAAAGGTCTCCGTAACATTCCCAGAATTAGAAATGCAGACCACTACCTTTAACAAAGAAGACCATACGGGAATTCTCAATGTCAATATGGGGCTAGCAAAGTTTGAACACAAAAGAATCTTCCCTTGGCATTGTTCATTGATTATAGATAACCAGTACAGTCTTGATAACGGTTTGCCCACTCGGGTGGAATTAAAAGAACCAGCCGATTTTATTAAGTATTTAGATCAGAACATCTCGCATCCCGAGAACAGCCCGCGAAACGCACTGTTTCTTGCAAATATTTATTGGAATCACACTCGTAAGATTATTTGGAGAGTTCACAACCCAGAGCTCACCAACAGCTTTCTCCAAGGCGTAATTGAAAGTAAAAACCACTTAAGGGAGTTCAAATTCAATATAGAATTTGATGCCGATTGGAACCTGACCGAGTGGCATTTGAGTTGATCATATATGTCAACAAAAGTCTAAAAAATATCTCTGCGCGAGGGATTGGAGCATGCTACCGTGTAGCGCGGAAAGCCCGGTGACGCGGCTAGCGGCGCGCGCCCAAACAACTCAAGTAAATCTTATATAAAAATCCCGAATGCTCTGAAAGTCTTCTAAGCGAGGTTAGAGAGCGCAATGAAAATCATTGCTTTGGAAAGGCGACGCTTAACACCGCTACGTTAGCATTGAAAAGCAAAATAAAATGTTGGTTTTAGAAGTGATCTCGGACCGCAGCAGAAGGCTTGATGAAGCATTCGGGATAAAACAAAAAAATCCCGAAGTTGGCATACTCCGGGATTTCCACTAATATACTAAGATGATAGGTTTAACGTAATCGGTCCGCAGATTTTACGAGCTCCTCATCCCGTCTGATGGCTTTGTTGGCCAAAGCCAGAAAAACGATAGAAACGACAGGTACGAGCAGTCCAATACCCTTCTCTGAAGCAATTGCCTCTCCGGATACACTTAGGGCACGATACACGAAAACTCCTAGTAAAAAAAAGTTCAACAGTATTGCCAGTCTGTTGAGCACAAACTGCAACTGTCTCTTTTTGAATTGAAAGATCGAAATCGCAACAACGAGTATTGCGAGCGCCATGGGTATTGCTACCAAAAGCTCATCTTTGGCTACCAATACTTGGCCAGCGTTGTCAGCAACTACAGGAAACCAAACATAGAGTCCTATTAGCGCTAAACTCGCTAACAACATATAAACGGTTTGTATGCGTTGTAACATCCTTTTTATACGTGTTTGGAGGGCAAAAATAATGTTTCTTTTTTTATCGAGGGTGCGTATTTAAACAAAATATATTTGTATTATTGCAGTATCAATTCGGAGTTGAGACCACACGACTCCTTATTCTCCAAGACATTTTACGATTTTCTCTTCGACGAAAATTCATCATTCATTACATTCTATTAATTCTATCCTCAGATGTTTGATATTTCTGAATTAAAAACAAAAAAGCTACCCGAACTTCAGGAGTTAGCAAAAACGCTTAGTGTCCCCAAGTACCGAAGCTTAAAGAAACTAGACCTGGTATACCAAATCTTAGACTACCAGGCAGCAAATCCTCAGGCTGTTAAAGCAATTAAGACCGAAGCACCTGCAGAACAAGCCCCAAAAAGCGAGCAAAAACAAGCTCCTAAGAAAGAGCAGAACAACGCTCAAGACAAGAAACAAGACAATCGCGGAAAGCAGAACCAACGCCAAGACAACCGTCGCAATCAGCAGAAAAATCAGCAGAAAGACGACAACAAAGGCAAAGAAAACAACGCGAAGGACAACAACAATTCTAAAGGTCAGGACAACAACAATAACAGGGGGCAAGACAATAAGAACAAAGGTCAGAAGGACAACAACCGTAACAACAATAACGGGCGTAACCAGAAGAACCAAAAGAATCAAAACAACGGCAATAAGGACAATCGCAACCGCTATCGCGAGCCTGACTTTGAATTTGAAGGCATCATTGAGAGCGAAGGTGTGTTAGACATCATGCAAGACGGCTACGGTTTCTTGCGTTCCAGCGATTACAACTATTTGTCGTCTCCAGATGATATTTATGTCTCGCAGTCGCAGATCCGTTTGTTCGGTTTAAAAACTGGAGATACCGTTCTCGGAGAGGTGCGTCCTCCAAAAGAAGGTGAAAAGTACTTCCCACTGATCAAAGTGAGTAAGATCAATGGTCTGAGCCCAAATGTGGTGCGTGACCGCGTATCTTTTGAGCACTTGACGCCGCTCTTCCCAGAAGAGAAATTCAATATCGCAGACAAGCAAGCGACTATCTCAACGCGTATTATGGACCTCTTCTCTCCTATTGGGAAAGGTCAGCGTGGTATGATCGTATCGCAGCCTAAAACGGGTAAAACAATGCTCCTTAAGGACATTGCCAACGCTATTGCAGCGAACCACCCTGAGGTATATCAAATTGTATTGCTTATTGACGAGCGCCCGGAAGAGGTTACCGATATGCAGCGTAACGTTAGCGGAGAGGTTGTTGCCTCTACCTTTGACAAGGAAGCTTCAGAACACGTACGCGTAGCAAACATCGTTATTGAAAAGGCCAAGCGTTTGGTAGAATGCGGACACGATGTTGTGATCCTTTTGGACTCCATCACGCGTTTAGCTCGTGCCTACAACACGGTACAACCTGCTTCAGGTAAGATCCTTTCTGGTGGTGTGGATGCCAACGCCCTACACAAACCAAAGCGTTTCTTTGGTGCAGCCCGTAATATTGAGAACGGCGGTAGTTTGAGTATCATTGCTACAGCACTTACAGAGACAGGTTCTAAAATGGACGAGGTGATCTTTGAAGAATTTAAAGGAACCGGTAATATGGAGCTGCAGTTAGACAGACGTATCTCTAACCGCAGAATCTTCCCAGCTATTGACTTGATGAGCTCCTCAACGCGTCGTGATGACATCTTGCTAGATGACAACACCATTCAACGCATGTGGGTAATGCGCAAGTACTTGGCAGACATGAACCCTGTAGAGGCCATGGAATTCATTCTAGACCGCGTGAAGCAAACCCGCTCTAATGAAGAGTTCCTCATTTCTATGAATGGGTAGCCTGTAAAAATCTTAATTATAGTTCAAAGAAGGAGTCTTGTTTTTTGCAAGGCTCTTTTTTTATAGCGTTCCCAGCCTTGCAGGCTGGGCGGGTTATTCGCGCTACGCGGTAGCTAGCTTCTATCCCTAACGCCGGGATTTACGGTCATCGAGTGATTTGGCCGAAGGCCGAATTGTATCGAGATGACATCTTTGTTCGCTTGCCGCTTCGCGGGTGCCTCACTCAAACATCCACCGGATGTTTGGTTTCTACGAAACATCGTTCGCCAATGTATCGAGATGACATTTAAAATGATTTTATGTTTTTAATTCGGCCCTTAATTTTCAAGGCGGGGGCCTTGATCCCTTTCTCCTACTTTTTTTCATCGCCAAAAAAAGTAGGCAAAAAAGTCTAGCCCCTTCAAGGTCTGTTTTGGCGCTCCTGCGTTGAAAAAGATATGTAGTCGCGCCAAACCATTCGCAAAATCTGAGTCGCGCGTCGCTCTGCGACTTAATGCGCGACATCGAAGCGATCTTTGCTCATCTACAGACGCTGCGCAGAAGGGGCGGCCAATAACCAAATACCGTCGCTTTCATGGCAACCGAGGTTTGTTCGGTGCGACAATAAAAATTACTTAACAATTTTCACGACTCTCCGCGACTCCTCAGGAGCCTGCTAGAAAACAAGCTGGCAGCAGTTGGCGGATAGATGCTTGGAAGAGTATCGAAGCGCAGCTGAGAACGTGCTCCAAGCAGCTGTGGCTGAGGGCAGCGTAATTTTCAAAGGCGAGGGAGCGTCGCTAGACCTTTTTGGTCCTTTTTACGGCAATGGTAAAAAGGACAATAAAAGTGAAGAAGAAAACAAAAAACAAAACCCCCAAGCTTTCGCTTGGGGGTTTCTAATACCGAGAAGTAGATTTCCTTATAGAGAAGCTACGTGCTTCGCCATGTTTGATTTAAGGTTAGCGGCTTTATTCTTGTGAATAATGTTACGCTTGGCCAATTTGTCTACCATAGAGGCAACAGCAGGGAACATTTTCTCTGCGTCTTTCTTCGTGGTAGTTTCAAACAAACGCTTCATTGCGTTACGAGTCGTTTTGTGCTGGTAACGGTTGCGTAGACGTTTGGTCTCGCTGTTTCTGATGCGCTTTAAAGCTGACTTATGATTTGCCATTTTCTACTTTTAATTAGTAGCCCGTAGGGGATTCGAACCCCTGTTACCAGGATGAAAACCTGGCGTCCTAACCCCTAGACGAACGGGCCATTTGGTTTCAAATGCGGATGCAAAAATACAACTATTTTTTATTGTCGCAATATTATGCAAAACTTTTTTCGAAGGAACTGAAATTTTTTTCCTCCCTAGTAAGCCTTAGCAAATAAAACCCTTCTCGCAGACGGTTTCCCGCTGTAGATACAGCTGCCTGCTTCTTCTTTGGCATCCAACGGAATACAACGAATGGTTGCCTTGGTTTCTTGTTTTATACGCTCTTCGGTTTCTGCGGTTCCGTCCCAATGGGCCGAAATGAATCCGCCTTTACCGTTAAGCACTTCTTTGAACTCCTCGTAGCTATTTACTTCTGTAGTGTGCTCCGATCGGTACGCAACCGCTCGGTCGTATAAGCCGTTTTGGATCTCCTCCAACAGCCCTGTAACCGTACTTACTACTTGATCGTTCGCAATGATCTCTTTTTTAAAGATATCTCTACGGGCAATTTCTACCGTACCGTTCTCCATATCTTTTGGACCAATGGCGATTCGCACCGGTACTCCTTTAAGCTCATACTCACTGAACTTCCAGCCCGGTCTGTGGGTATCACGATCATCATAATGTACGCGTACTCCAGCAGCTCTAAGATCTGCTTGCAGCTTATGAGCTACTTCACTTACCGCAGCCAACTGCTCTTCTCCTTTATATATAGGTACAATCACCACTTGATCTGGCGCCAAAGATGGTGGTAGTATTAATCCATTGTCATCAGAATGCGTCATAATTAACGCTCCCATCAAACGGGTAGACACTCCCCAAGAGGTTGCCCATACGTGCTCCAGCTTGCCTTCCTTAGAGGTAAACTGAACGTCAAAGGCCTTGGCGAAGTTCTGCCCTAAAAAGTGAGAGGTTCCCGCTTGCAAAGCCTTACCGTCTTGCATCAAAGCTTCAATACAATAGGTCTCCAAGGCTCCTGCAAAGCGCTCGCTTTCTGTCTTGGTTCCTTTAACTACAGGAACTGCCATGAATTTCTCAGCAAACTCCGCATAGACATGCATCATTTGTTCTGCCTCAGAAATAGCCTCTTCTTTGGTGGCGTGAGCCGTATGCCCTTCTTGCCATAAAAACTCCGCAGTACGCAAAAACAGACGTGTTCGCATTTCCCAACGCACCACATTGGCCCACTGGTTCACCAAAATTGGAAGGTCTCGGTAAGACTGAATCCAACGGCGATAGGTATCCCAAATAATGGTCTCAGAAGTAGGACGAACAATCAGCTCCTCCTCCAACTTAGCATCAGGATCTACTACAATTCCACTGCCGTCCTCAGCATTCTTTAAACGGTAGTGTGTAACCACAGCACATTCCTTAGCAAAACCGTCTACATGGCTGGCTTCCTTAGAGAAATATGATTTTGGGATGAATAGCGGAAAATAGGCATTCTTGTGACCAGTTTCTTTGAACATGCGGTCCAATTCGCCTTGCATACGCTCCCAAATAGCATACCCATAGGGTTTGATCACCATAGATCCTCGAACTCCAGAGTTTTCAGCCAAGTCGGCCTTCACTACCAGTTCGTTATACCATTTGGAATAATCCTCGCTTCTACTTGTTAAATTCTTTCCCATTTCCTGAGTTTGGCATAGAAATTGCTCTTTTTACAGCAATTAGTTAATCTTGGCAAAACTAATTAATTTTATAATGTTCAACAATTAAAACTATGTTGCTATGAAAAGAGTTACTTCCTTCCTGCAAAAGCCCTTCAACTGGACCCTAGTTGGCCTTTTTGGACTGCTTTTAACCTCCTGCGGAACCTACCAAAATGCATCCTACTCAGAAGACGGCATTTACTCCACCGGAACAATGGGAGTACCTTCAGACAATACCGGCACTCAGACTGCAGCTGCAGATCAGAATGCTAACAGCAACTACTACAAACAATACTTTGGCACCAAGAGTGCTCAAATCTCTAATATCTCCGATCAGGCAGATATTTTCACAGATATAGACAGTTACACTTCAGCAGAGACCGTTGATGATAACGGACTTATCGTTATTGAAGATGATCAAGAATCCTTCGGACCTTGGGGAACAAACGCCACCGACGTTACTGTAAACGTTTACGACAACGGTTGGGGTGCCTGGGGCGGATTTGGCTTTGGCGCCGGATGGGGCTGGGGTCCTGGATTTAACCGCTGGGGCTGGGGTCCTGGTTGGGGCGGCTGGGGCGGCTGGGGTGCCTGGGGCTGGAATTACGGCTTCAACCCTGGAATTGGTTTCGGATGGGGACCTGCATGGGGACCAGCATGGGCTTTCGGTCCAGGATGGTACTGGCCAGCTGGATACGGCTGGGGTTGGGGTAACGGCTACTGGAACAACGGTTATGCTTACGGACGCGGATACGCCTATAACAGAGGTCGTAGAGCAGATTATCGCGGAAACGTGGGCTACGGTGCAGTAGCAGCCAGCAGAACTGCAGCTACCAACAACAGACGTTCTTCTTACAGTCGTTCTGAAGTAGCACGTCGTGTGAACCAAGCCAATGCGAGAAGATCTGGAAACGTGAACTCACGTTCCTCGTCTAACTTGAGTAATTCAAGACGCAATACGCGCAGCATGAGCGGCAGTCGCAGCTCAGGCAATATGCGCTCAACGTCTCCAAACTTTAACAACCGTTCGCGCTCGTCGAACTTCAACAACCGTTCGCGAAGCAATAGTGGATCTATGAGAAGCTCTGGTTCAAGAAGCCGTAGCAGCGGATCTATGAGAAGCGGAGGGTCTATGAGAAGTAGCGGAGGATCTATGCGCAGCAGCGGAGGATCACGTGGAGGCGGAGGCCGTCGCGGTGGACGCGGATAAAAGATCGCATCATCAATCATTCTTACCATAAAATAACGCAATGAGAAAGCTATTATACCTACTCATCTTGGGTGGCCTTATGCCCAATTTGAACGCACAGGGCCTATCTGACGCTCTGAGATACAGTCAGGAATCCGTTTACGGAACTGCAAGATTTAACGCTATGAGCGGTGCCTTTGGCGCCCTGGGTGGAGACCTCTCCGGAGTAGCACTCAACCCTGCGGGATCTGCAATCTTCCTGTACAACTATGCTTCGGCTACCGGAGCGCTTATCGATCGCCAAAACGATATCTTGTATTCCAATACATTCAATCAAAGTTCTGACATCGATGCAGCGATCTCTCAAGCTGGTGCAGTTTGGGTATTTGGCAACAGTAGTGATGAAGCCGATTGGGGCAAGTTCACTTTAGCAGTGAATTACGAACTACAAAACAATTTTGACAATGAAGTGGTCAGCGTTGGTACTAACAATGTGGGAATTGATCAATTCTTTTTGAATCAAGCTAATGGGATTCCACTAGAGTTATTGCAGTTGCAAGGCAGTGAGACCATTCCTGAGCTGTATAGATTCTTAGGGGAGACAGAAGGCTCTGCCGCACAGACCGCTTTCTTAGGATTCCAATCGTTTATCATTGATCCTACTGAGAACGTTCCTGGGAACACCACTTATTTCTCTAATACAGGACAAGGGAGCTTTAATCAGGAGCACTTTAAAGTAGAACGAGGTTACCAAGGCAAGTATACCTTTAATATGGCTACTGCCTATAAGGACCGTCTTTATTTAGGAGTGAACTTGAACGCTCACGCCATTGACTATCGCAGCTCTACTTTCTTGTTTGAATCCAACAACAATGCTGGCGCCACTATTGACCAAATCGGTTTTGAAGAAAACCTTTGGGTCCTAGGTAATGGATTCTCGGCTCAAATTGGAGCTATTGCCAAAGTGGGAGACATCTTGCGTTTAGGGATCACTTATGACACCCCTACTTGGTTAACATTAACTGAGGAGACTACGCAATTCATTGAGACCAGACGTTTGTTGCCAGATGACAGCTCGATTATTGAAGTAGTAGATCCAGGAATCGTAAATTTCTTTGCAGATTACCGCATGCGTACTCCAGGACAAGTTAAGGCTAGTGCTGCCCTACTGTTTGGACAAGCTGGTCTGATCAGTTTTGATTATGGCTATAAGGATTACTCCAATATTGAGTTCACTACTAATGAGCCGTTTTTCAATATGCAGAATGTTCTTATTGCGAATACATTCCAAGCTTCTTCTTCCTATAGAGTTGGAGGTGAGTATCGCGTGAATAAATGGAGCTTTAGAGGCGGATATCGCTTTGAAGAAAGTCCTTTTCAAGATTCAAACCTAATGGGAGACCTTACTGGTTATTCAGTTGGATTGGGTTACGCTTTGGACAACGTAAAGATTGATCTGAGTTACTCTACTGCTCAGCAGGAACGCAGCGAAGCACTTTACGCAACAGGCCTCACTACTCCAACAAACATTGATCAACAGTTGGATGTATATACCTTAAGTCTAGGTTTCTTTTTCTAGGCTGATGAAATAAAGCATTAAAAAACCCGCCGATTGGCGGGGTTTTTTCGTTTATCGTTTTAGGGTGAAGTGCCCTTTGAATTCTTTCTCAACATCGTCTTCGTCATAGATCACTTGGAACCAGTAATCACTTGACGGCATTGGGTTACCGTTGTAGGTTCCGTCCCATCCTGGACCCAGTGGACTCAGCTGCTTGAGCAGTTTCCCAAAGCGGTCGTAGATGTAGATCTGCGCCGTTGGATTGCTGGCAATTCCTATGATGTTCCAAGTGTCGTGGAAGCCGTCTTGGTTCGGGGTGAAGAACAGCGGATAGTCAATCACTCCTACCGGGATACTCACGCTTCCACAGCCGTTCTGATCCACGATGGTCACGATGTGATCTCCCGGAGTCACGTTGGTGAACAGTCCACTCTCCTGAAGCGGTCCGTCATCCAATTGGAAGAAGTATACCCCCAGCCCTGTGGCCTCCGCCTGGATCTGATGATCGTCTGCAAAGGCGTTGCTGATCACCTCGGCACTGAAGCTCGTCGGTGGTGAGGATACCGTCACCGTAGTCGAGGCCTCCGCACTACAGCCCAGTCCGCTGGTGGTCTCCGTAGCGATCACCGTATAGGTTCCGCCTGCTCTGGCTACGATGCTCGCCGTGGTCTCCGGCAATGGATTGCCGTTTAAGAACCACTCAAAGCTGTAGTCCAGATCACTTAAGCCCGTGTTGATCACCGGTGGTGATGACTCTCCAAACTCGTTCTGGATCGGGTTACCAAATTCATCCACACACAGTCTGTAGCTGTCCTCCAAGGTGATCACCGGCAGTGGTGATACCTCCAAGGTCACTGTAGTGATGGCAAAGCAGTCCGTGTCCGTATTGGTCACCCGTGCCCAGATCACTTGTGGGTTGCTCGTATTGATATAGCTGTCTGGTAGCGCATTGTCTCCCGTGGTGGCATCCACCTCGCTTTCGTGGTAGCTCACTACATAGATCACCGGATCTTGTCCGCCCAGTATCTCGGCATCTTGTGTAGAGAGGGTGAACTCCCCAATGCCGTCCGTGCCATCGCCTACATTATCACAAATGCGGTACACTGCTGCTGGCGCGGTGGCCGTGGCGCCTTCTCTAACCTCGATGTTAAAACTCTGCGTGGCCGAGTAACAGCCCGTCACCGTATTGGTAATGCGTACATAGATCGTCTGTGGGTTGGTCACATTCACAAAGGCCTCGGGTGTGGCAATCGCGTTGATGCCTGCATCAGCGTCGGCCTCCACCTCGTGGAAGGTGATAACCAAGTCCGTTGGATCTTGTCCCCCTAAGATCTCTGGGATCTTCGTGTTCAGATCAAAGGTCGCCACGCCGTCGGTAGCCAACTCACAAATGATGTAATCACTCACCTCTGGTGTCTCCGGCAGTGGGTGGACAATAATCGGCAACTCTACTAATGTGAAGCAGCCTGTGGTGTCGTTGGTAATGCGTACCCAGATGATCTGTGGCGTCTCGGTATTGCTGTAGGCCGTTGGGTCTGGGATGGCCAACAGTGGGTCGCCCGCCTGTGCATCAGCCTCAGTTTCATAGTAACTGGCCGATACCCCTGGTTCTCCGCCGATGATCTCTGCCTCTCTTTGGGTCAGATCGATCACCTCTATCCCGTCACCTACCGTCACTTCGTCACACACCTCGATCGGATCGGGGTTCGTGTTCGGAGATGGGTTAGGCAATACTCTTATCGTTAAGGTCGTGAACGAGACACAGCCCGTGTCGCCGTCCGTCACTCTAACCCAGATCGTCTGTGGGTTCACCGTGTTGGTGTAGTCCGTCGCTGGGTCTATCGCATCCGTATCGTTTTGTGCGTCTGTCTCTGTGGTATAGTACTGTACCAGTAAGCCTGGCGCTCCTAGGGTAATGTCGTCTTCTGCCTGAGTCAGATCAAAAGAAGCAAAACCGTCTGCGGTCTCGTCATCACAACGCTCCAAGGCATCCAGATCTCCCGGGGCGGCAATCACCGGTGGCAAGCTTACAATCAGCTCAAAGCTGCCCACACTCGCGCAGCCCGTTAGCGGATCAAACAAGCGTACCCAGATCGTCTGTGGGTTGGTCGTATTGACAAAGGCCGTTGGTGTTACTATGGGCATCACCCCTGCCAAGGCGTCTGCCTCGCTCAAGTGGTAGCTCAGATCCAGCGTCGCTGGGTCTTGCGTGCCGTAGATCTCCGGATCCTTCGTCGTTAGATCAAACACTGCGATGCCGTCGTCGTCATCATCACAGATCACAAAGTCTTCGATCTCTAATGGGAGCTCTGGAGAGTTCAGTACAATCAGCTCCAACTCTACAATGGCAAAGCAGCCCGTTAGGGTGTTCTCTACTCTGGCGTAGACAATCTGGCTGTAGGCCACAATGTTCGCATAAGGCGATACCAGTGGGAACAGATCCGCCTCGGCGTCTGCCAAGGTCTCGTGGTAGCTCACCACCACATCAGGCTCCCCGTTAATGATCTCAATGTCTCTATCGGTCAGTATAAAACTGTCTACAAAACCGTCGTTGTCCGCATCACAGATCTCAATCGGTGTGGGATCTGGGGTGGGACTCGGTTGTGGGTTTACTCGTAAGTCTAAGGTCACCACATCACTCACAAAACAGCCCGTGTCTGGGTCTTCTACCCGTACAAAGATCGTCTGCGGGTTGCTCGTATTGGTGTAAGGACTCGTCAGTGGGTTGTCTCCCGCATCGGCATCGGCTGCAGTCTCGTGGTAGGTCACAATCAAAGAGGTGTCTCCGCCCGTGATCTCTGCCGTGGCCAGCTCCAAGTCAAACTCCTCAACCTCGTCGCCCGGATTGTTCACATCACACAGCTCCAAAGGAGTCGGTGGGAATACCCGCGGTGGGAAGTTTACAATCAGCTCTAAAGTGGTGGTAGAGCTGCACATATTCGTGTTGTCCGTCACCAAAACAAAGACCGTCTGTGGGTTGGTCAAGTTCGTATAGGCCGTAGCCGGAGCGATCAGCGAAGTAAAGGCCGCATCCTCATAATATTCTACCGTGTAATCCGCAGGATCCAAACCGTCCAAGATCTCCGGATCTTTCACCGTCAAGTCAAACACCACAATGCCGTCGTCGTTGTCGTCGCAAGCTAAAAGTGGTTCGGGATCAACGATCTGAGGCGTGTCTAATACGATGAGTTGGAGTTCAACGATCACAAAGCAATCGTCTCCCGTGGTCACTGCATTGGCAACTCTTGCATAAACAGTCTGTGTACCAAAAACGATGTTATTATAAGGACTGGTCAAGGCCAGTACTCCATTGGTGGCGTCCGCAAAAGTTTCGTGGTAAGTAACCACAACATCCGGATCACCTCCAGTAATTTCTAGAGTAGCATCCTCTAAAGTAAATACTCCAAATCCATCATTATCAGGATCACAGTACTCCAAAGGTGTTGGTGTCGCAGCTGCAGGAGCGTCGAGAACCTCAAGCTCTAAACTTGTGGTATCATAACAACCGGTAGTTACGGACTGAACACGGACAAAAATAGTCTGCGGGTTAGTAACGTTTGTATATAAGGTCGGTAAGGCCGGAGCACCAGCATCAGCATCAGCTAAAGTCAAATAGAAACTTACTGCAAGGTCTACCGCACCTCCCGTGATTTCAGGGATCTTTACGGTCAAATCAAATTCGGTGAATCCATCAGCAACACCGTCATCACAAAGAATAAAAGGCGTTGGATCAATAAACACAGGAACAGGCTCTACAACCAAATTGAACTCTCCAACACTAATACAACCGTCCGCACTTTCCAAACGCACAAAGATCGTTTGCGGATTCGTCAAGTTGTTGTACGCTGTTGGCGTACCAATTGCAGCAGTTCCAGCAGCCGCATCCGCAGCTGTTTCATGATAGGTAAATACAATTCCCGCTGGGGCCGGAGAAATAAGCGGCTCCATGGTGGTCAGATCAAAAAGCTCTATACCGTCATTGGATGGATCATCACAAAGCACATAATCTGGGATTGGATCGTTGACCACAGGACCGTCCAGAACATCAAGTACCAATTCCACGGTAGCATAACAGCCCGAAGCTGTTTCTTCCAAACGCGCATAGACCGTCTGAGGATCCGAAGTATTGGTATAAGGACTCACAAGGGCATCTGCAGGATCACCCACATCAGCAAGCGCTAAAGTTTCGTAATAGCGAACCACCAAGCCGGTGCCGCCATCAATGATCTGAGCATCGGCATCAGTTAAGGTAAATTCAGCAAAACCATCAAAAGGGAAATCACAGATCTCTAAAGGATCTGGCGTTCCAGGAACTGGCGTAGTTCCAATAACTAGGGTAATGTCATCACCTGCATCACAACTTCCGTCAGATACAATCACACGGTAAGTACCAGAAGTGGTTGCTGTATAAGTTGAAGCAGTCTCTCCAGGTATCAAAATTCCATCTTGATACCATTCATAAGTTACTCCTGGCACACCAGGATCAGCATCTAAAATAATTGGCCCACCATCACAAACGCTAACATCTGGACCTAAATCAACACTAAAAGGTGTGTCTACAGTAACGACTACATCGTCTTCCAAAATAACGATCTCACCATTACAGGTGTTGGTGTAAGTAACTCGAGCAGTATAGGTTGTAGTCACTGTAGGAGAAACAGACAAGGTTGGTGAAATTCCAACCACAGCTCCAGTATCGTCCAGCCACTCAAAAACATAAGACGGCGCTCCATCCGGAGCAAAACGCCAAGCCTCATTCGTAGTGGTCCAAGGAGAGTCTGAGGTGTTACGTCCCGGCGGAACATAGGCCAGATCCCCATCATTATTCTGGATCCCAACTGCTGCGTTTCCACTATTCCAAGTTGGACATGAGGGCTTGTCTTGAATATAAATATCAATGATGTTCGAGAACTCATAGATCACGATCATGTGCGTAGCGTTCAAATCGGTGCAAGAGAACATAGCCACCTCGTAGAAAGAAACTACCAATGCTCTATTTGGGAAAGTACCCAAAACTTCATAACCAATTTCATTGGCAGGATTTACTCCCGGGAAGATATCGTGTACCGGAGAGAAAATATTGGCTTCACCTAGCGTGGGATTGGTGTTGTTCGGAAGGTCTTCTGTAAATGCCCAACCGTTACCGGCATCCACCAGGATCTACATCAAAACGCAATACCCCGTTTGATCCTACCTGGAACTCTTGCTCCAAGTTTCCGAAGAAACAGAATTCAAAAGGCAGGGTATCTACCCCAGACCAAGTATCATCCGTAGTAATATCAATGGAATTTGCTAAGCCATCAAACGGGAAAGGCGGACTGTAAACAATTGGCGAAACAGTATAGTCTGTACTAAAGGTTTCAAAGATCTCTTGAAAATCTGCAACCAAGGTGACACTTCCACCAGAACCACAATCAAGGGTTACATCTGGCCCTGCATCTACAAAGAGGTTTCCAGGGTCTGCACCCCCAAAGCCAATCAGCGCGGTGATGTCAATATTATTACTATTGGTACAGCCCGTAGCATCGGTGACCGTCAAGGTGACCGGATAGGCTCCGGAAGCTGCATAAGCGTGATTCACGGTGGTCCCAAAGGCGGTTGTACCGTCTCCAAAGTCCCATTCGTAGGTGGCGCCGGTACCGTCCAAAGAGAAAGTAGCACTACCATTGAAGGTGATGTTTT
>NZ_CBFCWJ010000028.1:0-12359 GCF_965601605.1 Gilvibacter sp. | reverse complement strand
TAACGCCTCAAGTATTAATTCTTCCTGAGCAGAGAGAATAGCTTCTGAATAAGGGCGTTCTGTTTGTAGCCGAATGATGGTCTCACTTTCTAAAAGAAAAGCTCCAGGTAAAGCAGCTCGCATAACCTCTCCCATACTACAGAGGTAATAATCCGCGATCCATTGCCAATGTATAAGCTGTGTTTGGGTCACCAAAGGATGCTCATCTAAGATCTGATCGATCTCCTTAGTCTCATACATCTGAGGCGGCGTTTGATGCACCCGATACACGATTCCGGTATAGATCTTGGACTTTCCAAAAGGAACTGCCACACGATGCCCTGGCTTAAGAAAATGAGCCTCGTGGACATTTACCGCATAGGTAAATGCCTGCTTGATAGGAATGGGCAGTATGACGTCAATAAAGTACATGAAAATAAAAAAGGCTGTCGCGTAAACGACAGCCTAAAAGTACGTAATAATGTGAGCACAATTAGTTGCCCAACATTCCTTTTTTAAGTTTTTTATCAGCTGGTGCTTTCCCCAACCAGATTCCAAAAAGGGCCTTCTTAAATTCCATTCCTGGAATCACTCCCAATTCGTTTCCGTTCTTATAACAAACCACGCCGCGCCCGGTTTGATAAGTGATGTCAAAAACATCTTTCTCTACGATCTCATCACTGAAAAAACTGATGAATTTTTTGATCTCACTGTCCAAAGAAGAAGTATCTCCTCGCATAGAAGCGTCAAAACCATCGTTAACCGCTTCACTCATTGCATCACTAGATACAAAGCTTGAAGTGATCACCAATTTCATGGCCATATTCTGATCAGCATTGATAATGCTTTTAGCGTCTTTCGACTTTGATTCTAGATACAATCCTCCAGAATACAATTCGAGTACAAAAGCCTTCTTTCTGATTCCACCTCCGTTGAGTACCAAATCAGAACCTCCAACTTTCATAGTGTTTGGAAGCATCACGTCCTCCTACTTCTGTCATTCCTCCGTTCTGCGCAAACCCAACATTCATAGAGAGTACAGCGATCATTAATACCAAAACTCGTTTCATAAGTCAATAAAATATTTAAGTAATTATTAGTGTTTGTTTTTCAAAGCTCTCAAACTCGCATTGAGTTCAAAGCCCAGTAATAGTAAGTTAGAATTTAACCAAATATACAGCATCATTATTAAAAGGGCTCCAATGGAACCATAAAGCTCGTTGTAATTGGAGAAATTATTGATGTAAACTCCAAAGAGATAGGTGGTTAACATGAATAGCAAAGTCGTTACCAGTGCACCGATGGAAAAAAAATCTGGACTGCCGCCCATCCTTCACACCAAAGTAGTACAACACGGCTACAACCATATAAACCAAAAGCACAAAGACAAAATAACGTACTGCCGTTATCCAAACTACTTCATCGCTAATGTAGTCTTCTTGCTTGAGCATACTGATCAAATATTCACTGTATACCGCTACCACTACACTAAAAAGCAACAACAATGCCAAAAAAATTGAAACCAACAAGGCTACCCAATACTGCCTGAAGAAGTTACGATTGATATTCACGTGAAATGAGTACTCAAAGCCACTAAATATGGAGTTTACGCCATTGGCCATAACCAATAAGGTCAGAATAAAAACAAAGGACAATAAGCCACCACGTGGATTGGCTGCAATATCCTCAATTACCGGAAAAAAGAAATCAAAGGTCTGCGCCGGCATCAACTCGCCTATAAAATCCAGGAAAACGATCTTGGAAGTTCTCTATGGGCACGTAGGGAATCAAATTCAGCACAAAAAGTAAAAAAGGAAAGATGGCCATAAAGAAGCTAAAAGCAATGGCTCCTGCTCTGCTGGAAAAAGTTCCTTTAACAATACCTACGGCGTAGGTCTTCAATAAATCATATAAGGACAAGCCTTCAAAACCCGGCAGTAATATCTTATCGCAAAGGCGCATGGCCCCGCTAACTACAGGTGTGTTTTGCAAGCGTTGTTCTATGCTCATATAGCTTTTAAACTCAGGTCTAAGTTGTGAACTGAATGGGTCAAGGCACCACTGCTGATGTAGTCTACGCCACATTCTGCATAAGCTCTAACCGTTTCTAGGGTAATCCCTCCAGAGGATTCCGTCAGACATTGATCACCAATTAGGGCCACAGCTTTTCGGGTATCTTCATAGTTAAAGTTATCGATTAAGATTCGATAAACACCCTCGTGCTCAAGAATTTGTGCAATCTCATCCAAAGAACGCGCCTCCACAATGATCTTGAGGTCCAAACGATTTTCCTTTAAATACTGCTTGGTCACTTCAATGGCTTTAGCGATTCCCCCGCAAAAGTCAATGTGATTGTCCTTGAGCATGATCATGTCGTAGAGCGCAAAACGGTGGTTTTCTCCGCCTCCTATCTTAACCGCCCACTTTTCTAAAGCGCGGATTCCAGGAGTGGTTTTTCTGGTGTCGAGGATTTTGGTACCAGTACCTTCTAGCAGTTTTACGTACTCATTAGTCTTGGTTGCGATAGCACTCATGCGTTGCATTGCGTTGAGCACCAAGCGTTCTGCCTTTAAGATGGATTGAGAATTCCCGCTTACATAAAAGGCTTCATCGCCGTATTTTACAGGGGTACCGTCCGTGATTCGAACATCGATCTCCAGACCTGGGTCTACAAATTCAAATACCTTTTTGGCGAATTCCACGCCAGCAAGGATCCCTTCGTCTTTAACTAATAAACGGGCCTTTCCCATGGCATCATATGGAATACAGGCCAAGGAACTGTGATCACCGTCCCCCACATCTTCACGAATGGCATTGGCGATTATCAGATCAATTTCTTTGTCAAAGTCTTTTTTGGAGATCATCTCATGAAGTGTTTTGGCTAAATTACTAAAACACCTGCATTCTTAAAGCGACGCTCGTGCTTTTATTGCTTCACCAAGCGCTTTACCACTGTTGTGCCAGAATTGGAATGCTTAATCTGGAGCAGATAAATTCCCGGAGCCAAATTACCCACAAACCAGCGACCTTGTTGCTTATAGATCAAGTTATCAACGTTTTGCCCCAGCATATTGTAAGCTTTTATGCTATACGGCTGATCCGTTCCTGCTATGTTCAACCAATCTTGAGCCGGATTAGGGACCAATTCTAAGGTCAAAGCGGTTTGAACAGGATCAGCAACATTTAAAACAAGATCAGAATCCACTCTATTAGCCAATAAACGCAGATAAGCTGCTTGATAATAGATGGCAGGTTCTGTGATCTCCCAAGCTCTATTAGCGCCTTCATTAAAGTCTAAAAAGCTCTTTTGAGCAGGCTGTCCAAAAGGTGGTGAAAGTGTACTCACTGAAAAGTTTTGATTGGGCCCTCCTGTAAGAAAGCCAGGTGCCGGGCCGAATTCTGAGGTTTGTGCATTGTCATATGGAGTACCGGGAGCGAACCAAGCGTGGTAGATCTCGTTGACTGATTTGGTTGCTCCCAGGCTCCCCACATTGGAGAGGTAGACCACATTCTGCGGATTCACTCCGTGGAAATAATTAATGGCTGATTCTATATAAGCGTTATAACTGTCGTTGTTAGATGGATCTATGTCGTACTTAATGGCTAGTTGATTCAAGGTGCCGTAATTGGCTTTGGGATTGTTACTTCCCCAATGATAGCTCCAGTTTGGAATGTTAGCCAAATACAAATCCGAATTAGAAAAACCGTAATAACCGTTGAAGTTATTGGTGACATCTAAAGTAAAGGCATCTGTGATTGCTGCGGAGGTAGCCGCGTCATTGCCAGGCAACTGGGTGTAGCGCAACAAGGCATCGTTAAGGTGAATCGCATATGGCCCCCAAAAGGTCGTAGCCACAGGCTCTACGGTATTGATATTGGCAATGATATAATCGTTATAACTGCTGTTCCCCGTGGCTTCAAAAAGATAAATAGCCGCACTCATAAAATCACTTAATTGCTCCTCCACTCCTCGATCTGCATCTCCAGCAACGATGCTGCCGTCATCACATTCAGTCTCCAAAGCATTGGCATCTACCAAAACTTTAGCATAATCATAAGCGCTCACAGCGCGCTCTAAGAGCAGATCGGCATAAGATCCGTAGCCCGGCTCTCCAGCATAGACTGAACTGGCATGCGCAAAAACAGAAGCTACCGTTATGCTTGCCGAGCTACAGATCGGACCGTAAAAACGAGGATCTGTGTTCGCGCTGGGCGGCGAACTCACATTCTCGCTATAATTACGGCTGCCCATCTTAATATGTGTGGTACCATCGGGATTGTTCATCTTCAAGAGCCAATCCAATTCCCATTTGATCTCGTCCAAGAGATCAGGCAATCCATTTCCTGATTCTGGAATGTTCCAATCATCAGAAAAAGCTTGTGGATTCTCCCGATAAGCCCACAACATATTGTGTAAGGTGGTCAAAGTAAAGGTGGTGTATTTATTGTAATCGCCTGCATCAAACCATCCGCCGCTCAAATCCTTTTCCAGACTGGCGTTAGATTGGTCATAGATATAGCGTGCATTGTAATCCTGAAGTGGGTTTTCAAAGTTCATCCCATCAGACCAATCTCCAGCGTAGGTCTCCTCCTTTTCAAAATTGCAACGGTTGTAAAAGAACATGCGCCCTGTGGTTTTCATTAAATCGTTATACACAGCATCGTCTATTTTGAAATCATCACTGCGCGCTCCTGTTGTTGGGTCATAGAGATAATAGGTTCCTGGTGCAGTCACAGAACTAAAGTCAAACCACCACCCGCGATCTCCAGATTGATCGTGGACTGCTCCTCCATTCCAAACTGCAGGACTGGCTTCATAAACCACAGCGTCCGTTGCTGATTTACGCACTTGAAGTGCAGTTCCGGGAGTGTAAGCTTCACCCGCATTGTAACCGTTGACAGGATCCGAGATCACCGCGATCTTTTGGGCATTTGTGAGGTAACCAAATTGATCCACATGGATAAACGGACTTATCGACTGGGCAAAACTGTGGCTAACAAGAAAAATAATTAGAAAAGGGAGTTGTAGGATTTTCATGGGCGATTTTTTCTTTTCAAGTTAAGCGTGAAATTTAAAAATCCAAGTGTCAACTGCTTGAATATCTGTACACTTGCAAAGATTTGAGGTTGAACCGTCAATCATTTAGGGATTCTTACCTTTGTGATATGCAGATCACACTTTTAGCCGTTGGAAAGACCGACAATAAAGAAATTGAGCAGCTCACAGAAATCTACACCAAACGGGTATCCAGATATGTGAGGTTTGAATTTAAGATCATTCCTGATCTCAAAAAACGCGCAAAGCTCTCTTTTGATCAACAGAAGAAACAAGAAGCCGATTTGATCCTTGCGCAACTCAACACCAGTGATTTTGTGGTCTTATTGGATGAGAATGGAAGACAATACAACTCTGTGGACTTTTCCAAGTTTTTGCAACAACGCATGAATTCAGGCATTAAGAATTTAGTTTTTATTATTGGTGGGCCTTATGGTTTTGACCAAGCACTTTACTCGAGAGCCAACAGCAAGTTGTCGCTATCCAAAATGACCTTTTCCCACCAAATGGTTAGGCTCTTTTTTGCCGAACAGCTCTACCGCGGCTTTAGTATTTTAAACAACGAACCCTATCATCATCAATAATGACCGAATTTGTTTTTGCTACTCATAACGCAGGAAAACTCAAGGAACTACAAGCCATGGTGCCACCAAGCATCAAACTCTTAAGCTTAGACGACATTGGATGTCATGATGAGATTCCAGAGACCGAAACCACTTTTAAAGGCAATGCACTTCTCAAGGCACAGCACGTTCAAAAACATTACGGACTGCCTTGCTTTGCCGATGACAGTGGTTTGGAAGTATCGGCCTTAGACGGAGCTCCAGGAGTCTATACAGCGCGCTATGCGGGTGTGGGTTGCACTTCTGACGAAAATATGGACAAGCTTCTGGGAGCTTTAGAAGATCAGAGGGATCGATCTGCGCGCTTTGTTTGTGTGATTGCGCTATTGCAAGGAAATGAGCCTGTTTATTTTGAAGGCTTCTGCCCGGGTGAGATCCTTTCCGAGCGCCAAGGCACGGATGGTTTTGGTTATGACCCAATCTTTAAGCCCAACGGCTTTGACCGCTCCTTTGCACAAATGACTATGGCAGAGAAAAGTGCCATGAGTCACAGAGGAAAAGCAGTAGCCCAATTGGTGACTTTTTTAAAGAATTCTCAATAAACAAGCTGGAAACAAAAAACTTAGCGTACTTTCGCGCCAGAAAAGTCCTCGGGTTGAGGAAATGTGTTGCACGAAGCTAAATGGGTTTACTTGTCGCGTGCTTCGACCAACACGCAAATACAAGTAACTATGAGTGCATTTGAAGCATTAGGACTGTCTGCGCCTTTATTGCAGGCCACGGCCGATATGGGTTTTGAAAAACCTACAGAAGTTCAGGCCAAAGCCATCCCTTTATTATTAGAATCAGAAACCGATTTGGTTGCCCTTGCGCAAACCGGAACCGGGAAAACCGCTGCTTTTGGTTTTCCATTGATTCAAAAGATCAATGTAAAAAGTAGAAATACACAAGGGCTTATCATTGCGCCTACACGTGAACTCTGTCTGCAGATTACTCACGAACTGCGCTCCTATTCACAACACGTAAAAGGTTTACACATTGTGGCCGTATACGGCGGTGCGAGTGTACAAGGACAAGCTAAAGACCTAAAGAACGGTGCCCAGATCATTGTGGCGACCCCCGGTCGTATGAAAGACCTAATCGGTCGCGGTGTAGCTGTTATTAAAAACGTAGAGTACTGCGTTTTAGATGAAGCCGATGAAATGCTGAACATGGGATTCTATGAGGACATTAAAGAGATCCTTTCACACACTCCGGAAGACAAGAGCACCTGGCTTTTTAGTGCTACTATGCCTAAAGAAGTGGCTGCAATAGCCAAAAAGTTCATGTATGATCCTCAGGAGATCACAGTAGGAAACAAAAACAGTGGTGCACAACGCGTTGATCATGAGTACTATCTGATCAGCGCAAGAGATCGTTATTTAGCGTTAAAGCGCTTGGCAGATGCCAATCCAAACATCTTCTCTGTAGTCTTTTGCCGCACCAAACGGGATACGCAAAAGGTGGCTGAGATGCTAATTGAAGACGGATACAACGCTGCCGCGCTTCATGGGGATCTAAGTCAGAACCAACGTGATTTGGTAATGAAATCGTTCCGAACCAAGCAAATCCAAATGCTTGTGGCAACTGACGTGGCTGCCCGTGGTATTGATGTCGATGATATTACTCACGTGATCAACTACCAATTGCCGGATGAGATTGAAACCTACACCCACAGAAGCGGTCGTACTGGGCGTGCTGGGAAATCCGGGATTTCTATGGTCTTGGTATCCAAAAGTGAGATCCGCAAGATCAAAGCCATTGAAAAGATCATCCAAAAGGAATTCAAGGCCAAATCACTGCCAACGGGTATGGAGATCTGTGAGATCCAATTACTTCATTTGGCGGAGAAAATCGAACAGACGGATGTCAATTTAGACATTGAGCCTTACGTACCTGCTATCATGGAATCCTTGGGGAAATTCGACCAAGAAACCTTGATCAAAAAGATCTTTAGTGTAGAATTCAGCAGATTCTTCAATTATTATAAAAACGCCAAGGAGCTTAACGTCCCAGAAGTAGGCAATGTATCTGCAGGTGGAAACAGCACACGTTTCTTTATCAATGTTGGAGCTAAAGATGACTTTAGTTGGATGACTCTGAAGGACTTCTTAAAGGACCTTTTACAGATCAAAGACGACGGGCTTTTCAAAGTAGATGTGAAAGGAAGCTTTTCATTCTTCAACGTAGAGGAACCTCATGTGAAGCGCGTTTTAGAAACTTTTGAAGACTTTACTTTAGACGGCAGACGCATTGTAGTAGAAGCAACCACAGAGAAACGCCGTAAAGGTGGTGGTAAGCGTTTTAAAGATTCAAATTCCAGAGGAAAACAGCCCAGAACACGCAAGTCCGACAAACGCCGAGGCGGTAAATTCAATGATGATTTTAGCAATAAGCGCGGACGTAAGAACCGATCTGGCAACAAGCCTAAAGGCACGGGTGGCAAGCGCAGACGTCGTTAAGAGTCTTAAATTTTTTGTAAATATGTAGTTGTGGTACGCAAATTGACCACTTAATATGTATTTTTGAAACTAAGAATCTTGCTATGAAGCCTTTCTGGTTCCTTATTGTTGCCCTTGTTTGCTTTTCGGCCACGGCCCAAGAAGAGCAGACGCAGACGGTACAAGGTATTGTTCAAAACGATGCCGATGATAAGGTTTTGGAAAACGTAAATATTGTGAACCTCAATCAGGTGATCGGTACTGTTTCTGAAAGAGACGGAAGCTTCGAAATTCCTGCAAAAGTCAACGACACCCTTTATTTTTCTTACCTCGGTTTCAAATCCATTCGCGTTCGCGTGACTAATGACTTATTGAAATTTGGGGAGATCAAAGTAAAGATGACTGAGCTGGGAATAGCCTTAGAAGAAGTAGTGATCAGACCCGTAGAACTTACCGGATATCTGGAGATCGATGCCAAGATCATTCCTGTATATGACGATTATCGTTATGCCATTGCTGGTTTAGATCGAGGTTATGAAGGAGGATCTCAGCAGCCTGGGGCTGTAGGGAAAGTGCTGAGTGCCATATTTAATCCCGCAGATTTCCTCTATAACGTCTTTGGAAAAAGGCCCAAACAAATGCGCAAGCTGCGGCAAATGAAAGCCGATGATAATATTCGGAACTTATTGCAGAGTAAGTTTGATCGAGAAACCCTTATGGCCGTATTGCAGTTAGAACGCAACGATCTAGACATGATCCTGAACAACTGTAATTATTCGGATCAGTTCATTAGAACGGCGAATGATCTTCAGATCTTGGATGCCATTTCTGAGTGCTATGAGGAGTACAAAGTCCTCAACAGAGAGTAATTCACCAAATCATTATCTTTAGGCAAATTCAATGCCTATGTTCCTGCGTTTAGCGCTTATTTCACTCAGCCTTTTCACCTTATTTTCATGTCAAAAAGAAGCTGTTGATCCTTTAAAGGCAGCACTTTCTGCTGATGATCCTGCCATAAAAAAGGTCATGAATAATCTAGAAGCACATGAGGTGCAAATAGCCCTTAGTGTGGTAGATTATTCCGCGTCTAGCCTTGCCTTTAAGGAATACGAATTCCAAGTAAATGATTCCGTCTATTTCTATCCGGCCAGTACGGTGAAGTTTCCAATGGCAGTGATTACTCTTGAGCAATTGGATGACAATGGATTTATAAATCTGGATGCGACAATTACAGTTAATGGCGATAGCATCTCGTCTAGTTTTCGCAAAGATATTAGAGACATATTTGCAGTCAGCAGTAATGAAGCTTACAACAGGCTTTATGAATATCTGGGTAATGATTTTGTCAACGATCGTATGTATGAAGTCGGACTTAATAACTTCCGGCTGGCACATCGTTTATCCACCCCAAATGCAGCAGATCCTATGACCAAGGGACTTATCTTTCAAGGAAGTGGTGAGGACGAACTTTTTGAGGGAGAAGGTTATCAAATGCAACCCCTCAAGCCCTTGAATCTTCAAAAGATCAACAAAGGCGTGGGCTATTATAAAAATGACACTTTGGTGAATGAGCCTATGTCTTTCGCTTTAAAGAACTACTATCCCATCAGTAGTATGCATGGCACTATGAAGCGCGTGATCTTTCCCGAGTACTTTTCTACTGATGAGCAATTTAAACTCTCTGCGGAGCTGCATCAGTTCTTGATGGAGAGTATGCAACTCTTGCCTCATGAAGCGGGATATGCCAAACCTGAGTATTACGACAGCTATGTCAAGTTCTTTATGTTTGGAGATAACAAGGCAGACATGCCTGAGGACATCAGTATCTTGAATAAAGTAGGCTACGCCTACGGTTATTTAACAGACTGTGCCTACATATTGGACCACACCAATGAGATCGCTTTTATTTTAACAGCCACAGTCCATGTCAATGAGAACGGAATTTACAATGACAATAACTATCAATACGACGAAACAGGAATTCCTTTTCTAGCGGCTTTAGGCAGACAGATCCATCAGCAGCTATTAAATACTAAACAATAAAAAAAGGCTGCTCATGCGAACAGCCTTAATTCATAGCAATTTTATTTTTTGACCACCTAAAACTATTGAGGCATTACAACAGAGTCAATGGCGTGGATCACTCCATTGCTTGCTGCTACGTCTGGGATAATTACCGTAGACTTAGCTCCTGTAGCATCGGTTAACATTACGTTTCCTCCTTCTAGAGTTAAACTAATGGTTCCACCTTGTACAGTTTTAACCTCGAACTTTCCATTGTTCTTCTTAATTGCGTCTACCACTGCAGCTGCTTCAAACTTTCCAGCTACTACGTGATAAGTCAATACCGCTGTTAGCGTTCCTTTAGCTTCTGGCTTCAATAATCCTTCAACGGTTCCCGCTGGTAATTTTCCAAAAGCGTCGTTGGTTGGAGCAAATACAGTGAATGGTCCTTTTCCGCTAAGGGTCTCAACCAATCCAGCTGCTTTAACAGCCGCAACTAGGGTACTAAATGCGTCGTTTCCTGCAGCAACACCTACGATTGTAGGAGGTGTATCCACAGTTTTAGCTTCAGTTACATTTTCTACTTCTGCAGTAGCAACCTCAGCAGTGTTGTTTTGTGTGTTTTGCGCACAAGCCGAAACAAACATTCCAGCAAGTACAAACGTGGCAATCTTTTTCATGAGTCTTAATTTTTGTAGTTTTTGTTTATAAACCAACATAAAAATTAACGGTTTTTGAATTCGCGCTTTCTGAAATTTGACCGGTCCGGATCTAAAGGTCGACTCAGTTTTTTGGCTACTTTCTCAACAAGTCTGTTTTCTTAGTTTGATTTAACTGATGCTAAATTACTTCCTTCACAATGTAAAAGTATTAATATTTTGTTTAAATTTTTTTACAAATTGTTAAACAATTTTAAAATCAACTGATTTCCATGAGGTAAAGCCTTCTTTCTAATACTGTTCATCATATTTGACTTTATCAAGGCGATTAAGAAACTTTTAGGCAGTTGGTTTTGCACTACTCCACGCAGAAGCGGTATCTTTATAGTCTCCTTATAATAGAGTCATCATGGCTGCACAATTTGAAGAACTCCGCGAGGTTCACAAGAACTTTATAGAAGCCCAACCGATCTTCTTTGTAGCAACTGCTGCTGCAGAAGGGCGCATTAATCTTTCACCCAAAGGCATGGACAGCATGCGTGTTTTAGACGATAAATCCGTGCTTTGGATGAATCTAACCGGTAGTGGCAATGAAACTGCCGCTCATTTGCTTAAAAGCAATCGCATGACCATCATGTTCAATGCTTTTGAAGATCCTCCACTTATTCTGCGGCTTTATGGAAGTTGTGATATCTACCATCCCAGAGATGAACAATTCCAGCAGTATATCAAATTGTTTCCCGACACTAAAGGAGCTCGACAACTCATCAAGCTTCATATAGAGACCGTTCAAACTTCTTGTGGCTACGGCGTTCCCTATATGGAGTTCAAAGCCCATAGAACGCGTTTGGCCGAGTGGGCTGAAGCAAAGACCGATGAGGAGTTATGGAGCTATTGGGAAAAGAAGAACCAAAAAAGTATAGACGGATTTGAAACAGCCATCTTTGCAGAAGAGTAGATTTTGGATAACATTAATTGCGCTTAGCTTCGTCTTATACGGATGCAATCAAGCGCCAACTAAGAAGTTGCGTATAGCTGTAGCAGCCAACGCCGAAGCTTTAGCCCAGAGCTTAGCCGATGCGTTTTCTGCTACACGTGATGTGGAGATCGATATCATAACTGGTTCTTCTGGAAAACTCACCAATCAGATCAGCAACGGTGCGCCCATAGATATCTTTATGGCGGCGGATATGTCCTATCCCCAGCACTTACACGACACCGATTGGACCACCGCGGCTCCCATCCCCTACGCCAAGGGAATTTTGGTAGTACTTTCCCAAGAAGACTTTTTAAAATCTGGGATGACCATGGACGGTTTAAAATCCTTGGCGATTCCCAATCCAGAACTTGCCCCTTATGGTCGTGCAGCGAAAGAGCTTTTAGAATATCAAGAGCTTTGGGAAACCGTAAAACCCAACTTGGTCTATGCTGAAAACGCCGTGCAAGCTGCAACCTATGTGGTTTCAGGTGCGGCCGAAGCAGCAATTACGGCAAAATCAAGTGCCATGCAGGCACAACAAGAATCCGAAGTTTTTGTTCTGGACATCAACAAGGTGCACTACAAACCCATAATCCAAGGTGTCGTGATCATTAAACGCGGGAAACAACACCCTTATAC
>NZ_CBFCWJ010000027.1:0-81984 GCF_965601605.1 Gilvibacter sp. | reverse complement strand
CACGCAGGGCATCAAGTAATTCCACGGTCAGTAAATTGGTTGCCTTTTGAGACTCCAATTCTGCTTCTAAGAAGATCTCTTTTTGCTCCATCTGCTCTACGCTCAATTGCAGCTCGGAACGCTCAACGAACAAACTAATCAATCCTGCCGTAGCTAAAGTAGCAGCGGCCCAACCTCCATAAGTGAGCCATTTAGGTCTTGAATTGGTTCTTGAGATCACGCGAGGAGCATTACCAACTTTAGTAGTTGCTCGAGCCTGGGCCAAAGCCATTAATGCGGCTTCTATGCGATCCGCCTCGGCAGCCAATTCTGGATGCTGCTGCACCAAGCGATGCACTTGCTCGTGCTCTGCAGGAGATAGCGCTCCACTTACGTAGAGTTCTAAAATTCCAGATGCTATGTACTTTTCAGTATCCATTATGAATCAATTCCGAGTTTTGCCCGCAGGCCATTAATGCATTTTCTGATCTGAGTTTTTACGGTTCCCAAAGGAATCTCCAGATCTTCTGAGGTTTGCTGCTGCGTAAATCCTTTAAAGAATAATCTATCGATCAGTTGCTTGCAGCGCATCTCAAGGGTTTCCACTATGGCGGTAAGACCAATCGCATCGGTCTGACCCTCAAAGGCATTACTCCCTCCAAATATATCTACGAAATTAGTCGGGTTTAGGTTTTGTTTTTGTTCTTTGGCTGATCTGGATCTCAAATGATCGATCGCCGTATTGCGCGCAATATTCAAAAGCCAAGTAAAAAAGCGACCTTTCTCCGGATCAAAACTGTCCAAACGCGTCCATACTTTTAAAAACACATCTTGACAGAGTTCCTGAGCAACCTCTGGCTTACCTACCACTCCTTCAATAACACCCAACATAGCCGGCGCATATTGCGCATGCAACTGCTGGAAAGCCCGCTCGTCTCCTTGTTGGCAAGCGGTAATTAGGTGATTGAGGGTATCTGCCATAAGAGAGCTTTAAATTACTAAAAAGAAAGCACTAAAAAAGCCGCAAACGCGGCTTTCTTTACTGGAAAAGTTTTATGGTTGCTCCTTCGTCTTGGGCCGTGACGGTATGCAAGAGTTTGCCTTTGCCCACAGCTTTGTCCAAATAGATCTTGGTGCCCACTGTCCAACGTTCTGCTCGGCTAAAACCAGGCATAATTGGAAAGCCGTAACTAAAGCTCGAACCGTCTTGATTTGGACCTTCTACATAAAAGTTCCGGCGGTTCCACGAGTTGTTTTTTATTTTAAAGCTGATGTAATCTGGAATCTCCACTGGTGCCGTAGCAGTCTGTGGCGCCTGATAATTCCCTGTGATCACCTTAGGTTCTGTAAAGAGTTTTAAGGATGCATCTTCATCCAACTGGGTCTCTAGTTTGTTACTCACATTTACCGTAGCCGACCCACGACTACTAATGTTTACTGTTGCGTTATTTGCCTTTAAACTGGATGCGTTAATGGTGGCCAGCTTGGATTCGACATTCAGCCTTTCGACATTTCCGGATAGGATCACCAGACCTACATTGGCCTCAACGCTAAACTGCTCTGCGTTCAAGTTGATCACATAGGTGGTATCGTGAGTGCCGTGTTCTAGCGCTTCAATTTTAGGAGCACCAATTTTAATGATAAGGTCTTGACTGGGTTGGATCCACTCGATTTGATCCAAGGTTAGGGTTCCGTTCACTGCGGTCTTCCCAATCAACTCTAAAAGATTACTATCTCCTGTAATAGTTACCCCTTCGGGAGCCTCTGGATCAATAGTGACCTTAGCATAAAGTTGGACACTAACTGCCTTGATGTTTGTAATTGGGTAGTTCTTGGTGATGATGTTTTCCGTCGCCTTTTACCTGTCCAAAGGTTTGTGTGGCGATCAATACGATTGTGAAAAATAGTGTTCTCATTTTTTTGAATTTTGATTGATTATGATTTTGATTGATTGAATTTTCTGCTGATGACCGCATCCAGGCCAAATCGACCCGAACCGAGCACTAGCGTGAACATGGCGATCCATAGAAAGCCCATGGCCGGTAGCATGCCCCAAGTACCTTCTCCCCATTTTTGAAGGAAGATTGCCGTGAGCATGGTACACATGATTAAAAAGGAGGTCATTCGAGTGTTAAAGCCTAGTGCCCAAAAGAGCCCTCCAATGGCTTCACTTGCCGCACCCATCCACGCAAAAAAAAGTAGGAGCTAAGGCAAAGATTCCTCCAAAGGCCTTTACGTCTTCTGGGAACCAATCCACAACTTCAAAAAGGCCTAACTCCTTTTCTGCAGGTGACCAAGGCATACCGAATTTGCTGCTCCCAAAATCGATGGTTAATAAAAGTCCTCCGACTATACGTGGAATGGCAAAGAGCAGATCCGCATACCATTTGGATTGTTTTTACCGGGCGAATAAGTCTTATAACTAAGTGTTTGAATTTTTTCATGACGAATGTTTTTTTGATGTTCAACAAGGCAAAGATGCGATGCAACCATCAGCCTGAAGTCTCACAATAGACTCTAGGCGTCTTAAAGAGAATTCAAGACGTCTCAAAAAAATGTAAAGTATTGTTTTATAGTGAGTTGATGTACTCCGTAGGAGACATTTGGGTATGCTTTTTAAACACCCGATTGAAGGTAGCTTTGCTGTTAAAACCAGCTTCTTCCGCCAAGCCGAGTACAGAAAGTTGATGGTGCTTGCCGTTTCGAATCATTTCCTTAAAGGCTTCAATCCTATAACCGTTGACAAAATCATTGAAGTTCTTGCCCAAGTTCTTGTTGAGTAGATCGGACAGTTCTGTTCTGGGAAGATTCATCCCAATGGCCAATTGAGAGAGCGTTAATTCTGGATTGAGGTGCGGCTGTTTGCTGTTGCATATAGTTCAAGAGGGCAGCTTGTAACTCAGGATTGGCGTCAATAGGCGTTTTAGCCTTGTTAGTGGGAGCAACAGGTCTGCCATCGGCCTCCAATTCAGAAAGCTCAACGGTATCCGTAAAGTATCCTTTAATTCCCACATAAACCACAATTACCGCAGAGAGTAAATGATACCACCAGCGCTGTTTCCAATGCAACACGACTATGGTCTCCTCAACTACGGTTTGAATCATTTGATAAAGGAAAAGGCTCGCATAGATGATCAAAAAGATGCGAATCCAATTAAACTGCAACCTATAGGTGTTGGAGTAGTATTGTGCTATTCGCTTTCGGTAATTGTAGAACTGTTGGATAGCCAAGGTCAAGTACAACATCATGGACAGGTTGAAGACAATGAACATGAGCTTGTCTATATACTTTAAATGCAGTGACGCCATGAGTTCCCCGTTCTGGGTATCGTCAAAACCGGGTTGGGCAGCGTCATATATATAAAGGAACAAACAGTAAACGGCATAAAGCACAAAAGGGATAAACTGCAGGTATTGCTTCTTGCCCAATTTAAAATTTGGGACCGTTACCGATTGGACATAGAAATAGATAATCGGTCCTAAAAGCAAAGTAAAATCAATAAGAAAGTAATTGACTTTAGTGTTGCGATAGGTATCGTACCATTCCATAAAACCTATGGCGTAATGCGTCCGTTCATAGCAGGTGATCAACACTACTGCACCGAGCAGGTAATCGGCCAAACGTCCATGCCTGCGTCCTCGCATAAAAAGCAAAAAAGCAAATACAGCACCTTGCATCATAAACAACAAAAGCGGTGTGCTGTAGATATCAAAATACGGAAACTTAAGCGGTAGCCCTGCAAGCATACTCAAAGTTAGTTTTTTAAATGACATGATTCCTAATACCTCCGCAAGCCCTTTAAAATCAACTTTTTTACCCCCTGTCCATGGTTTGTCCATGCTGATTTTTAGGAGGTTAGCCAGCCTCATTCTAGTTTTGACCCTGTTGAATCAAAAACCAGTACAATGAAAACTACACTAACAACAAAACGCATCTTACCGCTACTCCTTGGAGGATTTTTTATCCTGTTTGCTTGTAGCACAGAAGACGATGGTCTGGACGGAGTAACTCCAGACGCCAACAGTATTAATGAATACCTACTTCAGCTATCCTACAACCAAGATGAGCTACTTGAAGTCCAAGAAACAGGTGGCTTGGCCAGCTCAAGAGAAGTCTCTTTTGAAGACGAAGATCCCGGAGAACCTGTCCAAGGAACAATCACAGGTTGTACCACTACCGGCTACGATCTGTATTCCAACTTTGATGAAATTGCTATTCTGCGTCCTTCTATTGGCGTGATTTACCCAGGAGCCTTAGTAGTCGGAAACGGAAGCATGCTAGATGGAGAACCTACTCCTTTTGCAGTGGATAGAGCTCCAGCAAATATGCGCGTAGACTTGCCCGGAATTGGTGAAAACGGAAACTTCCGCGTGGAATCGCCGGGAAGCTTTTCCGCGGTTGATGCCGAACTTGATGTTGCCCTAGAATGGTGGAATGACAACGCCTATCAAGACGGTTATGTCAATGAAGCCAACTCTACCTATCAATCTGCTACTTCTTATTCTTCTAAGCAGTTGAGTTTTGATATAGGACTCAACGCAGAATGGGCCAGCGGATCTATTGCAGCGCAATTTGATTACGAATCCAACACAGAAGTACGCGTGGCTTCTATCGCGTTTAAGCAGGTCTTTTATACGGTTACTATGGATACGCCCGTTTCTCCGGCAGCCGTATTTGGAACCGATGTTTCTCTGGAACAAGTACAGGCAATCATGAACTCAGATACGCCACCGGCTTACGTCGCCTCCGTAGCCTACGGACGTATTATCATGGTGCGCATGGAGACTACCAATATGGATACTTCCATCAATTTGGACGCTGTATTGGAATACGGCAGTGGCTTTAACAACGCTACAGGAACCTTAGCGGCTTCTTATGATGAAGTCCTTCAAAACTCCAGCATGAGTATCATTACTATTGGTGGAAATGCAGAAGTGGCCACCAGCGCCGTTGACGCTGCCAACATTGAAGACGGACCCGGTAGTTTAAACTACATCATTACAGGAGAGAACGCTGTTTATAGCAGAACCAATCCTGGAGCTCCTATTGCCTACACCATTCGATATTTGAAAGACAATTCGCTTGCTAAAATGGGGTACACCACAGATTACGTAATTGAAGAATGTGGTAGTCGAGGATTTAATCACGAGGAAGTAACTGTGACCAATGATTCCTTCCATGACATTCAATTCAGATTGCGATGGAGAGGACAGAACACAACTACTATTTATAACGGGCCGTGGGTATTTGTAAACCAGGACGACACAGCCAATCGTACTCCGCCTACCGGCGCGCATGACGTAGAAGTACAAACCCAATGGCAATGTGGTACAGGCGGTTGGAATACTTTAGGCGACTTTGAACTTGACTACGTAGAAGAGGAAGAATGTTTTAGGGCCAGTGGAGGTTCATTCCCTTGTGGAGACCCCTCTGTCTCTGGAGTGACTTGCAACTAAACTTTAGCGCTTTTTTCAGAGCAGTCCTTGTTTTAGGTTGTCGATTCAACAACTTAAGCAAGGGCTGTTTCTCTTTGGCTTTTGGTACAGAATTTGCCAATTTGATAAAAAATGGCATCTTTGCCACTCACAAAACGAAACAAATTTATAACCATGCAAATGCAATTGTCTAAATACAAAACGGATGCTTTAGAGGCTTTCCACTGGCAATAGCTATGGATATAGATCAGAAATAAACACACTTTAAGGCGTCCAATGAAAATTGGACGTTTTTTTTTGAAAAATTTTTGACCCGATTGAAAAAATGTAGCTGGATGCTAAAATATCAGAGCCTCAATTAATTAAGGCCAACAGCTGTACTTCGTGAGTAACGAAGCGGAATTCTATATCTCAAAAATAAATCATAACTATCTCATTATCAATATTTTATTTGTTTTTTATTAAAATCCATTTCATCTTTGCAGCGCAATAATGCAAAACATTAAAAATCGAAGCAATATGCAATACGCAAATCAATTTACACAGATGCAAATCCAAACTGCGGATATGCTTGTGCTTCGTGACGTCTTCTAATAGACACTATCCATCAGATGGTGAAAACGTCCGAAGCCCCTTAAAGTTTCGGACGTTTTTTTATGCTTACTGATGGAGCTACTCAACGTCCCGGGACCAATTGAAACTGATATAATGACAATTGAAACCCGTTCATATCAAACAACAACGAGAAAAAGAAGTTCGGAGGTTGTTTAAAAGACGACGCAACCTATGGATGGAAAAACGCAAGTTGGGTTATGTCGCTTTGGAAAAACCCATTAGACACGGTTGGTTTAGAGAGGTGGTCATTACACGTAAAGTAGAACGCTACCGCTATAAAGCCGCCATCATGGAGGTCTATGCTAAAATGCAGACCTATCATTGGGGTAAAACCAAAGCAGATGCTCAAGAGCAATGGGATGAGGCGACTCGAGGATTTTATATCCACAGAAACCTTCCCACACTGAGCAAAAGACAGTTCAATAAATTGAGTCAAAAAGCCCAGGGCTTGTGTACGCCCTTCCAATTCCGACATGAAAAAAGTCATAAATTAATAACACGATTCTACGTTCGCATTCCGAAAGGCGTTTACAAGATCAAGTTCAGTCGTGCCTATGTCACACATTCTAGAATTGTAGACCCTGAAATTGAAAGTGAACTGGATTGGATTGATTCGCAGCTGCTCAAGCCCGGATATTACGAAGCTGAGCAAGTGCTTAATCGTTACCACTGGGATCATAAGTTTGACAATTACCTCCGCTTTAAAAAAGAGAACAAGCAGGTAAAGCAAACCCTAAGGAATCTTAAGCACTACTCTGCAGATCAATTGATAAAAGAAGATGTATCATGGGAAATAAACTAAAAGGCCGAGACCTGATCGGAATCGGTTTTCCTAAGAACAATACCGTAAATATCGCTTTGGGTATCATCAACGATACCACAAACGTGAAAAGAAAGTGCGCGTGCTAGAAGCAGCGAAAGAAGTCTTGCGTGACCCACAAAAATTTATGGGCGATCCAATTTGGGGGAAAGTAGCAGAAGGCCTAATAAAGCCTGTTGAAGTGCGTATGCACGAGCTGCGTAATACGCGAGCTCCGTTTAGTATTTACGGAGAGAATGAGATTGATGATCAAGCGAAGTATCAATTGTACGACGCTTTGAAATTACCAATCGCGATCTCTGGAGCCTTGATGCCCGATGCGCATGCCGGTTACGGCTTGCCAATTGGTGGCGTATTGGCCACAGAAAATGCGGTGATTCCTTACGGAGTTGGCGTGGACATTGGATGCCGTATGTGTTTGACGGTTTATCCGATGAGTGCTTCTTACTTGCGTGGAAAACAGGCCATGTTGGAAAACATCTTGAGAGATCACACCAAATTTGGCCCTTATGAAACGCATGCTAAAAAGCACGATCACGAGCTCTTTGAGCGCCCAGCATTTAAAGAGATTCCGCTTTTAAAGCGACTTAAAGACAAGGCGTTTAAACAGCTCGGGACCTCTGGTGGAGGAAACCACTTTGTAGAATTTGGTTTGGTAACCATTACCGAAGAGGATTCTCAAGTTCAGTTGCCTCCTGGAGAATACCTTGGCGTGCTGTCGCATAGCGGATCACGTGCCTTGGGTGCAAACATTGCTAAACACTATACGTATTTGGCATCAAAACAGTGCCCGCTGCCTAAAAATGTGCAGCACTTGGCTTGGTTGGATATGGATACCCATGATGGACAAGAGTACTGGTTGGCTATGAATTTGGCTGGCGATTACGCTAAGGCTTGTCACGATGATATTCATTATCGAATCGGGAAGCTACTCGGGAGCAAAGCTGTGGTGAAAATTGAGAACCACCACAATTTCGCTTGGAAGGAAATGGTCGGCGGTGTGGAGCGCATTGTGCACCGCAAAGGAGCCACTCCTGCTGGTCAAGATGTTTTGGGAATTATTCCAGGATCTATGACTGCTCCGGGATATATTGTCCGCGGATTGGGAAATGAAGACAGCTTGAATTCCGCTTCACACGGCGCAGGTAGATTGCACTCACGCAGAGCGTGTAAAGAGCAATTCACCCAAAGTCAGGTGAAAGAGCAGCTCAAAACGCATGAGGTGAGTCTTATTGGTGGAGGCGTTGATGAAGCGCCGATGGCCTATAAGGACATCAAACGCGTGATGCAAAACCAACAGGAATTGGTCGCTGTAGTCGGCACCTTTACTCCTAAAATTGTTCGAATGGACAAGTAGATTTTTTAGCTGACAGGTCGCAAATAAAGCTGCGGCCTGTTTTTTTTATTAAAGTGTAAGTTTTGATCTCTTTTTGAGACCATTGCTTTATGAAAACTACCACCTTTACCGAATTCTCTACAGATGCGCTATTAAAAATTGGCGATCAGCAGGTTTTAAAAGAATTTGACTCCCCCAGGCAAATTGGTCTTTATAGCTTTATTTGGGCGCTAGAATCTGGCGTTGAGATCATTGTAGATAGTGAACCCATCCTATTGCGAGCCAATCAAATTTTGGCACTTACCCCCATTCAATACGTGCAATTCAATTCAGGCGATGCGCTGCGCGTCTATCAATTCAACCGCGAATTCTATTGTATCAAAGATCACGACAAAACTGTTGGATGTGCCGGAGATCTTTTCTTTGGTAATGACTATATACCTTTAGTAAACCTCTCTCAAGAAGAACAAGAGAAATTTGAACTTTTACATCAGATCTTTTTGGAAGAGATGGACAACCAAGATCGTGTTCAAGCAGAAATGCTTCGGATGTTAATGGCGCGTTTTATCATTAAGACCACTCGCCTACTCAATGCTGGAGACCATCCGCAGCAACACAAAAAGAAATCAGACCTTTTGCGCAAGTTCAATATGTTGGTAGAAACCCACTTTAAAAATGAACACAGCGTAAAGTTCTATGCCGAGCAAATGTTTAAGTCTCCCAAAACTTTGGCAAATTCCTTTTCTAAATTCAACAGTACTCCTTTGCAAATCATCCATGCCCGAATTGTATTGGAAGCGAAACGCCTTTTAACTTATACCGATTTGAGCAGTAAAGAGATCGCTTATGAATTGGGATTTGACGATCCTGCACACCTGAGCAAACTCTTCAAGAAGAATACCGGCATGCCTCCATCAGCTTTTAAAGCATCCAAAGAGACCTTGAGCGCTTAGGGAATTATTTACATGCGCTAGGGAAACTTCTCCATCGCGAGGACTCTTTTATGATCGCATCTTTGTATTGAACATTAAAATGAACGATATGAAAGCGATTCCTTCCATTTTTGAGCTTATTTCTACAAAATTCAATAGAAATAAAGTGAAATCTATAAAATTCAACACAAAATCGCACTGTGCCTCTAAGGGTCATCACGACTTCTATTGTGAGGCTGAAAGACCATTCAGCAGCATGAGAACTTCTTTGTAACCAAAGGAATAATTGACATGATTGAAGGAGTTTTTTACATGGTCTGCCGCTTAGTATTTAAGCAATTTTGTCCTATCAAATTAATTACAAACATAAAATCGAAATACAATGAAATCATTTAACGTACCTACTCGAGAAGAAGTAAGTGAAAATAACCAAGCCATTTTTGACAAGCTAAAAGGAGCATTGGGATTTGTTCCAAATCTATATGCCACCTACGCTTACAGTGAAAACGCTTTGGGCAACTATTTGACCCTGTCCAACGGCAAGACTTCTCTATCTGCTAAAGAAAAAGAAGTAGTCAATTTGGCGGTAAGTCAAGTAAACGATTGTAGCTATTGCTTAGCGGCACACACAGCTATTGGAAAAATGAACGGTTTCAATGATGATCAGATTCTAGAGCTACGCTCTGGGGCGGCATCTTTTGACAACAAACTCAATGCCTTGGCAAACCTAGCCAAAGACGTGACAGAAAACCGTGGAGCCGCTTCTGAAGGTGCTTTAGAGCAATTCTTCAATGCAGGTTACACCAAAGAAAACTTAGTAGATACTATAGTGTTGGTCGGTGATAAAACCATCTCTAACTATCTACACAAAACCACGGATGTACCTGTAGATTTTCCTGCAGCACAACCGTTGACCCTACAAACTGTTTAATAATCAATCCAAAAAAATATAGAAACTATGAGAACTTTATTAATTGCATTGGCCTTTGTATTTAGCGCTGGACTTAGCGCACAAGCGCAAGACAACATGAAGAAAAGCATGAATGACAAGGCCCAAACTGTTGCTCTTGAACAAACCAAAGGGCAATTCACGCAACAAAGCGTGGAACTTAAAGCTGGTGATTATGTTTTTGCCATTACCAATAACAACGCGGGCGTGGATGTAGGATTTGTATTAGTACCCAAAGGTGCTGATGCATCAGATCCTGCCAACCACATCAAGTCGGCCTACGTAACTCAAGTCGTTGCGCAAGGAACCACTGAAAAATCCAACGTTGTGCATCTAGAAGCTGGCGAGTATGTTTACTTCTGTCCGCTGAATAAAACACCACAATATACCCTCACTGTAAAGTAGGTATGTTTAGTTAGTTGATGAAGAAAACCCCGGCCAAATGGTCGGGGTTTTTCGTTATTTATTGAGCTCGAAGATCTCTTTCAATTGCTTGACAACACCGCCGTTACCGGCAACGGTGATCTGTCCGATCTTGTCTGCGATCTTCTCTACGTATTCCATTTCCTTAAGGGCGAACAACATTTCGTTGTCTTCCATAAGTTTGGCCGTGTTGAGCAAGCTTCTGGTAGAAGCGGTTTCTTCACGTCTGGTAATTACGTTGGCTTGCGCTTGCTTTTGAGCCATCAATACTTGATTCATGATCTGCTTCATTTCTCCCGTAAGGATAATGTCACGGATACCTGTGCTCAAGATCTGAACTCCCAAAGCCGCAGCGGCTTCTTTGGCTTTTTTCAAAACCATTTCAGCCAATTCATCTTTGCTCTCCAAAAGTTTATCCAAAGTATATCCACCAATGAAAGCACGCAATGCCAATTGCAAGACTACGTAAAGTTGTTTTTCGTAGTTCTTGTTTTCAAGCAAAGCCTTTTCAATATCGGTTACCTTGTACTGCGCGTAGAAATTAACTCTAACGGTCGCTTTATCCTGGGTCAACAATTCTTGTCCAGCGATCTCCAACTGTTGTTGTCGCATATCAACCTTGGCGATCTTAATGCTGGTATCGTTTTTCCAGAATCTGTAGGTACCACCGCTCAAGGTTTTGACGTATTGGTCATCAACCAAAAGGACGGCTTTTTCATAATTCTCTACCTCAAACTTTCTGATGAACATACCCAACTTATGTGTGTTGAAAAGAGACTTGTCAATATCTTCAGTAATGTAAATCTTGTCAAGATCTACCATCGTGAATTTAAAATCAATATGTCCTTTCCAGTACACATAACGCCCCGCGGTGAAGACCTGCAAGAAACGGTTGTTCTTGTAAGCCAAGGCCAATTGGTTATCGGCCACCTCCACCACATGCAACATGGCTTTGAGCTCCTCATCTCTAAGCAAAATATCCAATGAAATGGGTGCGTTAAAAATCAATCCCATATCGGCGGTTATAAGCTTTTCTCTCCATCCAAGGAAGTAAACACCGGCAGTCAAAACGCGTTGGTATTCGCCATTTTTAAAGACCAATCCAGCTTTTCCTGTGTTAATTCGGATTCGTTTCATTTGTTCTAAATTTTAAATATTCAACTTCAATTTTTGACCCAATTGGGTCGGTCACAGGCTCGCCTACCGGTAAAAAAGCGAGAACTATATTTTCAATGCAGCAAGGCTGCAGGTTTTCATTATTAAAGCGGTCAAAAGTTCCACTCCACTTGCGAAGGCGCAACTTTAGTTCCTTTGGTATCAATGGATTTTTAAGTGCGACTTTAGGTGTAATGCTTTAAGGCACAACGCCCGAGCTTAGACCATCAGTCTTCCTTAAAAAGCGCTTGACACTCCCAGAACCAGTGAGCTTTACCTCGGCCAGTACAAGGGGTCAACATGCCTTAAAGACAGGTTAACAATACCTTTTGACCACTTCTTTTAACAGCGTAAAAGGCTGGCGACTGTTTTTGTGAGCAGTCAACTCAATGGTGGGTTTTACAGACCCTAAAAAATACTAGAACCCTCATCTAGCGCGTCTACCATTTCCGCCATTCTGCCACAAGCAGAAGCAGGACTCGAACCTGCACATTTCTAACAAGTACTCTACCAAACTGAGTTACACCATTTTGAGCGGTGGTCGGATTTGAACCGACGCCATCTTGCGTTCACGAGATATGTTTTGGCTTCTCTCCAAAGCCTTCCAGTCAAGCTGCATATACCTAAAGAATACCATAGAGGCACTCAAGCATACAAGGGTGCTGTACAGAAACACCTCACAGGGCTTGCTCGATGTGGAATTCACACGGGTCGAACGTGTATCTCTCCGGATTCAGCGGAGCGCATAACCTCTTCTGCCAGAATTCCAATTAACTCGCGAAGATTCGAACTTCGATCTCCGGATTCAAAGTCCGGAATGTTGCCATTACACCACAAGTCAATGTTGCAGTACTGATGGGACTCGAACCCATACCCTCCCGGGCGACAACCGGGTGCTCTAGCCTTTGAGCCACAGTACTGTTTGTGGAAGTGATAGATTCGAACTATCTCAGTCGCGATGACAGGAGTTTTACAGACTCCTACGGCTCTCCAACGCCGTCGCACTTCCAAATACCGCTCCCAGCGGAGCGGGTTTTATTTGTTAGATTTCTTCTTTTTGTTTTTTCTCTTTTTCTTCTTTTTTGCCTTTGTCTTGGCTTTGGGTTGCTTGTCCTTAACACGAGCAATTTCATTATCCACTTGACTGCGGAAGTTGTTGCTCACGCTCAACTTTTTAGCCCGCTTATAAGCTTTCTTTGCCTGTTTGAATTCGGCCTCATATTCCATGATCAAGCCCTCTAAATAGCACAAGTAAGCACGATCCACACCCTTCTGGGTTTTTGCGAATTCAAGCAAGCGTTTGGCCCCCGGATAATCCTCATTGTTTATTAAGAGCTGGGCGTAGTAGACATAGACTCTTGGCATGGCCAAATTTTGAGCTAAGGCTGCATCATAATAGTACTTGGCCGTTTCAAAATCTTGCAACTGTTCGCTGTAAAAGCGACCCATTAAAAAGAGTGCCTCTGCGTTCTCTGGCTCATAAGAAAGGGCATATTCCAGCGCTTCCATTGCCTCTTGCAGCTCATAAGGATAAGCGTCCAAAGCTTTTAACAAATACATGTTTTGCTTTGTTTCCATTACGGTAAAAGAACTTTTGCTTGGCCATAAGGCCTAGCGTTTAACTTGCCGCAACGGGTGTCATCTGTAAAAAGGAAATGAAATCCGAAGCGGGTTTAATGTGGCTTCGGATCTTTCATAGGTGAGTTAGCTATAAAATATCACGAAGCGAGTCTGAATTGTTAGCGGTGACAGCTCCCCTGCCACTGTGCTAAAGTCATAAAGTATATTGCTCTGCATCGTTTATTATTTATTAATTACTAATTGCAATTCCGTTGTTTAAAACTGCGCTGCAAAGATGCGACTTGTTTTGTAAAATCCAAATAAAAATTCAATTTATTTTACTGATTATCAATTAGTTAAGTTATTTTTTGACATAGGAGATCCCTGTCCGCTTTTGGCGGATTATCGGGAGTTAGATTTAAGTTTTTTACTATCAATTACTTATGTGCTACACTCCCCAAAACGGGTTTAAAGTTTTTGTCATACTATTCGATTAAAAAAATTCAAAAAAAAGCGCCCAATTTCTTGGGCGCCCTATTGTACATGCATTAAAATGCGAATTTTCTCGGTCTAAAAATGTACATAGCACCCCTTGCGGATCAGCCAAAACTGCTCTGAACCGTCTATGATCATAGGATAATTCCCTACGGGTTTGCTATGTAATGTGTTTTTCAACATGCGGTAAAAATGCGTTTTAATTTTCATTTACACAAGTCATTATCTTCAATCTATAGCAGATTGTATTCTTGCTGAGCACGAATAAAACAACATCCCCCTCAATTTTCAGACTTTGAAACTATAAAAACAGGCAGCTCTGAAGCTGCCCGAAAAAGCTTGAGGAGCTGATTTAACTTTTCCCCAAGAGCAGTAGCTCGTTGACCATCACTTCTGTGGTGTAGCGTTTATTGCCATCCTTATCATCCCAAGAACGGTTGCTGAGTTTTCCTTCCACAGCAATCTCCTGACCCTTGGATATGTAATTCTCAACAATATTGACCAAACCCCCGCGAACAATGATATTGTGCCACTGGGTGCGCTCTATCTTTTGACCTTGCTTGTCTTTATAGCTGTCATCGGTGGCCATAGAGAATTTGGCCATCTTCCCACCATCATCAAAGGTCAATACTTCTGGATCTTGTCCTAATCGTCCAATCAACTGTACTTTGTTTCTAAGTGCATTCATAATAATTTGTTTTAAATATTAACAGTTAAGGCTATCGAACCACTTTGATTCGACAGGGCAAACATAGATCGGCATCAAAGGAATAGTCGGTGAGCTATCGTTTACAGTTGTTTGGAAAGAATTGTAAGTGATTGTTGTCGGATCAGCTTGATATTTATAAATCCTGTTTACTAAGTCAAGTCAAGGGTTCTATCCAAAGTCAGATTTCAGTACTTTTCCATGTGCTCCCTAAAAAACATCCGAAGCAATGGAAAGAAAATGTTTAGAATGTGGCACCACAGTAATCGGTAGAGTGGACAAAAAATTCTGCGATGACGGCTGTAGAAACAACTACAATAACCGCATCAACAGAGATGCTACAAATGCCATCCGAAACACCAATAATAGCCTCAGAAGAAACTGGCGCATTTTAAAAAGTCTGAATCCGAAGCAAAAAAGCAAAACCACTCGTGGAAAACTGCTCGAACTGGGATTTAACTTCAATCTGTACACTCGAATCTACACCACAAAAGCGGGAGCCGTCTATTATTTTGTCTATGACCAAGGGTATTTACCGCTAGAAAACGACTATTTTGCGTTAGTAAAACGCGAATAGCCTTATCCTATGAATGATGATATTATTTTTCCATTGGCGGTCTTTGCGGTCATTGGAATTGTTGCGGCCATCTCTTATTTCTACAGTAAAAAAAACAGGATATTACGCGAACTCAAAAAGAGTCCATCCAAACCAATCAACACTGTCAAAGACAAGGAATATGTGCGCTTACATGGAATCGTGGAAGCCATAAATGAGCCTTTAATTGCGCCTTTAAGTAAACGCCCTTGTGTGTATTATCATATTATCGTGGAACGCAAGGGTGACAAAAATTGGCATACTGTGATCAATGACTTTAAATACAGCCCCTTCTATTTGGTCTCTGGAGGAGAAAAGGCTAAAATCAGGGCACACGACAAACGCGCACTGCTTTTTCATTTAGTGGTAGATCATAACAGACGCAGCGGTAGTTGGTCAACCAAACCAACACAAGCCATGAAACAATACCTTAATTCTCAAGATTACGACGGGAAGACCTGGCTGTTTAAATCTGACAAAACGCTGCGTTATAAGGAGGCTATTCTACAAGTTGGAGAGGATGTTGTTGTAAAAGGAAACGCAGAATGGAAACGCCTGGACGAGCCCGTTGAAGGCTTTAATTTTTCGAGACTTTTAGAGCTCAGTGGTAACTTCAGACAACGCCTCATTGTAACAGATTTGCCCAAAGCTCTTAAAACCTTACCCAAGCGCAGATGATCATTCCAAACTTTTCTTTAGCCTTGCCAACCTGGGGTTGGGTTTTGGTGCTATTCGTAGTTGTCTTCGTATCGTTTTTAGCGCTGAATGCATTGCTGTTCAACACGAAGCAAATAGTGCTCAGGTCAATCAAAAAAATGTCTGCGATTCCATTATACAGTGCTAAGAACGGGACCTATGTCCGTGTGCATGGGAACGCCCAACTGGGTGAAAGCCAATTGCGTTCTCCGCTCACTGATTTGCCCTGTGCCGCTTATAAAGTCAAGGTGTTTGTTCGGAAAAATGATGGAGAATCTCTGATCTTTCAAGATCTTAAAATTGTACCCTTTTCGATCTCAGACGGAAGCGATATTGCAAAAATAGTATCCACGCATCCGCAATTATGTAGATTCCATCTGAGGACGCACCTGCATATGGACAGCAAGGGACTAAAAGTGGATCGCGAGAAATACAATGCTTTTCTGAAGCAGGCTAAGATCTCTGAAGCCGATGGTTTGCTCAAAATAAGGCGAACCCTCTATTTTGAGGAATCTATTTTACTTCCAGGCGACAAAGTTGCCATTGCTGGAGTAGCAAATTGGAGCAACGACAATTCACAACGCACGCTTGAGCTTACTGCTTCTGTGAAAAAAAAGCTCCTGGTCACGAATGATCCAGAAGCTTTTCCAAAAAATAGTTCAAACTAATTTATTTCCAGCTCTGCCCTTTCATTTGCAGTGCTGCTTTGAGCACATCCTTCTGACTGATCTGCCCAACTAATTTTCCGTTTTCCACAATTGGGAATCGACGGCGTTTTGAATTCACAAATCGCTGCGCCGCATCAAAGACATTGAGATCACCATCTATGGTTTCAACATCTGTTGCCATATGCTGCTCTACAGTGATATTATCCATAGGTTGATTATAGTAACGAGATTCACTGATCTGCTTCATACAATCGCCCTCGGAAATAATTCCGACGAGCTCCCCTTTGTCATTAACCACGGGACCTCCCGAAATCTTGTTTTTGATAAGGGTGTTCATTACCTCCAGCACCGGTTGATCGGGCCGAAAGGTGATTAGTTTACGAGTCATGTAGTCTGAAACACGAATGTTTTCAGCAGACCCTTTGATAGGTTTGGAGCGTCGTCCTACGTAACTTTTAATGGCCATGATCTTACTGTTTTACCCTAATATACAATTATTTACGCAATTTCACTTACGGGAAAGCAGCAATCGGATCAAACCAAATAATTATCTTAATTTTAAGCAATGCGGTAAAAATTCACCGCAAGACCACTTAAACTTTACGGATGAAAAGAACTTCCCACCTACTGTCCTTACTACTCATTATTGGTTTGGTTTGGTACAGTTTTTACAGCCTAATGCCCACAAAAATCTCTGATGAATCTGCTCCGGAAACCGAATTTTCTACGGCTCGCGCTTTAGTGCATCTCAAAGAAATTTCAGCACAACCTCACTACTTAGGCTCTGAGGGTCATGCAATAGTTAGAGAATATATTGCTGAGGAATTAACCAAAATGGGCTTGGAAGTCAGCATTCAAGACGACTATGACCTCAACCAAAACTGGGGACAAGTCGTTAAACCAAAAAATATTCTTGCCCGCATAAAAGGAAACGAAGACGGCAAATCATTGGTGCTGCTCTCTCATTATGACAGCGCACAAAGTTATAGTCTAGGAGCCAGTGACGCTGGATCTGGAGTGGTAACCATTATGGAAAGTGTTCGGGCCTATTTGGCCACGGGCAAGACCCCAAAGAACGACATCATTATTTGTATTACGGATTCTGAAGAACTCGGCCTTAACGGAGCCTCTACCTATGTAAATCAGCATCCTTGGGCAAAAAATGCAGGATTGGTCCTCAATTTTGAAGCCCGAGGTAGCGGTGGGCCTTCCAATATGATCGTGGAAACTAATGGTGGAAACCAAAACCTGATCAAAGCATTTGCAGAAGCCAATCCTGATTTCCCAGTGGCCAGTTCTTTGATGTATAGTATTTACAAAATGCTTCCTAACGATACAGACAGTACCGTTTTTAGAGAAGATGGAGACATTGATAGTTTCTTTTTTGCTTTTATTGACGATCACTATGATTATCATACCATCAATGATAATTACGAAAACCTGGATCGTAATTCGCTAGAGCACCAAGGATCTTATTTAATGCCGTTGTTGACCTACTTTGCCGAGGCAGACCTCAGCAGTTTAAAAGCGGAAGAAGACAATGTTTATGTGAACTTTCCTTTGGTCGACTTTATTACCTACCCTTTCTCCTGGGTCTTGCCCATGGTTTTGATCGGGTGGTTTGCCTTTTTGGGATTACTGCTTTGGGGAACCAAAAAGAAAGCCCTACAAGGCAAGCAGTGGGGAAAAGCTGGAGGGGTATTTTTGCTCTCACTAATTGTTTCCGCTTTATTGACCCACGGTATGATGTGGTTACTCTACAAAGTGTATCCGCAGTACGGAGAGATCCAACACGGCTTCACCTATAACGGTCATTATTACATTGTGGCCTTTGTGATGCTAACCTTAGCCGTCTATTTTGGCCTGTACAGTCGTTTTTGTGCGACCATTTCTCGCGCTAACCTTATGGTGGTTCCTTTGCTTATGTGGATGATCGTCAATACGGCAGTTGCTCTTTATCTGCCGGGCGCTGCTTACTTTATTATTCCGGTTTACTTCGGATTCTTTATTCTGGCCTATTTGATCAAAGCTCCCGAAGCTAATCCGCTTCTAATTGCGATCCTCTCTGCTCCGGCTGTACTCATGTTTAGTCCTTTGGTGCAGTTCTTCCCGGTAGGTTTAGGTTTAGAAATGTTGGTGGCCAGCGTGGTATTTACCGGCTTGCTTTTTGGATTGATCGCCTCAGTAACTGGAGCGTTTCCGTTCAATAAATACTTGTGGAAGATCAGTCTATTTTTCTTGCTAATCTTTTTGATAGCCGCCCATACACAAAGCGGTTGGTCTGAAGATCGACCCAAACCCAACTCTTTGGTTTACTATCAAGACAATTCCAAAGAGGAAGCCTATATGGTTACCTATGACGGTATTCTAGACGATTGGACCCGCGCAGTGCTGGGAGAAGCTCCGGTTGCTGCAGATTCGCTGGTAAGTTCTGTTGCCGGCAGCAAGTACAATACGGGCTACACTTATGGAATCAAGTTTGAAAATAAACGAATTCCAAGTCTCAACGCGAGCCTAAATACAGACACAACTGCAACAAATCGGTATAGCTTAACCTTGGAACCTCAGCGAAAGATCACGCGTATTGCTATTTATGCAGATACTACGTATCGCTTTAAAGCCTTAAGTTATAATGGGCAAAAGATCCATGCAGACAGCACGGGATATATTTGGAGTAAACGCAGGTCTAACTTTATGGGACGCTACCACATCACAGACAGCGACCCACTGACCATTGATTTTGAAACTGAAAATGGAGAAATGCCTGTTTTCAAATTCATATCCTACTCGCATGACTTATTAAAAAGCGATCAATTCAACATTCCTGAGCGCAGTGCAGATATGATCCCATCTCCCTTTGTGATCAAAGATGCTATAGTAACTCAAGATGAATTTGACACCGCAGCCTTGCAGCTACCTATTCAGGACAGTATCACTCTGCAATAAACAAAAAAAGGCCTTCCAAATTGGGAAGGCCTTCTGTCTTTAAAGAAATGTCTTATTACCAAATGCGCACGCGCTCTTCTGGTGCTAACCACATACCGTCTCCTTCTTTAATGTCAAACGCTTCGTAAAAGGCGTCCACATTTTGCAAAGGTTGAGTGGCTCTCCAACGTCCTGGAGAGTGTGGATCTGTGAGGACCTGAGTGCGCAAAGCCTCATCTTTTGCCAAAGTACGCCATACGGTTGCCCAAGACATAAAGAATCGCTGCTCTGGAGTGAAACCGTCAATATTATCAGGACGTCCATTCTCTTCAAAATACATTTGAAGTCCGTCGTAGGCTCCGAGTACTCCTCCTAAGTCACCAATGTTCTCACCAAGAGTAAAGGCTCCGTTGATATAAACAGAATCTACCACTTCAATTTGGTCATATTGTTCAATCAATGCTTTTCCGCGAGCGGTAAACTGCTCCAAGTCTGCAGCTGTCCACCAGTTCACAGCGTTTCCGTCTCCGTCAAAACGCGCTCCAGAATCATCAAAGGCGTGAGAGATCTCGTGCCCAATTACGGCTCCGATTCCACCGTAGTTCACAGCATCATCTGCTAAGTAATCGTAGAAAGGAGGCTGTAAAATAGCTGCCGGGAATACGATCTCGTTGTTCAATGGGTTGAAGTACGCATTCACAATTTGTGGCGCCATTCCCCACTCGCTGCGATCTACCGGCTGGTAAATATCTGCTAGGTTCTTTTTAGTTGCCCACTTATTGAGCGCAATCATATTGTCAAAGTAACCGTTGTCCTCAGTAATTGCTAATTCAGAGTAGTCTTCCCATTCGTCTGGGTAACCGATCTTCACGGTGAACTTATCGAGCTTTTCGATGGCTTTAGTTTTTGTACTGTCGCTCATCCAATCAACTACACTAATACGTTTTTTATAAGCTTCGATAACGTTTCCGATCATTTCCTCAGCCTTGGCCTTAGCTTCTGGCGGGAATTTCGCATCTACGTATAGCTTTCCAAGCGCTTCTCCAACATTGTTGTTTACAGTTGCCAAAGCGCGCTCCTTAGGATCACGTTGCTTTTTAGTGTCTCTCAAATACTTAGAATAGAATTCCCAGTTGGTATATTCAATTTCTGTGGTGAGCATATTGGCAGAGTTATTCAAAGTAGTCCACTTTACCAAAGTCTTGATATCTTCAATAGAGGTGTTTTTCATGAAGTCTTCCAAGGCCGACATATAATCGAGATCTAGAACGATCAAACTTTCGATCTGCACAGGCACTTCCATGTCCTTCATTAGCTTGTCTAGGTTCAAGGATGGAATCATTGCCTGTAATTCTGCAAAAGTGCGTGGATTGTTTAGATTTCGAACGTCACGGCTTTCCACCTTATCCAATTTAGGCTCCTCCAGTTGAGTTTCCATGGCAAGGATCTTCTCAGCAGCTGCTCTTGCCGTAGCTTCATCGTCTCCAACATACTGAAGCATCTTCACGATAAAATTCTTGTATTCCTCACGGATCTCCTTAGATTTCTCGTCTTGCAAAAGGTAGTAATCACGATCTGGCAATCCAGTTCCGCCTGGAGTTACGTAAAAAGTGTTCATGGAAGAATCGTTGAAATCTCCAAAGGCTTGCATACCTAAGAATGGAGCACTAACAGCAGAATTTGTTGCTAAAACGGTTTGTAAATCCTCCAAATTTGAAATTCCATTGATAGCGTCTAAAGCAGGTTGCAAAGGAGTAATTCCAGCAGCATCACGCGCGACGGTATCTAATTTGGATTCAAAGAGGAAGATCGCCTTAGCCTGATCGGTCTCTGGGCTGTACTTCCCGCTTTCACGAGCCTCTGCAATCAATTCCAATACATCGGCATCTGTAGATTTACGCAAAACGCTAAATCCACCCCAAGTTGAGCGATCTCCAGGAATCTCCGTTTCCTTGAGCCAGGTTCCGTTAACATAATTGTAGAAGTCATTTTTTGGGGACACGGTGGTGTCCATATTGGCCAGAATGATACCGCGAGGTTCGTCATCTTTCTGCGCCATGTCGTTTTCGTTATTACACGAACTAACCAACAGAATGCTCGCAAAAGCACCCAAAGAGGCTAGCAAATACATACGCTTCATAGAAGTTATTTAAATGATTTATTCTTAGTTTATGGATATAAGACCGTTTTGAGCGAGAAACGTTACACGATTTATGATCATCGCTGATTTTCTGCTGCAATTATAGAGTCTAAAATGGCCTTTTGCTTTTCGCGTTCGGCCTCTTCATTTTCTTTTCTGTCCAGATCAATGCGATCCTTGAGTATCTTTTCATTAATGCGCACCTTTAAATTAGCCATAGAAGTATTGAGTTCTTCAAAGCATGTAGAAATGGCCTCGGCTCTAGGGCGTTCACTATTAATAGCTTGATTCAAAAGCTTAACCCGTGTTTGTAAAACATTCACACGAGAACGAATACTTTGCTCTCCTAAAGTGTCAGGTACTGTATTGGCCAAAGAATCTGAAAAGCTCACCAAGCGTTCTGAGCGTGAACGGATCTCTGCTAAAGAAAGGGTATTCATAGCGATGAGTTCATCTTCAAAATCATCAAAGATGGACCAATCATTCACAATGGGAGTGGCGGCAGCGTTTATGCGTGGTAGCTTTATACTGGCCGTTCCATAAAAGGATGTGCTGTCCTTGGTTGCAGTCTGATCTTGTTGTTGCTGTCCGGAATTGGAGTCACAAGCCGTGAATAACAATCCGAAGCAAAAAAAGCAACAAGCAAAACCGCTGAGTATGTTGAATCTAATGCGCATTACTGGGCAAATATAATCAAATCCTTGCCCTGAGACTGTTGTAGAAAACACAAATAAAGGCAGGAATCCTCTCAGTTTTATTCTGCTTATATTTGCTTTGCAGCTTCTTCTTAGAGGGTGCGCAACCAAATAAATACTTCCTTAGTTTAGACCAATTATGCTAAAATCTCGAATCCTGGTCCTGGGTGGCTGTGGACAATTAGGCACAGAACTGGTAACACAATTACGCTCAAAATACGGTGCAAAAAAAGTGATTGTCAGTGATATCAAAGAAGCAGATGATGAAATGATGGCGCAAGGACCTTTTGAGGTTATTGACGCTACCGATTACAGTCAAATCGAAGATGTGGTGATCCAATATGAGATCACTGAAGTTTACCTGCTTGCTGCCATGCTTTCTGCCACAGGAGAGAAGTTCCCAGAAAAGGCTTGGCAACTCAATATGAACTCGCTTTTCAACGTCTTGGACTTGGCAAAGGATGGAAAGATTGAAAAGGTTTTTTGGCCTTCCAGTATTGCAGTTTTCGGAGAATCAACTCCTAAAGATAATACGCCGCAACAAACCATTATGGAGCCCAGCACGGTTTATGGGATCAGTAAACTGGCCGGAGAACGCTGGTGTGAATATTACCACCGGAAATTTGGCGTGGATGTGAGAAGCATTCGCTATCCGGGATTGATCAGCTATAAAACAGCTCCAGGAGGAGGAACCACAGACTACGCAGTAGACATCTTCCACAAAGCGCTTAAACACGATTGCTATGTGTCCTTTTTGAATGCGCAAAGTGAACTTCCTATGATGTATATAGAAGATGCGATCCATGCCACTATCTCCATTATGGACGTACCGAGAGAAAAAATCAAAGTTCACAGCTCCTACAATTTGGCGGCCTTGAGTTTTACTCCTGAAGAGCTCGCGGCTGAAATAAAGAAACAACGTCCTGATTTTAAGATCTCCTACGACCCTGATTTTAGACAGGAGATCGCAGATTCTTGGCCAAACTCCATTGATGATTCTGAAGCTCGAAATGATTGGGGCTGGGCCCACAAATACGGCATTGAAGAAATCACAGAGATCATGCTCCGAGAACTGGGGCCGGTTTACGCAAAATAATCTGTTATGAAATGAGCACAAACAAATTTAATTATTAGCATGCCTGTAGCTATAATTAAAATTTTTGTGCGAAAGCGAAGCGGTTGATCTATGCAAATAATTTTTATTTGCTTGATTTCCAGATAAATAAAAATTTTTAAATAGATGAAACATTTGGCTTTACTGTTGTTGCTGATTGGGTGCATTTCATGTAATGAAGAGTCGGCAGAAGACATTGTACTTAAAAGTATGGAATACCATGGTGGTATTGCCGCCTGGGAAGCTGTGGATGAGCTCAGCTATCTAAAGACCACCAAACTCTATAAAGCCGATGGCAGTCTGGAGTCTGAAACCAGCATTGTTTATCACCATCCACTATATCGAGATCTACCTGCCAGTATGCGCTGGTTAGACGATAGTCAACTAAAAGCCTTTAAGTTGGATTCTGCTGGAGTGATCAAAGCCAATTTTGAACTCACTGCCAAAGACAGCACGCGCTATCGGGAAAGTTTGCGCACAGCTCCTTACACCTTGTGTCAACCCTTCAAGTTAATGGCAGATGCCGACCTTTTGGTTCGATTTGATGATGAAGTTTTAGAAGATGATCAAGCCGTTTATGTCATTGGTTTAGGATATACTGAAAGCGACGGCTCCGAAGGAACCAAATGGAAATACTACTTTAATAAAGAGAATTACCGTTTAGAGGCGGCCTTAGTTTTGCACAACGGCAGCTACAGCTATATTAGAAACGATATCTACGAGAATAAAACGGGGCTCTCACTAAACGCCAAACGCACCAGTTACCGTACAGACAGTTTGCGCAATGTGCAATACGTTCGGGGAGAATTTATCTACGAGTATTTAGAAGAACAATAAAAAAAGGCTCCTGTGAAAGGAGCCTTTTTAGTTTGAAGTTGTTTAAAGCTTATTGCTTGATCAGACGTTTTACCGCTGTTCCTGCAGCACTTTGTAATTTCACCACATAAAGACCAGTTGCTAATTCAGACACGTCTAGTGTCAAACTAGCATTTTGGTTCATGGTTTGAGTCAATACCTGCTTTCCAGTAATATCAAAGATCTGGATGCTCTCCAAGGCTTCGTTAGCGTTCCACTGGATCTGCAATTGATCTCCGGCTGGGTTTGGATAAAGAACTACTTGTGCTTCCGTAAACTCATCTACAGATAGTGCACAGAAATCGTTAGGATCTTCTACAGTAACTGTAGCATCACAGCTAGACATGTTTCCGTTAAGATCGGTCACCATAATATTAACTGTTACATCTCCAACGTCATCACAATCTAGTGGATCTGGTGATAGCGTGTGCTCAAAAGACACATACATCAAATCCTTAGTAGAACTAGTCAAACCATCTGCAGATGGAGTTGCCAGTTGAGTTCCGGTTCCTGAAGTCAAATCAACTACATAGATAGCGTCGCAACCAAAAGTAGTTGAACCAAGTACGCGATCTCCTCCAATGTACTCAATACCCTGTGCAGAACCTCCGCAACCGCCGTCAGGAACAGCAAAGGAAACTACTGGGCTAACAGTTCCAGTAGCAATATCAATAGCATTCACGTTTACCGTACCCGAAGAACTGGCATGTAAAAGACGGTTGTTGTCAAAATCATAAGTAAACCCAACACCTCCGTCAGAACCTGCAGTTCCAACATCAGCAAAGGCATTCATGGTTCCAGTACTGATATCATAAAGACCTATTTCTCCAGATTGGAAGGTCACATAAATTGCGCCATCACTACCAAAAGTAAAGTCTTGTGGTTGGGTATCTCCCAATGGAGAAACCATGGTATCAATAAAAGTCAAAGTACCTGTAGTGATGTCATCAACACGGAACAAAGAGCGCTCAAAACTATCGTTGTCTTGCATAATGTACACCGTGTTCTCAATAGGGTGCCAGTCAATTCCGTAAAATTGGTTGGATCCAGTCATTCCTTGATTAGCCACACGAATACCGATGTCATCTGTATCTGCATCATACGTGTATAAGTGAACATCCATGGTACCGCCTGCAAAAGCATCTACTGCCCAAAGGTTGTTAATTGGAGCGTTACTGATCTCCCAGCCTTCTAACGGCACAGAAAGGTCCGCTTGAACCTCAGTGGTTGCATCATTACAAGCAACCGCAAAAGGAGAACCTGCGTTGATATACATCAAATCCTTAATGGAATTGTCAAATGGGTTTGGATCAGAAAGGCTTACTACTGCCTCCGTATTCAAATCAATAGTGTAAATGATTCCACAACCAAAAGTTGAAGAAGAGATACACTTACCATTACCTACATACTCCACGGCCTGAGACGTACAAGAACCTCCTGCTCCTGGTACAGAAGCAAATTGAAACAATAGATTGCTTACTCCTGTACTAGTGTCAATTTCATAAACGTCAATTGGGCCCGTACCTACAGTGTAGATCAATCGGTCGTTGTCCCAGTCATAGGTCATTCCAGCACCACCAGATCCTGGTAAAGTACCCAAAGCGGTTCCAACACCAGTAGAAGGATCTACTATGTTCAAATCACCAGAGCCGAAAGCAACATAAAGTACTCCGTTGCGGTCAAAGGCCATAGCGTTAGCATTGTTTGCTCCTCCTGAAGAAGTGATGGCAGCGATCTCAGAACTAGTTCCAGATCCTACATCCAAAGTAAAGATGCTTCGTCCGCTAGTACCTTCAGAGAAGTAGTAAACCATCCCGTCAACAGGGTTGTAATCCAAACCATAGTTGGTAGAGATTCCGGTGTTTACCAAAGTCGCTGGATCGTAGTTCAAAAGGTCTGATTCTGGAAAATAGCTAAAACGAGCTACGCCGTCTCCAAAAGCAGCTACTGCATACAGGCTATGTGGCTGTAAAACAGTGCCCCCAAGAGTGAATTCTTCAGTGGAACAGTTTTCATCAATGGGGTTTGTAGGGTTTGTGGCAAATGCCGCTGAGCCAATCATTAGCATTGCACACAAGGAGAGATAAAGTTTTTTCATTGTGATTGTTTGAAAAATTGTTGATTAAGCTTAAAGTTAGGAAAAAACCCATGCGCTCCGACAGCGCCGTACACTTTATCGACAAAAGGATCAAAAAAGGGGAAAAAACCCATAAGCTTTCTTTTTGATGTAAGAATGTTCCGTAAAATAACTACTGTTAAACCGCAATATTTCACAGCTTAAATCAGCTTAAACCACTCAAAATCAAGTAAAACCTTGTCTAAAGGTTAAAACCTTTATCGGGCTTTACTAAGGTGCTTTTACTTGGTTGTCATTTTTCATATGTTTACTGTCGGATGCAATTTACCCCCTTTCCTGTACTTCTAGTTTTACTGCTCTTTCTCTCTTGCAAAGATCAAGGAGATTCCCTTGCCCAGATGGAAGCTGAGATTGAAGCATTTCAACAGGAAAGCAAAGACGAATTAACCGACAGCACGGTGACCAATTTGTATCAGGCAGCGGCCTTATTGCGAAAGAATCCCGAGTTATCTGATGCTGCAAGAGCCTACAACGATCACCTTCTGGGGTTTTATCACCGCAATAATGGGCAAATCGATTCCGCTTCCTTTTACTTTAGTCGTTCGCTCGAATCCCTTCCAGATACTTTAAAAGCGAATAATTTTAAGTTCATAAACTACTTTAATGCCGCCTGGGATAATTACTATTTGAAAAGTGACTTTGGAAACGCCTTGGCTGTAGCCGAAAAATTTAGCCGAAAGATCAAATCCGAAGACACCTTAGCTCAAGCTTGGCTCAACTACTTTTACGCCCAAACGTATTTTGGAAATCGCGACTATGAGAATGCGAGAAAATATAACGCCAAACACATTGAACTTTGGCGCAGTCTGGGAGATTCCAACGCCTTGGCCAACGCGGAGATCTTGCAGATCAACATTAACGATTATCAAGGAAAGAATTACCAACAATCAGACTCGCTCACGCAGATCCTGATTGGAAAGGAACAATCGCTCAACCATTATCTGGCTCAGCAAGTTCTTACCAAATACGCGATTAGTCAATACTACAAAGGAGATTTTGAAACGGCGCGTGACTTTTACAAAAGGTCTCTAGCTCACGTAAAGCAAACTCCAGATTCGCCAGATAGAACTCAAAATCTAGGCCTGGAATATTGCAATTTGGCCGAGGTGAGTATGGACCTAAGGGATTATGAGGCGGCGCAATCCTACTTAGACTCAGTAAAGGGACTGGGCCTTAACAAATTGAGAAACAGTAGCAATAAAAGCTATGTGAAGTATAATTTTAGATTGGCTTCAGAAACCAATAAAAGCCCTCGCGAGATTGGTATTTTGGTAGATTCCATCTCAAATTTCTTTGCAGATGACTACCGAAAGAAGTACTCCGACGAACTGGTGGAACTCACTAAGGCGTATGAGAAAGAGCGCGAACTACTGGCTGCACAACAGTTAAAAGAAATTGAAAACATCCGTTTGGAGAATCGGGTGTATTTTATCGCTGGAGGTGGTTTACTGCTGATCGGTTTAGGCCTTTTGTATTACAGACAGCGCAAGTTGAGTTTTGAACGTGCCGGACTAAAAATGCAACAGCGCTTGCTGCGCTCGCAAATGAATCCGCATTTTACTTCCAATACATTGTATGCTATCCAGCGGCAAGTCAAAGAAGCACCGGCCCTAGCAGAAGAATACTTACTCAAGTTTTCACGATTGTTACGGCTAATTCTGGAAAACTCCATGGAAGATTATGTGCTTCTAGAAGACGAACTAGAATCGCTGCGCAAATACATGGACCTGCAGCTCATACGATTTCCTGGAAAATTTGAATACGAGGTGAAATTAACAGGCTTGGATGAGGAAGATCCGGTCTATATTCCACCCATGTTATTGCAACCTTTTACAGAAAATGCCATCGAACATGGATTTAATGGCATCACTTATACAGGGAAGCTATACATTGAACTTACAGATGAAAAGAAATACTTATCTTGTCGCATCCGAGACAATGGCCGCGGCTTTGTAACGGATTCTTCCAACTCGAAAAACTCAGCCTCAACGCAACTGATTTCAGATTTTCTGACTAAAGTTACAGGGGCAGGTGTGAAATTTCAAAACCTTCCAAAAACGACAACGGAACACGGCGGGACTCAAGTTTCTTTCTTGATACCTATTAAAAGTTTTGGCAATGATTAAGGCAATTATCATAGATGACGAAAAAGCGATACGCGAAGACTTAAATCAAAAGATTGAAGCGTATTTCACCGATGCTATAAATGTAGTGGCGAAGGTAGGAAGTGTTAAAGAAGGGCTCCTGGCTATTAATCTGCACAAACCGGATTTGGTGCTGCTAGATATAGAATTAGAAGACGGTACTGGTTTTGATCTTTTACAACAGATCCAACACAAGGATTTTGAATTGATCTTTATCACTGGCTTTAACAATCACGCCATTAAAGCGATTCGCGTTGGTGCTTTGGATTATATTTTGAAACCTGTTGACGATTCAGAATTCACAGAAGCAGTTAAAAAAGCCATTGACCAGAAAGAGGCGGCCAATCTGGAACAGTCTCTGGAGGCTACTCATGACTATTTTAAAGGCATTGGAGAAAGGAGAATCGTACTTAAAACTACCGATACCGTTTACGCCGTCTATGAAAAAGATTTGCTGTATTGCCGTTCAGATGGGAATTACACCACCTTTTACACGAACAACAGTGAACGCATTGTAGTTTCCAAACCCTTAAAGAAAATTGAAGAACTCCTCACAGAGGCTGAATTCATCCGTTGCCATCAGAGCTATTTGGTAAACCGCTCCTATGTGAGAAAGTACAGCAAGCAAGGGGTTTTGATATTGGCCGATGATGTAAAAGTTCCGGTTTCTAGTCGTAGAAAGGACTACGCCTTAGAACGGATATTTAAATAAAAAACAATCACAACACGTAGAAATCAATAATTAACATTAACAAATTCATTATGAAAAGAAGACTTTTACCACTTCTTATGATAGCAGGTTTGCTGTTTATAGGTTGTGAGAAAGATCAAGTTGATCAGCTGGAAGATCCAGGGATCGACAAAGCCGTTAAGGTGGTCAATGCTATTCAGACACTCAGCAGTGACATTACCCCTCTTAGTGTTCAATCCAAATCCAGTAGTTTTGATGACGATTTTGAAGCCGCCAACCTCTGGTTTGCATACTATACGGCAAAGACCTTAAAAGAGGATGCAGGATCTCGATTCTTTTTTGGCTCCGTGTTGAGCGCAAACAATACCGTTTCTGCATCTGCACTCTTGGACGATACATACACCAACCCATTTAGAAATGCCTTTAGAGATTTTGTGTGGTCTCAGGTATGTGCAGAAATTGATTGTGGACGTCCTGATCCACCACCACTAGGAGGTCCAAAACCACCACTCAATCCAAATGAAGATGGAGGGCCAGTTATGGGAGGTGATATTGACGGACAAATTTTAACCATGCGCACTGGTGGAATTGGAATAGATGATGGTAGTGATGATCACGGTATAACCATTGCTAATCAGATGACAGATGCCTTTATTGACTACATTACCAATGAGTCGTGCATTGAACTGTTTTTACCTAATGGTATTGATTACACCACATCGAAATCGTACTATGCAGTTTCACACCCGCTTAACAACAATTCCGGCAATTTAGGATTGGAATATTTTGACGTGCCGCAAGTACATGACGATGGCAATGAATACGAAGGAGGCACAAAATTCATTAATCCCGCTTTAGTGAATGCAGGCCATGTTGTAATTGTTTCCAGACCAATAGATCAGCCTTTGGTTCCAGGTTGTGGTTACAGCACCTATTTTGGTGTCAGTGACTTTACCCTGTTCCTAGACTAAGAATTGAATCCTTATTGAATTATAAACCCCGCCCATGTGGCGGGGTTTTTTGTTACGAGTCTTTTAAAACGCCCTTTTTGTCCCTTAAAAAATGTACAAAAAGGGCGATTTGTGGTTGTTTTTCAAAGTTTTTAAACTACCGAAATTCATTATCCACCGCAGCTTAACGCGTTTTAGATTACTATCCCTTTGGGATGCTAATGCCAAACAGGCATTTTAATACCTCGGATTACCGTTACGGCTTCCAAGGCCAGGAGTTGGATAATGAGATTAAGGGCGAAGGGAATTCTATTAACTACAAGTATAGAATGCATGATCCGAGAGTGGGGAGGTTTTTTGCTACTGATCCTTTGTCATATAAATATCCAATGTTATCTGAATATCAATTCAGTGCAAACACTCCAATTATGGCGGTTGAGTTAGAAGGATTAGAATCGAGCAATGATCCTAACCCTACTCAAAATCAAAGCCAAGACCCTGATATCCCAACAGATTTTGTCATCATTCCTGAGGATGGAATACCATTATCTGAAGTAACAGTAACATACAAAAAACCACTACCGGCAAATTATGACACAAGAGATCAGGATAGAATTTATTGGACTTCAGAGGTTAATCAAAACGATGTAAATCTTACTTACGAACAGTGGAAAGTAAAATACGGTAAACCAGGAGAGACCTATTTAGCTGCTAAAGCAAGAAATCAAGAAGAATGGGGGTCATATTGGGAGGCCAAATATGCACAATGGGACAAAGAAGCTAGGGAAGAAAGATTAAGACAAAAGCTTTGGATTTTTACATCTTACTTTTGGATGGCAGAGGACGTACTGTCAGTATATCAGCCGGTTAACGCCTTCGCGGGAATTACATCAAGAGTTACAGCCAAGTCCTATAGTTTTTCGGGAATATTATCCAAAAATTCTGATGATGTTATAGCTTATAGAAACTTTGGTCCAGATGAATATGCTGCCTTTAGAGCTGATGGGAATAAGTTCTCACTATTAGATAACGGATTTGGAGAAAAACAATTTTGGCTAGACGATGCCGGACTTGAGTTTTGGATGAATTCTAGTTTTAGTAAAGCTTATACAATAAAAATAAGGATTCCGAAAAGTTTAACTCAATATGAAAGAATGCTGGACGGCCATAGAGCATTATCATTCGATAAATACACTCTTCCAAAATTAAATAATAACTTTAAAATCGAATGGTTTGAAGTTAGGCCTGGTAAAGGATTTTAAATTAAATAAATGGCAGAAAAAACATATTGGTTTAAGTTTAATTTCTCAGAGAAATACAGAGATGGTTACAAGAGTTATTTCAATCAACAAATGACAATCACGATCTGGAATGAAATGGACTATAATTTAGCATTTCCGGCGAGATTTGAAAATGTTAAAAATGTTAGAGAACAGGTAATTGGTGAGATGACTGTTCTAATGAATGAAACTATTTGCCTTCGCGACTTAAACAGTAAATTATTTTACTTGAACACAAAAGATGACATTGTTGGTGAAATTATTTTGTTAGATGAAGATTTTTCACTTTCTGAACATTAATACAAAATCCATATACGAATTTGAAATTGTTATTTGGATAAGTAGTAATTGATAATATGTTGCACAAATTTCATTTTTATGAAAACTGCGCAACCTTTACTCAAGCTGTATCAAACTTTTATTCGTGACTCTGAGACGGGCAAACGTCTCAAAAAAAACGGAGAACGTATCAAAAAGGCCTCCATAGACAATTATAAATACGTCTACAGAAACTTGGTAGAGTTTGAAAATGTCACCGGTTTTGAGTTGCGTATTTGCGACGCGTCTAGGCTTACAAAAAGGGAGTATCTCACTGAGAAAAACTACTGGAAGAAATTCTATAAACGATATACGGATTACCTCTACAAAAAAGGCTGCTACGACAATTACGTGGGCCACAATGTGAAGGTGATCCGTACGTTTTTTAATTATTTAAAGAACGATAGGGATTTCAATACAGGCGACTTTCAACGCTTGTTTTATGTGCGGAAAGAAGAGGTCGATATTCTTGTTCTTTCTCCAGAGCAGCTCAAGTATTTAATTCATGATAAGGATCTTGAAAAGAACTTAACTCCAGGACTGAGGCGCATTAAAGACATCTTTGTATTTGGATGCACCACGGGACTGCGGTTCAGTGATCTATTTCTGTTGACTAACAAGAATTTTGAATATCAAGGAGATTCTTGGTATTTAAAAATCAAGTCTAAGAAAACCAAGACCTACAGCTACATTAAGCTGCCAGAATACGGAGCGCAGATATATTTAAAATACCGACCGAGATCGGTCAAAAAGCCAATCTTTGATTCACTCTCCTTATTCAACTTCAATAAAAGCTTAAAGAAGCTCGGAGAGCGGGCTGAATTTACTCAGCCTGTAAACTGGTCAAGAGAGCAATTGGGACGCGTAAAAGGGCTTAAATCGACTCACAATAGCAATGTAATTCGCTTTTGCGATAAGATGAGCTCTCATATGATGAGACGAACCGCTATTACTACGCTTTTAATATTGGGAATGCCCGAACATCTTGTGAGAAAGATCTCCGGGCATTCCCATGGTTCTGCTTCATTTAACCGCTATGTGCACTATGCGCAAGCTTATATTGACAAAGAGATTGAGAAGGTGCATGAGAAGTTAAACATATTGTAAAAATGTTATTTAAATAATACTATAAGTGCTGTGAAAATTGAGACCAAACCTATGATCAAACCAACGTTGGAATTTGTATTTATAATTGAATCATAATCCTCCGATAATATGTAATTGTAATCTTCATCATAAAGCGCTATTAAATTATTCTCTGGTCCGTATAAAGCAGATACTATCTGTCCGGATTCTAACTTATTAAAATCAGCTGACTTTTCAGATTTTATATATAATTCATAGAAGATATTGAACTTACGATCATCTATAATTACCCACGCTTGACCAGAGCCTTTATAGCCGGTACGCAATACTTCAAAATTTTTATAAGTACCAGTGTATTTATCTTTTGGCTGAATCTCTTTAGTAGACCAGTAGTTGTAAATACTAACGGTCCCCAAAAAGAGGCAACAAACGACGATAATTGTTTTATCTTTTAAATTCATCGATTAATCTAGTTACTCTTCCCTCCGCTTCCTTCGTCTTGGTTTTCTTCCATTTCATTTTCTGGAATTGGAGTATATCCATCTTCACCTTCGGTGAAAAGACCTTCAACCCACACTTTTGCCTTACTGGCGTTCTTCTTTACGTACTTTTTGACAGTATTCTTGGCTCTAGATTGAAACTCGCCTTTAAACGATTCAGTCCAACCTGCATTAGAATATTCTTCTGAAAGCATGCTTGCAGCTTGACTTTCTAATTTATTAATTTTCTCTGCCCTTTTATGAATTCTATTTTTTAGCCTTTCTGCTTTCTTACGTTTTCCTTTATCAACAGCATCATCGAGCATATCATTTAAGGCATGAACCTCTTGCTCTAATCGTACCGCCTTATCTAGTTTTCTTGTAATCCTTTTCCCTTTGCGCTTCATTGCTTTTGGAATTAAGGGTTGTGACGACATAATTTCTCCAACTAGTTTATCTCCTAATACTGAGGTCAAAACTTCGACAACATTGATCTCTTTTCCATTCGCATAATCTTTTAAAGCTAAGTTTAAAGATTCTTCAACTAGAGTAATAGTTTCTTTTATGAGATAGAATGTATATGCTCGGTATTTTCCTTTAAAAAGCTTAGACACACGCTTCGCGGTATAATTTGACCACGGTAAGAAAACCGCCCGTAATCCTCCTGTTCCAGCTTCGACACCAACATCGGTCCAATCAACGTTGGCTATTGCCGATTTAAAATTAAAGTCACCTTCAAGAATCATGTAATCTATCATTTGAAATGTAGTTTCACTAAATGCAGATATTACTGCTCCCTTCAGGAAAACGGGCCAGGGAAAATCTCCATTCTTATCCGTGAACATTAGTGGTGAATTTAAAGAGTATGAATAAGGTGATACTTGAGGAAAATACTCGTCATACCTGTCCATACTAAACCACCGTCCAATTCTTGGATCATACATCCTCGCGCCGTAATCATAACTATTCCCAACACCTTTGAGCTCATCGTCTTGCTCCATACCATTAAACCCATATCGATAATCACTGGTATTAAAATGCCTATTCGGCATGAGCATCCCAAAGGGATAGTAATCGTTGTAGGCTTTTATGTCCGGATTAAAGGCCGTTAAAGTGCTTCCAGAAAGGATCGGTGTTTTCTTGTCAGAGATCACGCTTAACACATTGCCCAGGTGATTAGACAGCTCATAACGCTTGTCTCCCACGGTCTTTTGCAGTAAGTCTACAGTAGGTACTGTCCCATTAGAATCGTAAACCAATTGGCTTTTGCTTTCCAGACCCAAACGGCTACTACCGTAGATCTGGTTCTCAATGAGATTCAAACGCAAACCGCCTTCTTCACTGTTTTCTTTGTAGACCGACAGTGGATTCCCTTGAGCATCACGCACATAGTAGGTCGTCTCTAGATCTGAAGATCCTCCGCGCTTCACGGTCTTGGCAATTCGATTGCCCAAGCCGTCGTAGATAAAGGTGATCACCTCCGTCGCATTCGGGTCGTTAGAGCCTAGCGGAACCTTAGTTACCTTGTCTACCTTCCCATCTACACGCCATTCAATGGTCAAGCCTTCCGTACGGTCCAGGATCAATTGACCAATGGCATCGTAGACATAATTATGGGTATCGGTATTGTTGATGTCATAGGTAGTACCTAAAACTGCGTTCAATTGATCAAACTGATCTTCTAAGTCGTTCTCATAATCAATTGGCAGTACAGAACCGTCTACATCATCTCCCACAATAGTTAGTTGGTTATTACCCAACTTGTAGTTGTAGGTGAATTCATCCATACGGATCGGATTTCCTCCATTCTCCATAGTGACATCACCAACATTTCGGTTCAGTGACGTGAGGTTTCCGTTCCTGTCGTATCTATAAGCAGCATCGTATGCATTGTTCAACACAATACCCGTAGTATTATTAATTGAAGAACTGTTATACAGTTTGATGCGATTTAGCTGATCGTATCTGTAACGATTAGACTGTGTAGGCAGATTTGCATTGTTATTCTCTCGTATGGAGGTCACCATCTGTTTGATGTTCCCATTGTAGAGATCAAAATCACTGTTGAATACGCTTCCGCTCACAGAACTGATCTGATACGGGTTTGAACCCGCTGCAAAACCGACACTTGGCGTATAGTCCTTTTCGTCATCGTTGTAATAATAAGTCAAAGAATACCCCATGGCATCTCTGGCAGAGTTTCCACCTATCAGGTCTCCGTCCGTTCCAGGGTCAAAGCTCAAATCGTCTAAACTTTCACCGTTTACACTCTTCAACCAACCTTGCAAGGTGTACACATAGTCCATCCCTTGAACTTCTTTGTCTCCAATGAGCACGCGTGCCAAAGGCCCGTGGTGATAGTACTCATACACCGCTTCTTGTTCCCACACATAGCCAGAAGCTGAAGTGGCAACCTGTGTGATTCGATTATCAGCATCGTACTCGTATTTATGGATGAACTGATCTGGCTTTCCAGGTTGGATGGTGACACGATGCACGTTCCCACTGATCAGATCATAGTCGTATTGAATACGGCGTATTTGTTGATCCAAATCTGTTATGTTGGAATTGGTCCAACGGAAATAATTGGCCAGCTCCTTAACGTTACCGTGAACGTCATAATTATAGGCGATCAGGTTATGGTATTTACCGTAGTTGATCGGGCTGCCAAAAATGTCATCAAAATAAACTACCGCAGTCACGCGATTTCTCGAATTGAAATCGTCATAAGATGTTTCAAAAAGAGCATCGGTAAAGTCAGCTCCCGTACCGCCGTCTAAGTCTTCAAATAGCGGAGCTGCTGTATCGTAATAGGTATGGGTAACCTGCTTAAAGGATTGTATTGCAGATCCTGCTGGCTCGTAAAAGACATAAGGAAGCGGATAGGTATTTGGGTCTATCTCATATTCCTCTCCAGTATTCACATTGTACAAGCGGCCGTTATCGTTTATACCCACTTCATCAATGGCATTGAATTCTCCAGCTTCTACCACACGGCCCAAGCCGTCATATGTAGTATAGCTGAACCATTGGTAGGGATTGCTAGTAGTAACCTCCGTACAGCTTCCAAATTCAATATTTTCTATTACCGATCCTGCAGTATAGATACCCATATCGATGTACAGGTTCCCTGCAGCGAACTCTGGTGTGCTGTAAACTTCTGATCCATTGACTCGGTATGAGATCATTCCACTTTCACGTTTGATCTCAAAAACATCGCCCGTGGTAAATGTACCTGAGGCAGTAGCCGAACCGTTTACAATAGTCTCATACTTAAACCCTGAGAACAAATGGAAGGCATAATCAACTTGATTCAACTCACCTTCAGGGTTGTAACTCAATCCTAAATATGACTCGTCATGCACCGGCCCAGCAGATTCCAAGGTGCGTCTTAAGAAACCGTCACCAGAAATGGACTGATCCGATATGGCAAAAGCCCATCCATCTCTACGCCAGCTCTGTTGGCCTTGATGCCCATTGTCGCTGATGTACATATTCTTAGAATACTTAGAATAAGTAATGGGGTCATAAGCGCTCTCCAGAACGGTTGTTGTAGTGTTTGCTCCTTCTACCTGATTGGCATTCTGAGAAGCAATGATTCTTCCCAGATCATCATAGGCAAAACGCGTTTCGCCACCGTCTGGTGTTTTTTGCCAAACGAGTTGATTCAGTGAGTTGTATCGGTACTGAGTCTGATATCCGTGATTCGGAACCCAAAATGGCACTTCTGTATTTTGCCCACTGTTTCTGTGTGTATTAATCAGATCATTGAGCGTACCTGTGGTAAGATCAAATCGTTGCACTCCTTCTGGAGCAACGGTTTGTGCTAGGTTTCCAGCCTGATCGTAATAGTACAGGGTATACTGGTACTCCTTGTCGTAGTACTCCATATCCAGGTTCTCTACTACATTGCTCATGGCCGTATCGATATACCCAGCAATGAACTGCTCCACCAAACCGTCAATATAATTGTCATAGGCTTCCTGACTGTAAGTTCCAATGATGGTACTTACTTGCTCATCACAAGGGTCAACCTCTCCGTCAATAATGATCTCTCCAATAGCCAATGGAGCCGGAGGACAAAACTCACCCAAAGATGGGATGTGTACTGTATTGACCCACTCCGTCCATTCGAGCATCAAAGCTGGATCTCCTGAATAGTCGTCTACATATACTGCGTAGGCGTCAATTACGTCTTCAATAAACTCATAACCGTAGTTCAGATCGGTCTCTCCAAAAGTGGCGATATCAATAAAGCCTACAGACTCCGTGGAGCTGATCCCGAGGTCGGTCAAATAGCTCGTATACGAATCCACTAAATAGGCGTAATTCAAATCACAGAAACGTTGTTTATCCAATCCAGGAGGGACGGCATAACCGTCAATTCCTGCTGCAAGTACTAAGAAATCGTCGTACTTCGGGTCACAAGGAACCGGTTGCACTGTCTGGGCCACACAAGTCTCGCAGGTGGCATCTCCATCACCATTATTGGTTCTGAACTCCAAGGCGTACATAGGTGTTGCCAAATTATTATCATCAGAATCTAAGTTGAAGATATTACCGCCTTGATAGGTGTTACCAGCATAAGTATACTCACCATTTTCTGCAGTAATTATAATCTGTCCTGAAGTTCCAATTCTATCCCCAGCTCTAAACTGGAAGGTGTATGGAGGCATCATTTTAGGATCTCTCCATCGCATTTGACGTCCTGCCGTAACTTGAACTCCAGGCCCGAAAATTGCATCATCAACCCACAGATATTTAGGTGAGCTACCTGTGGTAGTCATCGCAGTACCTATGTTATTTTGTGGTGGATTTGGATCCGTCTGATCATCTAGGAAATTGAAGTTATAATCGTTACCGTTTATAGAATAACCCAATTCGAAAATTTGATAAAATGCAGCAGCATTACCCGCTGTCGCGCTATCTCGGCCCATATAAATGTAAGGTACGCGGTGGTTGGAACCACTGGCGTTATCCACACAAGTATCACCAGCATCTTCAATGGTTACATTACCCAGCGCTGTTGAATAGCTTGCGCCATTGATGGTCAAAGCAACTGCTATATCACTTTCATCCATTGGGTTTACGTCATCCCAAGTATTTATAAAGTCGACTTGTAAGCTGTAATCTATCCGATCACCCAAGAGGTACAAATCGTGAACAATCACACGAAAATCTCTGTATTTCAAGGCAGGTGTTCCTTCAAAGACACAGCCGTTTGGAATGTACTTTCTCAGATTGAATTCCAGTTCGAAATTTCTATCGTCACAGCACGAATAAGGTAAGCCTGGCTTAAAGGATGCGTTGGTATACACAAGGTTTCCTGCCGGATTGATATAGTGAATCTTAATATCATCTTGCACAAACTCGTAGTTCTCATAATGGATGCCTTCTACGCTTTGAACGGCTGCGCTACCCAAATCTACACCATCGGTCATGTTAAGGGTGAAGTTCACCCCTACACCTTCAATTCGGTAAACCGGGTCAGGCAAATACTCAACATACCAGGTTGCACCACCGGCCACAGCATCGTCTTCCAAGAATTCCGGAAGGAAGCTGTCTGTCCATTGCGAGTAAGCATTTAGATTAGTTGGTGAAGCTGCAGTTGCATTAATTGCTCCGGTACCTTTTAAGGCATTAACAAGCAGTATTAAATCTCTTTTAAATTTAGCCTGACGGGTACATCCATAAGGACTGTCTGGATCGCTCATCTGATCGTCCAAAACCTCGCCAACACCATCATCGTTTAAACCACATTCACCAATAGCAGCAACAGTAGAGCCCGTAAACAAAGCTTCTTCTATAACACTACCACTCTTTTCAATCATGGCGATGAACTCAAACTCAAAGCGCTCCGTACTCGCATTATATTGAGAGAAATAAAGGTTTCTAACGCCTACCAAGCGCCACTTCCCTGCAGGAATGATGGCATCTACAGAATAATTACCCCACGAGAAACTTCCTGGGTCAATAAGAATTGCATCGGCTGCAGAGATCGGTCCTGATGGAGAAGCTCCTGAAAGTTCAATACTCAGAACATTGGAGCTATTGGTACCATCAATAAGAATATCTCCTGGAACGTTATCCAAGTCACCTCCAAGCGCCTCATAAAGGTCTGGAGTCAAATATGGCCCTAAGAATAGGTCTCCAGAACGAACAGGATGCTTTAAAAGACCTGACGCATCAGTTTCTGAGAAATACCCCTTTAAAAAGATGTCCAAATCAAAATACAGCGGACAGTTTCCTGTTTCTACATAATTGATGTAATCGTTATCTCCTTCCATCTCGGTGATCGCGTCTCCCGCTCCCACTCCAGAATTGTAAAAAGCATCAACCGGAACAAATCGACGTTCGCGATCAGCATAAGCCTCGGCTCCAGGCTGATCGCAGAATTGATCTGCAGTATTGTCATTGATATGCGCTTGAATGGCCGCTTTGTTCGTGTAAGTATCGATCACATTTGTAACCTCTGCGGAGATCTCCTCTCCGATACACCCATTAAAACAACCATTTTCCAGGGCATAAGCATTCATAAAGACGTGCTTGATCCTTGATTTTAAACCGATGTAGTTACCCACATAAAGTTTCCAAATGTTGTTTTGACGATCTATACTACCCAGACCATCAATGGCATTGAAAAGTGTACTGTGAGTAGCAGACGGAGTACAATCTGAAATACCGTTACAGTTTCCAAGAATGAAGGCATACATAAGTAGATTGGCCGGGTTGTCATTACTGTCTACAGCTCCTTCATAATTGGACTGCATGGCTTCTTTCATGATAGCCTTACGCATATCCCACAAATCACCATCAAACGGGCTGTCCGTGTCAATTATGGCTGAGAAGTATGGATCCTCATCCATGAGTTTCTTATAGTTTCCAGAAGTAACTAATCCCGCTAATTTGGCCTCTTCCCAAGTATCTAAACTCTGAATATAACTGTCGTATCCATCAGAGTCCATGCTTACTGACTCACCATTTACAGTGACATTGTCAACTAAGGCACAAACCAGTTCTGCATAAGTCAAATAACAATATTCCGGATGCGTAGCTACCAGAGAATTAGCCCAAGAAGGCTCCCAGGCAGATATAAAATCTGCCACGTACATTAGACTGGTTGGAGCGACATATAAATAAGTACTTCCGTCTGGATTGGTCCCGTTGCTAACGCCTCCGGTCACCTCTGGAAGGTAACCCCCAACAGCTGGGTCTGGATTTTCAATGACCACTACTTGAGCAGGGTTACCCACTGCATCCATATAGGGCGAGTTTGGACTTTTCCAATGCACACCACCCACGGTACCTGTAGCAAAGTTGTAAAGCACATTGGCTTCATTAAAGACAGATAAAGGTTCATCGACGGTGGTCTCTCCTTCTAAAATTTCTATGGATCCGTATTGTCCAAGCGGGCTCACATCGCGCAGTAAATTTGAAGAGCTAATCACACAAGATGTACTTGCAAACTCGGTACAAATAGAGTCACAAGTATCCAAAATGAGTTGCCATTCGCTTTGAAAGCGTTGAATCATAAGGGCCAAAGCGCCTTGATCAATGGGTTCAGGTCCGTTAATATCGTCTGGTTTGTCCATGAAACTGACAATGATATTACCATCGGGATCTGTAGAGTCATAGGCAAAAGTGTCGTTGTTGTAGTAGTTGATCAGACTGGTAATGACATAGTCTATCTCTCCTTCCCCGAAACTTTCAGTACAGGTTTCGCAATCCACCGGGTCACAGGTTGGGAAATCCACTTGAGGGATAAAATCATCTGGGTTTATATAACAATTACTGTCACCGCTGTCATCGGTAAGTTTGGCTCTGTAATCTTGAGCATAGCGCTCCAAAACTTCAGGGTCTACGCGGAGGTCTTTTCTAATACCGTAAGAACCTATAGTCAAGGCGCCAGAAGTAAAATCGAAGCTTTCATTAATTGGAATCGAATTGCCGTCATAACTCTCAACACCAAAAGTGCGCTCGTCCGCATAAACATCGTTCCCACATTCATCCTCAACGGTGAACAGGTATTTATAGACATAAGGATATACCTCTGTCGGGCAAAATTCCGGACTGAATGATTCACCGATTTCAATGGAATATCCAAAGTTCAGCGCTGTGCTGTTCTTAGCCACTAAATGTTGTAAACTGGCTTCTAGAATGTCTTTATGCGGACCAAAGATCAAGGAAGCCAAACGTTCATTCCTATCGAGATCTGTATCCGGATCCCCATCGTTTAGTTTATCAAGAACATCTACAGTCATATAGCCGTGAAGGGTTGTTGAACCCTCGTCTTCTAAGCCAATAAGGCTTCCTGGTGTGTCCCCAGCCAAAGCTGTTGCTATGGTTCTTCCCTGCGGATCCACATAGCTGATGGAAACTTGCCCGTTAGGGTCTACCACCATGTTCTTTTTGTAATGCTGAGCATTTCCTACTCGATACCCGAAAAGGCGGTTCAGCTCTTCTTGTGTAGGTACTCCGTAGTAGTATTTCATTTCGTGATCGGTACCCAACTGATGCGTTGGACCGACCCCACTTTTGCGTTTTACACGACCGGTATTGTCTGGAGTATACTCAATCTGTGAAAAAGGAAATCCTTGCGCATCTGGAACTAGATCTTGGAAAGTTCCGGTAGCTGTTTTTGGACCGTAATATTGACTTGCTCCGCTTCCATTATCCATGGACGTAGCGGCCACGTCGCAATTTTCGGTACTGTTGTTCCAGTCAAAATCGTTGTGGGTGTAAATCACGCCTGACGCCACCTGAGTGAAGTCACGGTAATAACGGATCACATTGTCGTCATATACCGGAACTGGTAAAGCTTCAATGGCAGGACGCCCTTGATTGTCATAAATGATCTCTCCAACTACGGGATTGTCATCGCTATTTATTTTGGTTACAGTTTGTCTGTTGCGCAGCGACCCATCAAAATAGCTCACCACTGCTTTGGACTTCCCTTGCTCCGCAAAGGAACGCTGGAACTGCCAGTTCATTTTGTATTCGTGAGCCTTTACGTCAATTACATCTGGCCAGTTACCTAAGTTGGTATTGGTCCCTGTATCACTGCTCCAATTGGTATAATAAACCTGAGTTGGATCATCTGGAAAACGCCCTACTGCACGTACGCGGTATACCAAATATCCGCTGGCGTAGATCAAAGGAATCTCGTAAAAAGTCTCCGAAGTAATTACTCGGGTATTGTTGAGCTCAAAATCGCGTTCAGAAAATTCAATAGCACCTGCTGGTAAAAATACCCCTTCATCCGTGCCATAATCATCTATCCAAGTGTACTCCAGTTCATATTCTAGCGCATTGTAAACCTCATCCCAAACTATCCCGTAAGCAGCTGTCCAATCTCCGCCGCCACTGTCCGTACTCTCTACTGTATGAACACCTAAATTGGCCGGAGCCGCCGTACCGATATCGTAATAGCGCTCCACATAGAAACGCCCGTGCATAAAGAGATTGGCCGGAGTTGTCGTTATAGGTAAGCCCGTTGTATGATTCATCCCTGAGAATTCTACGAGCCTTACTCGTGCTCCGTAGTAACCCTCAAGGATCGTAGCATCCAAATCAATGTAGTTCCCTGCCCCAGCACTAGGGTTGTATTCCACATTAAAAATTCGTTCTACTGCGGGCAGTAAGGTCCCATTGCTATCATAGGGTCTTACCTTTACCTTAATTTGGTAAGTAATGTGCTCATAAGGCGGTAAGTCCGTATCAAAGGCAACATCAATATAGATCTTCGGATTGTAATCCGTAAAGCTTGTTGAAGTTGGAGATATGGCCTCTGGATCAAGAAAATTCAAGATCATTCCACTGTTCATATCAGTGTTATTGGCTTCATCTTCTGCCCAAATGCGTTCCTGAGAATGCGCATTGCTCCATCCAAGTAAAAGGAGGAGCGCTAGGGTAAAAATTGATTTAACGGAAGTCTTACGAATTGCTTTCATAGGAACGGGATTTAATGCATTGAATAGGCCGCCAATCTGTCGGCCAGGATTAGGGGAGATCGCTGTTTGATGAAATCCCCCAGATGAATATCTTTTTGCGCCTGAGCAATAGCCGGCGAATAATCAAAGTCTAGTGCAATCATCCCTTTTTGGACAGCTTCTGCTGTGGGATATCCGGCCCATTGACCTTGGTTGGGAAGCAGGTGAATCTCTTGCTTCAGAATTTTTTTATCGGTAGCGTCCAATAGCAGGCTCATGCGGCTGTAGGGAAGACCTGGAACTTGCTTGAACTGAACTTCGCATTGGATCAGTCCGTCTGCTTCAAGGACTTGGGCATCTTTGAAGAAATCGGTCATTTTACTGATCTCTAAAGGTGTTTTTAGCTGCTCGTTTACTCCTTCAAGCACCACTACCGCACGTTCTTTGTGATTCACTTTGATGAATAAGCCGTCAATGAGGGCGAACTCCGTCTTATCAATACGGCTGTACTGATCTTTGTGCTGCTTTTTAGATACCCCTTGCATCTGCTGCAGCGGTTCATCTGACTTTTCCAGATCGTAAAAGGAATAGGTAAGCCCAATGGCATATTGATCTTGAGCATCAAAATAGCTTTGGGAACTCGCGAGAATTTCTTTGAGCTCTTCCAGATGCTGACCAAAACTCCAAGAGCTAGTCAGCAGCAAAAACCCTGTACATAATAAGATCTTTAAACTGTGCATTAGTTGGAGGTTTTAGAAGAACTGGATCGGGTTTCTTGCACGGTGTACACTCCGCGTTCGGTTTCTTTTTTCACGCGGATTAGGCCGCCTTCATTGTCGTACTCGTAAAAAGTAGCGTAGTTGTTCTCGTCCAATTCTGCCATGAGTCGCTGGGTTAGCGGATCGTAAACAAATGACTTCATACTGCCGTTAAAGGGAAGTACACGAACGTCGTCAAAATAGCTACCTGTAGCAGACGGCACGAGTTCCAAACTAAAGGAGGTGACTCCCTCCGGAATGGTAAATCGTCCAATAACACGAACCCAACCATCTATGATAGAGGCTTCTTCTGCCTGGGCGATCACTACCGGACCACTACTGCTCGGCGGCACTGTACTTATGCGAATAAAACCGCTGTAATCTGTGGTCTGTGCGCTGACGTTGTCTTTTATCCACGCACTGGCTATATATTCTCCTGGTGGAGGTGCGAAGGAATCGTTTTCTGGGTCTTGAGCAAACACCAACATGGGTGCAATCAAGAAAAATATAAAAGCTATAATTCTCATATCTAAGTTCTTAACAGATGCTATTTTTGATTCTGATATCTTGGAAATACAGTAGACCGCCTTTATAGAAGTAAACACGATATTCGTCGATTGTATCTCCCGACGGTCCTGAAGGATCTGGACAAGTCGGATTACAGGTATATCTTGTATATAATTGACCCCCATCAATCCAAACTTCAATATTAGCCCAAACCGGTGCTGTAGGGTCACCAGGTACTCCCGTGACATATGGAGCAGGAGTTGCTTGTACTCCAATAGAACAGCCTCCAATAGGTATAATACAACCGATACCTTCCTCAATGATAGACCCACAACCTGTTGGATCACTCCCTCCACAATCATCTGGCCCAGGATAGGTGTAGACAAAGGAGTCTGTGTAATTATCTACAACCAACTCTGCGGTCTCACCTGAGGGAACAAAAAGACTGTACTGCCCGGTGTGTGAAGTCGTACTTACAATGTTGTTTGTATTGTTAGCCAAGCCAAAATGCAGGTCTGTATTGTCGTATTCTGCACTGTAGTCGTAATCTTCAAAACCGTCAAAACCAATTTGGCTATAGGCACTATTAGAAGCCACCGCCGTTGGCATGGTGTAGTTGTAACCGTATTGGGCGGAAGAGAATCGACCTAAAGCGTCTTCGTTCTCCAACTCAGCACCAAAAGGACTCACCTGGGTCACCTTACTGGCAAATGTCCAGTTGGTATCATCAATCACCCAATTCGTATTGGCCGCGTTGGGGCCATAAAATGGTTTAAAAGAGGTCATGAATCCTTCGTAGCGTGGCGAGGAAGTTCCGGTCACTAGTGATCGTCTTCCGGTCAGATAAGCATAAGAACGCTTAGCTTGCCAACGCCCTCTGGCATTGTACAGATAAGGATTGAATCCGTATTCTTTTGGACCGACGTTGATCCCAAGAGTTCCGTCATAAGTGATACCATCAAAGGCAGCTACTAGTGCGTCTGGGAAGTCAGGCAAGCCCTGCTCCCATTGTAATGGCCAAGCCTCGCTGTATTCCACAGCACTGGCATTGACAATACGTACCTTGTCTTCTTCGCCCTCATTGAGTACAAAGAATTCTTCCGTGATCTGCTCGTCATATACATCATCACCATCAAAATCTTGTTCTAATGGATTACTCATGCTAGTCACAGAAGCCATGCTACCCAGTTGCATATTGCGATAAGCAGATCGCACTACTTTGATGTCGAGTTCCAGAGGATCACAGATGTCGTTTAAGAAGGTACCGTCAGGGTTCATCAATAGAACCGATTCGTTTGATTCTCCAACATTTTCAACACCGGCGTACCAAAGACGGTAGGCGTTGTTGCTTTGATCATAGCCCTGCAATTCGTCACCAACCATAAACTGATTGGAAAACTGTTCTACGTCACCTGAAGCTGGCGTAAACAAATGAGCATCCGCTCCTTTGCTCAGCTGAGCTTCTAAATTGATGGTATTAATTGCCATGTCCATTCCATCATACACCCAGTGTGAAGGATAGTTGAAGGAGAAATAATTGTCATCAAATTCGTTTATGGTCTCTGTGAGTATCACCTGACCTGTATGGGCATCCCAAGCGAGATTTTTTGTGCTTACCGTTGAACCAAGATCAAAGGCCGTAGTTTCTGTTAGAATCCCGGTACGGTGAATCACTTTGGTTGTTGTCGCCGTGTTGAGTTTGTTTTCGTGTTCGGCTAAACGCGGTACCGGAAGCGGCACAATCACAGGCCAAATAAAGATCACAAAACCGGCTACGTTGAAGTCAAAACCTGCAGTGGTTGACTGGGAATAATTTTGCCTAAAATCATTGTACATATCATAACTCACTCCAACCTGATTGGATCCTATGAGTCCTGTTTTATCAATGGTTCTCACGGTATTGGACACATCACCTTCATCGGTTAGGTTGTAGGTGTAATCCACCCCTGAAATAGCCGTTTCTGAATCCTCAGGGTAAACTCTGGTAGATTTTTGCTTGCCATTCATATCGTTGGTCTCCACGACAAATCCTTGAGAAAATGCCAAGTGATTCTTTACGTCCAACTGTAAGATCTGTCCAAGAGGATCAGTTTTATCCTCCTGCATATTGATCTCAGTAAAGTCTGTTTTTGTCGGGAAATCTCTCGAAGTGTAAAACTCGTTGACCACCCTACCCGTTGCGTGTCGGCCTACTTCCAGATCGCCGTTGGTGCGCTCTAAATTCTTAACCGTAACACGTGCGTAGGTTATGTTTGCTGATGGGAAAAAGGATTCTCCCAGTGGTTTTTCCACGTAATTGCTCTCTCTCGGAGCTACTAACTGATCGTTGCTTCCACCTGGATTGGCGTAAAACGGTTGCACAAAAGGGTTCTCCTTGGAACCGTTTGGCTCGTAAGTGGCAACTCCACTAGAAGTACCGTCAGATAAAGTATAATCATATTCTTGCCCGTAGAATTGTCGGTAAAGATCGTTGGAATCATTGCCTGAATTCAGGTCTAAAGCATTCCAATTGTCTTGCAACTGAACCTTGGTAATGCGCATCCCTCCACCAAACTTCTGCTTGGTAGCATTCTCCATTCGAATCCAGGATTTTTCCGTAATGACCCGTTTGGATCTGTTGTGATTTTGCAACCAAGTATTCGGGCCGGAAAAGATGCTAAACACCTGTCCCAGGCTCCCAACTAGTTCCACAACTATCGATTCAAAATTGTCATTGCTGTCAGCTCCAGATAAGCTGTAAGAAACTCGATTGAGCTGACTGCGCCCAAAATACCAACCGGCCTTGGCCACTGGATTCACGACATCATTAGAAGTGATCCATCCACCTTCATTATCGAGCAGCACCATAGGAATGGACACATAGGTACCACTGGCGTTACTGTCTACATAAAAATCGTCGCCGTTAATGACACCGTCTCCTTGCGGATTAATGTCAAAATATCCGCTCACGTAGTCATACTTACTTCCTTGAGAAAGGTTGGCCATATTGAGCAGCGCTCTAAAATAGATAGGCTCGTAAGCGTTTTCAGAAAGGTAGTCAGCCATAAATTTGGCTCCGTCATAACCTTCTGGAAGATCTAAAAGATCTTCATCACTGATCTTGACATACATAAATTTGGCATGCCCCAATGGACCATAGGTCTCATTTCTATTAAAGCCATCACTATTCGCTAGCGGAAACTTATCGCGTCCAAAACCGTGAAGCTTATACATCTGCATGGCTTTTTTGTCTTGAACGTGGGTATAATCATCAGACTCAGCCTCAATCTCTAATTTTCCACCTGAGGGTAGGTCTATAGATTCCAACATCCAGCTGGTGGCGTAAAGGTCGGCCGTGGTCTTGTCCTGCTCCACAAAAGGAAACTCTGGATTGTTCAAATCATCGCCAATGGCGTATCCGCCGGCATTAGGCTTATAGCAGCCCCAGATGTCTTGATCTTTGGCCCCGTAGTCCGGATTGTTGGCTGAATAATTGAAATTATAAGGCGTAAACTGCCCCATATTAGATCCGCGGTAGGTAAAATATACTTTCTTTAAGGTGAGTTTTCCACCTTGGTTTACGATCCCTCCTGGTGTAAGACCGGGATTACTCGGCAGGTCTTTACAAAGGGAATAATCGTACTCAAAATGCGCTGTTTTTATGGCTGCTGCTGAAAGTTCGGCATCGGATTTTGTGGTCACATCGCCAAGAGCAATGTATTCGGGACGAGTGAATAAAAAGATCTTTTCGATCTTTTTCATTTGTTTGGAGCCACCGGCTTCGTAACCGTCTTCCCTGTTGGATATCTTAAAATAAGCTACATGCGTTTTGGTTTCTATAGTGTGCAAATAGCGGAGTTCTTTAGATCCGCGAACTATGGTCGCTTTTTGATCTTTTAAGGTTGATTTTAAGCCTTCGTTGTAGTTGGCGCGATTGTTCTCATACGGAGTTTTCCACGCAAAAGTCTTGGTGTAGTGCGATGTAAATTCACTTTCAGAACCGTAGTTGAAAAGGGTGTAACTTCCAAGATCGTCAGGAGTAGGACCGTTATCTTCAAGATCTTCGTAATCGCTTGAAAGCACGCTGCTTAACAAAAAGCTGTGCGCATAGGCCGGGGTTGTAGTCTTGTTGAAGTATTCGTCACTTTTGTCTGCGTTGACGTTTCCGTTATTGACAATCAGCAAATCGTCGTTCAAGTTATCTCCCGCATTGACATCCACTCCAGAAACATCTGCAGTGATCTCTTCCTTAGACCAGTTATAAGCTGTTTCTCCATAAACGTAGGTACCTCCATCTGGCTTGAGTACTTTGATCCCCGCCATATGATGGTTTTTCATTTGATTCACGCCACCGATACTCACCGGTCGGAAGTTTACCAAACCATCATCCTCAGCCTCCCCAAAAGAAACTGTGTATAAGGCCGTATTTCTGAGATCTCTTGAGTTTCTCTTTATTTTACTGCCGATGGAATAATTGTTGTAAAAGGCTGTTCCGTCGGGATTGTATTGCTTAACACGATAAGATGGCTCCAAAGAGCGAACAAAACGATTACCTCCTAAGGCGAGATCCATAGGCGCGTTCTCAGGAATTCCGCTTGGGCTGAACAACAAAGGTTGTTGATCCACATTGGTTTCACCTACCATTTTAAAATAGACCGGTTCGTAGTCTCTGCTGTTGGGATCGCTATCGGATTCCTCAAATCTCGATTTGGCGAAGTTTCTTTCTTCCCATCCACCGGTGCTGCTGTAAGAGCTCGAGAATTTAACGTCAGCTCCACCGTGAACGTTCCATCCGGCACCGAATTCGGCTCCGGCACTAACTCCATCACCCAAGTCAACTACACGGTTGTCATACAAATACCCGATCTGTCCACGGTGAGGTCTAAACATCCCTCCGTTACCGTGCCCTTGTATGGTGTAGATATCATAGGTATAGTTGGTAATTGGCAGTACCGAAGTGTTTTTGTTGAACGACTGATCTTTCTCACGGGTGAAATCCAATACCGTATTATCACCATCGGCATATTCGGTAAAATTGTAACCGAATGCAGGAATATCTTTAACGCGCTCCTCACTGCGGATCTTCTGATACGAGCCATATCCTTGAATGGTACCTTGAGCTTCCAAACCAAAAACCTCAGAACCTAAACCGGCACTAAACGAATAATTTCCGTTTATGGTTCCGGCGCGTTTAAAGGGTGTATAATTGTGGTTGTTATTAAAACTGATACTTCCTGATGTACCTCCTCCGGTTTTAACATTCTCGGACTTGCCATCCTTTTTGTAACTATCTTCATAAGAATAACCAGCCGATAGGGTGAGGTTTTGAAAACCCTGTCTAGAATTTATACTAACCCCTACGGAGCTATTGAGCTTAACATCCTGATCTTGTATTTCCTGTTCTTTAGATGTGAATTTTACATTCGGAGAGACCGTGGCTCCACCGGCCGTGGAGGTTGAAATATTCATACCCACCTGTACGTTATCACTAAGTTCAAAGGATACACCATAGGAAGGATGGAAGGTGATCCCCTCATAGTTGTTATACTGAACCCCCAAACCTAAACCAACTCCGATATCATCTGGCCAACCAAAAAGAGAGCCGTCAATTCTAAAGTTGGAACCTATGGTGATGTTCTCCTTCATATCGTTTTCATAGCGCATTTCATCGCCGTTAAAATCGTCTGGAATCCCGCGAACAGATCTGTTGATCTGTCCTACGTTCAAGTTCCAACCCAGACCAACCCAAGTCGCTTCTTGATCCATAGTTACCCCCGAATCGTAAGCGAGGTTAATGGGATAACCTCCCACATCCATGATGGGAATGTTGTAATTAAAATCTCCTGAGGACAGGTTTACCATATCCGAAGTGCCAATAGGTGTAAAGGCGTTGAATTCCGGCTGGGTAGGACCACTGGAAATGGCGTACATAGCCATGGGCTGTACTAAAGTGATGATGAGTTGCAAGGACAAATAGCTTGCAACGATCTTGGTAATACGACTGGTTCTGATTTTTTGTATCATGATACGACGAGATTAGAGTTGGGTTTGCACATTGTTGCCAAAGTCAAACTCGAACTGAATATTGTTGAACAACTGATCGTTGTAAATGAGTTTTACGCTTTCACCTTCATCCACTCCAGAGAAATAGAGCAGCAAGCGTTTGAATGGGCTCACTTGAAAATGGCGCTCAAAGAGCACTCCATCACAAGCGATGGTATGACCACTTTGCGTGACCAAGGTGTAGTCTTGTTTTATGGTTTCCATGAGGTATTCCACCCCTTCATCATAACCTCTTCCGGTAAAGGCTTCTTCCAATAGATCGTTACCGCGGATGTGTTCAAACTCGAACTCGATGATCCGCTCGTTGTTATTGGCCTTGTAAATAGAATCAAAGCGCTCTATGTTCTTGGTTCCAAGATTCTTCAGTAAATAGTATTCAATAGGAACCTCCGTTGCCCGGTATTGTATATTGTTCGCGTAATTGAGCAGTTGATTACTCTTCCATCCGCGGGAATTGTGTTCAAAAAGTCTCTCTGCCATCTCACTGGATTCCCACTGCTTCTCACGTTCGGATTTACAGCTCACAAGGAGGACGATAAAAAAGCTAAGCAGTACTGTTAATTTGATTTTATTCATTTTCATTTGAAGGGAGATTTTCAGCTATTTCTAGCTACAACACTTTAAAAATAGCAGGCTAGACGCGGGTTTCTAGGGGGTTTTGCTAAAGCGCGACCTTCGCTTTAATATTCGCAAGCAAACGTTTCAAATTTGAAATTGGAGGTAAAAAAAACTCCCGTTTCCAAACCAGAAACGGGAGTCTTAACCAACCTAACTAAACGCTTTACTTAACTAAAAGTCGCTGAATTTCAATCACATTGTTGTTTGCATCCACAAGACGAAGCAGGTATACTCCTGAACGTAATTTAGACACATCACAAGCAGGTGTACTTTTCATTCGAGTATCGAAGGCATCACTTACTAGAACAAGTCCTTGCATGTTGAGGATCTCGATTTTTCCTGTCGTAGCATCTATCTCACTGAGGTCTACGTTCAAGTAGTCATTGGCCGGATTCGGATAAATGTTGGCCAGTTTTCCTAACCCCCCGCCACCGCGACAAGGAACAAATGGATTCTCGGTCAATTCTTTCTCACAAAGCACGCCGTCTATGCTTGCTTTTACCTTTACAGAGATTATAGGATCTACACTAGAAGGACCTACAAATAGCTGTGCTGGTGGATCAAATCCGTCATACGTATTACCGTTGCTGAAGGTCCAGTGATAGTTCACCCAATCGAGGTTTGGACATTCAGGAGTCAAGATTACAGCATCCACTTCGCAATCTTGAATTTCCATAACGATCTGTGGCACGAAGTTCTCACAGTTACATTCTCCTTCACAAAAAGGAATCTCAATAGATTTATATCTGTCGCAACCGTCTTCATCAGTAACCATTACAGAGTAAGTTCCCGCTGTGGTTATTACACGCTCTTGATCTGTCGATCCATCATCCCAAACATAGGTAGAGTTTTCACTTTCAAATGGACCGTCAGCAATTAAAGTTAAGGGAGCACCTCCAATGCAATAAGCCACTGGATCTGTCAAAATAATTGCCGGTTCATACGGCGGATCTGTGTTCTCATAATCTGTACAGAATACTCCAGGATCTACAAAAGGTGTCTGAGCAGCTGAAACTCCATTATCCAATACCACATTATCTATATAAATCGAGGTACAATCCATCAAGTCGTTGATAAAGGTTCCATTCCAGATAATAGGATAATACAAACCGCCAACTCCAAGATCGAAAGTTGCTGTGCTACTCAGAGGATTGTGAATTAAAAAGTCAATAGTTCCATCTCCATTGTCTGTTTTATCCATGACAAAGCCTGCTGGGAAAGAAGGGCTCATAGTGATGTCTGCTGCAGTGAATTCCTCAAGATCATAGGCAAAGGTTCCAGAAAACGTCTTAACGCCGTGAAACGGTCGTTTTACATAAAGGTCACTTTCAATTTCTTGCCCAGCTTCAATAGCACCAGGCTCCAAACAATAGCCGTCTGTCATACCCATAGGACATCCGTAACGAATCTCTACCGTGCTACATGCTTCTTCTGTAGGAACTCCTCCTCCATCAGTAAAACCAAAACACACTTCTCCGTCTGGATCGTATTGGATACAATTGGTCCATTGAATTGTTCCCGATAAAAGGCCATTTCCACATGCTTTATATCGGAATCTGATTTCGGTATCTCCTTCTGGAAGACAAATACCTCCAGCTACAGCAAAAGGAACATCGATAAGATCGGTCATTCCAGAACCTGGAGGAAAAATCACCGAGGCGGTTCCTTGGTATAAGAACGGACAATCCACTACGGTACCGTCTGGTAAAGGGTCAGCAGGCACTTCTGCAAATTCTATGTAGTCAAACTGATTGTCATCTACTTCGCTGCTAACAGTCACTACCCAGTCAAACTCTTGCCCAGTATATAAAACCTCAATAGGATCGGACCCTTCTGCACGTTCCGCATGTTTGGTAACATCAAAAGAGAAGTCCTGTGGAATCGTATTTTCACAGGTAAATGGCGCCAACCAAGTACTTACAGTCTTCGTGCAATAATCGTTACCACCAAAGGCCTTGACGCGTAATTGCATCTCATCAATTAAATCAATACTCTCGTATTGAAATTCAGGATTATCTCCAGTATCGAAGCCCACAGGAGCACCATTGACATACCAAACAAATCTATTGGCTGTTAAACAATCGCTTCCTAAATCGGCTGTAAAAGTTACAACACAGGTCTCAGGGTCTGAGACAAATGTAAAACTCGGATCAAGCTCTGCAGAACAGTCGCACTCGTCTCCTGTTCCAAACTGTCCAAAGGCCACAGAGCTAAAGAGCATGGCCACAAAGACGAGCATAAATTGTTGTAATTTGACTTTCATAATCGGTGTTTTTATAGGTTTTCCACCGAAAGTATAAACTGCAAACCCCAGCTACTACCGCTTTCTCATAAGTGTAGCGTTTTGTTTCATAAACGGGCCTTATTTGCGAAAGACCTTGTTTTCACTGCCAAATTGCACGGCGATAGAATCTTGATATACCGCCTTGATAGCTATGCTTTGAAAAGCTTCTCCGGCACGAAGTCGTTGGAGCACACCATTGATCTTAATCAAAGCCAAAGGGGCAGATTGTCGCTCTTTTTGCACGTATCCAAAGTACTCAATAGTTGGCCATATTGTACTAGTTTGCTTTGGACGTGTAGGCGGTCTGCCCAATGGCTTTTTAGCAGTAGTTTCGTTTGTTTTTTTTGCTTTGCTGATGGTATTTAAGAACGGATCTCTAACCAATGGTTCCCATTCAAAGGCTTGACGCGTATCCTCTGTCTGAGCAACCACAACGGCTTGCGGTTTACTGCTTGTGACCACAGGCTCTTGCCCAGGTTTAAGCAGCTTATAACCCACAGACACCCAAATGAGCACCAAGGCACCAATTAATACCTTATTGAGCAAAGTCTTATTCATTGACAATAAATTTTCCGTTTAAATTAAAGGGGCCAATATTACCAGCTTGATCCTCTCCACGAACGCGCCAAAAATAGGTCCCCGCCGCGGTAAAGCTGGCACTAAAGGAGGTTAAGGGTGTTGACTCCGCTATTAAAAGGGTGCTGAAGGTCGCGTCTGTTGCAATTTCATAAACACTGCTTACGGGTGCATTGACCACCCCCGGATCCACTCCCAAATTCCAACTAAACACGATAGTCTCATCGACCAAAAATTCCTCCTCGAAGGCAGGGCTCAAGAGTTCGGGAAGGTTTGGAGCCACAGTATCTAAAAAGAAATCCCGACTACTGAAAGCTGTTTGCGTTTCGTTGTCATCATTAATGGCTTGAACCAACCAGCGGTATGTGGCATCTTCGGTCAAAACGGTCGCATCCAAGGTTATGGTGGTTGAAGTAAGATCGTCTACCAGCAAGAGCGTTTCTGTCGCTGTGGAGCTGATCTTTTGCAACTCAAAACGATATCGACTTGCATTTGCCAAAGCTTCCCAGTTGAAAATAAGGGTGGTGGCATTGGTGTAAAGATCCGCAGAAGGACTCGTTAATAATACCGTCTCATTACTCAAGTCTGAGGCACTCTGCACCACAAATTCTTGAGGAAAACTAAATGGTGTTTCATAGGCGAAGTTCTGTCCTTTTACGCGCCATTGATAAGTGTTACTATTCAAATTGAAATTTAAAGGCGGTAGCGATACTACCGAGTCCACAACAATGTTTGAACCGCGATAGATCTGCACGACATACTCGTCAGCTCCATCTAAGGTATTCCAGAGCAGTTGTACGGAATTTCCAGTGAGTGTGTCACCTTCTAATGGGCTTATCAAGCGGACCTCATCATCGGTGATATCCTCTTCTAAAAGATCATCGCATCCGGTAGCAACCATCAGCACGACCAAGAGGCAAGACACCGCTCTAATGCTGTTGGTAATGTTGAAACAAAAGTGCTGTAAATAATTCATGCTTTCGCGTTTTAAAGTTTTTCTTTCTATACATGGAAATATGCCTGATCTGCGAAAGCGAAAACTCACTTTCGTAGGCATAAATGGTTCGTATCAGCTCGTTGAAGGAGCCGTTTATGATGATATTATTGCTGTGTCTGGTAAAATAATCGTCGCTGTAGGTGTGCATGGGAGCTACTGTGGTGAGCTCTGTGCTTCCAGGCTGTGTTGCCATAAAATCTACCAACGCATTTTGAACCAGTACTGCGTCCATTTGTTGATGTCCAATTTGTGCATCCAGATCCGCGTTACGCTGCAAAAGTGCCTGTCTTTGTGATTGAATAAGCGCACTGTTCTCTAGTTTGGCTTTGTCTGAAAAATAGGCCGAACCACTCGCAATAGCCGTTCCAAAGGAACGCTTATACGCAAGGGCGATCATCAGCACCGCCAGCACCACAAGGGCTGTGAATTTTTGTTTATAGCTGTACTTGTCAAGCATCACAAATGCAGGGTTAATTTAAATGTGTTCGTGTTTTGTTGTCGTTGGAAATCAGTCAGCTCCACAGAACTTATCCAAGCCTTGGCTCTGAGATCCTCTGTCCAATCAACAAAGCTTTGGGTGTCTGAGACTACGCCAGAAAGTTCCAACTGACGGCCGTTTATTGCTATAAATTCTTCGTCTTTTACTTTTGCCGCTAAGGGAAATAAAACCAAGCTTTCCAGTTGCACTTCAGCAGGGACGGAAGCACCTATTTGCCACAAATAATCGCTCAAATAAGCCTTCCTGCCCAGCTGGAGTTCTTCCAAAACTTGATCTTTAAATGCTTTGTCTTTTTCCAATTGTGCCACCTCATTTTGCAACTGCTGATGCGCTGCAACTTCAGCTTGTAGTGACACATTCTTTTCGTTATAATGTGCTGTTAAAAGGTAGCTGCCTACTAAACTGGTCAATAGAAAGACCAATACAGCCGCTCCCAAACGCTTAAACCATTTCTTGTATTTATATTCTGTCTTCAGGGCAGTTGTGCGCTCTGCATAATTGGTGGTCCAGACTCCCGGTTGCAACTGTACCACTGCCATAGCCAAGGCCAAACTCTGAGACTCCTCAAACTGCTGATCACCAATACTTAGACTGTTTTTAGTGTCTTTGAAATCCGTTAAACTCAACGAATGAGGATCGTACCCCATAACACTGAACTGATCGGGCAACAGTTCTGTAATTGCACTCAAATACCAACGTCCAAAGCGAAATTCCAACAGCTCAAAACCAGCCGCTTCAAACTCGGCTAAAATGGGGTCAATGCTATTTTTTCGCGCGACAGAAATGAGCATATGCTCGGACTGTTCGCGCTCATTGAGGTAAAAATCATCTAAAGAATTGTTGAACAAGACCTCGCTGAGATAGTTGGGAGATCGGGTCAATTTCTTGTCGATCACCTTCGCCCCAGAGATCAATAGCAGTAAAGGCAAGCTTGTCCCCAATTTTTCCTTAAGGGAACTTATGGAATCAGCCTCCACAGCTTGAATTATTTCTAGATCTTGTCTTTTTATACCGACCTTTAAACAACGATACGAGCTCCCGGTCCCGTCCAGATGCAGGTGGACGCAGTGAAAGAATTGCTTGAGTGCTATGAGTTTGCGAACTTCCATCTGACTAATAAACTATGGTAGGTTTTATAAAGACGTGAAGTTTAGATGTAGACTTGCGTTTGCGTTTGCTGGAAAAGAACCATTTGATCACGGGAATACGCGATAAAAAGGGAGTTCCAGTCCCCGAATTCTCCAGGTCTACCTCATCCAAACCACCTAGTAGTATCATTTCATTATTGCGAACACGCACCAAGGATTCAAAGGTTTGACTGGTCTTGCCAGGAGGTGCATTTTCTGCTACCCTACCTGTAAAGGCGCTTTTCTCCACGCTGATCCCCAAGGTGACCTGTTCATCTTTGGATACCTTGGGAGAAATGTTCAAGCTCAAACTAGCGTCTGTGGATTTCCAGCTCCCAGACTGTGTTAACTGGTTGTTCTGCCCGATCCCTACCAAGTCATTTCGAGCTTCAAAATAATAACTGGTTTCTCCGATGGAAATGCTTGCATCATGCCCACTCAGCGTTGCTACTTTAGGTGTGGATTGAAGTTTTATGATGGAGTTGTTCTCCAAGGCAGAAAGGTTCATATAGAAGTCCTTGGTTACTTTACCGAGATTAAAAATGCCAAAGCCGTTAAAACCTTCTATTAGATCGTTAATGGTTGTAGCATTCAAGGTCACATCGGTATTGGGAAAAACCTGCCCTCCTGTTTGTACGTCTTGTCCTTGTTCTCCCAAAAGTGCTTGCAACCCAGTTTGTACGTCGTATGACTTCTCGTATTGAACAATGAGTACCTCGATCTGTACCATAGGCACAACCAGATCGATCTCTCGCAAATACGCCTTAAGCTCCTCAATTCTGGGACGAGAGCCTGAGGCAACAATGCCGTTAAGCTCAATGACTTCTTTCACTTCAATGCCTGCGGTAAGGTCTGCCGGTAAGGTGCCGATCACATTATCTATGGTTCGGTTCTCCATTTGGATGAGCTCAGTCACCCGCAGCCCTTCCGTATTTTGTTCTCCGATCACAAAGAGATCGTCTTCAACCCGGTAGGTATAAATGGTTCCTTTAAAAAGGTGATCCAGCAAATCTTCAAAACCAATTGACGATACGATCAAGGTGGCATTGACATCTTTAGGTACATTGTAAAAGAAGTAATCGATCTGCATGGCCTCTGCACTTTGAGCAATTATACTGGCCAGATCTGCCTCCAAAGCCTTTACTTTCAAAAATCCATTGCTGTTGGTACTAACCTCCAAGGATCCACTAACTGTCTGCGTTGCTGTTCTGCTGGAACGTCTTCTGCCACTACCTGCTGTTGCAGCTGTAGGATCAGCCTCTGTTGTTGCTTTCTGGAGATAATAAAAGCCGTTGTCGTCTTTGATGGCTTCCAATTGATTGCTCTTTGCCATCATTTCTATTACCTGGTCAAAAGGTCTGTTCTTTAGATAAGCCGAGACTTTAAAGGTCTTTACATCTGGAGCCAGGACAATATTCTTATCGGTGAGTTCCGTGATGCGTTCTGCTACGCGCGGTAGGGAATCGTTCTTGAGGTTGATGGATAAAAAGTCATTTTGCGGATTGTAGCTCACGTTGATAGGCTCTAGAACAACTTCCTCTTCTTCCACTGGAGGAGGCAGTCGTTTACTAAAAGTCATGATCCCACTGGTAAACCCGACTTCCAATTCGTAATTATCGGCCAGAAAGAGCAAGACATCACGCACAGGAACATCGTAAAGATTAGTTCTAACCACTTGGTCTAAATCATTACTCACACTCACATTGAGTTCGTGCTCATCTGCAATAGAAGTAATGACATCGTACAAGGTCAAACCAGATATGTCTATTCGTGTAGTCTCCAAAAGACCGGGACGGCTCTTGGCTATGGTGTCCATCTGGGCCTCTAATTCTGCAAAGGAATTCTGACCAAACAGCGTGTTTACCGCGCCAAAGAGAATTAATATTAAAATGAGTTTTTTCATAATCAAAGGGATCAATCATTCAGTAAGGCGTAAGCCTCTTCAACAGAAGTGGTTCCATTGAGGACTAAAGCCATTGCTTTGTCACTCAGGCGCGAATAGTCCAACACTTTTGGATCTTCCAAAACCGCAGCGTCTTCTGACTGAATGAGTTGTTTTATTCTTGAGTCGATTGGAATACATTCGTATACCGCAATTCGGCCTTTGTATCCTGTATTATAACAAGACGGACAACCCTGAGGAACCCAATGGGACTTCAGAGAAGCGAGCTTGCTGTTCTTAAAGCTTGCAGGAGCTGCTTGCTCTTCCTTTTTACAATCAGGGCAGAGTTTTCTGAGCAGTCGCTGTGCTACAGAAATATTCAAAGTCTCTGCGATCAAAAATGGTGGCACACCCATATCCATCAATCTAGAGAGCGTGCCCAATGCAGAATTGGTATGTATGGTAGACAGCACCAAGTGTCCAGTCAAACTTGCACGTATTGCCATTTGCGCTGTTTTCGCATCGCGGATCTCCCCAAGCATGATCACATCAGGATCTTGTCTTAAGAACGATTTGAGTGCAGCCGTAAAGTCCAAACCAATGTCTTCTTTTAATTGTACCTGATTGATTCCCTCCAAGGTGTATTCAATAGGATCTTCAATGGTCACAATATTGTTGTCTTCTCGGTTGAGCAGCTTTAAGGTCGCATAAAGCGTTGTGGTCTTTCCAGAACCTGTAGGGCCTGAGATCAAAATGATCCCCTTACTTGCCTTGGCTGCATGCAGATAGTCCTGTTGATCTTCAGCTTCCATACCTAAGGCGTCCATGGTAAGATGAGCCGTGTCTTTTCCCAACAAACGCATGACCACTTTTTCACCGTAGAGTGTTGGCAGCACAGAGACCCGAATGTCAAAGTCCTCGTATTGAATGCGCCCGTCTTGAGGTAGGCGGCGCTCCGTGATGTTTAGCCGTGCTTTGATCTTTATCTTGTTGATCAATTCCGCATATTGGTCGGTCTTAATGCTGTAGCGCGTAATTAATTTTCCATCTATACGGCAACGAACACGCCCTTTATCCTTGTAGATCTCAAAGTGAATATCACTGCTTTCGGTGGCCTTGGCATCGTGGATAAGATTTTCTAAAAAGTCGTCTGTGAGCTTTAGGCTACTCTGCTGCTCGGTTTTACGGCCAAGGCGGTAATAAGTGGTCAGCGCCTGTTGCACCAAGCTATCGTCTACTGGTTCCACCTGTATAGAATGTCCTAAGATCATCTCCAACTCATCTATTTGGAGCACGTCCTTCTTGGAATCAGCAACCAAACAGTGCAAGCACTGCTCACTGAGTCGGACCGGTATCAAGCCATAACGGTGCGCGATCTCCGGCAAAACCAACTGTTGAATTTCTGTACTGATCTGAATAGGCTCTTGAACGTGCATACTTTATAGATATAAGTTGAACATGGAGAATCCGCCTTGAGATTCAATGATTTTAAGGCCCAAAAGATAGACCGCTAACATACCAGCGAGGGGAATTGAATCCTTTCCAATCTGGCTTTTAAGTAGACTGTAAACCACAACACAAAACAACAGTCCACTGATAAAGAACCAGACAAATCCGTGGGTATTAAAAAGCGGGATGACTGCTACAAAGAACAACACATCTCCCAGGCCTAGATGATTCGTTAAAGGATTGACCCAAGAGCCGTATCTAAGGCGCAGATACAGACACATCAATCCCAATACAACTAGCGTAAAAACTAGGGTTTGCAGAAGCTCAGCAAAGGGCCTTCTGCTCCAAAAAGCGTCTACCACAGAAACTCCAAAGAGCAACAACAACAAGGCAATGTGAATTGCTCTGTGCTTGAAATCCTGATAGGTGATTCCCAGAGTAGCCAGGCCAAATATGAATGCTGATACCACTGCCACAATTAGTCTTTTACGGTTTCTACTAAATTTTTATTCTGATCGATCTCCCAAGTGTTGTACACCCCGTCTCCATCAAAATCAGAAAGGGCCACCGCTTGCGCTTTAAAGCTGTTGGTACTCGCCTCAATGATGGTAATCTGATAGACTGCTTTTCCACCTTCGTTAATGGTGGGATCATGTTGAAACCCTATGGCTTCAAAGTCAGAACTGTACTTGGAAAAGCGGTAAAAATGACTTTTCTGTAAGGCGTGTACCTGATTGAGCATACTCTGGGCTTCTATCGCCTTGGCTTGTCCAATGACCGCGGTCTGGTTGGGCAAGACCATAAGAATCAATATTCCGATGATACAGAGCACGATAAGAATCTCTGTCATGGAGTAGGCGGGTAAATAACCCTTTTGCTGTTTGTCTTTTCTGTTTTTCATAATACTTAGGTTTAAGCGCCGCCCAGAACTTCACTGAGATTGAACATAGGCGCATACATGGCAATCATGATAAGCCCAACTATGCTCCCTATGAAAAGGATGAGTAGCGGCTCTATCACGGTGCCCATTATTTTAGTTTTATAGGATACTTCTGTATTGTACTGTTCACCCAAAGTGGCAAACATCTCGTCCAATTGGTTCACGCCTTCGGCAACTTGAACCATAGAGATGAGCTGATGATCAAATACCTTGAACTTCCTTAAGGATTCACTCAATGGAATACCGCGCATCAGGTCTGTTTCTGCGGTTTTTAGTGCTGTGGCTATCGGGTGGAACCCGACGATGTTGCGCACCAAAGCAATGGACTCTAGAATTGAGGTTTTGGAACGCAAAAGCAAGGCCATGGTTTGGCAAAATCGGGTGAGGTAGATCTCCCGAACTAGGCGACCAAAAAATGGAATTTTCAAGATCAATTCGGCCTGAAAAGCTCTAAATGCAGCGCGTTTTCGCGCTTGGCGGTAACCCAAATAAATTGCTGCTACTGTGACCAAAGTGATCAATAAGATGGTATTAAAATTGTCTGCCAGATTAATTACAGCCTGCGTCAAAGCTGGTAGGTCTTTGTCAAACTGATTGAATACCGACCCAAACAAGGGAACCACATAATTCAACATGAAATAGAGCGTACACAGGGTGAGCAATAACACAAAAGCCGGATAGGTCAAAATAGAGATGATCTGTTTGCGTAAGGCCACCTTTTTGTCAAAATAGCTTTGCAATTCCTGAAGTACCTCAGCTAACTGTCGGGTCTGCTCTCCGATCTTGATGCTAAAGATCTCATAGTCGGAAAATTCACCCGAATCACTGATAGCCTCAAAAAACATGCGGCCGGCAACTACTTGGTCTAAAAGCGACTGCAAAAGTGTTTTGGTCTTTGGATGCTTTTGTTGAGCTACCAGAATAGTCAAAGCTGTCTTAAAGTCTACCTTGGCGTGCAAGAGCATATAAAAATCCTTATAAAATTGCACGCGACGTTTATCCGTGAGTGTCTTCCCCACGCTCAAGCTCCAGGCGGTCTTATCCTTAGGCTTAGCCGTTTTGGATGTATTGGACGATATGGCTTTTACCGTGATGCTCATGGTCGTTCTAATAATTGCGCTGGATGATATTGTTTAAAAAAGTATAGATGCTGAGGGGATCCAAAAAGGTCCGCTTCTACTTCTACACCCTTTATTAAGGCTGACGCCTTTGGGTCATTTTGTGCAAGAGGTTCCCAATTCATAGCAAACGCTGGGATGGAATCCGCAGTTGTTTCTGTCAATCGAAACAAATAACCATCGCGCAGCTGATACAGTACCTCTGCGTTGTTGTAATGCAGCATGCGCAGCTGCTGGTCTTCTGGAGCTTCCACACGTTCTGCATGGGCAATATCGGCCTCCAAACGAGCAGCAAAACCCATCAACTCCAAATGCTGCTGACTGTCTTGAACAAAGGTTCTTGTACCTCCAGCCAAATACGCAAAGCCGTTATAGGTCAAGACCGTCACTATGCTCAGCACTGCTAAGGCGATCACCACTTCTATCAAGGTAAAGGCAGCTAGTTTCATGGCTGAATGGATTTAAACCTCCAAGTAGCAATAGGCTGCCCCTTCGCGGTAGTTGTTTGATGTTCATCTAAACGGCCGATTTCATTTTCAATCAAGGGAGTAATACTGCCCTGGGTTGTTGTGGAATCCAAAACCACTGCGGCTAGCGTTTTGGACTCGGCGTATTTTTGCTGATAATAGTCTTGGGTGCTACGCTTGCCGTAAACGGTTTGAAACACTTGCAGTCCCACCAAAAGACAGCCCGCAATAATGCTGATGGCTATTACTGATTCCAAGAGAGAGGCTGCTGCTATGTATGCTTTTCTCTTCATAGTTTTTTTAAGATTACCGCTGGTGTTTCTGCGGATTCATTAAGGGCAAACAACCATCCTGGTTGCTCTGGAACTAACAGCTCAACATCTTTGAGTAAGTTGCTGTGTTTAGTGGTTTGGGTTTGATAAAGCAGTTGGCTGGCAACGATCTTGCCGGTCACATCTCCGTAAAGTTCTAAGGTTCCACCGCAGAAAATATGTCCCAAAACTTGGGCGTCTGCTTCAACGAGGAGTTCAGTAGGCTTGTGCAAATTGGACTTGGCCTCGGGCAAGTAGATCGCTCCTTGCACCATAGCATCAGCTTCCAATTGAATTCGGTTTTGAAACCCAGTTGCCTCGGTGAGCATTAAGACTGACGGAAACTGCAGAAAGCTGTTGGCCTCCAAAACAATCTCGTGAGCTGCCAAAAGTTGAGCACTGCCCTTAAAATTGGCTTCTACCACGATTTTTGGCGCCTGAACCACTACATCCTTCAGCTCAGCAGTCGAGGCTATGTGCAGAGTATCTTCACTTTTAATAAGAATCTTTCCACTTAAACGTACCTCCGACAAATAAGAATCCGCAATATACACGGCCAATGGCTGGTCAAAACTTTGATGGTACTCCACCACCTGTGAGTCTAAAAATTCCGCAGCCTCATCATTCAGAGATTCCAGGTCCCGCAGCTTGTATTCAGGCAGTCGTGATTGTGAAGCCACCACAGGCCCCGTTTGATTGATCTCCATCTGGGTACTGCTGTTAATTCTAAGCTGTGTCACTTGCTTTTTTGCGCAGGCAATAAGGCCTTCCACCGTAGTGGATCCGGAGAGTTTTAACGGATCGTCTTGATCTTTCAAATACAGCGTCGGAGCCTTGGCGTTCATTTGTGGCGCCAACAGGTAGTGTTCACTAATGGTGTCTTTGAACCCAAGGGTTTGAACCCCCATGGTATAAAGCATGCCCCATGCAGATTTTTTAAAGCCTTGACGGATCCCATCCGAAGTACCTGAAACGAAAGTCCATTCTTCTCTTGGGAATTGGTGAAAATTCGCTTGGGCATAAGCCTGGGCTGAATACTGCTCCGCCAAGAGTTTGCTTTGACCGCGGTAATGATCCTCTAAATTGGTGTTCAAGGAAAAGACCAGCACCAATCCGTAGCAAAACAGCGCCGTTAAGACAGCCATAAAGACTGCATACGATATGGAGGCTGCTTTAATTCTCATCACCCTTGTCTTTTTTGCTGAACAAGCGCCCAAAAAAGCCGCGCCTCTTGGTGGAATCTGTTGCTGTTGAATCTTGCTGCCTTGGGCCAAACACGCGCTTAAAAAAGCCTGGTCTGCTGCTGTCTGCCGCAGTTGAGTCTTTGGGTTTCCCCCCAAAGATGCGCTTGAATAGTGGACGCTTTCCCGCTAATGAATCTTCTCTGCGCTTGATATCTCGCAACGGCTCTTTATGCGCAATTCCGTCCTTATACCATAGAGTATCTTTAGTGCTGTGGTCTACCCAAACACCTTGTTTTAAGTCACGCTTATAGCGGCCGCTGGTCAGAAGATTTCCGGCCTCGTCAAAAGCCAAATAGTCTCCATTTTTGCTGCCGTTCTGCCACTCTGCTAAAGAGGCGTAAGTACCGTTTGGATGCCAAGACTTCCATTGTCCCGTTTTGAGACCGTAATGAAACGCTCCTTTTTCTGCAAGTTGATTGTCGCTGTAATATTTCAGGTATTCTTTGTGGAGTACATAGCCTCCTGTTGCACCGAAAGATTGATGCAATTCTCCGGCTTTAAACCAGTGATAAAGCTTGTCACGCTCTGCTTTTCTGGCTTTAGTGAAGATGTAAAAATGGTGGTCATAGTCCTTGCCCCTAATCATTCTTTTTTGCAGGTAATCCTGCCCAAAAGACATAAGGAGACATGATGCAATGGCTATGGCCGTGTATAAAAATACGCCTTGCTTTTTCATGAGGGATCAGTATTTAAGCGGATCTAAAAGGCTCTGATTTTGCAACACGTACATGGCGGAGGTTTCAGATCACAGCATAAAGGTATTTTTTACACATCCCCAGCAAATAGACGATTCATAAGCGTAGCCGTCTGATTAAAAAGAGTGAGTAGTGAGTTAAAATCACGTTTGGGGATTACTATTCTAAAAGGAGGGTATCTGGCTAAATTCTGTATCTTCAACAGCAGCGAACCAAACCAACTTCATGGAAAACACCACCATTATCCTCGTAGTTATGATCGTATACATGCTCCTGCTCATTGGCTGGGGACTGTATCAGGGTCGTAAAGTGAAAACGGCAAGCGACTTTGCCATTGCGGGGCGTAAACTGCCCGGTTGGGTAGCTGCACTCTCTGAACGCGCTACGGGAGAATCCTCTTGGGCCCTTTTAGGGTTGCCGGGAGCAGCCTACGCTACCGGACTTATGGAAGTTTGGACTGCCATTGGATGTGTGGTGGGTATCATTGTGGCTTGGGTGGTCATTGCCAAACGCTTGCAAGTTGAAGCCGACAAATACGAAGCCGATACCTTTACCGGTTACATTGCCAAACGTCACGGAGACGCTGCCAAATGGATTCGTTTGGTAGGAAGTGCAACCATAGTATTCTTCTTCTTTTTCTATGTGGGCGCTCAGTTTTTAGGTGGAGGAAAGACGCTAAACACCCTCTTTGATATTGACCGCAGTTGGGCCATGCTTTTGGTGGTTTTACTGGTTGTTCCTTATACGATTTACGGCGGATTCCGTTCGGTGACTTATACCGATGTGATTCAATCTGTATTGATGATCATTACTTTGATCATAACACCCATTGCTGGTTATTTATATCTAAAGGGTTTTACTGCTGATGTGAATTTTGCACACTCCGTTGGTGAAGCGCTGGAAAAAGCCGGACCCGAATACAGCACCATGATGGGCGGTGCTGTGGTGAATCCAGAAAGTGCTTTGGGTAAGGTGTTGACCGATTGGTTCCCCAACGCTCCTGATATGATAGCAGGCCTAGGCAGCGGAATCATGATCGCGGTGGCCTTTAGTTGGTTCTTTGGATATTTGGGCGGACAACCCCAACTCAGCATGCGTTTTATGGCGATCCGATCTACAAAGGAAGCCAAAGTGGCCAGAAACATCGGCGTCATTTGGACAGTAATTGCCTATACGGGCGCCTTGTATATCGGCTGGCTGGGAATAGCCATTTTTGGTCCAGAAGGTCTGGCAGATCAAGAGACAGTCATGCCGCGAGTTTTGACCACCATCTTCCCTCCTGTAATCTCTGGTATTCTTATAACAGGAGTATTGGCAGCTATCATTTCTACGGCCAATTCGCTGTTAATCCTATCGGCCACAGAACTCTCAGAGAACCTCATCAAACCGCTTTCTAAAAACAAATCTGAGGCGCAATCGCTCTTGCAATCCAGAGCCATTACCGCAGCACTATCTGTGATCGCACTTTTGATCGCCTTTGTGACACCCAGCGACCTTATTTACAGTATTGTCGGATATGTTTGGGCGGGAATTGGATCGACCTTTTCTGTGGTGATCCTGCTCACCCTGTTTTACAAATCCTATCATGGAAAAGCCGCCTTGGCTACCATGATCGCTGGTTTGGTGTTTACCTTATTTTGGATCGGTTCGGGCTTGGATGCGGTGATCTCTTCTCGCATCATGACTTTTTTAGTGGCCATTATTGTAGCCCTGCTGAGCACCAAACTACTCCAACCCAATAAAGCTTAGTCCTTTTTGGCCATTTTTTCCAGCAAGCTGATCTGTTTGTCCATTTTGTGCACCATAGCATCCAAAAGTTGGATGTCCTTCGGAGTCACTTCTGTTTCATCTTTAGGATCTTCTGATTTGTTGCGGATGCGGTTCATCACCTTCACCACTAAAAAGACCGTAAAGCCAATGATCATAAAATCGGCAAAGGCCTCTATGAACTTGCCATAGGCAATCGCGATTTCCTCTGGATGCGATACGCCATCTTGAGTAACAGCCTCGCGAAGCACCCATTTTTTGTTGGTCCAATTGACTCCATCGGTCAAAAAAGATAATGGCGGCAAAAAGATCTCTTTCACCAAAACGTCCACCACTTTATTAAAGGCTGTACCTATGATCACCCCAATGGCAATGTCTATCATATTTCCCTTTACGGCGAACTCTTTGAACTCTCTGAATAGTTGTCTCATTTTTTTCTACGGATTTGTACCGCAAATTACACAGAAGCAAACAATGTCCTATCTTTAAGAGTGAATTGCTAAAAGAAAAATTATGAATAGAAATTACCTCATCCTTTTGGGATTGCTCTTCTGTGGCGTATTTGCTAGCGCTCAGGAACGAAAATTTAGTGTGGAATGGAACTACCCGCTCCCGGTAGGTGACAACTTTTTTGCTGAAGGCTACACCGCCTGGTTTGATATTGGCGGTGAATACCGCTTTGCCGAATCTGGCGCCTTTAATTTTGGAGTGGCCCTAAACATGGGCTTTGCCGGCTTTTCAGAAACCTTAGATACCGGAACGACAAAAGCGATAGCTTATGATTTTAAACCGTCTGTCTTTGCCGAACTCAACATTCCCGGAGTCCCTAAACTGCATCCCGCAGTGGGAGTAGGCTATAATACCATTCTCTTTGCCTTTAGTGGAGACAGCGCCATTTTAGGAAGTGAAGGACGTCAGATCATTGGTGGCGATTCAAAAAACGGCTTGAATGGCCATGCTCGCCTGTCGTATGATGTAGCTGAACGCTGGTTTGTTCAAGTGCAATATGACTACACCCGTTTGGGCAAGGAAAATGATGTTCCAGATATTAGCTTTAACCGTACAGTGAGTCAGGTAAGATTTGGGTTTGGGTATAGGATTTAAGTTTCATTTTTTATTTGTTTTTTGAATTGTTCTATATGATGCGGTGAGTACTGTGAACCCTTTTCTTATTCTTCTTTCTACGATACTTTTTTCTTGACAAATTACGAAGTGATGTTTTGAAAAAACCGAAAGCCCATTGGCTTTTGAACGGAGTAGCCGCGTAAGCGGAAAATGGTCTTTAACCCTTCCCTACCTCACTAAATTAGTCCACTGGACTAATTCTTAACGTTCGGCAATCTGAGTCGCGCGTCGCTCTGCGACTTTATGCGCGACATCGAACCGAACAAACCTCAATTGCCATAAGCAGCGACGCTTTTTTGGTTTAATGATTCGTAAATTTGTGAAGGATGGAAAAATTCGACGTACTTATAATTGGAGGAGGCCCAATAGGCATAGCTTGCGGAATTGAGGCGCAAAAGAAGGGCCTTAGATATGCTATCATTGAAAAGGGCTGTATTGTCAATTCGCTTTACAATTACCCGGAGGGGATGAGCTTTTTTTCCACTTCAGAAAAGTTAGAGATTGACGGCATTCCGTTTATTTCCAAAAACGCCAAACCGCTTAAGGCCGAGGCCTTAGAATACTACCGTCGCATAGTGACCAGCCGTGATCTGCGCATGCAGCTTTTTGAGAAAGTAACTGAAGTGAAACGTCTCAACCTTGGCTTTGAAGTACACACCTCCAAAGGCGCCTATTTAGCAGATAATATTGTGGTAGCCATTGGCTTTTATGACCTGCCCAATTTGCTCAACGTGCCTGGAGAAGATCTCCCCAAAGTGGCCCACTATTACAACAATCCGCATTTCTATGCCCGCCAAGAAGTGGCCGTTGTGGGCGCGAGCAATTCTGCCGTAGATGCAGCGTTAGAAATTTACCGCAAAGGCGGAAACGTGACCATGATTGTCCGCGGTGACGACATAGGCGAGCGCGTAAAATATTGGGTGCGCCCAGACATTGTAAACCGCATTGCCGAGGGCAGCATTAAGGCCCATTACAACACCAACATTACCGAGATCTTAGTAGACCGCATTAGCCTCCGCGGCCCAGAAGGAGACTTTGAATTACCCAATGATTATGTCTTGGCCCTCACCGGCTACCAACCCAACTTTACCTTTTTAGAAAACCTGGGCGTGGAACTCTCTAAAGACGCCCTACGTAAACCCATTTATAACGAAGCCACTATGGAATCTAACCAGCCCGGCGTATACCTAGCCGGCGTAGTCTGTGGCGGCATGAAAACCAACGAGTGGTTTATTGAGAATTCTAGGGTTCATGCGGGAATGATAGCTGAGAGCATAGCTCGCAGGAAATAGTTTTTGTAGCCAACTCAGTCCTATTAGTTTGAATTTAGAGTATCAATAACCATGAAAAAGTTTGGATGTAGAACAACTTCTAATTCTTGGTCAAATCTCTCAATTGTCTTATGTCTTACTAACTGAATGAGCTTATTTGCTCTTTCTTGCCTTATCGGAATTAGATTATCCTCAATTTTAAAGGTTTGTACTAGCCATAAGGAGTTATCAATTTTTAGAATCTCAAGAATTAATTCTTCTTCTAAAAAAACATCAATTTTTGAATCTCCGAAAAAGTCAAAATCAAACTTTGAAATATCATAATTAAACTCTCTCATTCTAGGTCAATTAAATTTTGAATAATCGATGTATAATTATTCATGTTCGTCCTCTCCTACAATCGAACTTAATATTGAAAATCCACCAACAATGGCAAGACCTGTTTTAAGCGCATTCAGCAAATATCTATTTTGAGCGTCAGCTTTTTTCTGACGTACAATATCGCATGAGTTTTTGATTAAGCTGTTAATTAAGCGCCACTTATTATTTAAATCCTCTTGAGCTCCATTTAAAGTTATATACTGAGTTATGTTAGGTAAGAAATTTCCAACCTTAGTTCCTTCCTTAACAAATAAAAGAACTGGTTTGTCAGCCATATGCGCCATTCCAGCTTCAACATGTATCATTTCTGAAATACTTTGATAAGAATGTTCATTATTTATTTCTCGCTGCACGTATCTTGGAGTAGCTACAATTACTACAAAATCAGCCAGAGGAATATTCTTTCTCATTGATTCGGCAACATTAGTGGGTGCGGCAGTAAATTGTCCTACTGTTCCAATTGGCTTAATGTAATGAGCTTTTAATATCTCTTGGATATATTGAACAAAAGGACGATCCTCGTGTCTTAAACTACAACTTAAAAACGCTGTTGCTATGTGTTCTCCGTTTATTTCCAATTCTTTGATCTTTTAGAATTAACTGTATTTAGCTTATTTTCATTAATACTTTTCTATCGTAAGCTGAGATACCAAATTCACCTGAAATAATTTCTTCTCCATATCTATCCCAAATAATGTCAAAACTAGTTCCAAGAGAATGAGAGGCCAAATTGCCTTCTGTTAATGATAAAACCGGGCCTTTATGAATTCCACAATAGTTTGAAGTAACAACTAGCCCATCTTCATTGTATTCAATCATTTCCTGAAACATTTCAAAAGTTCTGTTGTAAGCGATTTCCTCATTTTCAAAAGTACTTCCCATGGGATTCTGACTTGCCCCTATAATCATTCTAGGGGTGAGTCCATAGTAATACCTATCAAATTTACCTTGACGGTATGCTTTTAAAATTTTAATCCAATTCATCTTTCCATGCTTTTTACTTCGATTGTTTTCTTAGTCCAATAACTGCACTTGGAATATCTTGCTCTGCTTTTTCATTACTCCACTCTTTCCAAAAGTCAATTGTAGCACTTTGTGGTTTAATCGTTGGTTCATCTATTAGTATTCTTGTTGGCAAAAGTGATGAATCTCCGACAACTAGAGCTTCTCCAATATCTAAAATTGGTAATACATCTGTTAAGCCTGAAAGATTATCAGGAAGTAAACGCTTTATAACTGATTGGTCTTCTGCATTTGACAATCTCAATGAAATAAAGTTGTTACACTGACTAAGAACTGTTCGATTTACTTCTGCTGGTCGTTGACTTATGACGGTAAGACTTACTCCATACTTTCGTCCTTCCTTCGCAATTCTTTCAAAATTTTTCAATCCGAGTTCAGTCGCTGAATCTTGGCTCGTTCTTTCAGGAATATATAAATGTGCTTCATCACACAACAAGCAAATCGGATGTCTTTTGTCATTTGCTGTCCATTGTTGAACTGTGAAAACAATCCTAGCTACTAAGCCTATAACTAGCGGCAAGACGTCTGAAGGAACCTCAGAAAAATCAATAACTTTTATACCTGATTTTTGGGTATTGTGTTTGGAACCTTGCATTAATGAATTACATAATTTATTCATCCAGTCGATTTCTAGTTCATCCTTTGTAACTTGAAATAAAAAGCCTAATCTTTTATCTTGTTTTTTAGCTTCAAGTCTTTGAATAAATCGTGTCAATTTCCCAACAAATGGACCTGCTTTTGTTGTACCAGCTTTTGCACCTGGTTGCTTGTCTGTCGTATCTAATCGTTTAATTTCATCAAGTACATCTTCAAGTTTATATGGTATTGGACTGTCTATGGTTATACTATGTTTAAACTCTGTATCTCCAATACTTTCTAAATATTTAATTTTTTCATTAAATACTGTTTTAGAAAAGACCATTGCCTGATTTGGCGCATTACTATCACTTCTGTCCAAAAGCATTGCTAGCATTTCTTCATATGTCAAAAGCCAATAAGGAAGCATAAGAACATTGTTTTCAAGATTGCCAGTTTTTCCTAAATCTGAAGGGTTTGCAATCTTAAAATGCTGAATTCCATCAGCTTTGAAATCAGTCCCACTATATTCTCCATGAATATCAAAAAGAATTGAATTTGCCATTGGAAGTTTTGCAATTTGCTCGACTAATTTTGCCACACACCATGATTTTCCAGAACCAGTACTACCAACAATTACAGCGTGCCTTTGGAAAAGTTTATCGCCATCTAGATAGGCTTCAGCGTTTTCGTCAATTGAGTATTTACCAAGTGAAAGAGGGATATCATAATTTTCCTTCGATGATATCGTACGCATAAACTTCGTAATATTTTCTCCATCAATAGGAAAACAGTTTGCTTCAATTTCGGGAACAGTATCTAAAGTTCTTTTAAACAGATTTTCTTTCTCGCCATGTTTATCTATTAAAGTTCCAATTAGGTTAACTTTTAAAATATTCTCTGTAAGTAAAAAATTAGTAAGACCTAAATCATCAGAAACTGGATTCTCATCGTCCGATACCTTTCGTGTAATTCGGTTTATAATACCAATTAGATGTTGTCCAGCTTTTGAGCTTTTTATAGCAATTAAATGATTTACCTGCAGTTTTCTTAGCTTCTCAAGTTGTTCAACTTTGACGATTAGAGTAGAAGTGTCAACACTAAAAACTGTACCGATTTTTGTAGATTCTTCAAATTGGAATATTGCCATAGTCCTGTTTATGAAATGATTAGTTTTAAATATTCTCCTAATTCCCAGTAACTAGTATCTTCAATTACAAATTCTCCAAATTTGGAAGAATAGATTCTGGTATCTTTAGAATTAGCCTCTTCGACAAGTAAGTACTTTTGGCAGTTATTATCGATGATTGATTGTTTAGTCTTTTCGGTAAGTTCTTTAGTTATGACAATAATTGGCTTATTATTTTTTATTTGTTCAATTAGTTTTGGTTGAACGTGAGTGTCATTAAACCCATAACCAATACATAAAAATCCATTGGCATTCTCAATTTCTGAGTCTGCTTGTGTAAAAATTGTTCTATAAGGTTCATTATGTGTCTCAGAATATTTGCTTAAGCCAGGTGTTACAATTAAAGGACGATAGTCTTTAGGAATTCTATGTCTTAACGGAAGTTGAATATTTTCATCTTCATTAGATTTAAACCAGTCTAACGAACCGTGAACTTTCCAAATGTTTACTTGTCCTTTATAACCATTTAAAGAAGCCAAATTGTTGGATTGAATATTGTTTGAGAAGTGTCCAATATGACTTTGAGCATAACCACTACACACAATGGCTTTAGAAAGACTTGTAGCATATTCAGCTAGCCTGTCATAGTTCGTTGTGATAATTGAAACTTTTTTACCTGCTGTGTCTAAGAAGTATTTTAATAATTCGGCTAAGGGAAATTCAATTTCTTTATTGATAAATTTCTCGTAAGCTTTTAAATCTGATTCATTGACTAGTTCCCAAGTTTTATCAACGATCTCAGCAAGTACTTTATCTCTTAGTTGAAGTTTCGTAAGCGTTGTTTCTAAATCCCCAGTTTTGTCAAATTTGTCTTTAAACTTTTCAAATTGGGCTTGGTCATCAATATCCGTAAAACTTATTGAGTTTTTCAAGAAAACTCCCAGAGTCCACATTGAAGGAAGATTGAAAGGAACAGAAGCTCCGCTACCAAGAACAATTAGTGGAATATTATTTGTCCAGGTTTGTAATTGTTTTATTACAGCTTCTTTTTCCATTCATTTTTTGTTTTGACATTACTAATTACAATATGACGAGCAACAGTTTATAAGATTAAAAAACATAAAACTCCCCACCCTCAAATCGTCTAGATTCAAGGAATGGGGAGTTTCTTGTCTTAGCCTAAATATAGCAATTAAAGTGTGTATTTATGAATTTGTAGTAAAGTTTACTTTTTTGGAGGGTTTTTCTTTGCGGAATTCCGTAATGTGCCTGTAATTATAACCCGCCCCTTCGCCGTCTGTCATGAGCAAAGATTGGTTCGATGTCGTGCGTAAGCTGCAGCGCAGCGCACGACTCAGATTTTGCGAATGGTTTGGAGCGACTTCGAAGTATATAACAAGAAGGAGCGAAAAAACAGACTCTGAAGGGGCTAGACCTTTTGGTCACTTTTGCGGCAATGGGAAAAGTGACAAAAGAATAAGCAAAAAAAGATGCAGCACTCGCTGCTAAAATTAAAGACTGACCTCTAGATGTCATCTCGATACAACGCCACCTTCGGTGTCGCCACTCGATAACCGTAAGGCTACTTTTTGCCGTAATGGGAAAAATTGCGAATTGTTGTTTTGAAAAAACCAAAAGCCCAGTGGGCTTTTGAACGGAGTAGCCGCGGAAGCGGAAGGCAATCTTTTTAAATGTCATCTCGATACTATTTCCGCTTCGCGAAAATCACTCGATGACCGTAAAAAACAAAACCCCCGCGCCTTTCGACGCGGGGTTTTTCATCACAAAAAGTGAATAATATTATTGTTTGATAAACTTAACAGTATTCCCAGAATCTATTTTTAAGAAATACATCCCTGGAGTCAACTCATCAATCTGAATAGGCTGATTGTTGTTGGCAACACCAGACTTCACTTGCGCTCCAAGCACATTGTAGATCACAAACTCCTTAGCCTCGCTAAGTCCCGCAAGGGAGATCACATTATTGGCTGGGTTCGGATAAGCTTGGATGCCTGCGTTTAGTTCAAAATCTTGGATAGAAAGTACTCCAGCAGCAAAAGCGATCTCTGCAAAACCGCTTCCAGTTCCTCCGTGGTTACTGGTCACTTCCATACGAATAAAGGAAGCCGTAACAGCTGGGAATGAGCGCACTTCTGGTGGTGCTGGAGCAACTAACACCTCATTAAAAGCTGTTGGTGCACCCGGAATCTCCACATAGGTTACTCCGTCTGTAGAAGAATAAAAGGTTACTCCGTTTACTCCTACGTCAGTAGAAGGTCCTCCGGCATTTTGGTTCCAAAAGGCCAATCCGTCAATATCAAAAGTTCCTCCTAGATCAAAGTCAATAGTTCCTGCAACTTCTAAAGCCACAAAACTGTTTGTTGGTGTAGTGTCTTCATGCTCTGCCGTCACTGATGGAAAGGAGAACAATCCAGTTCCATCATAAGTTCGTGTCAAATCAGTCCCAAAATCAGGGTTGAATGTAGTAGTTGCACTCGTTGGGTTAACGATCTGCCCAAAGGTCAGACCACAAACAAAAAGTGCAATCAAAGTGTAAAGTTTTTTCATAGGTATTTGATTAACTAGAATTAATAAGTAGATATTCAAAGATAGGAGAATAGCCTGGCGTTTGGTTTAAATATATCTTAAAGTGTCGTTTTACCAATTTGGATTAGCATAGTTGCTTCTTAATTGAAGCTTGGTCTGTTTGTTGCGGTGAGTACCGCAAACCAATTTATTTTTCTTTTTTCTCCGATACTTTTTTCTTAACAAATTGCGAAGTGATGTTTTGAAAAAACCGAAAGCCCAGTGGGCTTTTGAACGAAGTAGCCGCGGAAGCGGAAGGCAATCTTTTTAAATGTCATCTCGATACTATTTCCGCTTCGCGAAAATCACTCGATGACCGTAAAGTTAAATCCTAGCTTGGTAAGTATAAAGATCAAAATACCTACCTTTCTTGGCTAACAACTCATCGTGATCTCCGCGTTCTGCAATGCGGCCGTTTTCTATGACCAGAATTTGATCTGCCTGACGGATGGTGCTCAAACGGTGAGCGATCACAAAGGTGGTTCGGTCTTTGACGAGAGCGGCCAAGGATTTTTGAATAAGCGCCTCACTCTCGGTATCTAAGTTGGAGGTCGCCTCGTCCAGAATGATCACTTTAGGGTCTGCCAAGATGGCTCTGGCAATGGCAATTCTTTGGCGCTGTCCTCCAGAAAGCTTTACACCGCGCTCGCCAATCAAGGTATCCAAACCGTCTTCAAAACGGTCTGTAAATTCATTGACATAAGCAGCTTTGACTGCGGCCTGCAGTTGTTCTTCTGAGGCGTTCGGTCTTGGGAAGAGAATGTTCTCTCTAATGGTTCCTTCAAAGAGAAAATCGTCCTGTAAAACAACACCCAAATGCTGTCTGTAGCTGTTCAAATTCACTTTACTAAGGTCCTTGCCATCTACCCAGACGGTTCCGCTTTCCGGAGTTAAGAAACTCGCAGCCAAACCGGCAATAGTTGACTTTCCAGAACCGGAACTACCCACCAAGGCCGTCACGCTGCCTTTGGGTGCGTTGAAGTCAATGTCGTGTAATACAGCCTTGCCTTCCTCATAAGCAAAGTTTACTTTGTCAAAGCGCAGTTCCCCTTCAAGAGTATCCAAGCGTTCTGGACGTAAGGTGTCATCTTGCTCAGGCTCCATATTCATAAGCTCTTGCGTACGGTCCAAACCGGCCAAAGCTTCGGTGAGTTGGCTTCCAATATTACTCATCTGAACTATAGGAGCGATCATAAAACCAAGCAGCAAGGTGAATGATAAAAACTCACCCGTGGTCATAGTGCCACCCATCATAAAATACCCGCCTATTCCCATAATTCCTGTAGAGGCTAAGCCCAACAAAAAGGTAGAGGAACTGGTCATCAGCGCTGTGGCCGTTAAGCTCTTTTTTACATTCTGAAAGAGGCGCTCCACCCCTTCTTCAAAGGATTTATTCTCTTGATCTTCTGCATTAAACCCTTTGATCACCCGTATTCCAGAAAGGGTCTCTGTCAAACGCCCGGTAACCTCCGCGTTGATCACCCCGCGCTTTCTAAATATCGGGCGGATGTATTTAAAAGCCTTTAAGGCCACAAAGCCAAAAATCGCCACGGGAATAAACACAAAGGTGGTCATCAGGGCATTCATATTGATCAATAAAACCAAGGAAATAATGGCAGTAAAGGTTCCTCCAACCAGTTGCACCAAGCCAGTTCCAATTAGGTTACGAACGCCTTCCACATCACTCATGATACGGCTTACTAGCGCTCCGGATTTTGTATTGTCAAAAAAGCTAATGGGTAAGGAAAGGACCTTTTTCTGCACTTGAGCCCGCAGTTCTGAGATCAGATACTGCGCCTGAACACTCAAGATTCGCGTGAGTAAAAAGGAGGTGGTTGCTTGTACTACAATAGCTCCGAGGACTATGGCCAAAAGCGTCCAAAGCTGGCTTAGGTCATTACTTGGAACAACTTCATCCAGTAAGGTTTTACTCTGCAGCGGAAGCACCAATCCAGCCAATCGACTCAAAACAATCAATACCAAACCGATGAAGACCAAATTCCTTCGCGGCCAAATGATGGTTTTAAATGCCTGTACTATAGTAACCTTTTTGCGCTTATCGCTTTTGATTTTATCGAGTTGCAATGCTTTACTTGCCATATGGGATGTTTTCTACCCTTCAAGTTAGTCAAAAGTCAAGCCTTTTTGGTTTTAAGGACAAATAGTCATGTCGCCTGTCGCGATTCCCGTTGCAACTGAGGATTCTATTTCTTGTAAAACCGCCGCCTGTTCAGGTAAAACGAGGTTTGTTCGGTGCGAGTTCGCGCATCAGCTGCAGAGCAGCGCGCGACTCAGAAAAACCGAGTGGTTTAGCACTTCAGTGCTAAATTACTTCTCAAGGCGGCTAGACTTTTTTGCATACTTTTTTTGGCGATGAAAAAAAGTATGAAAAAGAGGTGCAAGGACTTGTCCTTGAAAGAAAAGGCTACTTTTTGCCGCAATGGGAAAAATTGCGAAGTGATGTTTTGAAAAAACCAAAAGCCCTGTGGGCTTTTGAACGGAGTAGCCGCGGAAGCGGAAGGCAATCTTTTTAAATGTCATCTCGATACAACGCCACCTTCGGTGTCGCCACTCGATGACCTTGCTGAACGATGTTTCATAGAAACCAAACATCCAGTGGATGTTTGAGTGAAGCACCTGCGATAGCAGCAGGCCTATTTTATACCGCAGTGAAAAAAGTGAAAAAATAAAAAGCTGCAGACTTCTCTGCAGCTTTCCGTGCTTACTATAACCAAATACATGAGACTGTATTCTATTACAATTCAAAGGTGAACTTTTTGATTCACAGACGGGTAAAGCCTTATCAAGCTTATCGTTTTTACAAAACTTTACCTCAAATGATCAGAAATGACGACCTTTAATGCATGAGCTTAGAAATTAAATCGCGGATTTGGATAGAGAAAGACGGACAGACCCTCATGGGTAACGGTAGAGTACAACTTTTAACAGCTATTGAAGCCACTGGGTCACTTTCTGCAGCAGCAAAAAGCATCTCATTATCTTATAAAAAGGCGTGGCGTTTATTGGACGAAATGAACGCAACAGCGACTTCACCTTTGGTAATTACATCCGTAGGAGGAAAAGATGGCGGTGGAGCGCAACTTACAGAAGCAGGCGCGCAAATGGTGGCGCAATTCAATCACATCCGCAGTGAATGTGATAAGCTTTTAGCACAACTCAGCAAACAATTCCCTAGGGCATAAATGACTCCTCTAAATGGCATAATTCTCTGTGGCGGAAACAGCAAACGGATGGGTGCTGACAAAGCTTTTTTGGACTATAAAGGCCAGACCTTTTTAGCGCGAATCATTGCGCAAATGCAACCGTTTTGTCAAACTGTTTATCTCTGCGGAAACAAACCGAGCTATGCCGAATTTGGCTTGGAAGTCGTTCCAGATCTAATTCCAGACTCGGGAGCTCTTGGTGGGTTGTACTCCGGATTGCATCGCTCAGAAACTCCTTGGAACTTAGTTTTAAGTTGTGATGCTCCTTTGGTGGATTCAGAGATTATTGAATCTTTAATAAATAGTATCCATCCGCAGCTTAAAGCCATACACGCCAAAACGGCAAAAGACGCGCATCCGTTGGTAGGCTGCTATCACAAAGATTGCCTCCCGAGCTTTGAAAAGGCCATTAAAAACGGGCGTTTAAAGCTGCAACCAGCAGTAAGTGCCTGTAACCCAAAGATCTTAGAATATACAGGTGCTCAAGCTTCTAAATTGCGCAACATCAACACTCCAGAAGACTATAAATCCTTGCTAACGCTTGACTCCTAGGGGGATTTCGCCCTTTTGCATATAAAATTTTGCTATCTTCATATCCTACAAAGCTGGAATCGTTCTCTAGTTTTGTTGAATCTGAACTAACTAAACTGCACATGACGGATCTTGACATTGCCAAGCAATGTACGCTACAACACATTAGCGACATTGCCGGAAAGTTGGGCCTCAGCCCCGACGACATTGAACTCTACGGTAAACACAAAGCCAAACTACCACACAGTATTATCAACCCAGAAAAGGCAGCGCAAAGCAAGCTGATCTTGGTAACAGCCATCTCACCCACGCCTGCCGGTGAAGGGAAGACCACCATGTCCATTGGCCTTTCTGAAGGTTTGCATCAAATTGGCAAAAAAGCCATTGTAGTATTGCGTGAACCAAGTTTGGGGCCTGTCTTTGGGATCAAAGGTGGAGCCACGGGTGGAGGCTATTCTCAGGTCCTACCTATGGAGGACATCAACCTGCATTTTACGGGAGACTTTGCTGCCATTGAAAAGGCGCACAACCTCTTGGCAGCGGTTATTGACAACAACATTCAAAGCAAGACCAATTCTTTAGGCATTGATGCGCGCACCGTTGTTTGGAAACGTGTGATGGATATGAACGACCGCTCGCTGCGTAATATCGTGATCGGTTTGGGCGGAACCACTTCTGGAGTTCCAAGACAAACTGGTTTTGACATTACAGCAGCCTCTGAGATCATGGCGATCTTGTGTTTGGCAGCGGATATGGAAGACCTCAAGCGCCGTTTAGGGAATATTTTTGTAGGCTACACCTTTAAAAAAGAACCCATTTATGCCCGCGATCTAAAAGTTCAAGGTGCTATGGCGGCCCTACTGAAAGAAGCTGTAAAGCCCAATTTAGTACAGACTATTGAAGGCAATCCAGCCATTATTCACGGAGGACCATTCGCCAATATTGCGCAAGGAACCAACTCCGTTCTGGCTACAAAGATGGGAATGTCTCTAGCTGATTATACGGTAACCGAAGCTGGTTTTGGCGCAGATCTGGGTGCTGAGAAGTTTTTAGACATCAAATGTCAAAGTGCAGGAATCGCTCCTAAAGCAGTGGTGATCACTACAACGATTAGGGCCCTTAAGTATCACGGCGGAGCCGATCTAAAGAATCTGACTGAAGAGAACGTTGGTGCCTTAAAGAACGGTTTACCCAACCTGGAAAAACACTTGGAAAACGTAATGCAGTTTGGCATTACTCCGATCATTTCTATCAATCGTTTTGTGTCTGACAGCGATGCGGAAATTGCTTGTATCAAAGAATTTGCGACTAACAAGAACGTCCGCGTTTCTTTGGCAGAAGTTTGGGCCAAAGGCGGAAAAGGCGCAATGGATCTGGCACAACAGGTAGTGGATATCATTGAAGAGAACGAGGCGAATTTTACCCCCATGTACAGTTGGGATATGCCTGTGATGGACAAGATCAAGGCTGTTGCTACAAAGATCTATGGAGCTGCCGATGTGGAATACGCGGCTAAAGCCAAAAAGAACCTACGGACCATAGCCGATCTGGGACTTGAAGGCCTCCCAGTTTGTATTGCCAAAACTCAAAAGTCACTCTCTGACGATCCAAAGCAAATAGGACGACCCAGTGGATTTACCCTCACGGTTCGTGAAATTGAGATCGCCGCTGGCGCCGGATTTTTAGTCCCTATAACAGGAGATATGATGCGTATGCCTGGGCTACCGGCGCATCCTGCATCAGAGAATATTGATATTGACAATGAAGGAAACATCAGCGGGCTATTTTAACAGCCGACTGAAAGTAATACAACTGATCTAATTTTGAAAAACCCGTATATTTAGTAAACGTTTGATTTTCTGCGTTTTATTAGAGCTCTAAAATCATGGCAACCCGAAACTATCAAGGCAAGAAATTTGACCACCAACAGGCCGAGCGCGTGGTGGATGCATTGACGGTGGAAGAGGCTTTGCAGATCAACATCAATGGCAAGCCTTTTACCCTATCCATGCGGACTCCTGGTGATGATAAGGCCTTGATTCGCGGGATGCTCCACAGTGAAGCGGTGATCAATGATACGAGCTTCCATCCTAAGGTGGTGCTGCACAAAGAGAACGAGGACGGCATTGTCACTGTGGTAGATCTGGAAATTCCAGAGGATAAACTCGGAGCGGGTTATTCCAATTCACGTTCCTTGCTATCTGTTTCTTCCTGTGGAATTTGCGGAAAGACGGAGCTGTCAGAACAAGGTTTCTTGGGCAAAACGCTGGACGAACCCATCACTTTTGATGGCCCGGCCTTTAGCGCCATGTTTGCTAAAATGAATCAGCAGCAGTTTGACTTTAAACAATCGGGAGGCACTCACGCAGCCGCAGCCTTTGACGCTTCTGGTGCCCTTTTGGTAGCTGCAGAAGATATCGGGAGACACAATGCCGTTGATAAAGTCATTGGTCATTTACTGCAGCAGGGACAGCTCAAAGCTGCGAAAGCCATGACGGTAAGCGGTCGTATTTCCTATGAGATCAGTATAAAAGCATTTAAAGCCGGAATCCCCTTTTTGGCCGCCGTTTCTGCCCCTTCTTCTTTAGCGGTAGATTACGCCAAAGAGTTGGGCATTACCTTGATGGGATTCTGCCGCGACGGACGTGCAACTTGCTATTCGCATCCGCAGCGCATAAAAAACAAACCACTAAACAACATTAAAGCGAGTTAACCCATGTCAGAAAATTTAAGTGAACTTTTAGGTCGAAAAGGCCTGCAGGAAAACCTCTTTGACAAGCTGGGAAATTTGGCGCAACCCGCCGGAACCCCAGACGAGGAGGCTTTGGCCCTCTTGGCCGATGAATTCCTGATTGGGAAAGCCAATACCTACGGGACGGCCACCTTTTATGATTTTCTGAAACCCGGATAACAAAGGCAAACAGGTTTATGTCTGTAACGGGACCGCTTGCGAATGTGCAGGAACTCAGCCCGGAGTCCATTCAGGAATTGAAAAAACAGTTCACGGACGATCAAATTGGTCATATGTGCTGTTTGGGCAGATGCCATGAGAATTCGGCCTTTCATTATAAGGGACATAATTACTCTGGATGGCGCCATTGATGCCTTGGATAAGATTGTAAGTGGTGATGGCGAAAATCACAGCGATCGCTATAATGTGGCCGCGAGTCACGATGCCATTTTGACGGCAGACTTCACCGATGTGGACACCTATTACGAACCATGGTTGGCCGTTTTGGCTCAAGATTCCGCAGATGTTTTGGAAGAGATCAAGACCTCAAACGTGCGTGGTCGTGGCGGAGCTGGTTTCCCAATGGGACTCAAATTAGAGTTTTGTCGCAATGCAGAAGGCCCTGTAAAGTTCATTATTTGTAATGCAGATGAAGGCGATCCCGGTGCTTATTCAGACCGTTATTTGCTCGAAGAGCAGCCGCATTCGGTGCTTTTCGGTATGTTGGTGAGCGGGTATGTAACCGGAGCCAATCACGGTATTCTTTATATCCGCGCAGAATATCCGGAAGCTGTTGAAATTGTGCAGCAAGCCATAGATGCCCTTAAAGATCGCGGTCTGGTGGGCAGCAATATTGGGAACTCAGGATTCGATTTTGAATTTAAGATCATTCAAGCGCAGGGTTCTTATATCTGCGGAGAGGAAACAGCCCTGATCAATTCTATAGAAGGCCAGCGCCCGGAAGTGCGCGTGCGGCCACCCTATCCCGCCCAACGCGGACTCTTTAATCGCCCAACTG
>NZ_CBFCWJ010000026.1:0-73044 GCF_965601605.1 Gilvibacter sp. | reverse complement strand
AGGATCGCGCCAGTGATTGCAGTTCTTGTTTTACGGCAGCACGGCTAAAATTTAATGATGCACGTTATAAGTTAGAAAAGCTGAGGATAATTTATAAATGCAGTAAACGCTATACAGATGCTGCTGTTAAACTTGGCGATAACTCTTCGGGGATACATGCAGTGACTGGTTTAGTTTGGCAACAAGAACGGGCAGAAATCATGAAGAAGTTCATCAACTTGGAACACGAATACGACAAGACATACACCTTTCTAATCGCAGAATTAAAAGAAAGCATGATGCAGCTAAATCTTTGCGAAGAACAATATGGCGTGCCGGATTGGTTTAACCGTTTTGGACTTGGATATTTTGAATTTATGCAAGCCCGATATTTAAGAGATTAGTTAGTTATGAAAGTTCTACTTTATTTATTGTTGCTGATGGCGTTCATTGGCTGTAAGCAGCAAACCGAGGATTCAGAAGATCAAAAAAGGGAAATTCAAACGCAAACTTCAGCTTCAGACAAACCTCAGCTCACTTCCAATTCGCAGGAGCAAATTGCTGTTGAAGGAGTAACAGAGGCATTGGAAAGCTTAGGTAGATCTGATCTCACCGACGAACAATTGGCGCAAATGGGGGTCAGTCGTGAAGTCTTTGAACAGTTTATGCAACAGGCTTTGGACAGCACCAATCAACAGCAGGGATTGTCTTCTGTCTGGGGTGCGGTTTTAAATGGTTCTACTGGAAATTTAGAAGATCAAGTTGCGGCAGAAAAGCGAGCAATTGCTTTAATTCGTGAGGTTTCAGGGGTGCAGCAGGCTACCTTTGTAGAGGATCACTTGCGCAGAAAAAAAGGAAGGAGTCTGGAACAACTGAATCTCTACAAGACTTTGGCAGAAGTAGATGCTGTTGAAGCGCTTGAATTGATGCTCGCACATTACAAGGTGTCTCAAGAAGAGTTCGGTTTGATGACCTTATTGCCCTCCTTGAATCGTATGCTTTCCAAACGAGAAATTGATTCCTTATATGGAGCTTCTTTGCCACCAGCTTACAAAAGACATTTGACAAGCGGAACTGCGAGTGCTGGTTTTCAAAAATTCCACGATAACTACCGTGTGACTTTGGAGAAAGCGTATCAGGATTTTAAAGCTCAGTTTGCTCGTAAACAGAAGACATTTCATCGTTTGAATCCTTCCTGGGAATCTCAAAAGAATACAGCTGCTAATGTCTATAAGGATTCTAAAAACCGATATATTTATTTGCCTTTGGGCGAGGCTTCTTTTGCTGACCAATTGATTAGTTTCAAGCAAGGGCAAGGGGGAAGTAACCAACAAGGAATCTTGGGATCTCCAAATATGCCGGTGGCTGAGTTGCTGGGAGCGGACCCTAGGTTCTGTAATTTAGGGGTTGGGGGACAAGCTATCCTGCATTTTAAGGATAACGCATTAATCAATGTAAATGGTCCTGATTTGTACATTTTCGAAATGGGGAAAATTGAGCCAACTCGCTTGGAGATCTCTAAAGATGGAAATACTTGGATTGACCTTGGTGTCATTCAGGGCGGTACTGCAGCAGTGGATATAGAAAACTTTGTGGATCCAAGTGACTATTTTACTTACCTCCGTCTAACAGATCTGGAAACAGAAAGTGAAATTCCAGGAGCAGATATTGACGCTGTCGCAGCTATTGGCGGTGCTTTTAAGATTGAATTGGATAGTGCTGTGCTCTTTGATTCAGGTTCCTATGCGCTTAAGCCTGAGGCAAATGCTGTCTTACAAGACATGCTTTCTTTATTAAATGATTTCAACAGTGGCACACTCCTTATAGAGGGACATACGGATAATGTGGGCAACGCCAAAGATAATTTGGCGCTGTCTAAAGCACGAGCTGAAGCTGTTGCCCAATTCATAGAAAGTCAGAACGGAAATCAGCTATTTAAAATGATCACTAAAGGATTTGGCGCATCACGACCAGTTGCCTCCAATGCCGATACTCAGGGTAGGGCTAAAAACAGACGGGTGACTTTGGTGTATAGACCGGATTGAGTTTGCTTACTTCCCAATACAGAAGTTCGCGAAAATGTTCCCCAAAAGTTCGTCATTGGTGATCTCTCCAGTGATCTCTCCCAGATGATAGAGCGCCTGTCTGATGTCAATAGCTAAAAGGTCACCGCTCAGCTGAGCCTCCATGCCTTCACGTACTTTGGTGATCTCTTCCAAGGCTTTGAGCAGGGCGTCGTAGTGGCGGCTGTTGGTCACTATGGATAGATCGTTCTTTAGCGCACCGGTATTGACAAACTCCAACAGACCTTCTTGCAAGGCTTCTACGCCTTCTTTGGCTTTGGCAGACATCAACACCTTTTGGGTTTGGTGTAAGTCGGTTACAGCCTGTTCTAGTAATTCGTTTGCTTCTGACTGCTCTGAACTTTCAAGCAGGTCTAATTTATTGGCCACCACCAATACTGGTTTCTGCGGATGTTTCTCTTTCAAGGATCTGAGCTGCTGAGTCAATTCCTGTGGTTGGGCTAGAACTTCTGTTGCTTCCAAAAGATATATGATCACTTGGGCTTGGTTGATCTTTTCAAAGGTCTTTTCAATCCCGATGCGCTCTACGGTATCTTCTGTATTTCGGATTCCTGCCGTATCAATGAATCTAAAGTTCAAGCCGCCCACACTGATCTCATCCTCAACGGTATCTCTTGTGGTTCCCGCTATGTCAGAAACTATGGCGCGTTCCTCATTAAGAAGCGCATTGAGTAGGGTAGACTTCCCAACGTTTGGCGCTCCTACAATAGCGACCGGGATTCCGTGTTTGATCACATTTCCAATTGCAAAACTATCCACCAAGCGTTTGAGAACAGCTTGCAATCGTTCTAAAAGCGCTTCAAAGGCGGATCGGTCTGCAAACTCCACATCCTCCTCACTAAAATCGAGTTCCAATTCAATAAGCGAGGCAAAGTTGAGCAGTTCTTGGCGCAGGGTTTTGATCTCTTCGGAAAAGCCACCGCGCATTTGCTGCATGGCTACTTGATGCGCCGCTTCGCTATCAGAGGCAATAAGATCTGCAACGGCCTCGGCTTGACTGAGGTCCATCTTTCCATTAATAAAAGCGCGAAGGGTAAATTCCCCGGGTTTGGCCGCACGACAGCCTGAGGCTAAGGCCAAATTGATGATGCGTTGTTGGATATAAGGCGATCCATGGCAAGAAAACTCCACCACGTCCTCTCCCGTGTAGGAGGTAGGTCCTTTATACAAGATAGCTAGGACTTCATCAACTGTTTGTCCATCTGCCACAATATGCCCCAAATGGGCCGTGTGTGTTTTTTGTGCCTTGAGTTGTTTGTTGTGAATAGAAACAAAAAGTTGGTCAGCAATATCAAAGGCCTCTTGGCCAGACAATCGAATCACGGCAATGGCTCCAGTTCCTGGAGGCGTGGCTAGGGCAACTATGGTCTCTTGTTGAATCACAGCGTAAAAATAGCTAATTCGCGCTACAGTTGGACTTAAAGCAGGCTGTAACATTTTATTTACGCCGCGACTAATAAAACAAAAACCCAGAAATGACGACAGATTCTAAACCTTCAAAAATTAAACAACTCGCCGCCGTGGCCGTGCTTTTTGGCCTTGGATTCTTGTTCGGATATTTTGTATTAGCCTCAATACTTTAATTCCATGGAAGTAATCAACGACAGCAACACTAAATCAAACAACCAATTAGTAGTGATCATGCACCTTTCTCAATTACTGAATTTAGTTTCTGGCCTTGGCGGGATCATAATACCACTAGTAATCTGGCTATCTCAGCGTGAACGCGATACGGCCATTGATGATCATGGTAAGCAGATTCTGAACTTTCAGATTACTATGTTCATTGCAGCTATTGTAGCTATTCCTTGCATCTTTTTGTTCGGATTGGGAATACTCATGCTGATCGGAATTGGCCTGCTTACTTTGGTAATTCCTATCATAGGAGGAATCAAGGCGAGCAATAACGAATTCTTTGAATATCCGTTCACTTTACAATTCATTAAATAACATACAGAAGATCAATCAAATAAAAAGCCGCTATTAAAGCGGCTTTTATTAATTAACACTGAAAATGGTTAGTTGTTTAACATAACCGGCATGACGAGCATGGTTACCTGCTCGCCCTCATCCAAGCCGTCTACAGGCGTTAGTATTCCTGCTCGGTTTGGAAGCGACATTTCCAAGGAAACGTCTGTACTGTTTAGGTTGCCCAGCATTTCTGTCAAGAATCTGGAATTGAAGCCAATTTGCATATCGTCTCCCTGATAGTCACAGGTCAAGCGCTCTTCGGCTTTGTTGCTGTAGTCGATATCCTCTGCAGAAATATTGAGTTCTGCTCCGGCGATCTTTAAGCGTATTTGGTGTGTAGTTTTATTGCTGAAAATAGACACCCGTTTTACCGAGTTTAGGAACTGGTTGCGGTCTATGGTCAGTTTGTTTGGATTCTCCTTTGGAATTACTGCTTCGTAGTTCGGGTATTTCCCATCGATCAAACGACAGGTCAAAGTAGTATTGTCAAAGCTGAACTTCGCATTCGCCTCATTGTATTCTACCTTTACTTGTTCCTCACTCCCTGCCAAGATGCTCTTTAAGAGATTCAATGGTTTTTTAGGCATGATGAACTCTGCAGCAGCGGCAGCAGCCACATCAGCGCGCTCATACTTTACAAGCTTGTGCGCGTCCGTAGCAACAAAGGTCAATTTATCTGTTGCAAACTGGAAGAATACACCGCTCATTACCGGGCGAAGATCATCGTTTCCGCTTGCAAAGATCGTTTTAGAGATGGCTGTTGCTAAGACATCACCCATGATCTCTGTTGTACTTGGATCGCTCAAGGCAATTGCAGATGGGAATTCAGCGCCATCCGCATAGGCTAAAGCATACTTACCGTGATTGGAGCTGATCTCAACGGTATTGTTGTCCTCTACAGTAAAGGTCAAAGGTTGCTCCGGAAAGGTTTTCAAAGTGTCCAAAAGCAAACGCGCAGGGATACATACCTGTCCGCTTTCACTGCTTTCTACTTCCAGTTTGGCACTAATGGTGGTTTCAAGATCTGAGGCAGATACCGTCAAGGAATTGCCGTCCAAATCGAACAAAAAGTTATCTAAAATGGGTAGGGTATTGTTGTTATTGATAATACCACCCAATACTTGTAATTGTTTGAGTAAATAGGTACTTGATACTATGAATTTCATCCGCTGTGAATATCGTGTGTGACTGCGAATCACAAGTGTTCGCTACTATTACAAATATATCGCATCACTGCCGATTGCGGAAACTAATTTATTAACAACTAGCTTGCGTATTTACGGCGTCTGCTCCAGCGGTAACCGAATCCAATAAGACCCAGCAAAGTCAATGGTAACAAGATGTTTAGAGCTTGCCACTGGGTCGCGTCGCGGCTAATTTTTTGTTGATCCAAAAAGGCGAGCGCAATTTCTTTAGATCGAATGTTTATAAGTCCGCTATCGTCTAAGAGATAATTGACCGTATTGAGCAAGAATTCTTTGTTGCCGTAGAAGTTTCCAGTTAGGCGATCATAGCCCAATTCCAAAGGTCTGTTGCCTTGAAGTTCATTCTTGATCAGATCGCCATCACTAACCACAACCATTTTAGAAGCAACTCCTTCATCCTTATGCCCAGAATAGACGTAGGGCTTTTGTCTGTTTTTAAATACTGATGTAAAAGCTCCTTCCAACAAAACTGCCATAGGTACCTCTCCAGCATTGTATCGCGTCGGGTCTGGTCCTTCACCTACGGTTTTAAGAAAACTTTCAATCTCTTCTAGACGAATCAAGTTCGGTACACCCCGCAGTGCAGAAAGAGGCGAACTGCTCAGCAGTATAGTTTTGTCAATCCCATTGTCTAAGGTGTCAATACCAGAGGCGTATTGGAATTTAACCGCCTCAATATTTGTGGTTATCGGGTGCTCAATGCCACTGGCTGTAAGTGGCGTATAGAACCAAGGGTAGCGTTCGTATTGAGATTCCTGACCGTCACCAGTAGCCAACACCAAAGGTGCTGAATACACATCTTGTACCACGTTGGGATTAATTCTGACTCCATATTTGAAAAAGAAATCAGTTAGATTGAGATCTTTTGGAGTTGCCAAATATTCTCCGGTAAGTTGGAGGCTGTCCGTTTCCATGGTAATGGCATCCACCAACCACAAGGATTTCCCACCCTGCATTTGGTATTGATCCAAAATGTACTTTTCTGCAGTATTGAAGCGCTGCGTAGGTTTGGCCGAAACAAGCAGATCAAATTCATTGAGTTTGCTTAAAGTACCACTGGGATTGGTGGCTACGGAGTCTAAGGTGAACTCAGCTATAAAATAATAATCCCTCAAGCTTCTAAAGAAATCTGCTATATATGCATCATCCAACTGTCCGTTGCCTTTGAGTACCGCTACTTTGCGTTTTTTGGGTTCGATCACTTTAGAAAAGCCATCAGCAAAGGCGTATTCCAAATTTTGGATGGAGTTCAATACGCGTTCCTCCATGGCAGTTCCGAGCTGATTCTTGAGTAACGGAACAGCTACAGTTTTTTCCTGATAATTAGCTAAAGCCCAAGGGTAGACCAATACCTGATTGGTTTGCCCGCCTTGACGCACAGTGGCACGAGCTGGTAAGATCCCCATATTGGCCAACTGTTGTTGAACTTGCTCTGGATTTTCTTCATCTTCCAAGACGTTGACAAATTCAAAAGTGACGCGTCTATTTACACTTTTAAAGCCCTGTAAGAGCTGTTTGGTCTCTGCCTGAAGCTTTCTGAATTCAGAAGGGAATTCACCCTCTAAAAAGACGGTAACATTTACAGGAGCCTCTGCTTTTTCTAGAAGCTCTACTGTAGCCTTATTAAGACTGTATCGCTTATCAGCGGTGAGGTCAAAACGTTTGCTCGGTAAAATAAACGAAACTGCAACCAATGCTATAAATAGCCCAACTGGTTTTATAAACCGCTTGGGTTGGATGCGCTTTCGTCCGCGGAGCAGGGCCATTTCTGTGGCGGTCAAAAACAATAAAATAAAAGCAAGGAAGTACAATAGATGCTTGAGATCTATGACACCACGACCGAGATCTTCATACCGCCATTGCATGCCCAGATCGCTGAGTATTCCCGCGCCTGATCCAAGACTTTCTGCAAGACCTTGAATGCCAAAATATCCTCCGAAGCAACCAATAACACCAAATAAAAAGGCCACGATCTGATTGCTGGTCAAACTACTGGCAAGCACTCCAATACTGGCAAAGGCAGCCATCAGAAAAAAGAGCCCCAAATACGAGCCGAAAATACTTCCGTAGTCTAGCAAATCTGTATCGATCTTTAAGCTCTCTAAACTCAACAAATACAAAAAGGTGGGCAATAGGCTTATGAGCAGTAATATTAGAATGCCAAAATATTTGGCCAATACTAAGCCGCTGGTGCTAATAGGTTTGGTCAATAAAAGCTCAAGGGTTCCGCTGCGTTTTTCTTCACTAAAACTTCGCATACTCACGGCAGGGATCAGGAAAACCAAGATCCAAGGAGCCAATTGAAAAAAGCTCGCTAGGTCTGCAAAACCCGCATAGAGAATATTGAAGGGACCGTCAAAAACCCATAGGAACAAGCCGTTGACCAACAAAAACACCCCGATCACCAAATACCCGACTGGGGAAGAGAAGAAGGAGGCAATTTCACGTTTGATAATGGCGATCATGGATTATAGAAATTTAACGGTTACAGTATCGCGATAGCCTAAACCAAAAAGGGTAGAGGCGCTTCCCACGGTACTCGGGTTGCTTTTATAAATGGCCAGCTCTAAATAGCCAGAAGAGTTCCAAACAGCTAACTTTTTGCCATCCTCTTCTCTGCGGTCTGGATGGACGTCAAAGTTAATGGCATCGCTGTAGCGTTCAAAAACCTTATTGAAGCGGACGGTTCTGGCAGAAATATTAAAGCCACGACCTTTGCGCGTATTCTCAAATAAGGTTCGATTGATATTGGTGATCACATTCCCGTAATTGTCAATATAAATAACGTTCCCAATGATCTGGGTAGCATCTGCATTGATCACAGGGGTGATCCCTTTGAGTTGTTTGATTTGCTGAATGTCCTTCCCAATAACATCCAAGGTCCCTCCACGAGCAATGTGACAGGCCACCTCCACAAACACATCCAATACCGGGAAATTACTCTTTAAACGATCGTGAATATTGATTTCTACCATTTTTTCTGGTCGGAATTCCTGAGTGATCATAGAAATGATCCCATTGTCCGCGCAAACAAAATAATGTCCGTCCAAATACACGGCAATATGCTTGTTCTCCGGATTGAGTTCTGAGTCAATTCCGATGATATGAATAGTCCCTGCCGGAAAGCTTTTATAGGCGTTTTGAATGATGTAAGCCGCTTCACTGATGTGAAAGGGTGAGATGGAGTGGGAAATATCTACAATCCGCACCTCGTCTAGTGCGCTGTAAATGCCCCCTTTTACTGCTCCTGCAAAGTGATCTTTCTCTCCAAAATCAGTTGTTAAGGTGATAATTGGCATCCCTTGGATTGTTGATATTTTGTTAATTCTTTGAGGTAAAAATAACCTACTTTTGTTTCAAACAAAACTAAGTATTTCTAAGTTTATTGCAATCTTAAAACCACCTCGCTTTTGAACGAGCTTATTATTGAAATCACCGAGATCAATCCTCGGGAGCTATTTGGCCAGCACAATGCCAATATAGAACTGCTAAAAAAGTACTTCCCTAAGCTAAAGATTGTAGCACGCGGCAGTAAGATCAAAGTATACGGAGATGAAGAATTGTTAGAGGAATTTGACAAGCGCTTCACCATGATTCTGGAGCAATTCGGCAAATACAACAAGCTGGATGAAAACGTTATTGAACGCGTATTGACCAGTACGAGTCGTGCCGATTATGAAACGGATCAAAGCAGTGGAGAGGTTATTGTTCACGGTGTCAACGGGCGTTTGATCAAACCACAAACGGTCAATCAGCGCAAATTGGTAGAAACCATGCGCAAGAACGATATGGTCTTTGCCATTGGACCTGCGGGTACCGGTAAGACCTATACCGGTGTAGCTTTAGCTGTAAAAGCGCTGAAAGAAAAAGAAGTAAGACGCATTATCCTAACACGTCCTGCAGTAGAGGCAGGGGAGAACCTCGGTTTCTTACCTGGTGACTTGCAAGAGAAGTTAGATCCCTATATGCAGCCACTCTATGACGCGCTGCGCGATATGATTGCGCCGGAGAAGTTGGCTTCTTATATAGAAAAAGGAGTGATTCAAATTGCTCCAATGGCCTTTATGCGTGGACGCACCTTGGACAATGCCTTTGTGATCCTTGACGAGGCGCAGAATACCACCCATGCTCAAATGAAGATGTTCTTAACCCGTATGGGAAAGAATGCTAAATTCATGATCACGGGTGACCCTGGGCAAATTGACCTTCCGCGTCGTACCATCTCTGGACTCAAAGAAGCACTTTTGGTATTGAAGGATATCAAAGGGGTTGGAATTGTGCACTTAGATGATAAAGACGTGATTCGTCACCGACTGGTAAAGAAAGTAATTGCTGCGTATAACCAAATCGAAAACCGCAACTGAAATGAAGGGAACTCTAATGTCCACTGATTTTGATTTCCCAGGACAACAAAGCGTCTACCGTGGGAAAGTGAGAGAGGTTTACACTCTAGATAACGATATGTTGTTGATGGTAGCTACGGATCGCCTCAGCGCCTTTGACGTAGTAATGCCTAGAGGGATTCCTTATAAAGGGCAGATTTTGAATCAGATCGCTACGCAAATGATGCGTGATACAGAAGATCTAGTTCCAAACTGGCTCGTGGCTACTCCAGATCCCAATGTAGCTATTGGAAAGGCCTGCGAACCTTTTAAAGTGGAAATGGTGATTCGCGGTTACATGAGTGGTCACGCCGCTAGAGAATATAAAGCAGGCAGACGTATGCTTTGTGGCGTTCCTATGCCAGAAGGGATGCAAGAGAATGACCCTTTCCCGGAACCGATCATCACTCCGGCAACCAAAGCAGAAAAAGGAGATCACGATGAAGACATCTCTCGTGAAGACATTCTAAAACGCGGAATAGTTTCGGAAGCTGACTACGCAGTCTTAGAAGATTATACCCGCAAATTATTCCAACGCGGTACTGAACTAGCAGCGAAACGCGGATTGATTCTTGTGGATACTAAATACGAATTTGGAAAGACCAAGGATGGAGAAATTGTTTTGATCGATGAGATCCACACGCCGGACTCTTCTCGTTATTTCTATGCAGAGGGCTATCAAGAGCGTCAAGATCGCGGAGAAAAGCAAAAGCAGCTTTCTAAGGAGTTTGTACGTCAATGGTTGATCGCTAATGGATTCCAAGGGTTGGAAGGACAAACTGTACCTGAGATGAGTGATGAATATATAGACAGTGTATCTGATCGCTATATTGAACTCTTTGAGCACATTACAGGCACCGAATTTCAGCGTGCTAATCTCTCAAACATCACTGAGCGCATTACTTCAAACGTAAATAATTATTTGAACGCCTAGGCGTAGTACTTTAGAATCAATAAGATTTGTCCTATTAAGGCAGGAATTCCTTGTACAACAAAGATCTTTTTACTCACGCTGATGGCGCCGTAAATCCCAGCTACTAGGACACAGGCTAAAAAGAAGTGAGCTACTTTGTCTGCCCATAATTCATCAGCAATAAAAAGCGACCAAATCAGGCCAGCAGCTAAAAAGCCGTTGTATAAACCTTGATTGGCAGCCATACTTTTGGTCGGTTTAAAGAGTTCTTTTTTGAAGCCTCGGAACACTTTTGGACCTCGAGATTCCCAAGCAAACATTTCGAAATACATAAAGTATAGGTGCAGCAGTGCAACCAGTGATACGATTACTTTAATTGCGATATCCATTTTATTTTGAGTTTTTGCGTTTCCATTGGTAAACATAACCAATGCTGAATTCTGTAAAGTCGGCTTGCCCTAGATTGGCCTGTAAATGCGCCCCGAGGAACACATTGTGTCTGGGCGATTTCTCGTTACCAATCAGGTAGTATTTAAGCCCTAAGCGCGACGAGATCAGTTTTTTGATCTGGTATTTGGAGTTGAATTCACCCAACTGCCAGCTCTCAGGTACTTCCCGAGGGGTATTGTCCCAGCCTTCATTCAAGCGCCAGTCAATTTGATAGCCCGGCTTGTGTAAATTTACCCCAAGCTGCAAATCCAGCCCGATGTGATTCAGCTGGAACTCTCCATTAAAGGTAATGGCAAAATTACTGGCGTAGCGCCACGGATCTTCTTTAAAGAACTCAAATTCCCGGCCGTCTTGAACCAAGGATTCATCATTCTTTATATAGTCGTAATAATGTTTGTATAGTCGGTATCCGAAGCCAATTCCTAGCTTAAAGGTATTGTTATACACCCTTCCAAACTCTCCCGCAAAGCTGTATACGCTGCGTTGATCGTTTATAGCTAGTGCCAAGACATTAAAGCCTTGCCCGTAGCGCAGAGAAATATAGTTCTGAGTGCTTTTGTCATAAGAAGGTAAACTGCCTTCCGGTAGCAATTCAAACTCTGGTTCGTGAAAAGCAACAGAAACACTTGCTAGGACCGAGTTATACCCTTGATTTAACAGTCGCGTATGTCCGTTGGAATGGTGGGAGTAGTTGATTCCAAAATGCCAATCAGTGTTTGTTGTTTGTAAAAAGCGATAATAAAAAGCGGTTCTAAATGCCCAGGTGATATCGGTAGTGACCGCTTGATTGTTGGGGTTTTTTGTCGCGTCAAATTTATCGGTGTGATAGGATCCACCCATTCCCACACGAGCGGTAAATTTATCGTTCTTGAAAAGTCTAAAATGCACGTAGGGAATGACAGACACTGCTAGACCCAAACTGTCTCTGTTTCCAAAGTTGGTCAAGCCTAGAGACAAACCGGTTATCGGAGCTTTTAAGCGTTGTGCCCATTGCTGCGGATTGTTGGCGTTATTCATGCCAAAGTTCATCACAAACTGATATTGCAAGCCAGTATCTGGAAAGTTGCTGTTGGACTCAAAGGTCTGTCCAAATAAAAATTCTGGGTTTAGAATTCTGGCGTTGGTTCTCCAAGAACTTTCATTTTCTTGACCGTTCGCCGTTAAAAATGCAAAAACAAAAAGGAAGACGCAGCTAAAGTGCCTCATAGTTGGTTGTTAGTTGGTGCAGTCAAATTAGGGTAAGTTTCCCAATTGACAAAATATGCCAGAGGACAAAAATAATAATGGTATTTTAGGCTTTTATTTAGCAGCGCAGCATGGAATTACTCGATAAGATCGTAGCCGAATTTGCCTCATTTGTATGGGGATTACCATTATTGATCCTTCTTATTGGAGGTGGATTGTATTTGCTGATCCGATCCAGATTCTTGCCCTTTCGTTATTTAGGACATGCCATTAACGTGCTGCGTGGAAAATACGACGACCCAGACGATCCCGGTCAGATCAACCACTTTGAAGCTTTGACCACAGCCTTGTCGGCAACGGTAGGGATGGGTAATATTGCAGGAGTAGCTGTAGCTATTGCCCTAGGTGGCCCAGGAGCTGTCTTTTGGATGTGGGTCTCTGCAGTGGTCGGGATGTCCACAAAATTCTTTACAGCGACCTTGGCGATCTTGTATCGCGGCAAAGACAGTGCTGGAGAAGTACAAGGTGGCCCCATGTATTTTATTGAAGAGGGGCTCGGCAAAAAATGGAAGTTCATGGCCGTTTTCTTTAGTATGGCTGGTATGATAGGAGCCTTGCCGGTATTTAACGTAAACCAGCTAACTCAGGCCATAAATGATATCCTCTTGATCCCCAATGATATTCAAGTCGGGTTTGAGTCCAATTTGATCATTGGCTTGATCTTGGTAGGTATCACTACTATTGTCATTGTTGGACAGTTATCTCGAATTAGTAAAACCGCAGCTAAGCTCGTACCGTCCATGGTATTGCTGTATTTTGTTGCTGTCCTTTATATTCTAGGAGTCAATTTTGATCAAGTACCCAAGTACTTAAGCCTTATTGTTACAGATGCTTTTAGTGCAGAATTGTATTCTGGAGAGCCGCTCTTTGGTGGTTTGGTTGGAGGACTGATCCTTTTGGGGATACGCCGTGGAGCTTTCTCCAACGAAGCAGGTATTGGTACAGCACCCATGGCTCATGGGGCCGCAAAGACCAGCGAGCCAACGCGAGAAGGATTGGTGGCCATGTTAGGTCCGGCAATAGACACTTTGATTGTTTGCACGCTTACCGCTTTGGCCATTTTGGTAACTGGAGTTTGGGAAACCAGTGCTGCAAATGGAGTTTCTTTAACGGCTTCTGCTTTTGAGAACAGTCTACCAGGTATAGGAAGCTATATCTTGCTGATCTGTATTGCAGTCTTTAGTATCTCTTCTTTGTTCTCCTATTCTTATTACGGAAGCAAATGTATGAGCTACCTCTTTGGAGCCCATAACAAGAAGTACTACAATATCTTTTATATAGGAAGTATCATCTTAGGAGCGACGACTTCATTGAGTCTAATGATCAACTTGATTGATGGGGTTTTTGCACTTATGGCGATCCCAACCATGCTGGCCACGATCATTATGGCACCAAGAGTTTTGAAAGAGGCGCGCCGTTATTTTAAAGCTTTAAAGGAGGATTAGTTTGCGTTGAGCAGGCTGTCTAGCTGTTTGCTGAATTTCTCCGCACCGTCTGGGTTGAGGTGATTTCCATTTCTAAAATCGGTGACCATATAGCGAGGATCGGTCTCAGCGATCAACACGCGCATCTCTGGATAAGGAACACGCAGTGCTTTTAGAATACTGTCTCTTCGCTTTAGGATGTTAGGATCTCTTTTTTCATTGTAATTGGTAAAAGTTGGCGGGCTAATGATAACAACTTCAAGACCGCGATAATTGCAAAAAGTCAACATGTCTTTAAAATATGCGGCATTGTATTCTAAGGTCTGTCGTGACTCTCTTCTGCTGATATTTATCGGATCGTTAAGGATCTTTTTAAGATCGTAATTCAATTTTTTAAAACGTCCTTCATAGTTATCCAACTCAAAGCCATGTCGGTTGAATTGCGGCAGGCTGTCTTTGACATAATGCCCTAGGAGTTGTGTGGTAAAGAAGCCTGGATGTGACATATACAGCAGACTGTCTGCTGGGGTTGTGGGTCTGTTGAATGTATTTATGCCATAGTATTTTAAAAACGCAGGGCGCTTCCAATAGTACTTGGAATTGTGTGGAACTTCAAAGTGTCCGTAAGACACCTCAAAAACCACTGTTTTTAAATTTGGAAGCCGATCTACCAATCCATTAAGCAGCTCAAAATCGGTATTGTGATGTTGCGCGCTAGAGCTGATATTGAGCGTGTTCTTGCTGATCAAAGCAGCATTGACGCTGTTCTTAATTTGGGAGGAACCAAAAACGGCAACTTCAATATCCTCAGCTTCCTCATTTAAGTAGTCACCGACAATACTGTAGGTACTCGGAATTTTACCAACCATCACTTCTAGAACAGTTGCAATGATCACTACCGGTATGAAGAAGATCACCACCGGCAGCCCAAAGCGCTTTAGGATCGCCTTAAAACTGGAAATAGATGAATTCTTCTTTGGGTCCGGCATATCGAAAGATAAAGAATATAAACAGATAGTACATAGCCCAACGCGCTACACGTCCGGTCTTGGATTCGATCTTTACAAAGGGATGGTCTTGATTTCGTGTAAAGTATTCCATCATAATTAACAGAGGAATAAAAAGTACACGCCACCCGATCTCTAAAGAGAATGGTTCTGACGGAACGCCTTCTAGAATCCGGCCAATGATGAAAAAGGCCATATCTAGATTCTCCGATCTAAAAAAGATACAGGAGGTCATGATCAAAGTAAAACTGTAGATCACGGTGAGCCCTAAAGGCATTTTGGTAAGGTAATAGTTTATATTAACTACTTTTCCCTTAATGGTCACCGGAATGCGTTCTATGGAAATGGTTAAGGCTTGAAAGAGGCCAAAGACAATGAAGGTCCAATTGGCCCCGTGCCATAGACCGATAAGTCCCATGGATACGAAAAGTGCTCCGGTACGCACTAGATAATTCTTACTGTTCTTAGCCAGCGGTCCATAAACATAGTCCGTAAACCATTTGGTCAGCGTTATGTGCCAACGTTGCCAGAATTCTGCAACTGATCTAGACAGATAAGGAATATTGAAGTTCTTACTCAGTCTAAAACCAAACAATCGTGCTGTCCCTATGGCAATGTCTGAATAGCCTGCAAAGTCACAATAGATTTGAAAAAAGAACAATACAGATGAGTAGAGTAGGGAAAGGCTCCCGTGATCTTCTGGGCTAGCGTAAATGGTATTGACCACTACAGCGGCATTGTCCGCAACAACTACCTTTTTAAAGAGTCCCCAAAGTATCTGTCTCAAGCCGTCTTTGGCCAGCTCCAGATCAAACTTGCGCTCTTTGTCAAATTGTGGCAACAGGTTTCGTGCCCGTTCAATAGGCCCTGCTACCAACTGCGGAAAAAAGCTCACAAAGCACAAGAAATTCATAAGATTCTTGCTGGGTTTTATCCGATCGCGGTAGACATCTATACTGTAACTCAGCGTTTGGAAGGTATAGAAGCTCAATCCTACGGGAAGAATAACCCGTAAAGAGCTAAAAACGTACTCATCGGCATTAAGTGCAAAAAGTTCACTAAACCCGGCGATGAAGAAATTGTAGTATTTGAAAATGAACAGCACCCCAAGGTTCCAAACCACACTCAGCGCCAGTATACTGTTTTTCTGCGCTTTTGACTTAGCTTTTGGGAGCAAGATCCCTACGTAATAATCAACAATAGAGCTGGCAAAGATCAGCGAGAGAAAACGCCAATCCCAAAGGCCGTAAAAGATATAACTGGCCACAAGCAGGACCAGATTCTGTTGTCTTATATTCTGCCTGCCTACTGCCCAATACACCAAGAATGCAATGGGGAGGAAAAATCCAAAACTAAGTGAGTTGAATAGCAAGGGCTATAAGTTTCCCGCAAATATAAAAAAAATGAAGCCTTAGCCTATGGGTGTCTCTACTTAGAGTAGCAAGAAAAATTCTTTACTATTCCCATAAAAAAACCCGGACGTTTAGCCCGGGTTTTAGAAAACAAATTTTGATTCTTAGAGCGCTTCTAGAATGTAAATATTGTCAATCGCAATATCCTCATCTCCAGAGTTGAGTTGGAATTGAATGCGGATACTCACTGTTCCAGACGCGGTAGGATTGGTTGTACCATTGTTTTGGAAAGTCCCGACAAAGTTGTCAAAGACATTGGTTACTTCTTTACCGTCTCCAAAGCCGTCTCCGTTGGTATCTACTCGAGGTGTATTGTTAAAGGCAGATCCTCCTGATTCGCCTTCGATATTCAATAGGTCATTCCAAGTAGTGTTATCAAAGCTGTATTGAATGATTACGTTGTCAGAATCATCCCAGTCTTGGTTAGAGCCATCGTCATCTTCAGCAAGTAATAACTCAACGAAAAGCTGTTCAGCACCCGATGCTAGAGTCAAATCAGTAAACTCTAAATAAACAGGAAGTGAAGCCCCTTCGCCATCAATATCCATTGCAGCGAAGAAGGAATTATTTACAATATTATCTACAACATACGCACCACTAATGTCATTACCGTCTGTTCGTAAGAAGAAATCTCCACCGCCGTCTGTAAATTCGGCAACACTAGTAGTGTAGGTCAGCGTATCATCTTCAAAATCCTCAAAAGCCAATACTGAGGCACAAGGGTTATCTGTAGAAAATGTTCCGGTTTTGTCATTTGCAGAACCTGTAAAATACCACTGTCCAATAAGTTGGGTACAATCTACAAGACTGTTACCGTATATCACGGTTCCATTCCAATTTATGGTTCCAGCTCCAAGTGAGATTCCACCAGTATCACCGACATTACAGTAGTCAAAATTGCCAGCTGTAGCGCAACCGTCTTGGGCACCATTGCCGTTGTAGGTATTTCCCCTAAAGCTCGCTTGAGCCGTATATGTTTGGTCGCCAGTTCCGTCGCCTGAGATCATTACATTAAAAGTACGAGGCGAAGGATTAGCACAATCCACACAAACGTAGGATCCTGTTAGCGAAGTTACAGGTACACGACTTGTTGATTTAGCAGTTATGATATCTGCAGCTTCCTTTTTATATACCACATCTGTAACTGAGGAATTAGAACCGTCTGCATCCGCAGAGAAAAGAAAAGAAATGTCATTGCCGCCAAAGGCAACTAGATCAATGGCCTCTCCTTTAACGATAGGTGCTTTACTGCGAGCAACAGTGGTAGTTCCGTCATTGAAGTAAAGTGTTGCCATTGCAACATCTTCCTGTATAATTTTAATGGTTACTGTAGCACGTGCATCTCCTTTAGCTGTAGAGAAGATACCTTCATATACACCAAAGTTGGTGTCATCAAAAATTTTGAGATCAAAAGCAGTATCGTTTGGCGTTGTCAGTTCTTGCTCGTCTTGTGAACAAGCGGCCATAAAAAGGGCACTTAGAGATAGGATAAGTAGTTTTTTCATCGATTAGAATTTAAGCCCCAAAAATACGAGAATTTGACCCCAGCAACAAGCAATTTACAATTCGATAAACAAGATTTTATAAATCGTTTAAACAAAAAAAACCTGGATTTAACATCCAGGTTTTTTTCAATCCTTTTGCAGCTTAGTCAAAGTAGCTAAAGCTCTCGCCATCTTTGATTTTAAGTACAGATTCATAAATCAATTTGATCACGTTTTCCACATCTTCCCGATGCACCATTTCTACCGTGGTGTGCATGTAGCGCAGCGGCAAAGAGATCAGGGCAGAGGCCACCCCGCTATTGCTGTAGGCAAAGGCGTCGGTATCTGTTCCTGTGACTCTAGATAGGGCAGAGCGCTGGAACGGAATGTCGTTGTCTTCTGCAGCTTCAATGATCAGATCGCGTAGCTTTTGTTGTACCGCAGGAGCATAGGCGATCACTGGCCCTTCGCCAATCTTTTGATGTCCTTGCTTCTTTTTATCAATCATTGGCGTAGTGGTGTCGTGAGTCACGTCTGTCACGATAGCAGCATTGGGTTGAATGCGCTCTGCGATCATCTGCGCGCCGCGTAGACCAATTTCTTCTTGTACGGAATTGGTCACGTACAAACCAAAAGGCAATTTCTTTTTATTCTCCTTGAGCAGACGAGCAACCTCGGCCACCATAAATCCACCCATACGGTTGTCTAAGGCGCGGCAAACAAATTTGTCCTTGTTCAAAACGTGGAACTCGTCTGGATAGGTGATCACGCAACCTACGTGAACGCCCATTTTTTCTACTTCTTTTTTGTCTTTGGCTCCAATATCAATAAAGATATTCTCTGGTTTTGGTGCTTCTTCCTTAGCGCGATTGCGCGTGTGAATTGCCGGCCAACCAAAAACTCCTTTTACAATTCCTTTTTTAGTGTGAATGTTTACAACCTTAGATGGAGCTATTTGGTGATCACTTCCTCCATTGCGAATCACATACAGCAGCCCATTGTCAGTAATATAATTGACATACCAAGAGATCTCATCCGCATGCCCTTCAATGACTACCTTGTATTTAGCGTCTGGGTTGATCACTCCAACCGCCGTTCCGTAGGTATCTGTGATAAATGTATCTACATAGGGTTTAAGGTACTCCATCCAGAGTTTTTGCCCGTCCCATTCGTATCCGGTTGGGGCTGCATTATTGAGATAAGCCTCCAAAAAGGCCATTGATTTTTTGTTTAATATGGATTTTGCCATTGCGGGTAATTGTTTAAGAACTCAAATTTACAAATTTTAACTAGGCCTATTGGAGCGGCTTTTATTAATTTTGGAATGGTTTTAGCAGCCACATCAGTTATGAAAAGAAACCTACTTGTATATATAGGAGTATTTCTGTTGAGTCTCAACTTTCAAGTTCAAGCGCAAGACGAGCGCGAGAATAGTGTTGTTGAAATAGACAGCAGCGAACGCTTCTTTTATTTTGTAGAAGGTGATACCATCCCCAGAGAGTTCATTGACCTGGATGAGGTAGTACTGCTCAATAAGTTGGAATTCACTTCCAAAGAAGATCGCCGTCGGTATTTGATCCTCCGTAGAAAAACACGCAAGGTATATCCGTATGCCAAGTTGGCTGCAGAGCGCTTGCTTTCCTTGCAACAGCGTTTGGACAGTATAGAAGATAAGCGCCTGCGTAAAAAATACACCAAGCGTATTCAGAAATATATAGAAGGAGAGTTTTCAGAACGTCTCAAAAAGCTCACGCGCACAGAAGGACAGATCTTGGTCAAACTAATTTACAGACAAACGGGCAGAACGGCCTTTGATCTTGTGAAAGAACTGAGAACCGGTTGGCGGGCATTCTGGTACAACACTACGGCCAGCATGTTTGACATTTCGCTCAAAGAAGAATACAAACCCTTTGAGGTTAAAGAAGACTATTTGATAGAAGATATTTTGGAGCGCTCGTTCCAAGCCAATCTTCTGGAGCGACAAAAGCCCGCCTTTGATATTGATTTCCTGGATCTTACCGATCATTGGGACAAGCAATAGCTGTTAATAAGTCTGCAAATTTTATTTTGCCAGTCTCTAGATTGGTTGTATCTTAGTATTTCGCCTCTAGCCGTACCTGGCATTGTGCGACGAGCGTTCTAAAATTTATTATGGGGTTACCGCGCCACGCTACTACAGGGCTTAGAGCTCGTAGCAGACGTTTTGCGGTCGGGCGTTACGCTGCAATTCCTCGGTTCACCTTTGGTGCACCTGTGGGATTTACGCTACACTCCCTAACCCAGAATTCTATAAAACGTAACAAATCAAGGCGTTAGAAAATGTTGAAAAAAAACTTCTAATTTTTTTTCATTTTGGTTTGGTTTAAAGAAAAACGGTGTTGTATATTTGCACCCGCTAAACGGATGAGTGACTACAAAACACGAGTTGCGTTGAGCGAAAAAGAAAGAACAAAAGTTCATTGATATATTGAATTGACAGTGTACAATACTAAAGGAAACTTTGGTGTTGAAACGAATAAACCGAGTAAAAATACCCTGAGAGATTTTTTTGGTCAAACTTGGATATAGTAGTTGTTTAAAATTATTTAAGATTAAACGATGAAGAGTTTGATCCTGGCTCAGGATGAACGCTAGCGGCAGGCCTAACACATGCAAGTCGAGGGGTAACAGGAAGAAGCTTGCTTCTTTGCTGACGACCGGCGCACGGGTGCGTAACGCGTATACAATCTGCCTTGTACTGGGGGATAGCCTTTAGAAATGAAGATTAACACCCCATAGTATATGACTGTGGCATCGCAGACATATTAAAGGTTACGGTACAAGATGAGTATGCGTCCTATTAGCTAGATGGTGTGGTAACGGCACACCATGGCGACGATAGGTAGGGGCCCTGAGAGGGGGATCCCCCACACTGGTACTGAGACACGGACCAGACTCCTACGGGAGGCAGCAGTGAGGAATATTGGACAATGGAGGCAACTCTGATCCAGCCATGCCGCGTGCAGGAAGACTGCCCTATGGGTTGTAAACTGCTTTTATACGGGAAGAAACACCCCCACGTGTGGGGGCTTGACGGTACCGTAAGAATAAGCACCGGCTAACTCCGTGCCAGCAGCCGCGGTAATACGGAGGGTGCAAGCGTTATCCGGAATCATTGGGTTTAAAGGGTCCGTAGGCGGACAATTAAGTCAGAGGTGAAAGTCTGCAGCTCAACTGTAGAATTGCCTTTGATACTGGTTGTCTTGAATTATTGTGAAGTGGTTAGAATAAGTAGTGTAGCGGTGAAATGCATAGATATTACTTAGAATACCAATTGCGAAGGCAGATCACTAACAATATATTGACGCTGAGGGACGAAAGCGTGGGGAGCGAACAGGATTAGATACCCTGGTAGTCCACGCCGTAAACGATGGATACTAGCTGTTCGATTTTCGGATTGAGTGGCTAAGCGAAAGTGATAAGTATCCCACCTGGGGAGTACGTTCGCAAGAATGAAACTCAAAGGAATTGACGGGGGCCCGCACAAGCGGTGGAGCATGTGGTTTAATTCGATGATACGCGAGGAACCTTACCAGGGCTTAAATGTAGTGGGACAGGTCTAGAAATAGACCCTTCTTCGGACTCATTACAAGGTGCTGCATGGTTGTCGTCAGCTCGTGCCGTGAGGTGTCAGGTTAAGTCCTATAACGAGCGCAACCCCTGTTGTTAGTTGCCAGCGAGTAATGTCGGGAACTCTAACAAGACTGCCGGTGCAAACCGCGAGGAAGGTGGGGATGACGTCAAATCATCACGGCCCTTACGTCCTGGGCTACACACGTGCTACAATGGTAGGTACAGAGAGCAGCCACTGCGCGAGCAGGAGCGAATCTATAAAACCTATCACAGTTCGGATCGGAGTCTGCAACTCGACTCCGTGAAGCTGGAATCGCTAGTAATCGCATATCAGCCATGATGCGGTGAATACGTTCCCGGGCCTTGTACACACCGCCCGTCAAGCCATGGAAGCTGGGGGTACCTGAAGTCGGTGACCGCAAGGAGCTGCCTAGGGTAAAACTAGTAACTGGGGCTAAGTCGTAACAAGGTAGCCGTACCGGAAGGTGCGGCTGGAACACCTCCTTTCTAGAGAAAGACGACTATGATCTATATCATAAAAAACGGGTTTGTACTAAGATAACTTGCTTAAGAATTTTTACTTGGTTTACTGTCAATTTAATAAATAATGCAGTCTCATAGCTCAGCTGGTTAGAGCGCTACACTGATAATGTAGAGGTCGGCAGTTCGAGTCTGCCTGAGACTACGACGTTCATTGTAAAGAATGACATTTTGGAAATTTTAGAAGTTGAGTACTTCATCAATTAAAAGGGAGGGGTTATTGGCTTCTTGATTTTTTAAATTATGGGGAATTAGCTCAGCTGGCTAGAGCGCCTGCCTTGCACGCAGGAGGTCATCGGTTCGACTCCGATATTCTCCACGATCGGCTTATGATTTATATAGGTATCCTAAACTACTTATATAGGGAGGTTGAAAACGTTCATTGACATATTGGGAAAAGAAATACGAGAAAGCAAGTTATTTGTTTGTAATCATTGATTACAGACATCGAAAATAAATTTGAATCAAACTCATTAAGAGCAAAAAAGTACAATAAGCAAGATAAGGGCGTATGGGGGATGCCTAGGCTCTCAGAGGCGAAGAAGGACGTGATAAGCTGCGATAAGTTGCGGGGAATGGCACATACATTTTGATCCGCGAATTTCCGAATGGGGCAACCCGGCATGTTGAAGACATGTCACCTTTAATTAGGAGCGAACCCGGAGAACTGAAACATCTAAGTACCCGGAGGAGAAGAAAACAATAGTGATTGCGTTAGTAGTGGCGAGCGAACGCGCAGTAGCCCAAACCAGTGTTGTTACGGCAATACTGGGGTTGTAGGACTGCGATGTACTGTGCTGGATGAACTAGAACACGTTGGAAAGCGTGGCCATAGACGGTGATAGCCCGGTATAGGTAAAGAAAGTTACAGTTAGCAGTATCCTGAGTAGTGCGGGGCACGTGAAACCCTGTATGAATTTGGCGGGACCATCCGCTAAGGCTAAATACTCCTGAGAGACCGATAGTGAACCAGTACCGTGAGGGAAAGGTGAAAAGAACCCTGAATAAGGGAGTGAAATAGAACCTGAAACCATACGCTTACAAGCGGTCGGAGCCATTCGTGGTGACGGCGTGCCTTTTGCATAATGAGCCTACGAGTTACTTTTACTAGCGAGGTTAAGTTTTTAAGGAACGGATCCGTAGCGAAAGCGAGTCTGAATAGGGCGTTATAGTTAGTAGTAGTAGACGCGAAACCGTGTGATCTACCCATGGGCAGGGTGAAGCTGTGGTAACACACAGTGGAGGCCCGAACCCGTTGACGTTGAAAAGTCTTGGGATGACCTGTGGGTAGGGGTGAAAGGCCAATCAAACTCGGAAATAGCTCGTACTCCCCGAAATGCATTTAGGTGCAGCGTTGATTTAGTTTTATAGAGGTAGAGCTACTGATTGGATGCGGGGGCTTCACCGCCTACCAATTCCTGACAAACTCCGAATGCTATAAAATGATGATCAGCAGTGAGGGCATGGGTGCTAAGGTCCATGTCCGAGAGGGAAAGAACCCAGACCATCAGCTAAGGTCCCCAAATGTATATTAAGTTGACAAAACGCGGTTGGATTGCATAGACAGCTAGGATGTTGGCTTGGAAGCAGCCATTCATTTAAAGAGTGCGTAACAGCTCACTAGTCGAGCGATCCGGCATGGATAATAATCGGGCATAAATATACTACCGAAGCTATGGCATCTGTAAAGATGGGTAGGGGAGCATTCTAGTTGTGTTGAAGGTGAACTGTGAGGTTTGCTGGAACGGCTAGAAAAGAAAATGTAGGCATAAGTAACGATAAAGGGGGCGAGAAACCCCCTCACCGAAAGACCAAGGTTTCCTCAGCTATGCTAATCAGCTGAGGGTTAGTCGGGACCTAACGCGAACCCGAAGGGGGTAGTGGATGGACAACCAGTTAATATTCTGGTACCTGCTCACGTTAAAAGTGACGGAGGCGTATATTTGGTGCGTGCTGACGGAATAGCACGTTGAAGCGAGTAGTAATACCGCGATAGTACACTAAGGCTACGGCTGCGGTGATAATCCAGAGAAGCGACTTCCAAGAAAAGCGAGTGAAGCAGCCCGTACCGTAAACCGACACAGGTGGTTGGGATGAGAATTCTAAGGTGCTCGAGAGATTCATGGCTAAGGAACTAGGCAAAATAGACCTGTAACTTCGGGAGAAAGGTCGCCAACAGCAATGTTGGCCGCAGTGAAGAGGTCCAGGCGACTGTTTATCAAAAACACAGGGCTCTGCTAAATTGAAAGATGATGTATAGGGCCTGACACCTGCCCGGTGCCGGAAGGTTAAGAGGAGATGTTAGCTTCGGCGAAGCATTGAATTGAAGCCCCGGTAAACGGCGGCCGTAACTATAACGGTCCTAAGGTAGCGAAATTCCTTGTCGGGTAAGTTCCGACCTGCACGAATGGTGTAACGATCTGGACACTGTCTCAGCCATGAGCTCGGTGAAATTGTAGTATCGGTGAAGATGCCGATTACCCGCTACGGGACGAAAAGACCCCGTGAACCTTTACTATAGCTTAGTATTGACTTTGGATAAGTAATGTGTAGGATAGGTGGGAGACTTTGAAGTGGCGTCGCCAGGCGTTGTGGAGTCATTGTTGAAATACCACCCTTTACTTATTTGAAGCCTAACTCAGAAATGAGGACAGTGCTTGGTGGGTAGTTTGACTGGGGTGGTCGCCTCCAAAAGAGTAACGGAGGCTTCTAAAGGTTCCCTCAATACGGTTGGCAATCGTGTGTAGAGTGCAATGGCATAAGGGAGCTTGACTGAGAGACATACAGGTCGATCAGGTACGAAAGTAGAGCATAGTGATCCGGTGGTTCCGCATGGAAGGGCCATCGCTCAAAGGATAAAAGGTACTCCGGGGATAACAGGCTGATCTCCCCCAAGAGCTCACATCGACGGGGGGGTTTGGCACCTCGATGTCGGCTCGTCACATCCTGGGGCTGGAGAAGGTCCCAAGGGTTGGGCTGTTCGCCCATTAAAGTGGCACGCGAGCTGGGTTCAGAACGTCGTGAGACAGTTCGGTCTCTATCTGTAGTGGGCGCGAGAAATTTGAGTGAATCTGACTCTAGTACGAGAGGACCGAGTTGGACTAACCTCTGGTGTACCAGTTGTTCCGCCAGGAGCACTGCTGGGTAGCTACGTTGGGAAGGGATAAGCGCTGAAAGCATATAAGCGCGAAACCCATCACAAGATGAGATTTCTTTAAAGGGTCGTGGGAGACTACCACGTTGATAGGTCACAGGTGTAAAGGTGGTAACATCATAGCCGAGTGATACTAATAACCCATAAGCTTATGTACGTCGACTTCCCTGATCTTCGGGTCAGGGAAGCCACTCTTTGCTTTAAAAATTTAATGCAGTTCAAAGGAACTTGCTACAACTTCTTGAATCTCTTTTTCCTATATGTCAAAATATTAGTGTTTGCATCTTATTGCAAGCCAACGATTTAAGGTGGCTATAGCGATGGGGCTCACCTCTTACCATTCCGAACAGAGAAGTTAAGCCCATCTGCGCAGATGGTACTGCTATACCAAGTGGGAGAGTATGTCGCTGCCTTTTTTATCATAAACCCTTGTTCCATTCCGGAGCAAGGGTTTTTTGTTGCGCATAATCCAACTCCAAATACAGAGACAAACAAACCCAAAAGGCTAGCGATATGCCAGCGCCTCAACGCTCACTACAGATCTACAACGTATATTTTTTTCTACGCTTCGGGGCTTTATTCTATTTAGAGTAGGGACTTTTTATATGTTTATTTATAAAGAAACCAGAAGTCTATTTATCACTAAAGATAGTTGGGTTTATTAGATTTGTTAACCATGGAAAACAGCTGAAATTCAACTAAATACACATGTGAAAAACTAACTACCTACAAGTCAATACATTAAGTATATTCCTACAAAAGCAGCTTATTATTGAATACTTATCAAAAAACTAGATAAAATGTTATTGAAAACATTAAAAAAAAGTTAAAAGAATCTTTCTGTGGCTTATAAATTATGTTAACTTGTCCACTTCTATAAGTGAACATTTCAAAACCTTTTAACTAAAATTATTTTTACATGAAAAAACTGACCGCATTATTATTCATTGCAACATTGCTTGTAGCGTGTTCAAAGGATAATGAAATAACCCAACAGGCGGATGATTCTGCAAAATTTGGGTTAGACTTAAGCTCTACAGACAATTCAAATTTAGGATTGTATCGTGGGGTTTTCTCAACTATGGATAGCAGTGAACGAGGAACTTTCGATTTAGAGATCAAGAAAGGAAATGTATCCCGTGCGTCATTAACTCTTGTTAATGGTATGGAGTACAAATTCCAGACTTCTGAATTAATTGAAGAAAATATGAATGTGGTAGAAGCGCTTTTTGTGGCTGATGGTGCATCGTTTAAATTTTCTGTAAAACGTGATGGTTCAAACCCAACATTCTCTGACGTAACCTTCATGGGTGCTGAAGCTGCTTTTAAAGGACTTAAAGAGACATCTCGATCTCCTGTAACTGCACAAACTGGTACTTGGACATGTGGAGCTGGATGCTCTGGATCAGGAACTTGGAACCTAGCATTTAACTCTGGAGACGGATCAGGTGACTACGCCAGTGGTGGTGATATGGTTACTATGATCATGTTCAACGGTGGAGACATCGGTGGAAATGCAAATACTCAGGGAAGCTGTGTTGATGCTGGTAATGTAACTACTTGTGACATTGACGGAACAACGTCAGCTGTAGGAGCTGCAGGTGGTGTGCCAATCGTTTGGACAGGAACCCACAGTTATACTAGTGCTGCTGGTTCTAACTGTTCTGAGGCTTCTGGTACCTTTGCTGCCGGACCTGTTTCTGGTACTTGGACTAGCGACAGTGACTGTTTAGCTCAAGGTAACTTCCCATTTGATCCTATTGCTTTAACTATTAATGCAGAAGGAACAGGATGTGGTGATCCAGGAGATAATGCTATTGCCGTAGCAGATTGGACAGACTCTGGAGTTACTTCTTCCTCATGTGCAAACAGTACGGCAGATGTTTGGTACAGCTTTACTGCTAGTGACACAGGTCTTACCGTATCTGTACCTAATGGTGGTGGGATCACAACACCTTCATTCACTGTATTTGATACAAGTCTTACAGAAGTAGCCTGTAATGGTGGTGGTGGTTTTGGTGACTTTACCATTACTGGTCTCACAGCATCTACAGACTACTTACTACGTGTGAGTACTCCAGGAGACATCGACTTCTGTATTGAAAGCTTTAATGTACCTACTGGACCACCAGCAAATGACCTTTGCGGGGATGCAATTGCTATTGCCTGTGATGAAACAGTGACTGGTAACACAACTACAGCTACAGATTCAGATTCTAGCAGAGGGCGTGATGTATGGTATACATTTGATGGTACATCTGTAGCCTCTGGAACAGAGATCGTAGTTTCACTTTGTGGATCTGCATATGATACTTGGTTAGGAATTTATGATGACTGTGCGTTTACTACATTAGTAGCATCTAACGATGATTCTTGTGGAGGTCAATCTGAGACTTCATTCATCAACGATGGAAGCACAAATTATGTAATTCGTGTAGACGGCTTTAATGCTGCATCTTTCGGAGCTTATGAATTATCTATTTCTTGCGTTATTCCTGACCCACCACCAGCAAATGATGACTGTGCGAACGCAGAGTCTATTGCACTTGGAGTAACGGTTTCAGGTGACACAAGTGATGCAACTAACAGTGCTTCACCGTTCTGTGGAACAGGAATCACTAGCCCAGACGTATGGTATGTTTTCACAGCACCAGCTGATGCGGACTACACTGCCGGACTTTGTGGATCTGGATTCGACACTAAAATGCAAGTATTCGACGGAGACTGTGCTGCTTTGAATTGCCTTGGTGGTAATGATGACAGTTGTGGACTTCAGTCTGAAGTTACTTTTACAGCTGTAGCTGGAACTGATTACTACATTCTTGTAGGTGGATTTAGTTCTGCATCTGGTGCTTATGACCTTATTGTGAATACTACGGTAGCTCCATTTGATGGTGTGAGCGTAGAAAAGGCACCTAAGGATAAGTTAACTGCTGAGCAACAGTATGAAATTTGGAAAAACGAACAGCAATAAGCCAACGCTAATCCAATATCAATAATAAAGACCGTCACCTTTTGGGTGGCGGTTTTTTTTTGATTGTCGTTTTCTGATATTTATGTCCTTGGCAGAGTGGTATATCCCGTTAATTACTGCGAGTCCATATGCCTTGTCATGCGGTCTGAGATTTTAAACAGTCCTCCTGTAAAAAAGAATTATTCTAAATATTAAGCCAACAAATGTAAAATCTCTATTTACTAGATCAAATAAGCAATAATAATGGCCAGTAATACCGTGAGTAGTTTTATCAAATTAAAACTGTGATTCTTATTGCTCTCAAAAAGTATGGTTGTAGAAACGTGTAGAAAAATACCAACCACAACAGCGTTGATATAAAGAAGATAATCTTGAATCTCAGGCAAGTGCTGACTCATAAAACTTCCTAGCGGTGTCATGAGCGCAAATCCACTTAAAAACAACAAAGTGATCCAAGGTTTGTATCCAGTTTTGATCAAAAAGATCGCTAAAATAGCGGCAATAGGGACTTTGTGTATAAGCACACCGTAAAGTATGTGATCACTTGAAGCTACCGGTATTCCTTCAAGTAGTGCATGAATAGAAAGACTTATAAAAAGTGTAAAAGGAAAGTTTCGCTGGTCAGAGTCTATATGGATGTGTCCGTGCTCTGCTCCTTTAGAAAAGAAATCCAGAATCAACTGCAATAAAATACCCGCCATTATGAAAATCCCAATGGAATCTTGGGAATTTTGATACAAGTCTGGTAGATACTCAAATACGGTGACAGAAAGTAAAAAGGACCCACTAAAAGTCAATAGCAAGTTAAAACGAGAAGTCTCACGGGTCTTCAAAATATAGGCTACGCCGTAGCCTATGATCACAGATAAGAATAAACTCAGGTACAACATCATTTAAAGATCAGTATAAGTCGTTCTGAATTATCAGGATCATAAGGGTCTAACTGATAGTTTCCATAGGTATTGATCAACGCCACACCAGCAATTTCAAAATATGCCTTGAATTGTTCCAAGTCCATAGCAGAAACACGCTCTGCAAAAGAATAATCCTTTCCTTGATCTGTAAAGGAAATGGTTTTAGTTATGAATTTGTCGTCGATCTTGCGGTTGATCTTAAAGCGAATTCCGTCTACTGTTTTTTCTTCAGTCGCTACCAAATGCTTTGCGACATAATTCACATTTAAAAAATCGATAACCCCAATACCATCATCGGCTAAACTCTGCTTAATGGCTCTAATGGCACGCAGGTTGTCATTGGCACTCTCAAAATATCCAAAGGAGGTAAAAAGATTAAAGATCGCGTCAAAAGATTCCAAAAAGGGCAAGCACATATCGTGGATTACAAATCGCAATCCAGGGCGTTCGTGCTTTTTTGCAGCGGCAATGCTTTTTGGTGATAGGTCTGCACCGGTAACTTGATAACCCAATCCTGCCAAATAAATAGAATGTCTACCTCGTCCGCAGGCCAGGTCTAGTATGTGGCTCGTTTTGGGTAAATCCAAAGCAGCCGTCAAATTATCCATAAAACCTGCAGCTTCCGAATAATCCCGATCCTTGTAAAGGATGTGATAATACGGGGAATCAAACCAGGAGGTATACCAAGATTCAGGAATCTCTTGCATGCAGATGGATTAAAGGGCTAAAATAGTCTATTTTTGGGGCATCGTACAGCGATCTTATGGGAAAAAACTATCAAATGGTAGCCAAGACACTCTTCGGATTGGAGGAGGTTTTGGCAGAAGAACTGAGAAAATTAGGAGCATCTGGAGTCACTGCAGGAAGACGGTCAGTGAGTTTTATGGGCGATCTTGGCTTTATGTATAAGGCCAATCTTTGCTGCAGAACTGCGATAAAGATCTTAAAACCGATTTCCAGTTTCCCTGTATTTTCTGAAGACGATCTTTACAACAAGGTGAAGAAGATCGCTTGGGAAGAATATTTAAATGCTGATGGAACTCTTGCCGTAGATGCCACGGTACATTCCCAGCAGTTTACGCATTCCAAGTTTATTGCGCTAAAGACCAAAGACGCCATTGTGGATCGATTTCGGGAAAGAGAAGGGAAGCGCCCTAATGTTGATTTGATGCATCCCAATTTGCGCATCAATTTACATATTGATAGAAACCGCTGTACGGTCTCTTTAGATAGCTCCGGAGGTTCTTTGCACAAACGTGGTTATAAAACCGCAAATACCCTAGCACCGCTAAATGAAGTGCTGGCTGCCGGAATTGTATTGCTATCCGGCTGGAGCGGGCAGTGTGATCTGTTAGACCCAATGAGCGGTAGTGGGACGATATTGGCTGAAGCGGCTATGATTGCCTGTAATATTCCACCGAATTTAAATCGAGATGAATTCGGTTTTGAACACTGGCCTGATTTTGATCCGGACTTGTACGAGACCATTGAAAATGCTGCACTGAACAAGATCCGAGATTTTCATTATAAGATCAAAGGTTTTGATTTGGATGGAAAAGCACTGCAGGTTTCTCGGGGAAATATAAAGAATGCCAACCTCGGTGAATTTGTGACTATTGAGCGACAAGACTTTTTTGAATCCTCCAAAGTCGATGATACCCCGAGCTTTATCATCTTTAATCCACCTTATGACGAGCGTTTATCTATAGATACAGAAGCCTTTTATCAGAAGATAGGCGACACGCTCAAAAGAGGATATCCAGGAACACAAGCATGGATGCTCTGCGGGAATTTGGAAGCGCTTAAATCAGTTGGCTTGCGACCTTCGCGTAAAATCAAACTCTTCAACGGAAAATTAGAAAGCCGCTTGGTGCGTTACGAAATGTACTCTGGAAGTAAAAAAGCCAAAAAGCAGCACTAGCGCTTGAATATTGGAATCAAATAGCTGATTGTGTATCCGTAACCTACTCCAAAATCACTTTCATCATAGGTCCGGTTGAATCCCGGAATATAAAGGTTGTCAAAATTCTCGGGTTTAGTATCGCTTATGCGTCTTTTGAGCTGTACGTTCAAACTTAAAAAGAGGTTGTTAAAAAGCTCTGTTTTCACACCCACCATCAATTCAATCCAAGAAGCGTTTAATCCTTCAAAAGTTTGCGGATCTTCTCTAAGTTCAAACTCTTGCAGACTTTGGTCCGTAGTGTAAATGCCGTAGGAAACCAAATCCTGTTCAAAGGTAGCGAACCCGTATCTGAGTCCAGCAAAAATACTATTGTTCAACCCAGGCCAGTTATCGTACGCATTGAAATCTGCTCCGATCTTGAAGTAGCTTCCACGAGCGACTGAATTCAAGTTCTCTTCATTGCGCTCTTTCTCCTCAGTTCCCAACTCTAAAGCCGCGTAGAAACGTTTGGACACTCTAAAGTCTGCAGTGATCTCAAATCCTGTATAACCATCCTCAAGGGCAGTACGCAAGGGTTTAGCTAAATCAAGCCCAACACGCAAGCCGTATTTGTTGTCGCGTTTGCTAAGACGCACAGAATCTTGAACCACCTCAGTAGTGTCCTGAGCGAGTCCTTCCGCAGCTCCAAAGAGCAATAGACTAATGAAAAAGAGTAAGGTGAGCCTCATTCTGATCACTGATTGTGGTTTGTAATAATTCGAAACTAAAGATCCAGTTTGTACCAGATTCGTTGATAAGTTGACCGCTTACATCATTGTAATTACTTATGAATCCGCAGGCGCGATTTAAATAAATATCCTCTGTAGTGTAAAACAGATTGAATTGATCACTATTAGATTCGTCTGTATCTGTGGTATCTGCTTCGCGAATGAAAACTAAATCGGTACGGGTAGAAAAGTTGCGTAACGGGATGGCTATTGAATCCGTACTGGCCACACTAAAAAGTACAAGCTCACCGGTTTCGCCATCTCTGACTTCTAAATTGGGAACTGTCTTAGACTCTGTTTGATTCGCAAAGTCTTTAAAAGTGATGATCAAAAGGGGAGTGGTCTGTGTGTCCTCCGGACAAATGTCGTCTCGGGTACATCCCATAACGAGCAGTAAACAACACAATAACACAACTGTTCTTTTCAAAGCAGGCAACTATCTTTTGGTTAAAAGTACAACATTTTCTACATGATGGGTCTGTGGAAACATATCTACAGCCTGAGATTTGATAACCTTGTACTTCTCTGCAAGCAGTTGCAAATCTCGTGCCTGTGTGGCACTGTTGCAGCTCACATAGACAATTTTAGGAACTTCCAATTGCAACAACTGTGCTACAACATCTTTGTGCATGCCGTCTCGCGGTGGATCTGTGATCACTAAATCCGGTGCGCCATGGGTATCTATAAAGTCTTGGTTAAATACATTTTTCATATCCCCCACATAGAACTCGCAGTTATCTATCTTATTGTGCTCGGCATTGGCTTTTGCGGCTTCAATGGCCTCTGGAACCGCTTCAACACCGATCACCTTGGCAGCTTTTTTTGAAACAAATTGTGCAATGGTTCCTGTTCCGGTGTATAGGTCATAAACCAATTCAGTTCCACTTAGCTCCGCAAAATCGCGTGCAATTTTATAGAGTTCGTAAGCTTGTTCGGAGTTGGTTTGGTAGAACGACTTGGCGTTGATCTTAAACTCAAGACCTTCCATGTTTTCAATGATATGATCGCGCCCGGAGTAAACCAAAATGTCCTGATCATAAAGGGTATCGTTTGCTTTTTGGTTAATCACATAAAGCAGCGAAGTGATCTCTGGAAACTGTTGCTTTACTGCTTCCAAAACTAGGGTAATGGCATCTTGATCGTTGTCATAGAACTGTATAAGCACCATGATCTCGCCAATACTTGTATTTCTGATCATCAAAGTCCGAAGTAAACCTTGCTGTGCTCTTGGGTCAAAAAAGGCCAGACCTTTCTCCTTGGCAAAATCACGTACAAAATTCCGAATAGCATTTGACGGATCGGCTTGCAAGTGGCACTGGTCAATATCCAAGATCTTGTCCCACATACCAGGAATATGAAAGCCCAAAGCGTTTCTGTCTTCAATGGCTTCTCCGGAGTTGATCTGTTCAAGGGTCAACCACTTATTATTGCTAAAGGAGAATTCCATCTTATTGCGGTAAAAGTAGGGCGTATCGCATCCTTTAATCGGAATGATCTCCTGAGGTTCAATACCTCCCAAACGTTTTAAGTTCTGAGTAACTTCCCGTTGTTTGTACTCCAGCTGATGGGGATAACCCATATTTTGCCATTTGCAACCTCCGCAGGTTCCAAAGTATGCACAAGCCGGTTCCACACGTTTGTCAGAATAGCTTTGAAATTCAATTGCTGTACCGTGATAATAGGCAGAGCGCTTTTTGGTAGTTTGTATAGTCGCCACATCTCCAGGAACGGCGTTGTCAATAAAAACTACACGTCCATCTGGGGCTTTAGCCACAGCCTTTCCTTTAGCCCCAGCATCAATGATTTCAAGGGCTTCAAATACTTTTCTATTGCGTTTTCTCGCCATGTCGGCAAAAGTACCACAATTCCAACATTTTTGTGTTTACTTTTTAAATACTGAGTGAACTAATTAGTAACTTGCTGTCCCTAAAGGATGATTTCTCTCCTGCTGACAGTAGAAGCCAAGAAGGAATTGCTCATGTTTCAATTGAAAAATATTTAAAATGTCTGTTTTAGAAGGATTGACATCGCAAGAGGCCATGGCTTTAGAGGACAAGTACGGCGCTCACAATTATCACCCACTACCAGTAGTACTTTCTCGTGGAGAAGGAGTCTATGTATGGGATGTAGAAGGAAAGAAATACTACGATTTTTTATCGGCTTATTCAGCAGTAAATCAAGGGCATTGCCATCCAAAGATCGTTGGAGCATTGTCCAATCAAGCAGAAACACTCACCCTAACATCTCGCGCATTCTATAATGATCTCTTAGGACGTTATGAGAAATATGCATCAGAACTATTCGGCTTTGATAAGTTGTTGCCGATGAACACTGGGGCAGAGGCTGTAGAAACTGCCGTAAAGATCTGTCGTAAATGGGCCTATGAGAAAAAGGGAATTCCTGAGAATGAAGCGCAGATCGTGGTTTGTGAGAATAATTTCCACGGACGAACCACAACGATCATCTCGTTTTCAAACGACCCAGTGGCTCGCAAGAACTTTGGACCGTATACACAAGGATTCATCAAGATCGCCTATGATGACATTGATGCCCTAGAAGCGGTTTTGAAAGACAATGATAAGATCGCGGGATTCTTGGTAGAACCTATTCAAGGTGAAGCAGGGGTGTATGTGCCTGCAGATGATTACTTGAAGAAGGCAAAAGCTTTATGTGAAGCTAACAATGTACTTTTTATTGCTGACGAGGTGCAAACAGGTATTGCTAGAACAGGGCGTCTTTTGGCTACTTGTGGAAACTGTAGCTGTGTTGATAAGAACTGTAGCGGGACTCCAGATGTGAAGCCAGATATGTTGATTTTAGGAAAAGCCCTAAGTGGAGGTGTGTATCCGGTATCCGCAGTATTGGCCAACGATGATGTGATGAATGTGATCCGCCCTGGGAATCACGGTTCTACTTTTGGTGGCAATCCTATTGCGGCTGCAGTCGCTATGGCAGCATTAGACGTGATACAAGAAGAAGAACTCGCAGAGAACGCCTTTCAATTGGGTGAACTCTTCAGATCTGAATTAAACAAATATATAGAGACTAGCAGTGTTGTTAAGCTGGTTCGAGGTAAAGGTCTTCTAAACGCCATTGTCATTGACGATGATGAAGATGGAGATACTGCTTGGAACATTTGTTTGGCCCTGCGAGATAACGGCCTTTTGGCCAAACCAACCCACGGAAATATTATTCGTTTCGCTCCCCCATTGGTAATGAATAAAGAGCAACTCTTGGATTGTGTGCAAATCATAACTAAGACGCTCAAAACATTTGAATAACCAATAAATCTTTAATTAATCTCACACTATGAAAAGAACATTTCTAGGCCTTTGTGCCGCTGCACTACTGTTTTCTTGTGCAGAAGAACCGCAACAATTACCAGAGGAAAACGCCTTTGATGTAGCTAAAGTGGCTGCGCTGGCCACAGCAACACCAGATGCTACCTTGGACGGAACAAATTTGGGGATGTATCGCGGAGTATTTGTTTCTGCCGATACAAAGTTTCACGGAGAGTTGATCGTTTCTGTAACTGATACAGAGACTCCGATTGCCCTTGTCGAATTGGATAATGAAAAATCACTTTATTTTAAGGGAACAGCTCTTGGAGATAACCAATTCAGATTTAAGAATGCAGATGCTTTCTTTACCATTGATGTTACCGATCGTGATAATGTAGTTGTTATGGGATCTGACCTAAACAGTCGCCCGATTCACATTCGTTTGGTAAAGGACGATGCAGCTAGCCGTGCAGCAGTTTCTTTGGGTACTTTTGTGGATTCTGCGGATGCTGGATTTGGAGGAACCTGGGATTTCATCAGTACTTCCACTTCTGACATTACCCAACCGATTCCGTTTCCACCTTTTACATTTACTATTACAGTAGATAATATTGATGAATTGGTGATCTGTTATGACAACGGAACTCCAGAAGGACGCATGTTTAACGATACTTCTCAAGAGAGTTTCACAGCTTCTGGTTGCGGTGTTATTCCAGAAGGAACTTATGCACCCTTTACTTTAGGGCCGGAGACATTGATTCTTCCGATAGTTGGAGCTAGAGACGTCGACGAGATTGCGGCCTTTGGACAAACAACAAACATTTTAGGTAATGACCTTACTTGGAGTATTGGTTCAACCATCAATGGTGCTACAGTAGGGACACAAGCCTATGTCGACTTGAGCTGTACAGAAGTAGCTTCTGGGACTTGGTCTTGGAACGGTAGATCTGGAACTATCTTGCTCGATTAGAAGAGATTATTCTTACAAATCGGCATATTAGTTGCCCAAGTTTTGCGCTTGAGCGAATAAATATGCAGTTGAAGGAAATGCATTACAATTTGTCCTTTTAGGAGGACTATTTTAGTGCATTTCTTTTTATTTTCAAGCGAAATTTAAAATACCATTACATGAGAAAATTTGCTTTGTTGCTATTTTCCAGTTTGTTGGTTACTGGATGTAGTGAGGAAAGCGTATTAGAAGATCAAAACCAACAAGATGTACTCCCCCAAATAGTAGATCTAAGCAAAATGACCCCCAACCCATCTCTTGATAATGATATCCGAGGTACCTACACTGGATCCATTTTCACCACCGGACTTGAAGAACACGGAATCCTGTACGTGAACGCCGGTAACGATGGAAAATACCAGGCCACTGTGGTTGCTGGTACAGACAAGTATTCTTTTACCGCGTTGAGTACAGATTTTGATGTAGAAGTTTTGAGCTTTTCAGGAGCTCACGGAAACTTCGATTTAGTATTAGATGAACACGGACGTTTCGTATCCGACAACGTTATGCTTAATGGGCACGAAGGATCTGCGGCAGTTTTTAAGGAGACTGGTGGGGCTAAATTCGGAATCGTTTTAGGTTCTTGGTTCAGCTTTAATGACGGCACTGTTACTGGAGCCTGGGATTATATTTTAGACCAGTCAGGAGGTAATATCCTTATTGCGGCATCTATTTTTGAGAAACCGAATGGTGGTACTCGATTAGAGCAGGCTTCTTTAGGTGAGTATGAAATTGGAACTCCAGGATGCTATACTTTTGGAACGGATCCTGATACAGGAGAAACCATAACTGATGCTCCTCCTTTTTATATCAGCGAGAATATTCCAGCGACTCCGTCGGATGCTCAAATTGAGGTGTATATGATTAACCAAACTGTTGATTTCCCGGTAAGTACCCATACGGTATTGTACGATGTGGCTTTTTCTAAGTCTATTGCGGATCAAAATGGTCTTTCATATGATCGTTTCCTTGGATATCCTCAGGCTACCATCGGACCTGTTTTTGGTTCGACAGCACCTGCAGGATGTTACAACATTGCAGGAGATGGTGTAAACGGCTATTGGGCTCGTATGGATGGTTTAACCATGTTGGATGTAGGAGGAGTTCTTATTGATACTTCAACCTTTGTTCCACCACCACCAATGATTGGACCTAGTCAGCTTAGCGATGCTGCAGATCAAGTGACACTACAGGAGTGGACCTTGTAAAAAGATAGCGTCGCATAAATAATTTAACCACGTCTTTAAGGCGTGGTTTTTTTATGGAGCCAAATAACAGAATGGCTCGAAGGGAATGTTGCGCAATACCCAAAATACCAAAACAACGGCCAAAACCACTTTAGGAAAGATGGGTTTGTAAATGTAGTTGGTGATTTGCTTTTGGTACAATTGGTTATAGACGGTTATCCCGAAATTGTAAAGCACCACTCCTAAGGCAGGAAGAAACAAAAAATTATAAGAGGCGGTTTTGCCAAATTCCAAATGCACTAAACTATGCAAAGCTCTCTGGCTGCCACAACCAGGGCAATACGCACCAGTCAGGCTGTAAAAGGGACATTTGGGAAACCAATTAAAGTCTTCTGGATTGTAAAAAAAATATACCAGTAGTAAGGCTACTACTGGTATAGATGCTAATAGTATTTTTTTTAGATTAAGTTGCACTTGCACCGAATCCGAGAATTGCAAGGCCGAGCACAAAATAGATAAATGCAACTATCAAGTACCCAAGAATACCTATAATAAAGCCCCACAAGGTCCATGTCTTGGCTTGTTTAGAAGCGGCGATAGCTCCCTCAATGTTTCCTGCTTCATATTCCGAATTCACCTTAGCGGCATTGACAATACCAATGATCCCGAAGATCAAGCAGCAAAATATGGTCACTAGAATGGATTCAACAAGGTAGTTTTTGGGTTTGTTTTGATTTTCTTCCATGGTTATTTAGTTGATTGGTAGTGCGAGCTTTTTGCTCGCCGAGTTGAAAGTAATAAAAATATAAGGCAAATAAAAAATCCCCATTAAAAATGGGGATTTTTACTATACCTGATTCGAGGGTTGTTATTTGTTCAACACCCGAAGTTTTTCTGTTTTAATCGCTCCGTCTTTTGTTTGAATTCTCAGAATGTAAATACCATCAGCGAGAAGTCCTGTAGGGTAGGAGTAGCGTGCGTCATCGCCAAGATCACTGCGCGTCCACAAAGTACGTCCGTTGATGTCATACAAGGTAGCGGTCTCCAAAACCAATAACTCATCATTCAAGATCTCTACTTGCTTAGACGAATTATTCTGGAACACCTGTACCTTGGCTTCAACAGCCGCAGTAGCTGCTTTAGCTGGATTTTCTTCTGCTTTAAAAGTAATGTAGAATCGATCCTTGTATACTCCAGGTGCTAAATCAGATACGGTCACATATCCTTCTTTATTCAACTCACGATAGGTGTTTTCAACCACGTCATGGAGATAAAGTGTTTCTCTAAAGTTCACTCGTTCCGTAATGTACAATCTAAAGTCAGAGGTGCTTCCAACCTTAAATGCTAAAGGCAATGAAAGGGTTGGTTTATAAGGAACAGTTTGGATGATGTACTCGTTCTCTTCATCTCCAAGTACAGACCAGTATATGTCATTTTCAAAATTTCTTGGACTCTTAGCGTCCATTCCTCGATCTTCACTCAAGGTTGCCTTGTCATAAAAGAGCAGGGCAACTGGAGAGGCGAAGTTATCATTGATAAAGGCGGTAATTCTTACAAAGGGACGTTCTTTACGTCTGTCAGGATCAGCTTCTTCAGTCTCATCTGCGGTAACCATAGCAGTTGCGCTGCTAGAAGTTCCACTTTTAAATTCAGAGAAGGTAGCTGCACCTTCCACAACATATTCACGGTATTCATCACGCATGGTTACAGAACCATCAGTAGCTCCACGAACCATAAACCCTTGACCAATAGGCGCATAACGGCGCTCAATTAAGGCAGTTCCACCAGTTCCTGTTGGAGGTCCGGAAGAACCGTCACCAGCGTACGATAAAAAGATTGCTGGCTGATAGAAACCATCTGCCGTACCGTCTGCAGTCCATACCGCATATCCTCCTTGATAAGCATTCAGATAGTGCGAGTTTACTGCGTGATCCTGCTCCCAATAGAATGCTTGTGCATCAACGTCGGGATTCCCGTCAAAAAATTCTTGTAAATCTACAGCTGACGGATATGGATTACCAATTAAGGTTAACTGGTCCTCCAGTACCGCATTAGTGATATCTCCACTATTGGGTTTTCCTCTAAAGTCGTATTCCTGCTGAGGGGTGCTGGCTAAATCAGCACCGACATCAACACCTTTCATGGTAAATCCTTGTCCAGGGCCCACGGTGGTGTTTTGTCCCACAAATACCCAATCTGAGTAAGTGGTACCCGCAGTATACTTCCAGATCCAACGTGTAGAGATGGTTAAGGGACTGGATGTTCCGTTAAATCCGGCTGTCCTTAGTGCTTGATCACTATCCGTTACATCCACAACCTCATGGAATTTTCGAATACCGAAATATTCGTTTCCAGCCGCTCCTGAAGCACTTCCTACAGGAGATGCCCAAAAGTTATATTCGTAACGATCGGCAAATCCTTGCTGGTAAACAGAGAGTAGACCGGTACCTGAATTGGCACCAGCTCCTGTGTTTCCCTGAATAAGCTGACTGTTACCGCGTAAGTAAATACTAGCTTCTGTTGTGGGATCGTTTGTGTTTAAAGTCAAATTAATTTCATCATCTACATAGAGAACCTGATCGTTCACGTAGATGTAGGAGTCCGTCGAAGAAGTAGGATTCGGTCGGACAGAAAGCTGTGCGAATGCTGAAGTGAGACCAGCTGCAAAGCATGAGACTAACAATAGTTTTTTCATGGTTTTCAACAAGTTATGGGTGTACTTATTGGGGGCAAGTACTATTATTTGTTATAAAAGTAGGAAAAAACTAAACGTTCCAAGAACAAATTCGATAAATTACTGTAAAATTACGTGTAATAAGGTCTAAATGACGTTAAATGGCATCTAATCAGGGTTTTTCGGTTGGTGATCGAGTAGAGGCTATCGAAGACAATACCCAAGGAGAAATTGTTTCTATTGATCAAGGACTAGCCCTTGTAAGAACTGAGGATGGATTCGATCTGGAATTTGAACTCCACGAACTTGTTCCGCAATTAGCGCATCAACCGCTGAATATGGCTGCCGCGGCTCACAAGCAGAAAGAAGTACAGAAAGAAGCCCATAAGAAGAAAAAGCAGAAACTACAGCCCAAACGCGCCAAGACCATTCCGCCTATGGAGGTGGATCTGCATATCGAAAAATTGGTAAAGGATCACCGTCGTTTAATGCCTCATGAGCATTTGGAGATTCAATTGGAGAGAGCCAAGCGCAGCATAGATTTGGCCATACAGAAAAAGCTTCCCAAGTTAGTCCTGATCCATGGAGTGGGAGAAGGGGTGCTCAAGGCTGAATTACATTTTCTCATTGGCCGTTATGACGGTTTACGCCATGAACCCGCGGACTATCAAAAGTACGGACAAGGCGCTACCTTAATTCATGTAAGCCAAAAGGCTAGTCGGTGGTAAACTCAGGAGTGATTGTGAAGGTCGCATTGAATGCATCTTCTATGGTCCCCAAGAACAGGGTTTCCCGAATCAACTCCTCACTACCATTACTCAGCACAAGATCTAAAAGTGTTACAGTAACCGAAGTATTTAAAGTAAAGTCATGAGGACGGTAAGATTCAACCACAGTTTCATTAGCCACCGCTGGATTTAAATAGTCAGGGCCTACGGAAGGATCTGTTACATCGTCTGCTGGGTTCTCATTGGAATTGGTGTCTTCATTACGGGTAAGAACACCGTCTCCATCATCATCAGGGTCTAAATAGTCAGGAATCCCATCGTTGTCTGTGTCTCTTGGATTTGTATAGGGATTATCATCTCCATCCGCGTTTTCGGTATCGAGCTCGTTCTGCGTAGGTATATTATCTCCATCGTCATCAAAATCGATATAGTTCGGAAGACCGTCTCCATCCGTATCTAAAGGATTCGTGAACGGGTCATCATCACCATCTTCATTGAGCTCATCCAGTTCATTGTCCAGGGCTATTCCGTCGTTGTCATCCTCAACGGCAATCACATCCAATACTGCATCTCCAGAATTTCCGGCAAAATCATTAACTATCTGAGGTTCTGATGGAGTCACATTGCTACAAAAGAAGTTTGCGTCAACTTCTCCAGTATACGTTCTGTAGTTCACAAAATTGCTGGTGCCGTTTAGCGCATAAGTGCGCTCCGCAGTAGAAAGATAAATATCATCGGTAGTTCCTAAAACCAAAGAGATGGATTCCAAATTGGTGTTATTGACCTTAAAGAAGACGTAATCTCCTACCTCACCACAGTTCGTAAGTGTAATATCATCAAAGTCAAAAGTGGTTACAATAATGTCTCCATCATCACAAGAAACAGCAGTAAAAACAAGGCTTAAGCCTAATATTAATCGGGAGGTAAATCGCTTCATAGATCAAAAAAAAGTCCGCAGACAGTACTGAAAACGAAAATACTCGAAATATGTTATTTTTGCTATACTTTAACCAACAATAACTAAATTTTAAGGCTCTGAAAACCGTATATCTAGATTCAGCTGCAACCACGCAACTTCGACCAGAAGTGGTAGAAACCATGACCGCCGTGCTTGCCGATTCTTTTGGGAATCCCTCTTCCACCCACCACAGTGGGCGAGCGTCTAAATCGCTTATCGAAAAAGCCCGAAAGGATATTGCCAAACAGCTCAATGTGCATCCTGGAGAGATCATTTTTACCTCCGGAGGTACAGAGGCTGACAATTTGATCTTGCAAAGCTGTGTGCGTGATCTTGGTGTAGAGCGAATCATTTCTTCTCCCATCGAGCACCACGCTGTTTTACATACTATAGAGGAGTTGGCAGCAGATAGAGGAATTCAAGCAGATTGGGTCAACATCAAAAAATGCAGCAATATTGACTACGAGCATTTGGCCGAATTACTTTCAGACACCTCAAAAAAGACTCTAGTAAGTCTTATGCATATCAATAATGAAGTAGGGACTAAGCTCGATGTGGAACGCGTCGCTGCAATGGCCAAAGATGCTGGAGCCTATTTTCATTCTGATACCGTGCAGTCCATTGGTCATTACGATGTGGATCTAGGTGCTTCTGGAATTGATTTTGCTGCCGTAGCCGCACACAAATTCCACGGGCCAAAAGGCGCTGGATTTGCTTATGTTAGAAAAGATACTGGTTTAAAACCACTGATCTTTGGAGGAGCTCAAGAACGAGGTATGCGTGCTGGTACAGAATCAACACACAATATCGTGGGTATGGCTAAGGCCTTAGAGATGGCTTATGCCAATTTGGAAGAAGAACGCGCCCATATTCAAGGAATCAAAGATTATTTCATTGCGCAGCTCAACGAGCATATGCCGGGTATAAATTTTAACGGCAGTTGTGCAGATCCTTCACAGAGCACGTATACACTTTTGAATGTCTGTTTGCCTATTCCACCTCAAAAAGCTTTGATGCTCCTATTTCAAATGGATCTCAAGGGAATTGCCTGTTCCAAAGGAAGTGCATGTCAAAGTGGAAGTACTGGAGCATCTCATGTGCTATCGGCCTTTTTGAGTGAAGAAGACCTCAAAAAACCTTCATTGCGTTTCTCCTTCAGCATCTTCAATACGAAAGAGGAGATCGACTACGTGGTAGGTATTCTAAAAGAATTTATTGATAGCTAGTTGTTAGAACTTCATTCTTAACCTCAGGTTAAATACACGAGGCGTTAAGAAGTTCGGGATAGAAAACTGAACCTTCGAGTTCACATCGCGTACAAAAGTACTGGTGATGGAGTTTCTCACGTCAAAGATGTTGAAGATCTCTGCCCCGAAGCTCAATTCTTTAAAGTTGCTCAAGAAGCCGTTTTCGCGTTTGAAATCCTGCTGATCTACCAATACATAAGACACACCTACGTCAGCACGGCGATAGTCTCTCAATCGTGTTTGGAAATCATAAGGATCTGCATAACTCGGCGAACCTGCCGGTAATCCAGTATTGTAGACCAAATTCAAATAGGCCTTCAATTGCGGGATCACGGGCACGTAATCCTGGAAGAGAATTGCAATTTTAAAGCGTTGATCGGTCGGTCTAAAAATGTACCCACGATCATCAATATTCTCTTCGGTCTTCATAAAGCCCATACTTACCCAACTCTCTGTTCCAGGAACGAACTCTCCAGCCAATCGCATATCCAAACCGTAGGCATAAGCAACGGCATTGTTACGGGCACGGTAACGTATACGAACGTTTTCAAGAGTATATGGGTTGACATCGGTTAAGTCCTTATAATAAATCTCTGAATTCAAGGTAAACGGACGTCCCCAAAGCTTAAAGCTGTAGTCATTCCCAACTACAATGTGAATGGATTGTTGCGCCTTAACACCAGGTCTCACCGTTCCTGTAGAATCTCTCAACTCACGATAGAAGGGAGGCTGATGATAAAAACCACCAGAGAGACGGAACAACATGTCCATGTCCCAATCCGGCTTAATGGCAAATTGTACGCGCGGACTTACCACGGTTTGAGTGACAGATTCAATATTGTCTCCAGAAACCGTCCAATTGTGAGCGCGAACACCAGCGTTTAGCCATACATCACTATTACCCCAAGTGGTTTTGCGACTCCATTGTGCATAACCAGAAAATCGGTTGGTCTGCACATCATTTTGTGCGCGAATGGTGTTGAAAGGAACTATGGGTGTGGCGTTCGGACTGTAGGGTTGGTCGTTTCTAAATTCTACAAGCGGTGGACGGATGGAAAAACCAGCCGAGTCAATGATTTCGTATTCTTCCACGCGGTCAATAATATCCTCGCGGGTGTATTTAACGCCGTATTCAAACTTATTGTCACCGACAGCCAAGTTCCCTTTGTGCTCTACATTGATGATCAAAGCGTCCAAGTCGTTTCTGGCGTGGGTAAGCTGGGATCCAATACCTTCGCTGAATTCAACCTCTCCGAGATTTTCGTCTCCAATATTGTTGTTTACTTGTCCCAAGCGATAATTGGCAAAGATGTCAAAGTATTCCTGTTCTTGTGTTTGGAAGATGGAAGCGATGAATTTGGCCGTATAGTTCTCAGAGACTAAATAAGTTCCTTTTAAGGCTCCGAAATAAGTATCGTAGCGGTCTTCCTCCTGTCCTTCATAAAAAATGAGCAAGGCGATGGGATCCGCTAATGTTCCAAAATTGGTTTGACGGGTTTGAGGTTCAAAGCTGTATCGGTTGATAGCTGCATTCCCCAAAAAGCTCAAATCAAATCGGTTGTTGACCTTGTAGTTCAAATAGGCTTGAGCATCTGCAAAGCGCGGTCTAAAGTTGGTTTCAGTTTGTTTGGCGTTTACAAAAAGGCTGTTGTCGCGGTAGCGCAAACCAACCATTCCACTCAAGCGGCCATCGTTAGAAATACTTCCTGCCGATACACTTGCGCCCAATAGGCTTAAGTCTGCACTGGCTTCAAATTCGGTGGGTTTCTTATAAGTAATGTCGAGTACTGAAGACAATCGATCTCCATATTTGGCTTGAAATCCTCCAGCAGAAAAATCTACAGAAGAAGTCAGGTCCGTATTGACAAAACTCAATCCTTCTTGTTGTCCGCTTCTGATCAAGAAAGGTCTGTAAACCTCAATTTCATTAACGTAAAGCAGGTTTTCATCAAAGTTTCCTCCACGAACCGTATACTGCGTACTTAGCTCATCATTACCACCAACACCCGGTAAGGACTTGATCAAATTCTCCACTCCAGCATTGGCTCCAGGTATTCTCCGTACCGTAGCAGGAGAAATTGAAGTTACCCCTTGAACCTGTTTGTTTTCACGTCCGGTGATCACTACTTCTGTGATCTGAGTAACATCCACCTGCATTTGTGGGTTGAACTCGTAATCTTCATTGCTATCCAAATTCAAACGAATCTGCACCATTTTGTGCCCCACGTGGGTAAAGGTGACCACCACTTCCTGATTTGCGGGAATTTCTAGGAAATAGAATCCACTAAAATCAGTAAGTGTTCCTCCGTCAGCATAGGTGACGTTTGCTGAATCTAGAGGATTGTTGTCCGGATCAAAAACGATACCTCTAACGGTCGCTGTTTGAGCATGAACAAAAGAAGTGAGTAATACAAAGAATAATAAAAACGGGAGTCTAGAAGGTTTCAAACGCGTTGGTTATGATTGTTTTCTAAAAAAGGTTGCTTCAAATGTAGTACTATTTCCCACATTATCTACTACAACCAACTTCAAATTGTTTTCGGTATCAGTGCTGATATTATCTCCGAAATCATAAGTTAAAACGTCCTTTTTGTAATTATATTCCATCAGGATGAATTTGCCGTTGAGCGTGGCGCGGTAGGACTTGATGCCGCTGCCTTCATCCTCGATCTTGATCTTTAGGGTTTTGTTGTTGCTGATCCATTTTTGATCTTGAAAGTTCTCCGGGCTAATGGTCGGTGCTTCCAGATCCGATGCTAGAGCATAGGTTCCAAAGGTTCTGGTTCGGATCGATAGTTTTTTACCTTTCCGATAGGTGGTGTTGTAATACGGCTCTCCTTTGTAGTTCAAACGTCCAATAAACAACTTGGAGAGGTCCTTTTCAGAATAGTTGCTCGCATCAAAACTGATGGTAATGTTTTTGTGGATCGGGACTTCATCGTAATGGAAATCCAGTGTATCTGCCTCGGCATTTATATCCAAATAGACATCTTCATATAAGCTGTTGCTTGGAATAAAGACAGAGAACTTTCCTTTAGTTATGGAAGTGTTCTCTGCGGAGCTTACAAAGTTAAGACCATCGGTGTCCTCAGCCTTTGGAGTACTCGTGGTAGTTGCGCCTTCAATGGGAATGTCAATGCGAACGGTATTGTCCTGAAAATCTTTAACGGTAATGGAGTAGACTCCTTGAAATCCTTCTTCCACTTCAATAAGTCCGCTGGCATCTTGATTCTTAAAAAGACTCAAAGGGTTGTTAGGAGCTACAAAAAGACGTTGGACGCGGCTTTTGTTGCGTTGCCAATAACCGTAATCGATGTATTGATTCAAGTAACGGGTTTCATTAAAGCTGAATCGATCAAAAAGGACTTCCAACTTGGTTTCCCCATTGTAGCTTGTTTTGATCTCGTAGACTCCATTTTTGTTGGAGGCGCCATCCATTTGGTCGTAGGCGGAAATTCCAAAGCCGATCTGTCCAATAGCTTTTACCTTTTCGGTTTTAAAAGAACCGTCCTTTTGTGGGATCAATCTAAGCTTAACTGGCTTGAAGGCATTGTTGATATGTGCTTCAGAGCTCTGCGGATAAGCAATCACGCTGTTGACCAAGGGTTTTTTGCCGTCCGGGATGTCCACGCCAAACAGCATAGGATTCATCGGGCGGGAATTCCCATCACGTATCTCAAAGTGGAGGTGAGGCCCACCGCTACTTCCGCTGTTACCTGAATAGGCGATCAGATCACCTTTTTTCACAGGGAGCATTTCCGCTTCGGGGAAAAGCTCAATGACATAAGACTCCTTTTTGTACTGCTGACCTTTTACATAATCTTGAATGTCTCCGGCATAGTTACTCAAATGGGCATATACTGTTGAATAGCCGTTGGTGTGTTTGATATACAAAGCTTTCCCATAACCATAATGCGCCACTTTGATACGGCTTACAAAACCGTCGGCAGGAGCATAGACCGGGATTCCTTCTCTCTGTTGTGTTTTAATGTCTAAACCGGAATGGAAATGGTTACTGCGAAGTTCCCCAAAGCTTCCCGAAAGAATCAATGGAATTTCCATCGGATTGGAAAAATAGTCTTGAGGGACCTCTGGTGCTTGCGCGAGTCCATCAGCAATAAAACAAAGGCAGAGGAGTAACCAAAGTGAAATTCGGTTCATAAATATAAATTGAAATTGAGGTTGCTGTTCCAAAAAGTAATGATACAAAATATTACAACGCAGAACCAACCCAAATATGTCTGAGTATATAAAAATAAACTGCTAAAATTTAGACTGAATCCCAGCAGTTGCCCTAGGCTTAAAAAAACTTTAAAATTATTGGCTTATTAGAAGTGGTATGTTAACTTTGTGTAGTTAGCATTGAATGACTGGCCACTATGAGTGATCTTTCTCAAATTGTTGATTCACTAGAAAATAGAATCAGTAAGCTTCTACACAGAAGCGATTTGTTGCGTAAATCCAATATGGAGTTGCAGCAGGAATTGACTGCTTTAAAGAAACAAAAGCAGGAAATCATGGAAGACATCAACGGGTGGAAACAAAAGTATGAAACCCTAAAGACGGCCAATGCAATGCTGGGCAGCGACCAATATAAACGAGAAACGAAGCTCAAAATAAATGCATTAGTACGGGAACTGGATCACTGTATAGCCCAGATGTCCGAATAAATATGGCCGAAACGCTAAAAATAAAACTCTCTGTAGCCGATAGAGTCTACCCTTTAACCATAAGCCCTGACAAAGAAGAGGGCTTGAGAAAGGCGGCCAAAAAGATCGAGCAGATGATCCAGCGTTTTGAACAGAACTATGCGGTAAGAGACAAACAAGACGTACTGGCCATGTGTGCCTTACAGTTTGCAGCTCAAGTAGAGCAACGTTCTATAGATAAGGATAACGACCTGGAAGAGATCGAAGCGAAACTCGCTTCTTTGGATCAATTACTCCAGGACCATATGTCCTAAACGTTCTTTAAATAAAACTAGGTTACTGCCTACATTGATACAAATTTGGTAAACTCAACAGGAATTCTTTAAAAAGGGTGAGTTGAAGCTGTAAAAGCAGGCCGTCTTTGAACGGATCCTTGACCAGCTTGTTAGCCCTAAACTTGTTTTTAAGGAGTTTATACAATTTATCGCTATCGATGTAGGCTTTTTTTTTAGGGATCTCAACTTCGAGTTTTCATCTCCTAAAAAATGGCCTTAGCCCGTTTACCCTTCGTTATTCCGCTTACGCGTAGCGCTGCTATGCGTTGCGCAGAATGCCTCGGCTAACCAAGCTAATGCTCATTTTCGGTTAAATAAAAACTCAAAGTTGTGACCCTATAATTATGTACTGAATAATCTGCTTTATCGAAGTGAATGGTTATTCATAATCACACCATCAAATGGATACAACTATCATATATATCGCCTTGGGATTGGGCGGGCTGATTCTAGGGTTTGTAATCGCTAAAATGCTCGAAAAATCTAAAGGTTCCCAACTTGTGGGGGAGGCTAAAAAGAATGCTAGTAGCATTGTAAAAGAAGCCAAGAGTGAAGCAGAAAGCATCAAGAAAGACAAGATACTTCAGGCCAAAGAGAAATTCATTGAACTCAAGGCAGAACACGAAAAGGTAATCTTGAATCGTGAAAAGAAGATGTCGGAAGCAGAGAAGCGCACTCGAGATAAAGAATCACAAGTATCCAACGAACTTTCACGAAATAAAAAGCTTAATTCGTCACTAGAGTCTAAGAAGAAGGAATACGACGACCGTTTGAACTTCCTGGATAAGCGCCAGGCAGAAGTTGAAAAGGTTCACCGCCGTCAGGTAGAACAGTTGGAGGTGATCTCTAGTCTATCGGCAGAAGACGCTAAAGAACAACTTATTGAGAGCTTGCGAGAAGAGGCCAAGACAGATGCTATGGCTTTTATTCAGTCTTCCATTGAAGAGGCGAAGCTGACTGCACAGCAGGAGGCTAAGAAAGTTGTAATCAATACCATTCAACGTATCGGAACCGAAGAATCCATTGAGAACTGTGTCTCTGTGTTCAACTTGGAAAGCGATGATGTAAAAGGTCGAATCATTGGTCGTGAAGGGCGCAACATTCGTGCCTTAGAGGCTGCTACAGGAGTAGAGATCATTGTGGACGACACTCCAGAGGCGATCATTCTGTCTTGTTTTGATTCAGTGCGCCGTGAAGTGGCGCGACTGTCTTTGCACAAATTAGTAACAGATGGACGTATTCACCCAGCCCGTATTGAGGAGATCGTTAAAAAGACCACCAAGCAGATCAACGAGGAGATTGCTGAGGTAGGTAAACGAACCGTTATTGATCTAGGAATTCACGGACTACATCCGGAACTGATCAAAACCGTAGGGCGTATGAAATACCGTTCCTCTTACGGACAAAACCTATTGCAACACTCACGTGAAGTGGCCAAGCTTTGCGGAGTGATGGCTTCTGAACTCGGATTGAATCCAAAACTGGCTAAGCGAGCTGGTTTATTGCACGATATCGGAAAAGTACCTGAAAACGAAACCGAAGTGCCTCACGCCCTATTGGGAATGCAGTGGGCGGAGAAGTACGGTGAAAAGCCAGACGTTTGTAATGCGATTGGTGCCCACCACGACGAGATCGAGATGACTTCTTTACTATCGCCAATTGTACAGGTTTGTGATGCCATCTCTGGGGCAAGACCTGGAGCGCGCAGACAGGTATTGGATTCTTATATTCAACGCCTTAAGGACTTGGAGGATATTGCCTTTGGATTCAGTGGTGTCACAAAAGCCTATGCAATTCAAGCCGGACGTGAATTACGTGTGATGGTGGAATCTGAAAAGGTGAGTGATGATAAAGCGGCACAACTGTCCTTTGAAATCTCTCAAAAAATACAGACAGATATGACCTATCCCGGGCAAGTAAAGGTTACGGTGATTCGTGAGACGCGAGCAGTGAATATTGCGAAGTAATTACTTCGGTTTTCTGAGGATACTCTCCATTTTTTTACCTCGGGCAAGCTCGTCTATAAGCTTATCCAAATAGCGTGAATTGCGTGTAGTTTCATTGGTGATCTCTTCCACGCGATAGCCGCAGATAACTCCCGTGATTAAATGTGCATTAGGGTTTAGCGTACAACCCGCAAAGAAATCCCTAAAGTTAGTTTTATTTTCTGCGTGCGCCAGGACTTGTGCTTTATCGTAGCCCGTGAGCCATTCCATCACAGCGTACATTTCATCCTGTGTACGTCCTTTCTTTTCAACCTTGCTGATATAATGGGGAAGTATGGAGCCGAAGACCATATTGGCGATCCGCTCGTCGTGATGACTGGTGTCTGATTTAGCCATGATTTATGAGTTAGTTGAAGCCTAAAGCTACAAATTAATCATCATAAATATTCACATAGCCTTTTTCTTGATTCTCAAAGAATTTCCCATTGACATAACGGAAATGACGATCCAATCCTGCGATAGTATTCATATCCTCTTCGGAGAGTGATAGATCTGCGGCAGCGAGATTCTGTGCTTGTCGGCCTTTATTGGTCGATTTTGGGATTACCGTATTCCCTCTGTTCACATGCCATCCCAAAAGAACCTGAGCAGGAGTAACTTCGTGCTTATCTGCTATGGCTTTGATCTCAGGTAGTTCAAACATATCGGGTTCATCTTCCGCCTTCATGGCGTCAGAGCGGTCCGTAGAACCTAAAGGAGAGTAGGCTGTGATCAAGATTCCATTGTCTTTGCAAAAGTTATGCAATTCTGGTTGTTGGAGTAGTGGATGCCCTTCCACCTGATTCATTTCTGGAGCCTCATTAGCGTTGGCCATAACGCGTTTAAGTTTTGGAATGCTAAAGTTGGATACACCGATGTGTTTGGCCAAACCGTCTTTCTTGGCAGCTTCCATAGCTGACCAAGTCTCTTCCAATGGAATCTCATCTAGGGAAGCGTACTGGCTTGGGTTCTCCGGAAAGGTCACCCCAGGCTGAAAAGCCACTGGCCAGTGGATCAAATACAGATCTAAATAATCCAGTCGAAGGTCTTTCAAGGTTTTTTCTAAGGCTGGGCGCACATCACTGCCTTTATGAGAATCATTCCATAATTTAGAGGTTATAAAGAGTTCTTCTCGTTTGACCAATCCCCGGTCAAAGGCTTCTTGAAAAGCTTCACCAATTACATCCTCATTCTGATAGATAGCGGCGCAATCAATATGACGGTACCCCAGTTCAATGGCATCAATAATCGCCTTTTTAACCACTTCTGGACTTGATTTCCAGGTTCCTAATCCCAAGGCTGGGATACTTGTATTGTCTCTAAATTTTAGTGTTTTCATAGCTGTTTACTTCTAGGATGAAATTTACGGATTATTTCGGTCAAATGCGAGCGGTCCACATGCATATACACCTCTGTAGTCGTTATACTTTCATGACCTAACATTTGCTGAATAGCCCGCAGATCTGCGCCATTTTCCAATAGGTGTGTGGCAAAGGAATGTCTAAAAGTGTGCGGAGAGATACTTTTTTGTATTCCTGCTGATTCTGCCAAGCGCTTCACCAAGGTAAAGATCATTGCTCTAGTGAGGCCTTTTCCGCGTCTGTTGAGAAACAGGGTGTCTTCATGCCCAGAATTTATGGCTAACTGCACGCGTTCTGTCGTGCGATAGAGATCAATATATTTAACGGAAGCTTGACTCACAGGGACAAAGCGCTGTTTGTTGCCCTTACCTGTGACTTTAATAACTCCCTCTTCAAAAAAGAGGTCGGAGAGTTTAAGTTCTACCAATTCGGTAACCCGCAAACCACTGCCGTAAAGCGTTTCCAGCATGGCGCGATTACGGGTTCCTTGCGGATGACTCAGATCAACTGCCATCAGCAATTGATCTACTTCTTCTACAGAAAGCGTATCGGGAAGTTTGCGACCAATTTTTGGTGCTTCCAGCAATTCCAATGGGTTATCTGCTCTATACTTTTCAAAGATGAGGTAGTTAAAAAAACCTTTGAGGCCAGAGATTATTCGGCTTTGCGTTCGAGGATTAACCTCTTTGGCAATGGCGTAAATGAATTCTTGAATCCGCTCTTGACCAATGTTTACAGGACCCTCTTCACAGGAATTGTCTGCCAGCCAACCCGCAAGTTTTTGCACATCCAAGGTGTAATTTTGGATGGTGTTGTCAGAGAGTCCACGCTCAATTCTGAGGTAGGTGGCGTAATCTTTAAGGGCGCTGTTCCAGTTCATTCCGCAGTGCTTGTTAGCACCCTAAAGATGCTAAGAAATCCACGAATTATCTAATAAACCCCAAAAGACTTCGTTATCTTTATGGATGAAGTGCTTAACACTTCAAAACAATTCAAAAAACGAAAACAGACAGACATGAAAAAACTTCTTTTAGTGGCTTTGATTGGACTCTTTAGTATGTCCACTCAGGCCCAAGGATTAGACTTCGGGGTAAAAGCTGGGGTAAACTTTGCCACCATTTCAGATGCTACAGGACTTGACAACAGAACAGGGTTTGTTGGAGGATTGTTCGTCGGCGCCAAATTGAGTGATAAAATTGGAATTCAAGTAGACGCGCTCTACTCGCAACAAGGTGCAGAGTTTGACCTCGGATCCTTCAACTTGGATTATATCAATATCCCAATGGTATTAAAATACTATGTGGCTGGAGGATTGAACATTCAATTAGGGCCTCAGTTCGGGGTTTTGATTGATGACGACACCCAAACAGTAGTCGGAGAGGTCATTAATGATATTTCCACCAATGACTTTGATATCTCTGGTGTGGTTGGATTGGGCTTAGACATTCCATTTGGATTGCGCGTGGAAGGCCGTTACAACTTTGGACTTACCGATGTACCTGATGAGCCAGCTATTGACTTTGACAAAGGAAAGAACTCTGTGGTGACACTTTCTCTGGGATATTCGTTTCTATAAAGCTTCTGCAGCAAAAAATATTAAGCGTCCTTCGGGGCGCTTTTTTTTGTTTGTATGAATTCCTGTAGGAAATTGACTGATAGGCAGGGTAAATCTCTGGTTTTCAACGGAATTGTTAAAAACCATGGGTATAAATACGGCAAATGCCTTAGTTTGTGTAAATCTTAAAACACTAACTTTAAGGGTGTTAACTAATTTGTATTCATTATGAAGAAAGTATTTTTAATTGCAGCATTTTTATTTGCAGGAATAGGGGTTATGCAGGCCCAAGGTGAATTTAGAGCGGGACTTAGTGGTGGTATTCCAATTGGCGATACCGCTGATTTTGCAACCTTTGCTATAGCTGTCGATTTGGGCTATCTCTTTGAGATATCTGATGAATTTGATGCTGGTGTAGCTACTGGCTATAGTCATTCCTTTGGTGAAGAAGTAACTATTCTGGGGGTTACAATAGAAGCTGAGGACGATATATTTATTCCTATAGCTGCCTCTGGTCGTTTTGAAGTAGCTCCAAATTTCACCTTAGGTGCTGATGTGGGTTACGCCATTGGAATTAACGATGGGAATGATGGTGGATTCTATTATTCCCCGCGAGCGCAGTACAGCGTAAGCGAAGCAATAGACATAGTCGCCGCCTACAGAGGTGTAAGCGTAGATGGTGGCTCTTGGGATGTAATCTCAGCGGGTGTCGAATTTGGTATTGATTAAACAAAGACAATTATTAAAACTAAAGGAGGCCAGCGCCTCCTTTTTCTTTTTGTATGAATTCCTGTAGGAAATACACCATAACTCTAGGCAAATCACTCATTTTCAATAGAATTGTTAAAAACCATGGGTATAAATACGACAGATGCCTTAGTTTGTGTTATCCTCAAAGCCTTAACTTTAAGGGTGTTAACTAATTATTGATCATTATGAAGAAAGTATTTTTAATAGTAGCGTTTTTAGTTGTAGGGTTGAGTGCTATGTCCCAAACAGGTTTTAGATTGACGGCTTTTGGAGGTTTGCCAGTTGGCGATGCAGCGGATACAACAACATTTACATTAGCTCTAGATGCCTGTCATGTTTGGATGGTATCCGAAGGTGTAGAAGCTGGTGCTGTGGTAGGTTACCAACATTCTTTTGGAGAAACCAGGAACACAGGTGGAATTGAATTCGACTTTGACGATGTCCAGTTATTGCCGGTTGCGGGCACAGCGCAAGTTCAAGTAAATCCTTGGGCCATAGTAGGGGTTCGTGCTGGTTATGCCTTTGGTTTAAGTGACAATGCAGATGGTGGTTTCTATTATTCCCCCGAAGTTAAAGTTAAAATTAATGATCATTGGAATGTTTTAGCCCAGTATCGGGGCGTGGCAGAAAAAAATGGGAGCTTTAATAATATTGGTATAGGATTCGAGTTCTTGGTAGGTGGATTTGGATTAAGTGCTCCAAACGAGAACTGAATTTAACTTTTTAAATTTATCAACTTATAGAAAGGAGGCCAGCGCCTCCTTTTTCTTTTTGTAAATTTGTGTAGTGTCGATTTTAAAAACACGCGCTATGAAAATGTTTAAATGTTCTTTAATTGCGCTGCTATTTACAACTTTAAGCTTTGGTCAACAAGGTTTAGAAGTAGGGGCAGCCTTTGGTTTGCCTACTGGTGACGCTCGATTTGCTGTTTCTGCCAATTTTGTTGTTGAGGCAGGTTATTGGGTGAACATTGCGGATAAAGTGGCTCTTGGCCCTAAAGTAGGTTACTCGGCCATGAGTGGAGACGAGGTGGCTATACCTAATGATCTCATTGATGCACCTAACCAGAACTATTTGACCGTCGCTGCAGCAGGACTCATAGAGTTTGCAGATCGTTTTTGGTTGGGAGCAGATATAGGTTATGGTTTTGGAGCGAATGGATTCGACCAAAACGATCAAGATTTTGGAATACCTGTTGAGAACGTAAACGGCTTTTATTACAGCCCGCGCTTGCGCTATCGGTTTTCAGATAGACTTAGCATTGAAGCGGCATACCGCTCTATACTGATCGATGACTACGACGCTTCCAGCGTGACTGTTGGTTTAAACGTCGTTTTATTAAAATAAGCATTATGAAGATTTGCATCATCAACGGACCCAACTTAAACTTACTCGGTAAACGAGAAACTAACGTATATGGCTCTTTGTCTTTTGAAGAATTCTTGGATGAGCTCAAGGCCAAATATCAAGATGTGGATTTTGATTATTATCAATCCAATGTAGAAGGCGAGTTAATCACCAAAATTCAACAAGTTGGATTTACTGCGGATGGAATTTTGCTCAATGCGGGAGCCTATACCCATACTTCCGTAGGTATCGGAGACGCGGTTCGCGCTGTGGAGACTCCAGTGGTGGAGGTGCATATCTCTAACACCTTTGCTCGTGAAGAATTTCGCCATGAATCCTATATTTCTGCTCACGCCAAAGGCGTGGTGATCGGTTTTGGTCTGCAGAGTTATGAGCTCGGTTTACAGAGTTTCCTTTAATGCGAAGGAAAAGTTCAAATATACTCGGGCTTTTAGGACTAGTCAGTCTCGTTTTAGTCTCCTTTAAATCACCTCAAGAGGATTATTCTCCTCAATTTCGCATCGCGGAGCAAACATCCTTATACAAAAAAGGCAAACAACTTTTTGAAAAGAATTGTCAGGCCTGCCATTATATTGGCATGGATAAAGTGGTCACAGCTCCGGCTCTTGGTGGTGTTACTAAGAGAAGAGATCAAGAGTGGTTATATGCTTATACCCGTGATTCGCAAAAAATGTCCCGAGAGGGCGACTCAATTGCGCTGCAACTTAGATCGGAGAATTGGGGCGCCATGTTCTCTTTTCCCAATTTGACAGATGATGATCTAAAGGCTATCTACACTTTTGTTGAGGCTCGGTATCTAGAATCAAAGAGCAACAACTAGAAAGCCCTCATTTTTGCTCCATTTCTGACATCTCGTTGAGTAAATGTAACAGAAAGACTTCGACAGATTCATCAATGCTTGCTAGGAAATCTTTTATTTGCTCGGATTGATTCCTAATTTAATTTGGGGAGGGGCTGGAAGCCCCCACAAAAAAAGCCATTAAAACCCTCAGAAAGCCACAAAATACCATAAAAAAAGGACCCCATTTGGAGTCCTTTTCTAATATTTCATTGAGTAAATGCTTACAGGTGAATCACCTCGTCATAAGCATCAGCTACTGCTTCCATCACAGCCTCACTCATCGTTGGGTGTGGGTGAACAGCCTTCAACACTTCGTGTCCAGTGGTTTCTAGCTTACGTCCAAGTACCGCTTCTGCGATCATGTCTGTAACTCCAGCACCGATCATATGGCAGCCTAACCATTCTCCGTATTTAGCATCAAAGATTACTTTTACAAAACCGTCTTTGTGACCACCAGCACTTGCTTTACCAGAAGCAGAGAATGGGAACTTCCCAACTTTGATGTCGTAACCAGCCTCTTTGGCTTGTTTTTCAGTCATACCAACAGAAGCGATCTCTGGAGTAGCGTAGGTACACCCAGGAATATTTCCATAATCGATTGGTTCAACGTGCATTCCCTTGATTTTCTCTACACAAGTAATTCCTTCTGCAGAAGCTACGTGGGCTAGAGCCGGCCCTGGCACTACATCTCCAATGGCGTAGTAACCAGGAATGTTGGTTTGGTACCAATCGTTTACCACGATCTTATCGCGGTCCGTAACGATTCCCACATCTTCTAGGCCTATGTTTTCAATATTCGATTTGATTCCAACGGCAGACAGTACAATATCTGCTTCAAGGATCTCTTCGCCTTTTTTAGTCTTAATCGTTGCTTTAACGCCTTTACCAGAAGTGTCTACGCTTTCCAAAGAAGCATTGGTCATCACTTTGATCCCTGCTTTCTTGAAAGAACGCTCAAACTGCTTAGAAACTTCTTCATCCTCTAAAGGAACAAGGTTAGGTAGGTATTCAACGATAGTTACCTCAGTTCCCATGGAATTGTAAAAGTGAGCAAACTCAACCCCAATGGCACCAGATCCAACAACGATCATGCTCTTAGGTTGTTCTTCCAAGGTCATCGCCTGGCGATATCCGATCACTTTCTTTCCGTCTTGAGGAAGATTTCCTAATTCTCTAGAACGTGCTCCAGTGGCAATGATGATGTGATCTGCCTTGTACTCGGTTCCGTTAACCTCTACCTTTTTACCAGACTTTAGTTTGCCGTGACCTTCTAAAACGTCAATCTTGTTCTTTTTCATTAAGAACTGCACTCCTTTACTCATGCCATCGGCTACTGAGCGACTGCGCGCCACAACTTTTCCGAAGTCTTTGTCTGCATTCTCTACAGTCAAACCGTAATCTTCGGCATGTTTTAGGTATTCGAAAACCTGAGCACTTTTAAGCAAGGCTTTGGTTGGGATACATCCCCAGTTCAAACAAACCCCACCCAGGCTTTCTTTTTCTACTACTGCAGTTTTAAAGCCGAGTTGAGAAGCACGAATAGCGGTTACATATCCGCCAGGGCCGCTTCCTAGAACTATAACATCGTATTGCGTCATTTCGCTACTATTTAAAGGTGTTTTTTAAAGACCTCAAAGTTACGAAATAACCTAAACTGATACCAACTTTTGCTACGAGTTTTAAATGCGTACTAAGACGTAGCCTTGACGGGTCTTTTTGTAATGGTTTCCATTCCAGGTGTAGTAGCGTTGTCCGCGAACCACTACTACTTGATGATTTCTAGGAGCCGTCTTTACTACGGTAACTTGTTTTTTAGGAGAAACTACCACGCGACGTGCACAGGAGGTTGCGACAAAACAAAGGGCAATTAGGGCAATAAAAAAAGGTCTCATAAGTGTCCAATTTGGTTACACTTATAAGACCCTAAATCTTTAAAAAGGTTTAATTAATTCTGCGCCTTTTTGGGTATAAATTCTAAGGCTGCGCCATTGATACAGTGACGTTTACCGGTAGTGTCTCTTGGGCCGTCACTAAAGACGTGTCCCAAATGTCCTCCACAGGTAGCACAGTGTTCTTCAGTGCGCGCATAGCCGATTTTATAATCGGTGGAATATTCCACATTACCTTTGATCTCTTGGTCAAAACTCGGCCATCCGGTTCCGCTGTCAAACTTGTTCTCTGACTCAAAAAGTGGTGTAGCGCATGCCGCACATACATAGGTGCCAGATTCGTAGTTTTTATTTAAAGGCGAAGTAAACGGGCGTTCAGTACCCGCTTGGCGCAATACGTAGTACTCCAGTTCTGACAACTCAGCACGCCACTCAGCGTCTGTTTTTGTTACCGGATATACTTTTGCTTCTTCCTTCTCTTTATCTTGTTGACCGTTGCAGCCCAAGGTGACTGCGCAGAGTGCTAATAGCACAAATCTTTTTAACATTTTAATCCAATTCTAATCGTTCTATGCTGTCTGTCGAAACGTTTAGGGCATCCATTACAGCTTCCATATCAAAGATATTGATATTTTCGCCAAAATCAGCAGGAACAACCGCAACTCTTAGGATTTGATTCTGAGTAAACTCAGGCCCTGCAAAGTTTAGGTCAAAATCCGCATAGAGATAGATTGAAACATCTACAGCAGTGTAATCAAAGTTGTAAACTAAAGTTCCATTCGGCGTAAAGAAAGTCTGCGGACACAAACTCCAAACGTCTAGACCTTCTGGCGTGGTCTCTTCTAAAAGATATACCAACACTACATCGGAGTCAAATACCTGCAGTGTGCTTGGGTAGCTAAAGAAATTTCTAAATTCATTACTGGCGTTGAAGTTCGCATTGACTTCAAATACAGTTCCAAGCAAGCTTGTCCCATCCAACCCCGGAGGTCCTGGAGGTCCTGGATCTCCCTCACAAGAGGTAAAGACAGTTAGCGGTAATGCTAGCAAAAAGAGTAGTGCAATTCGTTTCATGTTGTCGTAGTTTTTAATTTTTGCGTTTTTGATTTCTGAACCACAATCCCGCAGAATTGTGGGTATGGGGAGCTTAACTCAAAAGTCGTTCCAAAGTTAAGAATAAGGGGATTTTTGTCATTAATCGATTTAATTTGTCAAGCGTCGAATTCCATTTCGATCTTCATCTATCTATTCTGGTACTAAATTTGGATTGTGCATCTTTGAATGGATAAATTTTGTACCTTATATTTTCGAAAAACCCATCTTATGATATTTAAAAAATCACTCACGTATATCGCCATGACGTGTCTTTTAGTGGCCTGTACCACGAACCCTTTTACCGGGAAGAAGACTTTGGCCTTGGTGCCCAATTCACAGATCTTACCGATGGCTTTCCAACAGTATGACCAGTTCTTGTCTGAGAACAAAGTAGTCACTGGAACGGCAGATGCCAATATGGTGCAGAATGTTGGGCAAAAGATCTCTACAGCTGCAGAACGCTGGTTAAACGCTAACGGTTATGCGGGTTATTTGAAGGATTACGAGTGGGAATTCAATTTAGTGAAGGATGAAACAGTCAACGCTTGGTGTATGCCTGGTGGAAAGATTGTTTTCTATACAGGAATTCTTCCTATCGCAAACGGGGAGCGTGGTGTTGCTGCTATTATGGGGCACGAGGTCGCACATGCTTTGGCCAACCACGGACAACAACGTATGAGCGCCGGACAATTACAAGCAATTGGTGCAGTAGCGGGTAATGTAGCTTTGAGTAATGATCCGAAGAACCAGCAAATATTCAACCAAGCATACGGTATTGGTACCTCTGTGGGAGTGATGCTGCCTTTTAGCCGTAAACATGAATCCGAAGCAGATCGCATCGGACTTACCATTATGGCCATAGCTGGATATGAGCCTAGCGAGGCCATTCAACTTTGGAGACGCATGGCTGCGGCATCAAATGGTGAAGCTCCACCAGAATTCTTAAGTACACACCCGAGTAACGAAACCCGAATCAACAATATTAAGGGTTGGGTAGACGAAGCAAAGGCAGAAGCTTCAAAATTTGGAGTCACTTCGTTTAAATAGTGTGCAGTCCACTTAAAAAATAATTAACTTAGGAGTCGCCTGAAAGGGCGACTTTTTTTTGACCGAACAACAACTAAACACCAAATACATTGAAACAAGCACTCCCTAAAGGCAGTAAGAAGCTCATGCGCGCATGGGCCTTCTATGACTGGGCTAACTCCGTTTACAGTCTAGTAATTGCTTCTGCAATTTTCCCTATATACTACGGCGCCCTCTTTGAGATCGCAGGTGTAGACAGCGTAAATTTTTTAGGATTTGAAATCCCACAAACCCCTTTCATCACTTATGTGACGGCTGCGGCATTTTTGGTGGTTTCCATTATTTCGCCCATTCTATCTGGGATTGCTGATTATGTTGGGAACAAAAAGAATTTCATGAAGTTCTTTTGTTATTTGGGAGCAGCCTCCTGTATGGCTTTGTATTTCTTTGATCTCGATTCGCTCTATTTGAGTGCAACCTCCTATTTCTTAGCGCTGATTGGATTTTGGGGCAGTTTGGTTTTTTACAATTCTTATTTGCCTGATGTGGCCTTCCCGGAGCAGCAAGATCGCTTGAGTGCTCAAGGATTTTCTATGGGTTACTTTGGAAGTGTACTGTTGTTGATTGTGAATCTAGTGATGGTACTTGGCGCTCCAGAAGGCGGAGAAATGGCAGCAATGAAGTGGTCCTTTGTTATGGTGGGGATCTGGTGGATCGTGTTCAGTCAGTATTCCTTTTATCACTTGCCTAAGGGTAATTCCAGTAGTGGGAAAATCCATCGTGAAATTTTAGGAAACGGATATAAAGAACTAAGAGGTGTATATCGCTCCTTGGCAACCAACCCAAGGCTCAAGCGCTTTTTAGGGGCCTTTTTTGTGTATTCTATGGCGGTACAAACCGTGATGTTAGTAGCTACTTATTTTGGGGAGCAAGAGATTGCCTGGGGCGGCAGCTCTGAAAAGACCATGGGATTGATCGTATCCATCTTAGTGATTCAATTGGTGGCCATTCTTGGGGCTACATTGACTGCGAGAGCTTCAAAAAGCTTTGGGAACATTAAAACCCTTATGGTTATTAATGTCATTTGGGTGGCGATCTGCGTAGTGGCTTATTTTATCACTGAACCCATTGAATTCTATATCACCGCAGGAGTGGTTGGATTGGTCATGGGAGGTATTCAAGCCTTGTCGCGATCTACCTATTCTAAATTTCTGCCAGAGACTGAGGATACTACCTCGTATTTCAGTTTTTATGACGTGGCTGAGAAGATCGGAATTGTAATTGGAATGGGGATTTATGGAGTAATTGATCAGATCACGGGCAGCATGCGCAATTCGGTTATTTTTCTGATTCTGTTCTTTGCCGTGGGTGTGTTTTTGCTGATGCGTGTTCCAAAATCGACCAAGTCTGAAGAAATTAATTAAGTTTGTCCAAATAAATCAAACCTACTATGATTAAGAAAATACTGCCAATTCTGGCTATTTGCCTTTGCATCTTTGCTTGTGATAACGAACCTTTAGAAGGTGAATTCGTTACCGATGATACCACCATGGACGGTGGAGATACCGATGGAGATGGAGGAGGAGATACCACAGATCCTGACCCAACAGCTGGAACTTTTAGCGCTAAAGTAGACGGCGCGGATTTCTTTGCAAGTGGAACAAATGTATCCGCAGGGATTTCCATTGGAACCTATGCTATTGCAGCACGTGACAATACAACCGGTGACGAGATATTGATCACTGTGGAGAGTCCAACTTTAGGAGAGATTCCGTTCAACTTTGGTACTGGACCTACCGTTGGAGGAGCTTATGATCCAGCTTTTGATGATGATGACCCGGATGAATCGGCTTACCTATCAGTAGGAGAAGCTGACAGCCCTGGTGTTATAAATATTACAGAACTAGATCTTACTGCAGGACAAACCAGCGGAACATTTAGTTTTACTGCAAAACGGGAAGTATTTAATGATGCTGGTGAGATTGTAGAAGAATTTGTAGAAATTACCGAAGGTATGTTTACTGATGTGTTCTACACGGGTGATCTCGGTGGAACCGATGACAATATTTTCAAAGCAGATTTAGATGGAACAGAGCTTGGTGCAACCACTATCCTTGTGAGCACGGTAGAGTTCGCTGGCGAAACAGTATTGACCATTTCTGGAATCAATGATACGACCAACCAAGTACTAGGCTTACAGTTCAATTTGGATCTTACTCCTGGTACTTATGAATTTGAAAGTCTGCCTTCACCAGGAGCAACCATTATGACTTACAACCCAGATGCAGCCGATCCTTCTGTTGTATTTGGATCTCAATCAGGAGGAAACTTTACCATCACTGAGATCACTGCTGATGGTCGTTATATTGGAACCTTTGAGTTGATCCTGCAGAACTTTGTGGATCCTGCAGCACCTACCATTGAAGTCACCAATGGAGAATTTGATGTGAAGCCTTTGTAAAGGAGAACTTATTTATACATAAAAAAAGCCACGCTGATTAAGCGTGGCTTTTTTGTTAGTTGATGAATGAAACCTAGTTTCTGGCACTGATCGTTCCAGATCCTGATACTTTCTTGTCTACAGACGGATTCCCTCCGTAAGTAATATCTCCTGAGCCGTTAACACGAGCTTTCAAATTTCCTTCGGCAAATACCGAGGCGTCACCAGAACCAGAAATAGAAACCTCCGCATTCTGTGCACGGAACATTTTTCCGTCAAAGTCACCGCTACCGCTGATCTTTAGGCTGGCCATATCTGCGCTACCTTTCAAGCGCATATCTCCAGATCCAGTGATCTTAAAGCTAGCATTGTCTGCATTTACTTCTAGACTAACGTCTCCAGAACCCGTCACAGCTGCGCTAAAGTTGTCTGCGCTTATAGCATCACGCGTCATAACATCTCCAGATCCTGTAAGTTTTACTCCGCTTAAATCTTCAAAAGGAACAGTTACTTTGATAGGGTTCTTAGACTTTAGATTGTAGTTCTTTTTGATCTTTACTACCAATTGATCTCCGTTGGTCTCAATCTCGATATACTCGTGGAAGTTGCTGTCTGCCTCCACGCTGATGGTACCTTCAGTTCCGCTTACTAGGTAAACGTCCATAGGACCAACAGCAGCAACAACGTCATAGTCTCCTGTAGAAACAGTCTCGGTAGTTACATTACCGTTTCCTTTTACCTTTTTGTTTCCCCATTGGGCTTGAGCCGGGAGTGCTGAAAGGATAAACAACACGCTTAATAGTTTGATTGTGGTTTTCATGTTTCTTGATTTTGATGATTATTTCTTTTTCATGGTCACTCCGCCATAAGAGGAGCGTATGTTGATGGTGTTGCCAGAGTTGGCGCTACCGTGATTTCCTTGATAACTCTTGCGGCTACCGTCTTTAGACTCCATGCTCACGTTTAGATCGCCCTTACCGCTTAAGCTGGCATAAGACAGGTTTACAATAAAGTCGAAGTTGTATCCAGCGTCATAACCCAAGCGGATTCCTGCGTAAGAAGATTTAATGGTTACATTTCCTGCCGATGGCGTCATGCGGTCAACGCTGATCGATCCGTAATCGGAGTTAATGTTTAAATCGCCTGAAAGGGTCTCAAAGCTCGCTGGGATATAGTCTCCATTTCCAATCACTGTTTTTACATCACCTACATTAAGCTTTCCGTAGTCGCAGCTGTAATTAAGTTCCCCTACATTTTGAATGGTACTCTTGGTGTAGTCTGCATTGAGTTCCAGATATTCCACTTCATCCAAGCTAAAGCCGCTGTAGTCTGCATTGATGCGTCCACTTTTCATATAGGCAATAGATGAATTATTCGTATAGTCAAAGTTCAATAAGTTATTCGCTGCGTTAAGACGTCCAATATTGAGCTGTCCGTAATCACAGGAGATCTTTACGTTTCCGTCGCTCTCATTGAGGGTAATGGCACCGTAATCGTTGCTCAGGTCTAGGGAATTGGTCACTGGAACTTTCACCACGTAGTTCACTTCTATAGAAACGCCGTTATTTTTGTTGTTCCACCAGTTCCAGGAACGTCCGCCGCTACCGATCTTAGTTTTAGCAGTCACTAGTGATCCGTTTCCAGAAAAATCTACTGTGATCTGATCCAATCGTTTTTGAACCTTTTCCTCGTTGTTTCCGTTGGTTTTAATGGTAACCTCAATAACCGTTCGGTTTTGATCCCAGGTAACTATGTCTAAGTTTCCGTAGGTATTGTCAATAAGCAGTCCGGCATTGGCGTTAACCGTGTACTCTTGATTTAAGGTCTTCTCTTTGGTATATCGACCTTTGAATTTGTCGTTGTCTCCAGCAACGGCTAGCGTTGGCAAGAGCATGAATATCAGTAGGGATTTAAATAATGCTTTCATCAGTGTTGGATTGATTAATTAGTTCGATTCCTTCTATGGTTGAAATTACGTGTTGTAACAGATCGATACGACTCTGAAAATTATTGATCATGGCGTGGATCACGCGTTTGTCGTTTCCGCTTTCTTCCAGATCAACAACCAGTTTAAGATATTCCTGTTCTAGGTTTTCCATCTGAAGCATGGCGTCATTTACGAGCTGTTTAGCTGCTTCGGATTCAAAACTGTTCAGGCGTTCTAATTCCGTGTTGATCGCAGTATTAAAGAATTCCTGAGTCTGAGCCATCTCCGGAGAGACACTGGCCAAACCGCTGGTTTCTTGAGCTGCAGGATTGAAAACTCCCGTCAATAAAAAGGCCAGAGTGATCACGGCTGCAAAGGCCGAAACGATCTTCCAATAAGCGATCTTAGGCTTCCCGCTGCTCATGGGCTGCTCCTTGTTGAGGCGCTGCATAAAACGAGCGTTGTGTCCTTGAGGCGCATTCTTAGTGTCGAATTCACCTTCCAAGCGCTTAAAGAGTGCTTCTATATTGTCATTTTGGTTCATACGCTTAACTTCTTTCTTAAACTTTCTTTTGCTCTGGAGATCATGGTTCGGCAGTTGCCGTAACTAATCTTCATGATCTCACAGATCTCTTCATGGTCGTATCCTTCTATCAAATGCAGACTTAATACCTGTCTGTAATTGTCCTTCAAAGCGTTCATGCCTTCCATGACCGCTGCTACTTTGACCTGAGAATAATCAGCTTCCGTTAAGGAGCTCGATTCTTCTGCTTCTTCCGGTAGTTGATCTACCGATAGGTCTGTAAAACGTTTGTTCTTCTTGTATTTGGCAATACTGTTGTTTACCACGATACGCTTCAACCAAGACCCGAAGCTGGCATCGCCCTTAAACGTATCTAGCTTGTTAAAGGCTGCGATAAAAGATTCCTGCATAACGTCTTCGGCCTCCATGGAATCCTTTACGATTCTAACGGCCGTGTTGTACATGGCCTTTTGGTATCGGTTATAGACCTCCAATTGCGCCAGTTGGTTTCCGTCTCTACAAAGACCCAAAAGGGCTTCAATGGGTTGGTCAGTATTTGGTTGGGTTAGTGCCAAGAAAAACTATTGTTTATGGTAAAGAAGGACTTGCTGCTTTGATGTTACAGTTTAAGACAAAATTTTTCTGAATTGGCATATTAATTGACTTATTGTAGAAGCTGATGAACCTCAAAAAGCCCTATCAATAGGCTTTGCGCGATAAAGGTACTTCAGCAATTGCTTTAAAAAAGACACTCAGCCTTAATGTTGGGTGACAATATGACTTAAAATATACTATGTCGAAGAATCGATTTGTAAATATAGACAGTTTGTCATTGGATGATTTCAGTGATGAAGCTGAATTGATCCCCTTATTGACTCCGGAGGATGAAGAGGCCATGAATAAAGAGGCCCTTCCAGATGCCTTACCTATTTTATCTTTGCGCAACACGGTGCTTTTCCCTGGAGTGGTGATTCCTATTACTGCTGGACGCGATAAATCCATCAAACTACTCAATACAGCCAATAAAGGCAGTAAAGTAGTAGGGGTGGTGGCACAAAAGGATGAATCTGTAGAAGATCCAACAGCTGCGGACATCCACCAGCAGGGAACCGTTGCGCGTATCTTACGCGTTTTAAAAATGCCTGATGGAAACATTACGGTGATCATTCAAGGGAAGAAGCGCTTCCAGATCAAAGAAGTGGTTCAAGAGGATCCCTATATGCAAGCCACTATTCAGGAGGTTGCGGAATCCAGACCAGAAAAAGGGGATAGTGAGTTCTTGGCCATTATTGAATCCATTAAGGATCTGGCTTTGGACATCATTAAAGACAGCCCAAACATTCCTAGTGAGGCTTCCTTTGCCATAAAAAACATTGAAAGCAGCTCGTTTCTGATCAACTTTGTGTGTTCCAACCTAAATGTTCCAGTTAAAGACAAGCAAAAGCTGTTGGAGATCGATAACCTCAAAGAGCGCGCCTTGGCTACGCTCAAGTACCTTAATGAGGAGATGATGCGACTGAGTTTGCGCAACGACATCCAGAATAAGGTGCAAAGTGATCTCAATCAACAGCAACGCGAATACTTCTTGCAACAACAGATCAAAACCATTCAAGAAGAGTTGGGTGGAAGCTCTACAGAAGAGGAGATCAACAATATGCGCGAAAAGGCAAAGACCAAAAAATGGGATGAGAAAGTTGCGGAACATTTTGACAAGGAATTGGCCAAAATGCAGCGCATGAATCCTCAGGTCGCAGAATACTCTATTCAGCGTAATTATTTAGATCTTTTCTTGGAGTTACCATGGAATGAGTTCTCCAAAGATAAATTCGACCTTAAACGCGCTCAGCGCATTTTAGATAGAGATCATTACGGTTTAGACGACGTTAAAAAGCGCATCATTGAATACCTCGCAGTTTTAAAACTGCGCAATGATATGAAATCGCCCATTTTGTGTTTACACGGACCTCCGGGAGTCGGGAAGACCTCTTTGGGGAAATCTGTAGCAGAAGCCTTAGGGCGAGAATACGTGCGTATTTCTCTAGGCGGATTGCGCGACGAGGCAGAAATCCGCGGACACCGCAAGACTTATATAGGAGCCATGCCGGGACGCATCATTCAAAATATCAAAAAGGCAGGGACTTCCAACCCAGTCTTTGTGTTGGATGAGATTGATAAACTAGCAGCAGGACATCAGGGAGATCCTTCTTCTGCCTTGTTGGAAGTACTCGATCCTGAGCAGAACTCGGCCTTTTATGATAACTTTTTGGAGATGGGCTTTGACCTTTCCAAAGTGATGTTCATTGCTACGGCAAACAGTTTGGGACCTATTCAACCTGCGCTGCGCGATCGTATGGAAATCATCAACGTCAGCGGTTACACTATTGAAGAAAAGGTGGAGATCGCCAAAAAACACCTTTTGCCTAAACAGTTGGAGGAGCACGGTCTGGAGTCTAAACACTTAAAAGTGAGCAAACCGCAATTGGAACAGATTGTGGAAGGCTACACCCGGGAATCTGGCGTACGTGGTTTGGAAAAACAGATTGCCAAAATGGTGCGCTATGCGGCCATGAATATTGCCATGGAACAAGACTACAAGGCAAAAGTAGACAGGCAGACTGTGGTAGACGTGCTGGGCATTCCTAAGCTAGAACGCGACAAATACGAGAACAACAAAGTTGCTGGTGTGGTAACTGGATTGGCTTGGACGCGTGTAGGTGGAGATATTCTCTTTATTGAATCGACCTTATCCAAAGGGAAAGGCAGCTTGAGCATAACCGGAAACCTCGGAAAGGTGATGAAGGAATCAGCAACCATCGCCATGGAATTCATCAAGTCCAATGCCGCAGACCTCGGTATTGCCGATGACATCTTTGATAAGTATAATGTGCATATCCACGTACCGGAAGGAGCTACACCTAAAGACGGGCCGAGCGCAGGTATTACCATGCTGACCTCTTTGGTATCTCTGTTTACTCAGCGCAAAGTGAAGCAATCTCTGGCAATGACTGGAGAAATCACCCTACGTGGTAAAGTTTTGCCAGTAGGTGGAATCAAAGAAAAAATCTTGGCGGCCAAGCGAGCGCGTATTAAGGAGATCATTCTTTGTGAGGACAATAAACGCGATGTGGAAGAGATCAATCCGCAGTACTTGAAAGGGGTGACTTTTCACTACGTCAAAGAGATGGGTGAGGTGATTGATAAAGCACTCTTAAAGCAAAAAGTAGCGAAGGCTAAAAAGCTCTAGGGCTAAATCGGTGGAATCGCCCAGATTGCAGGCCATTCGTTTTTTTCTAGCTCAAAAATAAATTATACTTGCAATCGTTAATGGAATAACCGGTTTATCCAATCCATGTCCAAAAAAATTGCTGTCCTATTCCTGTTGATTGCCAGTGCTACCGCGAGCGCTCAGATTGGAGGCCGATACACCTATCAGTTTCTCAATTTGGTGAATTCTCCGCGGCAGGCGGCTTTGGGTGGAAAAGTGATCACCAATTATGACTGGGATCCATCGCAGGGGCTCTACAATCCTGCGTCGATCAATCCAGAGATGGACAATCAATTACAGATCAATTACGTCAACTATTTTGCAGATGTTAACTACGGAACAGCCTCGTATGCCTATCTCTGGGACAGACGTACTCAGGTTTTGCACGCTGGAGTGACTTACATCAACTACGGACAATTTGATGGTTTTGATGAGTCAGGAAATCCAACCAACAGTTTTAGTGGAGGAGAAGTGGCCCTTTCAGCAGGTTATGCTAGAAACATCCCTTATACCGACTTTCACGTAGGTGCAAACGTCAAGCTCATCTCTTCCAAGCTAGAACAGTACAGCTCCTTTGGAGGTGCCATAGATCTGGCGATTATGTATGTTTATGAGCCATGGGATCTACACATCTCAGCTGTGGCTCGGAATATAGGAACGCAGTTTACGCCTTTTAATGAAGTCTATGAGCCTTTGCCTTTTGAACTTATTTTTGGTATTTCTCAAACGCTTCAAAACATTCCGATTCGTTGGCACTTTACCCTAGAGAATATGCAGGTTTGGAACATCGCCTTTGAGAATCCAAACCGTTCCATCACAGACTTGGAAGGCGGCGTGGTTACTGAAAACATCAACTTTTTTGATAACGCCATTCGCCACATGATCTTTGGTTTGGAGCTCTTCCCAGAAAGCGGATTCAACATTCGATTGGGCTACAATGTGCGTAGAGCCGAAGAACTTCGTATTTTAGAGCAACGAGCTTTTGCCGGCCTCAGTGCTGGTTTCGGGATAAAACTCAACAAGATCAGACTTAGTTACAGTTATTCTCAGTACAGTGCTGCAGCTAATGCCAGTTTCTTTGGTCTGAACATAGATCTGAATCGCTGATGCGCAAAATTACTATAGCCATAGACGGCTATTCTTCTACGGGAAAATCTACAGTCGCCAAGCAATTGGCAGATTACCTCAGTTATGTTTATGTGGATACAGGAGCCATGTACCGTTCCATTACCCTATATGCTTTAAATGAAGGGATAATTAAAGGAGATGAGCTCAACAAAGAAGCCTTAATTGCTGCCTTACCTAAAATAGAGGTTGCCTTCTCATATGATTCTGACTCAGGAACTTCTCAAGTTTTGCTTAACGGTGAAAGAGTTGGGAGCGCCATTCGAACCCTTGAGGTCTCTGAACACGTCAGCCCTGTAGCGGCCATTCCAGAAGTGCGCAAAAAATTAGTCGCTATCCAGCATCAAATGGGCAAGGAAGGTGGAATCGTTATGGACGGTCGCGATATTGGGACGGTGGTATTCCCGAATGCCGAGCTTAAGATCTTTATGACTGCAGATGCTGCCGAGCGTGCTAAACGTCGCTACTTAGAACTAAAAAATAGAGGTGACGACATCACTTACGACGAGGTTTACGAGAACGTCACCGAACGCGATCGTATAGATACCACCAGAGCAGATTCTCCGCTGGTCAAAGCGGCAGATGCCATTGAGATTGACAATACAGAAACCAACTTAGAAGATCAGTTTCATACTATTTTGCAATTGGCCAAAGACCGAATTGCGGGTAGGATTTAGTTTTGTCCAATTGGCGGCGGTCCGTCAGGAATAAGTGCTTCGTACTGGTAGTCGCCTTTGCGCTCCATGAATTCTGCCTTTACCTCCTTTACTTTTTCTGGATCTTCAAACAGATCTACCATAGTCATGGCCATAGCGCGAGTGGCTTGAAGCATTCCTTTATGTCCAATGCTCATTGCGCCACAGGCAACAACCGCCCAACTGTGCCAAGGAGTATCTTTAGGAGCTACAGTTACTCCCAAGTTGATGTTAGCCACATTCCAACTCACGTCTCCAACATCGGTAGAACCTCCACCTGGATTTTCACGCGTTTCTAGCATAGGGCTAATACTGCTGTCCATACCGACTTGCGGCTTTCCGGTCAGTTCTTGAATCTTTTTGCCATAGGCAGTTTCTTCGGCTGTGTATTCAATTGGGCCCAAAAGCTCTAAGTTTTTTTGCATGATAGCTCCTCCGGTACGATTCACCAAAACCTCGTGAATACCAGAGATGAGAGAAACCTTGTAGTCTACATTGGCCATGATGGCAGCACCTTCCGCCATTTTCATGACTTGTTCGTAAACCGGCATCATTCCTGCGCGATCTGAGTTTCTTACCCGTACCCAAAGTCTGGAGTAATCGGGAACCACGTTTACCACTTGACCTCCGTCTTGAATGTGATAGTGCATACGAACGGTAGGTCTAACATGCTCTCTGTAATAGTTGATTCCTTGGGTATACAATTCTAAGGCATCAGAAGCGGAGCGTCCATTCCAAGGATCTGCAGCTGCGTGGGCCGCTTGTCCGTAAAACTCAACCATAAAATCTACCAAAGCCAACGAACTCTGTACATCGGCCTCCGTTTTAGCACTGGGGTGCCAGCTGATGTTTACATCAACACCTTCCCAGGCTCCAGCTTCAATCATCCAAAGTTTGCCAAAGAACTTTTCTTCTGCAGGAGTTCCCATGAATTTCACGGTTCCAGTGATCTTTCCAGCTTCCATGAGTTCTTTAATGGCGATGGCTGCACCCAATGAGGCAGTTCCGAACATATTGTGTCCGCAGCCGTGGCCGTTTCCGCCTTCTTCCAGAGGTTCTTTGGTGGGTTGCGCCTTTTGCGAAATCCCCGGAAGGGCATCAAACTCGCCTAAAATACTGATCACAGGTTCACCGCTACCATAGGTTGCGATAAATGCTGTTGGCATGCCGCCTATGTTCTTTTCTACTTTAAAGCCGTTAGCTTCTGCATAGTCTGCCAAGATCTTGGAAGATTTGGTTTCTTGAAAGGCCAATTCTGCATTGCCCCAGATTGCATCAGAGATCTCAATGAGTTTCTTTTGATGTTTTTCAACGGAAGCCAAAATGGCCTTCTTGTTTTCTGTAAGACCTTGTTGGGCAAAGACAGTGCCGCTGATGAGCAGCAAACAAAGGGAGATGATTCTTTTCATACGAGGTTAGTTTAGATTCTAAATGTACGGATTAGTTCTAAAAAGTGGAAGTCTACTACGAGTAAAACTCTTAAACTGCGGCTGCTGAAATATAGGGCAATTGCCTAATGGACACCCTTTTGCTATTCTTGTATGTTTGTAAAAATCCACATTATGAACTATCGCGTCATCCTTTTAACCGCAGTTTGCATCATTTCTTCTTTTCAAGGATTCTCTCAAATCGAACCGGACTACCTGGAAGATTTTAAAGTAAAGCCCAAATCATTCACAGTAGAAGAGGTCAAGCAGAAAAAAGCCAAAGATGGCAGTATTGAAATTCAAAAGATCACCCGTTATGAGTTGGAATTGGATTACAGCCGAATCAAATCGCAAGTGGTCTACGATACTGTAAACGGTATTGTATACAATCAGCGTGTCAGTTATGCATATTTGGATGATGCTGATCAAAACCTCGGTCAAGTAAAAAGAGTTGACTTTGACGGTAATGATGTATTTCAGATCGATTATCAATGGGATGCCAACGGCCTTTGGTTACAAAAAGAGACGCATCAAAACAATACTGGAGATGTTGTGAAGACCATTGTCTATAGTATAGGTGCTTGTGAAGCTCAAGAAATGCAAGACCTAACTGACGATGAAGCCTACCACTGTGAGACGCGCGAGATCACCAATACCTTTATAACATTCAAGACTATTAAGGCCTACGGTGAGTATGGAATCTCTAGAGAATTGAGCTACAAGGATAGCTCAACCATAGATGCTGTTATTGATTATTCCTATGATGACAGCGGAAGAATAATTCAAGAAATAAGACGCAGTGCATCGGGCAGAGAAACGGTCTCTACGTACAGCTATAATGAGCAGGGTGATGTGATTGCTTATAAAAAGGGTCGCGTCAGTTTTACCTATGAATACACCTATGATGATAAAGGTAACTGGATCATCAAGATAGAACGCCCTAGAGTAGGATCTGTGGAGCGTGTGTTTACCCGTACTTTTGTTTACCGCTAGACTTTTGATTTTCAAAATATTTGGTGTACTTTTGCCGTCCTTTTTGGCGGTATGGAAGCATCAAAAAGGAATGAAAACAAAGTAGAAAACTTCTGTACGGTCTGATCCGCAGCAAAGCTTCCCGAGAACTACAGAATACAAACCCTTATTTTTCGACTGCACAGGCAGCGAAGAATAAATTCAATTTATGGCTCAAAAAGCTAAAGAAGAAGCGGTAGTAGCAGAAGCTACAGAAGCTAAAAAAGCCCAAGAGGCTCCAGCGGTATCTCCAGCTCAGGAGAACCCTGAAAAATTCCTTAAAGAATTCGACTGGCACAACTACGAAGAGGGAATCGACCCTATCGAAGACTCTAAACTAGAAGAGTTTGAAAAGTTAGTGGCTGAGAATTTTGTTGACACCTTAGATGATGAGGTTGTTGAAGGTGAGGTTATTCACATGACCGAGCGTGACGCGATCATCGACATCAACGCTAAGAGTGAAGGTGTTATTTCACTAAACGAGTTCCGTTACAACCCGGATCTTAAAGTAGGTGACAAAGTAGAAGTATTGATCGATGTGCGTGAAGACAGTACAGGACAATTGATCCTGTCTCACCGTAAGGCGCGTACTATCAAAGCTTGGGATCGTGTAAACGAAGCTCATGATGAAGGTAGTATCGTTAACGGTTACGTGAAGTGTCGTACTAAAGGAGGTATGATCGTTGATGTATTCGGAATCGAGGCGTTCTTGCCAGGTTCTCAGATCGACGTGAAGCCAATCCGTGACTACGATATGTACGTTGGAAAAACTATGGAATTCAAAGTGGTGAAGATCAACCACGAGTTCAAAAACGTAGTTGTTTCTCACAAAGCGCTTATCGAAGCAGATATCGAAGAACAAAAGAAAGAGATCATTTCTCAATTGGAGAAAGGTCAAGTATTGGAAGGTGTTGTAAAGAACATCACATCTTACGGTGTATTCGTAGACCTTGGAGGTGTAGATGGTCTTGTACACATTACCGACTTGTCTTGGTCTCGTATCAACCACCCAAGCGAGATCGTAGAATTGGATCAGAAGCTGAACGTGGTAATCTTAGACTTCGACGAAAACAAAACAAGAATCCAACTTGGATTGAAGCAGCTTAGCGCACACCCATGGGATGCACTAGGTGAAGAAGTGAAGATCGGTGACAAAGTAAAAGGTAAAGTAGTTGTAATCGCTGATTACGGTGCATTTATCGAGGTTGCTGAAGGTGTTGAAGGTTTGATCCACGTTTCTGAAATGAGCTGGTCTACACACTTGAGAAGTGCG
>NZ_CBFCWJ010000025.1:0-103678 GCF_965601605.1 Gilvibacter sp. | reverse complement strand
GGACTCCTGAAAGCGTTTGGCCTCGTCATAAACCCCTCTTGGCCCAATGGTATTTACATTTCCGTAGTAATCTTCACTCTGCGGATGCACCAAAGGATCGCCATAAACCTCACTGGTAGAAGCAATGAGGATTCGAGCCTTTTTCTCCTTAGCCAATCCGAGCAAATTGTGCGTGCCCAAAGAACCTACTTTTAAGGTCTGGATAGGGATCTTTAAATAGTCGATTGGACTGGCCGGAGAGGCAAAGTGCAGTATATAATCCAAGCGGCCCGCCACATGTACAAAAGTGGTCACATCGTGGTGGTAAAACTCAAAGCGCTCCTTTCCAAAAAGGTGCTCGATGTTTTTGAGATCGCCCGTGATTAAGTTATCCATGGCAACCACTCTAAAGCCTTCTGCTATAAAGCGATCACACAGGTGAGAACCTAAAAATCCGGCGGCACCAGTGATTAATACGCGTTTGGTCATTAACTGATTTCTTTTCGGCCCACCGAAATATAGTGAAATCCTTCAATAGCCATTTCATTCACGTCATACAAATTACGCCCGTCAAAGATTACAGGGTGATTCAGATTATCTTTAAGTGTATTGAGGTTTGGAGTTCTAAAAATGCTCCATTCGGTGTTGATGATCAAAGCATCCGCATTCTCAGTAGCCTCGTACATAGAGTTTGCAAATTTGATCTTATCTCCCACCTTAGCCTTCACATTTGGCATAGCCTCTGGGTCAAAGGCGGTAATGGTTGCTCCCAATTCCAAAAGCGCATCGATCATATAAAGTGACGGTGCTTCTCGGATATCGTCCGTTTCTGGTTTGAAAGCCAATCCCCAAAAAGCAAAATGCTTTCCAGCAACTTGATCTTTGAAGTATCTTTTAATCTTAGGCACCATAGACACCTTTTGAGCGTCGTTCACTCCAATTACGGCATCCAAGATCTCAAAGTTGTATCCAGCATCCTTCCCAGCCTTATGTAGGGCCTTTACGTCCTTAGGAAAGCAAGATCCTCCGTACCCGATTCCAGGGAATAAAAAGCGGTTTCCGATACGAGAGTCAGATCCCATTCCGGCACGCACCTTATCTACATCAGCACCTACAAGCTCGCAGTAATTTGCTACCTCGTTCATAAAGGTGATCTTAGTAGCTAAGAATGAGTTTGCAGCGTATTTAGTAAGCTCTGCGGATTTTTCATCCATTACAATGATCGGATTGCCGGATCGAACAAATGGCGCGTACAAGCGTTGCATCTCTTTGATCGCTTTTTCATCGGTAGCACCAATAACGATACGTTCTGGCTTCATGAAATCATCTACAGCGAAACCTTCGCGTAAGAATTCCGGGTTAGAAACCACGGCAAATGGAACATCTGTTTGGGCAGAGATGGTCTGTTCTACTAAATCAGCCGTTCCCACAGGTACTGTACTCTTATCTACAATGATCTTATAGGTTTTTAGTTGCTTTCCAATGTCTTCTGCCACGCGGAGCACATAAGAAAGGTCTGCAGAACCATCTTCATCTTCTGGTGTTGGCAATGCCAAGAACACTATATCTGCGTGGTCTAGACCTTCACTGAGTTCAGTAGTGAAACGCAGACGTCCGGCTTTAATATTTCTGTCAAAAATTACATCCAAATGCGGTTCGTAGATAGGAACTTCTCCGTTGCGCATACGATTTACTTTATCCACATCGATATCCACGCAAAAAACGTCGTTGCCAGTCTCTGCCAAGCAGGTTCCGGTCACCAATCCAACGTATCCTGTTCCAATTACAGCTATCTTCATTTGCTCTTTTATTTTTTTTCGGGTTTTCCCCTGAATTTCTCGGTCAAAACTAATACAATAAACTTAAAATTGCCCACCAAATAACGTTTCCACATACGGCCGGGTTCTTGCAAGAATCTGTAGAACCATTCCAGGCCAGAATTCTGCATCCACAACGGTGCGCGTTTGGTCACTCCAGCAACTACGTCAAAACTACCACCAACGCCCATGATCATATTCACCGCAGCTAGGGCTTCACGGTTCTGATACAGGAAGTTCTCCTTGATGGGAGATGTAATAGCTACAAACAAAATCTGCGCTCCACTGGCAGCGATATCCGCGGCAATTTGCGGCTCGTCTTGCTTAGAGAAATAGCCGTTTCGGTATCCGGCAACCAGATCCTCGCCGTATTTCTCTTTGTAAATAGACACCACTTTACTCACCACCTCCTCTTTAGCTCCAAAGAGATAGATCTTGTAGTTCTTCTGATGGGCGAGCTCCACAAGTTTCCCCATAAGATCAATCCCTGCTACGCGCTCTTTTAAAGGCTGCTTTAGGAATTTAGACGCCCAGATCACGGCCTGGCCATCTGCGTTGATCAAATCGGAATTATTAACACTCTCACGCAGCTCAGGGTCGGACTGCATCTTGACGATCTTTCCGGCGTTAACGGCAACGTGATGTATTTGCTTGCGATCTGCAATGGCCTGATCCACTAGGGCAAGGGTCTGCTCCATGTCCAGATTGTGAATCTGGGTATTTAGCATGTGGATTTTTCTGGCAGTCATGCAGTTCAATTGAGGGCTCGCCGGCAAAAATACGAAATCAGCACCAGCTGGCAGGCATAAATTTCGAGGAGTTCTATGCCTTCTAAAAACTGCAGGTAAAACCCTACTCAAACTAGGGTTTTGAAGCGTTTATTTACATCACGCCATCAAAGGCTCGAGCATCTTCATTAAGCTTCTTGGAATTGATCTGGTGCACGACCTTGATGATCCCTTTCTTGTATTTCAAATAAGCGCGCGAACGGTATAGATGATTGATCTGTCGAGCATAGACTTGCTTGCGCTCCTCAGCCGTAAGTTCATCAATAATTGGCGTCTGATCATACATTTGGAAGCGACACAATTTGATCCGCTCAAAGCAGTGTGCATTCTTCTCCAGAAATTCTAGGGTTTGCTTTAAGTCTGAGGCCTTCTCGTCTCGATAACCGATAAACATGGTTGCCCTTAGACTGATCCCCGCTGCGTGCACATCATTGACAAACTGATCCAGTCGCGCTACAGTGGTTCCTTTTTGCATATCGTCTAACAGCCGCTGTGAGGCCGTTTCCAAACCAAAGGAAATTCGAGTCAAACCGGCCTTTTTGGCCTTCATTAAAGTAGCTCCGTCCAAGCCATTGCGCTTCCTGTTATCAACGTGAACAGAACAGAACCAGATCGGATCATCTACAATTTGAGGAAGTCCATCAATCACACTATTCCAAACCTCTACATTGGAGTTCATTTTTAGATCTGTAAAGGCAAAGATATTGGTGTTGACCTGCTCACTAAGAGCCTTGAGATCTGCCAAAACCTTCTGTGAAGATTGCGAGCGATAGGAACGCCCGTTGACCAAAACCACATCGCTGCAAAAGTTGCATTTGCCCCAACTGCAACCGCGACCGGTCATATAGGGTATGATTCTGTTTGGGTATTTGTCCCAAGGAAAATCATGGTAATCGGGAACTGGTAATTGTTCCAGATGTTTGAAGATATATGCGTTGCTTACTGCGGATTTTTCTCGGGAATACACCCCGGGATATTTGTAGATGTCCTCTCCTTGAAAATAATCATGAAGTAGTTTGCCCAGATAATCATCTATCTCACTACCGACGACAAACTCCACGCCATCTATGCTTAAAAACTGATCTACATGAGACTGTAAATTAAAGGCAGGGCCCCCGACAATCACTGGAATCCCTTGCCTTGTAGCTTCTTTAACCACCTTTTCACAAATGCTGAAGTTCTCTGTATACGTTGAGATTAGCAGCAAGTCTGTGTTTGGATCCAAACGCTCAATGACAAAGTTGGACAAGCGGCTTTTGTTCATAAATCGCTCTCTGATATAAGGCAACTTCTGAGCAAGTTCAATCGCCCATCGAACTGACTTGCGCTGACTAAAAATCAAACGGGTTTTATAGTAGTCAAACTTAGTTTCAACTTTTTCCCTTTCGCGATATTTAATGCCGTTGCTCAAAGGACTTATAAACTCCAGATCAAAACCAGCGTCACGAATGTATCGAGCCACCAAACCCATAGAAATAGTTGGGTAATAGGAGAAGTTGTTAAGGTCAACTAGTGTGATTCGTTTGGCCATACTTGCACTCTTGAAGGATTAGTCCCTTCAAGTTAGTAAAGAATTTTAAATAAGCCAATTATGGAATTTTTACCCTTGAGCTTGTTTGATGGCTAATTTGATCGACAACAAAAACAGCGGCACACTGGTGTAGATAAAAAAGTTCCCCGCAAATAGAACCATAAGCCCGAGGATTAAAAAATAGGCCAACTGGGGCCAAGTGAGCTTGAAATCAAAATAAGTCTTCAAATACGTAAAAAGATAGATCAGCCCGCCAAAGATTCCCCAGAAAAAGAAAAGGTCGATTAAATCGAGTTGCGAACGCAGGGAGAAATCCGAAACACCTCCAAAAAGGTAGTTGCTCCACTGCCAATTGTCCGTGACATAAGGCAAGGTTTGAGTGACCAATAACTGATCGCGATAGGAAAGTAAGGCAGACCAAAAGCCTTCTTGTTCTCTGATCTGAGCAAACTCTGGAACCTGATAGAGTAAAATATACAGGGCTCCAATCAAGCAAAGTAAACCGACTGGCAATAGGAATTTCCAATACTTCTTGTAATGATCAAATAATATCAAAAGCCCAAAAAGAACCATTCCAAGGTATAGACTTTTTGTACCGGCTAAGGCGCTTCCCACCACAACTATCCAAAAACGCCATTGCCTCAGCGCCGCTATTCCATAATGAAAATAATAGTATCCAAGGGCGGCAAAAAAGGCATAAGAAGCTGTTGAAGAAGTCACTAAAAAACCATTGTATCCAAAACGGTCTCCCATATAGGTATGAACTACATACCAATCAGCAGCCATTCCGACTAAAACAAACAGCAAATTCAGCACAAAGAACCACTCAAAGAGTTTGAAAAAGCTATGCAAGCCGTCCTTATCTGTCGGGTAACTGGCAAAAAATCCGAAGAACACTAAAGGCAACACAAAACGGCCAAGAGTTAACCAATTGGCATAAGAGAAAGCGGGGTCCAAAGTGAACTGACCCGCTAAAAAGATTCCAAATAGTGCGCAGAGCAACAAAATAAGGCGTTTGTTGGATTTAAAATTCAGCAATAAACCGAGTAGCATGGCAATCAAAACAATGCCTTTAAAGCCTTTTTGTAGGTCACTTGATGCAGCGGAATACCGCAAGAATTTGGAATAGAATTCCACCGCCAAAAAACTCAACATTACAACAACTGGCGCCCAGCGCTTTAGCACTGTAGCAGCTGTATTTGTTTTGTTGTTGGTCTTTTCCATAAACGAAATCGTCTGGCTTAGGAATCCAGGTTCAAGCTGTTGGCGATAATTCTTTCTGCCTCAGTTACGTCGTAGTTTTTGATTTTTTCTGAAGCCTGCATCATGGCATTAATACTCGCCTTATCCTTGAAGCAATGGATGAGTTTTTTCGACAGGTCTTCAGCGTCTTGAGCCTTAAATAAGACCTTATTGTCAAAGTCTTCCAATAAATTCTGATTCTCTTGGATGTCTGAAGACAAGATAGCCATTTTAGCTGCGATCGCTTCTTTTAGTACGATAGGAGAGTTTTCAAAATACGAAGGGAACACAAACACCGAACAACGCTTAAATTGCTCAAATTTCTCCTGTCCCATCTGGGGGCCGTGAAATCGAAATTGTGACAGTTGATGATCCTGAATCATTTGATTCATCTCTTGTTCAAATGCCGCATTCTCAAAGGCGCCAAGTACCTCAATGGTCAAGCCACTGAGCTCGTCTTTTGCTAAAGCTACTGCCTCTACAAGAGTTTTAAAGCCCTTTTTTTCAGACAGTCGCCCTACGTAAAGGAACTTGTGCTCTTTTTGACTGATCTGATTGTCAAAATCACTGTAGGTGACAAAATTTTCGAGAACCACCAGTTTTTCTGGCTTTATATACTTTGCATAAAACTGACGGTGATGTTTCTCTGACAGTACAAAAACAACATCTCCCAAGCCCACGATCTTAGTAAAAAGCTTGAGTTTAAAACCGCTTAAAAACAAATCTCCACTGGTCTTGGCATGCAAATGCACCACCAACTGCCCGGGTTTTAATTTGAGCAGTAAGATATAAACCGCTTCACGTACAAAGGAAATATTAGGCACTACAAAAACATTAGCAACGGCGATTCGATTCTTAAAAATGAATCCGAGAAACTTCCCAATGTTCTTAATAAAGTGGCCCATCTCGCTCAGACCTTTGCGTTTGTAGAGATCTGCGTTGATGCTTTTCTTGGAGTTGTCCAAAGTAATGATTTCATGCTTTGGTGCCAGACGCTGCACGATCTCTTGTGCTCGTATATTGGCCAAGGCTACACCACCAACTGGCGGCGGTAGAGGTCCTATAAAAGCGATCTTTTTAGCCAAAGGAGAACTTGCCTTTTAGGTGTTGAACATAAATGAACGCTAAAAAGGTGAAGAGCCAATAGCTAGCCAAAGCTCGTACCGCAAAGCCATTGCTGATGGCTGAGGTCAGTAGATAGCCCACAATGAGCACCACGAATATGATGTGACTGCGTCTTACTAAAAACAAAAACGAGAGAATCAGCAGAATAAATACCAGCAGATAGATCGCTCCATTTTCTACAAAAAAGGTCAGATAATCATTGTGTGATCCTTTGGTGTCATACCACCATTCTGTAGTTCTCACGTAATCCGCTCCCCGGCCCCGTCCAAAGAGGTATTCCGTAAAGGTGTAATCTTTTAAAATTTCGAACTTCTTGGTGTACATCGTGAGGCGACCTGATGAGAATCGGTCAAAATCGAAACCTTGAAGACTCGGTATGACCACTAAGGCCAATACCGGTGCCAAGACCACCAGCCTAACATAGGCGTTCTTGATAAAATCGTCCCTTAAATAAAGAGCAACGGCAATATACAGCAGGTAAAAAACCATAATGGTTCTAACGCCATAACCTAAGGCCAGGAAAGCAAAACTCAATCCGAAGAACCCTATAAGAACAAAGATATTTTTACGTAAAAAATAAGAGGCTACCACAAAGCAAATAGTCAAGACATAACTGTGGGTGTGCAAACCAGAAAAATAAACCGGCAATCGGTAGGCACCGCGATTAAAACTCTCATTAAAGATCAATAAAGCAATGACAATCAGCACGCTAAAAAACACTAGGGCCTTTTTGAGTAAGCCTTCCATGCTATTTCCCGTTCGTTTATAATGCACCACTAAAACACAGAAAAAGAAGATAGGCGCTGCGATCTTTAGTGTATACTTAATGGATCCTAAAAAGTCTTGTTCTGTGGTGAACATAGTGATGAGGTTGAGTCCCAACATCACCCCGATCAAAAGCAAGGGAAGGCGCAGAACCCCTAAAGAACGGTAGCTCAAAGCCAGATAGGAAACCATGGCTGGCAAAAGAGCAAATTCAATCATCTCTGAGGTGTTTTTAGGCAGCCCCAGTGGGTTGAATTTTAGATAGTTAGGGAATAAGTTTCGCAACCACCACCCCAATTCTACGTTCAAGTATGAAAACAAGAATTTAAGGGCCATTAGGGTTAAAATCAGCCCAAAAAGTTTGGTGTATATGTCTATTTTCTTGCTCAATTGTCGAGGTTAAATTTACTCAATTCAAAAGCATCGTTAAAAGCCTTTATTTCTGGATAGGTCTTAACACTCAAAGAATAGATCTCATCAGGCGACAAGGTCTTTGCAAACACCTGCAAATTCCTGATGTTTCCAGTAAATTGATTTACATAATCTCCGGAGGTATTTAGGACTCCGAGCAAAATCCGATCGAATTGAAGTTTCGTATCGGAATCGAAATCAAAATCTTGGTAGCGTTCGGCATTAACATAGATCTCAACTGTACCCCCTGTCTTATTCACGGAAACAAAATAGAACTTACCCACTTCTAAACGTGGCAAATCATAGTACTGGCGGGATGCTGCATTACCTTGAGCAAAATTCTTTGCGCTGAAAGTATTTGAATTCAAGTTTCCAGTTAATCGGAAACCACCAATACCCAGATTTATATTTACTTGCCTATCCTCTGAATTGTACGCTCGGAGATAGGTTTGGGTGTAATCACCTTTTTCTGAGGTGGAGCGCAACCAAAAAGACAGGTTGAAATCCTCTTGAACAGTCGGAAGCGAATCCAGAACTAGATATGATGGCGTATTTTCCAACCCAAAGCTTGCTCCATCAGTATTGAAGCTCACTGATTGTTGTGAACCGACAACTTCGGAAGTTAAATCAAAAGCATACAATGGAGCCTCAACCGCCACGACTTGGCGTTGTTTGCGAATTCCGGTGCAGCCTACAACTAAGGCCAACAATATTATGCTAAGGCCTCTCATGAGCAAGGAATTTATGGGAACACACAATCATGATAATGAGTAAATATAAGGATACCCCCCATGACCGCTCCAATATGGATTCAGTGAGACCAGCAAGGATAAAAGCAAAGACGAGATAGACCCTAAAGGGATCTCCCAAAGCTGCTCTAAGGAGGAATATCAGCAATAAAACAAAACAGATTCCACCCAACAGACCATAGGTGCTTAAGTACTCCAAAAACTGGTTGTGCGCATTGTAGTTATCATTGTAGGCTTTGCTGTCTAAATTCTCGTAATAGGCGGCCTTGCGATAGCTGTCTTCCGCAGCAGTTCCTGGTCCCAATATGGGGAATTGTTTGAATACCGATACAGAAGCTTCCCAGCGTGTGAATCGATCGTCTTTTTTGCTAAATATCGTGGTCTGTTCAAATACGTTCAAACTATTAAAGAGCCGATCCCTTAGGAAATTGTGATCTTGCCAATAGGCAAGTGTTCCGGCGCCACTCAGAATCAAAACACCTAAGACTATCAATAGATATTTTCTTTGGTGTAGCAGGAAAAAGAAGCTTCCAATTACCAAGGTTAAAATAGCTGTTCGAGCGAGCAAGTTGAATAAGAAAATCAACAATACAGCCATCCATAGGCTATAAACAAATCGTTTTCTTAAAGTGTTGATCTTAAAAGATTCTCTGAGCAAAAAGAAAATGGAAATAGCTGTGAACATGCCCAAATAAGGGGTGTGTATATCAATACGCCCGGAGAGTTCGTGGTAGGCGTATTTTTGGCTGAATAGATCTGCGAGTCCATTACCATCAGCTAATACTGGACCGATAGACAATCCCCAGCAAAGCAAAGCTGCCATAAGCGACCCTAAAGCGAGCGCATACCCCAATTTTCTGGTCGAGTTCTTATAAAATTCTGGACTATGAAAAACTGCTGGAATGATCAATGCTAGCGGTACTAAACGGCCAAGATCTTTCAATCCTCCCTGTAAATCTGAAGTATAGATACATCCTACGGACGCAACGAGCAACGGACTCATTAGCAGCAGTATTGGGACCCAATGTTGCCTTAAAGTGCGCAAGAGACCTTTGGGATCGTTCAATAAGATCTTCAATACAAAGGCGATGAAGAAAATGGTGAATAATAAATTATTGACAAATAAGTTCAACGGCAGAGAGGCCATAGAGCCCAAGAGCAACCACTGCAATACAGTATCGTTCAAAAAGCGATTGTAAAAGGTGATCAACTGGTTCAAATTTGTCTCGAGTAGCTGCTTAATTGCTTACTAGATGCAGTTTTTAGCGAAAGGTTGTTTTCCGCACACAACATTTTAGCTTTGTCTGCCCAAATGTAGTCATTTGCCTCAGGATTTCTAAAATAGCCAGGCAAATCATTGCTGCGACAAATTTGAGTACTTTTGACAAATTTCCGCGCAACCATCGCGGTAAAAAACCATCCAACTAACTAAACAGGTCAGGAGTGTTCTCAAAGCTTTTACAGGGTTTCTCTAAAGACGGCGATATCATTGAATTGGTGCGTAAAGGCAGCTCCTTTTTCTTAATTCGTGCTATTGGACTATTAGCAGGATACGGGTTTACACTTTTTATCTCTAACACCTACGGTGCCGTGGTGAATGGCTTTGTTGCGCTAAGCTTTTCTGTCTTTATTATTGGATCCTTGCTTCCGCGTTTTGGTTTTGATATCAACTTGGTCAAGACCTTTGCTTCACATCGGATTGAAGTGGCCAAACACATCTATCTGAAGGTGGTATCCTTGTCTGCAATAGTTTCAATATCACTTTGCTTGTTGGGAATATTACTCAAAGACACCGTAGCGGATTGGTTAAATATTGAAGAGCCTAAGTACGTGATCTACGGATTCATAGCCCTACCGCTTTGGACTCTTATTCACCTCAACGCAGGAGCGCTTAGAGGACTTAAAAAAATCAAGCAGTTCAGTTTTTTGACTAGTGGCGGTCGTTTCATTTTTGCCTTTTTGGGTTTACTAATCTGCTATTACCTGCTTGGGTTTAAGGATCCTTACATGCCCATTATTGCTCATACAGCTGGCCTTGGAGTATTAATGGTATATTCCTTTTTTAGCCTGTTCCAATCCTTTAACGGAGTTGCTGCTGCATCAGAAATAAAAACCAAGACTTATCTAATAGAATCCTATCCGTTAATGTTTTCTTTAGCTACAATTTTATTGCTGAGTTGGACCGACACCATCTTTTTGGGGGTTTACAGAACTTCTGAAGAGGTTGGTATTTACAACGTGGCTTTTACCTTGGCGGCTTTAGTGAGTTTTACCCTGCATGCCTTGAACAGTATTCTCGCGCCCAAAATTGCCTTGAGTTACAAAGAAAAAAACATGGCGGTTTTTGACAAATTGATCCAAATGACCATTAAGATCAACTTTATATCATCAGTGATCATTGTGGCCGGATTAGTGATATTGAGGGAATTCATTCTAGGCCTATTTGGCGAGGAGTTCATAGCGGGAACTACATTATTAATGATTCTCTGTATCGGTCAATTCTCTAACTCCTTTTGCGGACCTGTAGGGGTAGTATTCCAAATGACAGGAAAACAAAAGGTGTTTCAAAACTTGGTTTTTGTGGCATTTTTGATCAATCTGGCCTTGAATTTTATTCTGATCAAACCTTTAGGATATTACGGAGCGGCAATTAGTAGTATTGCAGGAATGGCCTTTTGGAATTTCGCCGGAGCCTATCTGGTTTGGAAATACTTCAAGATAGTCTTAGTTTTCAATCCGCTGAGTTTGTTTAAAAAATGAAGGTAAATGCTTTTGTTATCGGGGTTCAAAAAGCCGGAACCACTTCTATCTACGAATGGTTGATCCAGCATCCGCAGGTATGTGGTGAGATCTTTCTCAAGGATTATCCTTTTTTCATTGAAGCGGAGTTGTTCCAGCAAGGGCCAGCGATTTTGGAACAGCGTTTTAATTGTTCTAATGAACCTATTCGAATAAGCGGATGTGTAGACTATATAGAAAATCCTGACGCCTTAAAACGCATTGCCGAATACAATCCAGAGGCTAAAATGATTCTGCTGTTGCGTGAACCGGTATCGCGGATTCAGTCGGCTTACAAATTCTTGTCACAATTGGCTAAGGAGGACTCCGCGGATATCAACGAGGCGCTGTCCAAAGATGCTGAATATATGGACCGCAGCTTGTATGCTGAAAAGGTGGCAAAACTCTACAGTATTTTCCCTAAGGAGAATATCAAATTGATCGTCTTTGAGCGTTTGGCCAAAGAACCTGATGCTGTGCTTGAGGAGTTGTTTTCATTCTTAAACATAGAGCAAGGACATCCTATTGAAACATTCGTGGCTAATCCAACGGCCAATGCCCGATTTAAAAGTGTGAACAAGGTTCTTTTTGACAAAGAGAAAAACAAAGGTTTTAGAGCTGTTGTAAAGGCTTTGGTTCCTCCAGCGCTCCGTTTAAAAATTGTCCGTTTTATAAAAGATTCGAACACCAAATCGGCTGCCGTAAATACAGCGAATGATTTGGATGTGCATTACTTGAAACAACTCGAAGCTGACAAAGCTGAACTCAAAAAATACATTGACTTTGAAGCGTATTGGTAAAAATATCATTGTTCAGTTTTTACTGCTGAGTGGAATCGTACGCTTGCGGCGTTATCTCAAACAGCGCAACTCCGTGACCATTTTTATTTTTCACGACCCTGCGCCAAGCGATTTTAACGCCTTTTTACACGCGTTAAATGTTCGTTACAACTTTGTAGGCATGGAAGAGGTAATTCGCGCTAAGAAGGGCGGAAAATTGCATAAGCTACCCAAATATGCAGCGGTAATTACCTTTGACGACGGCCACAAGCAAAATTTTGACCTCGTTGATAGTATAGTGGAGCTTCAAGCCCCAACAACCATTTATGCCTGCAGTGATATTGTCAACACCCAACGGCATTTTTGGAGCAATTACCCTTTGCCCAAGCCCCAAATGGAAGCCATCAAGAGTCTTCCAAATGCAGAGATGCTTGAAAAATTGGCGGCTGTAGGCTATGATAAACAGAAAAACTATCCGGAGCGACAAGCTTTGACCTTAGCAGAAATGCAAGACATGGAGCAAACCGGACTCATCAGTTTTGAATCCCACACCTGCTTCCACCCGATCTTGACCCAATTACCGGACGAGGAGTCGGCCGCTGAGATTGCGGATTCTAAGAAACATCTCGAAACGCTTTTGGACAAAACCATCAGTGGATTTGCCTATCCTAACGGAGACTACTCACAACGGGAAATCGACTATGTAAAAGCAGCTAATTACGACTATGCTGTAACCGTTGAGCATGGGCAGGTAACTACACAATCCGACGATTATAAATTGCCGCGCATCTGTTTGAACGACTTTGGTTCGGTTTCAGAAAATTTGGTGAAGGCCTGCGGAATCTGGAATTATATTAAGCTTTAGCGGTTTTCTATAACGTAATTGAACTCGTCATAATAGACGTGAATGGTATCGTTGGTCAGTTGATTACCATAAAGCCCCATTTTATAATAATTCGGGACGTCGTTATACATATTGCGTCCTTTTAGCTTCGGATCGGCCTTGGCATTGTTGTAATGTGCTAAGTATTTGTCGTTCAACTTTGGAATAGAATAGCCCGTACTATCCATACTCCAGTAGATCTCATTGGAGAACGTATACCAGGTGTCCGGCAACAAGTCCTGATTGAGTTTAATGAACTTCTTCTCATTCTTATACTTATCCTTGAGTCCGTAGGTATACTGCATAACACACTTCTGGTCTGGACCAACGGTTAAGAACAAAGAGACGGGAGGTTTGGATTTGGCGGCATATTCTGCCCATGTTTTGCCTCTTGGCGGCTCATCATGCCATTGCTGGAGCATGATCCAATCGTCTTGAGCCCGGTCTTTAAAAAATTCTTTGGGCAGCATAAATCTAAACGAGTAACTCACCGTATAGCCAATGGTATCTTCCGCTCTTAAAACAAGTTCATTGCGGCGTTTCCCTGCATTGAAATCTTCTGGCAACAAGCCAAACTTGAGACATTTATTGTTCGGATCTTTAGGATCATCAACCACAACAAATCGTGCCGAGTCACTAATCTGTTTGGTATTCCACATAGGGTCATTGGTGTCAAAATTATCCGAATAACTCGCAATTAATTTTTCTTCTTGTTGACAAGCTGAGCAGATCATTAACAGCAGTAATACAGCCAATGCACCTGGTATTTTATTCAAATGTAATTTCATTGATCTTAATTCGTTTTCCGACTACTCCTTGATACTTTTCTTTGTTGTACAACGATAACTCTATCCGCTCAAAGTTTTCAATGTTAGTCGAGATACTAAAATTGAGTTCTTTTAATTCGGTTATCGCAATGTCTGCTTTATCATAGTTCCACCCGCGCTTAGAAAAGCTAGGGTCAACCAAAGATTCTTCTGCTTCTACAGGAATTAATTTAACCAATAATTTATAATCCAAGGCCTTAGATTGCGCAATTTTCTCTTGATCAAATGCTAAAGTAAAATGTATTGTTTTCCCTTTTTTAATGGCCTCCAAAGAGACCGGCACAATATTTTGAGTTAATTCTCCATCCACTGCAGTCTTAAAAAATCGCTCTCGGAGTTCAATATAATCATCCAAAAAACTGGTGTATATCGCCTCTTCATGTGCTTCAAATTCTATCGGGTTCAATGAATAATTCTCATTGATATAGTTTGACAAGAACTTACTAGCTTTGAATGCTCCTTTGACGTTTAAATGCGACTGATCCCGGAAATCTGCAACCCTCAGATCCATTTCATCATACTTGGTGTTCAAATCCAAATAGTTAATCTCATGGTGCTCTGCAATTGCCTCAAGTGCGTCTGAAAAACTCTTGTCCCAATGATACTTCGCTCTGAGATCCGGAGCTGAGATTAATAATACATATTGAGCTTTGGACTTCGCCAAGCGAATTAAATCTATAAGCTCATTATTGGCTTTTTCATCTACTATTTGCGCCTCTGATTTTAGATAATCTTCGCGACTTCTAAAGTCATTGAAAAAAGGTTTTGCAACAGTATCTATTACCAAGGTCCTACCTCTGTAGCCTTTGTAGTAATAGGTGCTGCGCGTCTCTATGGTTTCTAAATTCTCAAGATCGGTAAGATCCATTTCATGCCACTTTGCATGGTTTCTAATCATAGTGGAATACACTCCAGGAATCTCATTGGAATCATAATATTTCAACACTTTGGTGAACTTTTCTAAAGAGAGATTTGATGTCTTGTCTAAGACGCGAAGTTGATATCCCCGGCTTTGATCGTTCATTGGTCCCTTTAATGCAGACGGATATACCTCAATGATCACCAAAGAAGGGTTCATTTGTTTCAAGGCCTTTTGCATTACCATCTTAGTAAACGGCAAGGTTAGTCCGTCAGACCCTAGGTTAAAAGAATGCGTCTTGCTCAGTTTATCAATTACGGCCGGATTGAAGGCGGTAAAAGCATGGGAGCTTCCAAAAATTAATACATCTTGGGGTTGAGCATTAATCTGTTCGTTAAAGTCTGCAATAGTATTATTGAAGTAGTTTTTCGTGGCAAACGAAGCATCCAAGAATTTGAATGCCACAATAAGGGCAGTCAAAAAAATCAATATGGAAATGGTCTTCTTTACCATGAGCATAAAGCTGTTCTAATACTCAAATTTTATATCGTGAATGAAAATTCGCTTTCCAACGGTTCCCTGATATTTTTCTTTGTTATAGAGCAGCATTTCAATCTTTTCTATTCCTCTTATTTTAGTTGGCAGTGAAAAACTTATCGTATCGGTAGTAGTCTCCAATTTAACATCTGTTTTGTCAAATTTCCAACCCCGCTCTATAAACCTTTCAGCAACAAGATCCTCTTGCCCCGCCACCGGATAAATGCGAACAAGCATATTGTATTTCTGAAGCTCTTGGGGATCTGTGATTTCAGTATTAAACTTCATAAAAAAATCAACTTTAGACCCTAGCTGTTTGAGTTGAACAGAGTCTAAAGCCACGTTTTCAAGAAAGGTTTCATTGAGTTTAGTTTTAAACAGACGATCTCGTTTATCCATGTAGTCCCAATTGAAATAGTTAAACATGGTGTCGCGCTGTTGCCAGACCAAATCAGAACGCCGATCATCAAAATTAAAATTGGTGTTCAAATACTCCCCTAAAAAATTGGAGACCTTAATGCTACCACCAATATTAACATGCTGTTCATCATAGTAATCGTCAATGGTCAAGCCCATCTGTTTGTTAAAATCATTCAGGTTCAAATAATCCACTCCTAAACTATCTGTAAATGCTTCCAACTCCTGATAAATTTTATAATCCCGATAAGGTGCTCTAAGTTCAGGCGAAGAAACGATTAAAACCTGCACATCATGCGAACGGGCTTCTTCTACAAAGTCAATTATCAGCTGTTTATTGTCTGTTTTAAGTATGGTCTCAGTGGATTTCACCTCTGGTTGTTTATTGGGAAAATCTGCATATTTCTTTAAGTACTTTTCTTCAGTGACGTTTGCCTTCACCCCTAGAAAACCTTCCGCAAAATAAAAGCGGTCCTCTTCAATATAGCGTCTTCTGTTAAGATCTAGATAGTCTAGTTCATGCCAAAGACCGTGATTTCGATACATTGGTGAGATTGCACCCAAAAAAGCTTCTGCCTTATAATGATTGAACAAATAGTTACCTCGAGGCCATGAAAATGTGGGTAATTCATCCAATACGCGCAGTTGCAGACCAGCAATTTTTTCTGAGTTGTCCTTAAGACGTTTTATATCGCTATCACAATACTCCAGAATTACTAGCTTGGGCTGGGTTTTGCTTAGAACCTCCTTAAGCAGCAGATTACTGACAGAAAGTTTCAATGAGGCTGAGCCTAAATTATAGCTTACCGCACCGATTTTTTGATTGATGATTAAAGGATTGTAAACCGTATAAACATGAGAACTGCCAAATAAAAGTATGTCTGGATCCCCTTCTGAGATCAAATTATTAAACCCGTTATTGGTATTGATAAAATGATGCGGTTGTTTAAAAACATCATTAAAATAGCCCCAGAACACACCAAACGCAGCTAGAAAAACAAAACCCTGTATGTAGCGTTTAAAACTCAAAAAACGTCTCTTAAAATTAAAGGCTGACCCACCACGCCTTTGTAACCAGACCTATCGTAGAGGAAAACACGAATGCGGTCTAAATCATCAATAGTAGAAAAAACCATCACCTCTAGCGCGGCACCTGTATCCTCTAAAAGGCCAGTTCCAATATCAAAATTGCGCCCCTTTGCTTTACTTTCTTCATGCAATTGGTTCTCTTTTCCTTCTTTTGGGTACAAATGAATGCCCAGTTTATATCGTTCCGAATTAGTGCTAGAATCCTTAAAGGTGATCTTAAAGTTCAAGACATGTTTCGCTCTTTTGATAACAAGGGAATCAATTGTAAGAGCTTCCTTTATTTCAAAAGGTTGTTCCAAGACAAATACCTCGTCGCCTCTAAAGTTGGCGGAGAATTCTTTGGCTTTGTCTAAGTAAATCTTTTCTCCAGATCGGTCCAAAATCTCAAAATTCTCTTTGATGAATTTAGCCACCATAGCCGAGGTCTTTTCACTGCCGCGGATGTTCAAATGCGATGCATCTTTAAAGTCTGTTACCTTTAGATCCAGAGCCGCATAAACCTCAGCGCTGTTCATATCAAAATAGGGAATATCATGTTGCTCACAGAAATCTGCGAGTTCCTGGTATAATGCATTGTTTACACTCGCTGCCTTGAGATCTGGGGAAGTCTGCATCATCAAACTAAAACCATAACGCTCGGATAGTGCTACCAGCTCCAGCAAAGCTTCCTTATGTGTTTTTGATAAAAATCTTTGAGATAAATCTACCGAGCGCTCTTTAACTCTAAAATCTGCAAATTCCTTTGAGTCCCCATCAGAAATAGTCTTTCGCGCACCGTAATAACCGTCATAAAACAAGGCCGTCTGCTGGCTAAAATCCTGTTCATTTTCTAAATCAAAATACGATTCTGTATGCCAGTTTTTGTGATTTCGAACTAAGGGTGAATAAACACCAGCAATTTCATTGAAGTTGTAATTGTTTTTTGTGAGCTGCCACTTGGTCGCACTCCAATTACTTGCAAAGTCTAGTGCGCGGAGTTGAAACCCTTTGGATTCATCCGTGATTACAGGTTCCAAAGATCCTCTAAAAACCTCAATAACCACCAACTTTGGCTCGGTGTATTTCAAGGCTTCTTTTAGGATCAAATTTGAAAACTCCAAGCGCATACCATCGGTTCCGAGATTGTAACTAATGGTGTTCGCGTGTTTGTTTATTATATGCGGATTCACAGCGGTATAGATGTGAGAGCTGCCCAAAAAGAGCACATCAATATTGGTTTGCTCTGCCAGTTCATAAAATCCGTTGGCTGTATTCTTAAACTGATGATCACTGGCAAAAACCAGGTCCAAATAACTCCACCCACTAAATATTAGGAGGCAGAAAAATGCTAAACCTATGCCGGTTTTGCGCTTCATTAGAACTGGAAATAAATAAACTCAGAAACACCGTCTTCTCCGTAAATACCGAAGATCAAGATCGTAAATATGATGACCACATAAAGTATTGGTCTGATGAAAAATGGAATCTTGTCCAAGATTTTCACCGCGTTGAATCTGCGGTGGAGCGCATCAAAAACAAGCAGCAATAAAATTGCGATGAGTCCCGCGTAGAACTCAGGTTGTATCAATCCCAAGGCAAAATAATCGGTCTGCTCAGACCAGTCAAAAATCCCTCCAGCTACGTAAAGAGCATCCGCCGTGCTATTAGCTCTAAAAAAGATCCAAGCGAATGAAGCTATAACAAACGTCAAAGGAATGAACACAAGCGTTCCTAAAAGGCCTTTTCTTGAAACTTTTAGACCGTGATTGCTCATTGCTTTTTCAACCACAATGAACAAACCGTGAATGGCTCCCCAGATCACAAAAGTAATGGCGGCGCCGTGCCAAAGTCCACTGACCAAAAACACGATAAACAAGTTGGTGTAAACGCGCAGTTCTTTCTTTCTGCTTCCTCCAAGCGGGATGTATACATAATCTCTAAACCAAGTCGATAAAGATATGTGCCAACGCCTCCAGAATTCCGTAATGGACTTAGAAAAATAAGGAGCGTCAAAGTTTTTCATCAGGTCAAAACCAAGTGTTCTTGCAGCTCCAATTGCAATATCGCTATAGCCAGAAAAATCACAGTAGATCTGAAACGCAAAGGCAATGGTGGCCACAACCAATGCGCCTCCACCATAGCTCTCGGGATCATTGTAAACTTGATTCACCAAAATGCCTAAACGATCTGCGATGACCATTTTTTTAAACAACCCAAAAGCCATCAGCAGTAAACCCGTACGCGCAAATTTGTAGTTGAATTTGTGCGTTACAAAGAACTGCGGCAAAAGGTGTTTTGCGCGTTCAATAGGCCCTGCCACCAACTGTGGAAAGAAGGCAACAAAGGAGAAAAAAGCCAGCATATTCTTGGTGGGCTTGATCTTCCCGTAGTAGATATCTATGGTATAACTCAGGGTCTGAAAAGTGTAGAAACTGATCCCTACGGGCAAAATAATATCTAAAGTAGTCGCTTCAATTTCCCCTCCAAAAAAGCGAAAGCTTTGAACAAAGGAATCAATGAAGAAATTCGCGTATTTGAAGTAAACCAAAAGCCCCAAGTTGGAGATCAGACTTACTAAGAGCAGTGTTTTCCGTTTGGATTTTTTCTCGGTTTCACCAAGAGCTTTACCCACAAAGAAGTCCACGAAAGAACTAAAGATGATCAAGAACAAAAAGCGCCAATCCCACCAGCCGTAAAAGAGATAACTGGCTCCGAGTATCAAAACATTTCTAAGCGTTAATTTTTTAGCGACTATCCAGTATAGCACAAAGAATACTGGAAAGAAAATTGCGAAGTCTAATGAATTGAATAACACGGGTGCTTTTGGTTTTTAGAGCATACCTACAAAGTCTAATTTCTGTTTTTTATCTCCAATCTGCAAAGATCGGAAGCCTTTGTGCCCCACAAGAAACACTATGATATCGGCTTTCTTTACAGCATCTGTAGGCTCAGTGAGCTCACGTCCGTGGCCATTTTGCAAGTTGGGTTCTACTTGCAAAACTTGATGTCCTTCTTCAATCAAGGTCTCGGTGACGTAAAGTGCCGGAGATTCCCGTAAATCGTCTATATCTGGCTTAAAAGCCAAGCCCATACAGGCAATGACTGGCTCGCGCTTATGCTCAATTTTAAAGGCGAGGGCTTTGTTCTTTATTTTTTCAATCACCCATTCAGTCTTGAAATTATTCACCTCACGGGATTTGCGAATGATCTTACTCTCCTCTGGGAATTCAGAGACGATAAACCACGGATCAACCGCAATACAATGGCCTCCTACTCCTGTTCCCGGGCGTAAAATATTTACCCTAGGGTGTTTATTGGCCAAGGCGATCATCTCCCAAACATCAATCCCTGCCTTATCGCAGATCATGGAAAGCTCATTGGCAAAGGCGATCTGGTTATCACGGGATGCATTTTCTACCAATTTGACCATCTCAGCCGTCTTGGCATTGGTTGGGTGCAGGTCTCCAACCACAAAGTGTTTGTAAAAAGCAATAGCTTTTTGGGTGGATTGTTCGTCAATCCCGCCAATAGCGCGGTCGTTATGCTTGAGTTCGTGCAACACGTTTCCCGGCAAAACACGCTCGGGACAATAGGCCATGTAGACATCGCCATTGAGTTCCGGACGTTGCTCGTGAATCAAGGCGCGCATTTTTTCTGTAGTTCCAACCGGTGAAGTAGACTCTAAAATCACCAGAGCGCCCTTTTTAAGCGTTGGAATGATCTTTTCAGTAGCGGCGGTCACAAAACTGAGATCGGGCACGTGATCGCCTTTAAATGGCGTAGGAACGGCAATTAAATACACGTCGGCTTCTTCAGGTTGCGTTGTTGCGCGTAAATGCCCTTTATGCACTACGTGATGTACCAAACCGTCCAGATCGGGTTCTACAATGTGTATCTGCCCGCGGTTAATGGTATCTACCACGTGCTGATGTATATCCACACCAATCACTTCCAGTCCACGACTGGCGATCAGTGCTGCAGTGGGCAGGCCAATGTAGCCCAGTCCCATCATTACTACTTTTGGTTTATGTGCCATCTTTACAATTGGTTCATAAAACTAACAATTCTTTCACAAGCTTTGCCATCACCATAGGGGTTGTGCAACTGGCTCAGCTTTTCATATTGTGCCGGATCGTCCATCAAACGCTTGGTTTCATTGACGATCAAGTCAACATCGGTACCCACTAATAAAACAGTCCCGGCCTCAACGGCTTCTGGTCGCTCGGTAGTTGTACGCGTTACCAAAACTGGCTTTCCTAAACTCGGAGCCTCTTCTTGAATTCCACCGCTATCGGTGATGATCAAATAGGCGCGCTTCATCAGCCAAATAAAAGCCGGATATGCCAAAGGATCTACCAAGTGGATATTAGAAATACCTTGCAAGTATTCATTCACGGGCCCTTTTACATTCGGATTCAAATGTACCGGATAGACGAGTTCCGCGTCGGGATAGGTTTGCGCGATGGTACTCAGTGCACGACAAATAGCTTCTAAGCCGTCTCCATGGTTTTCACGGCGGTGTCCCGTAATGAGAATTAAGCGTTTGTTCGGGTCTACGATTTGCTCTAAACTAGCAATCTCCGTATTGGAATAATCAGGCTGTTCCACGATCTCTAAACCTTTGAACAGTGCATCGATCACCGTATTTCCGGTGATGCAAATATTTTCTTCGGCAGTGTTTTCTCGCTTTAAATTGGCTGCGGATGTTGGGGTAGGCGCAAAATGATAATCCGCGATCTTTCCCGTTAAGGTTCTGTTGAACTCCTCTGGGAACGGATACTGTCTGTTGAAGGTTCTGAGTCCAGCTTCTACATGGCAGACTTTAGCGCCGCTGTAAAAAGCTGCAATTCCAGTAGCCGTTGAGGTAGTCGTATCTCCATGGACGTATACATAGTCTGGATTGAATTCCTCCAAAACCGGCTTGAGGTTCGTAATGATATCTGCCGTTAAAGTGTAAAGGTTTTGATTCGGACGCATAAGCGCGAGGTCATAATCCGGTTGGATCTTGAAAAACTCCAAAACCTGATCCAGCATTTCTCTATGCTGCCCGGTGACACAAACCTTAACCTCCCAATTGGATTGCTGCAAGGCGTGGTGTACCAAGGGAGCCATTTTTATAGCCTCCGGACGAGTACCAAAAACAATTAAATGACGGCTTTTAGTCATGGTTGATTAGTTGATGCAAACTGGTTTTCCAATTCGGGGGATTCACGCCAAATACCTCCTTGATTTTTTCTTTACTCAAAACGCTGTAGGCAGGACGTGCTGCAAATGTAGCATAATGCTCCGTTGAGGCAACTTGATTCTCCCGCTTTTTTGACAATCCAGAGGCAATCGCCATAGCAAAGTCATACCAAGTCGCTTGACCTTCATTGCTATAATGATAGGTGCCGTAATCGGAAGTCTTTTCCGAGATGAGCATCCAGAAAAATTCAGCCAGATCCAATCCGTTGGTTGGCGTACCTGTTTGATCCGTAGTGATGGTCAATTCCGCTCCTTCTTCTAATTTCTTCCGAATGGATCTGTAAAAGTTATGCCCATAAGGGCTGTACAGCCAAGAGGTGCGCACAATGAAATGAGCTTCCAATGCTTCTCTTATGGCCACTTCACCGGCTTCTTTTGAGGCTCCATAAACATTAATTGGTGCTGTGGGATACTGCTCAGAATAAGGTTCATTGGCCATTCCGCCAAAAACGTAATCTGTGGAAGGGTGGATCAAAACCGTATTGTGCTTTTCACAGCACACTGCCAAGTGGCCCACGGCTTCCGCGTTAAGCGCAAAGGCGGCATCGCGATCAGATTCTGCTTGATCTACAGCCGTGTAGGCTGCTGTATTGATGCAATAGTCAAATTGATGAGTTTCAAACAGCGTTTCAACTGCATTGGTGTCGGTCAAATCTAACTCCTTACGAGCTGCCCAAAGTACATCATCGGCAAGAGACTCCGGAACGGTCGCTTTTAAGCATTGGCCGAGTTGACCAGAGGCTCCGGTAATAAGTATGCGCTTGTTGCCCATGATGGTTAGAAGTTAGTTGGATCAAACAATGGCAAGTTCTGATCTTTCTCAGAAACAATCATTTGATCTTTGGGTAGACGCCAATCGATCCCGAAGGTTGCGTCGTCCAAGCGAATTCCCGAATCAGATTCCCGATTGTAAAACGCATCACATTTATACGCAAAGACGGAATGCTCGGAAAGCGTAGCAAAACCGTGGGCACATCCGCGTGGGATATAGAGTTGATTTTTATTTTCCTCATCGAGTACAACAGAATAATGCTGTCCAAAGCTGGGAGAGTCTTTGCGCAGATCAACAACCACGTCCAAAACTTGACCACTGATCACACGAACCAGTTTGGCCTGCTGATGCGGAGCCTTTTGAAAGTGCAGCCCGCGAACCACGCCTTTTTTAGATCGGGATTGATTGTCCTGAACAAAGTCCGTAGCAATCCCCGTTAAGGCTTCAAACTTTTCTTTGTGGAAGGTTTCACAGAAGTAGCCGCGCTCATCCTGGAACACATCCGGAGTGATCAAAAAACAATCTTGTATGGGTGTCGGAGTAACTTTCATTTAATCCAATTGCATGAGATAGCTGCCGTAGCCGCTTTTAACCAAAGGTGCTGCGAGCTTTTGGAGTTGAGACTTATCGATATAACCCATGGCATATGCCGCTTCCTCTATAGCGCCGATCTTTAATCCTTGTCGCTGTTCAATGACTTCAACAAACTGACTGGCTTGCATAAGGGATTCAAAGGTTCCCGTATCTAACCAAGCGGTTCCTTTGTCTAAAACGGCAACTTGCAGATCGCCTTGTTGCAAATACACGTTGTTTACATCGGTGATTTCCAATTCACCCCGCGCACTCGGCTGAATGTTTTTGGCAATTTCAACCACACGATTGTCGTAGAAGTAAATTCCAGGAACGGCATAGTTGGACTTAGGATGTTCTGGCTTCTCTTCAATGCTCACGGCTTTGCCGTCGGCATCAAAATCAACAACGCCATAACGTTGCGGATCGTTCACATGATAGGCATAAATAATACCTCCGTCTGGGTCGTTATTTGCTTGGAGAAGTTCTTTAAGACCGCTTCCGTAAAAGATGTTGTCTCCTAAGATCAAAGCCACTTTATCGTCGCCAATAAACTCCTCGCCTATGATAAAAGCCTCTGCCAAACCTTTGGGTTCTGCTTGGGTCGCATAGCTGAACGAGCATCCCAACTGGCTTCCATCTCCCAAAAGAGTTTTGAAAAGCGGAAGGTCTTTTGGAGTGGAAATGATCAAAATCTCACGAATCCCAGCATACATCAAAGTGCTTAGCGGATAGTAAATCATGGGCTTATCATAAACCGGCATGAGCTGTTTGCTCACGGCAATGGTAAGCGGATGTAATCTTGTTCCTGAGCCTCCGGCTAATATGATTCCTTTCATGCTTCTAGGCGGTTTTTATTACTTAAATACCAGTTCAAAGTTTTATCCATGCCCGATTCAAAATGCTCTTGCGCTTCCCAACCCAACTCCGTGGATATTTTGGAAGCGTCTATGGCATATCTAAAATCATGACCCGGTCTGTCAGTTACAAAACTGATCTGTTCTTTATAAGATTGCCCGTCTTCTCGTGGTGCTTTTTGATCCAATAACTCACAGATGAAGTTGGCAATGTAGAGGTTATTACGCTCGTTCTTTCCGCCAATATTGTAAGTTTCGCCGAGCTTTCCGGTAAGCAATGCTTTGTGCACGCCGCGGCAATGATCGGCTACATAGAGCCAATCTCTAATGTTTTGTCCGTCCCCGTAAATAGGAATGTTCTTGCCAGAAATGGCAGATCTAATTATAGTAGGTATGAGCTTTTCACTATGCTGATGGGGTCCGTAATTGTTGGAACAATTAGTGGTTACCGCAGGGAAGCCATAAGTGTGAAAATAGCTGCGCACCAACATATCAGAAGCTGCTTTGGAAGCGCTATACGGACTGTTGGGAGCATAGGGTGTTTCTTCTGTAAAAAGGCCTTTATCTCCTAAAGTTCCGTAAACCTCATCGGTAGAAACATGTAAAAATCGCGCGTTGGCAGAGTTTTCTTTTAGCTGATTTGGACCTTCCATCCAGTGTGTATAGGCCGCGTGAAGCAATCGGTGCGTTCCCACTACATTGGTTTGCACAAAGGCATCGGGATTGGTGATGGAATTATCTACATGAGATTCCGCAGCAAAATGAACGACGGAATCAAACCGGTGCTCTTCAAACAATCGATGGATCAATTCGGAATCACAAATATCCCCTTCTACAAAGTGATAGTTTGGATTTCCCTGAGCGAACTCAAGGTTTCTGAGATCTCCGGCATAAGTGAGCTTGTCAAGATTGACCACCTGGTGATCGGTCTCTTCTAAGAGCATTTTTATATAGTTGGAGCCGATAAAACCAGCTCCGCCGGTAACCAGTATGGATCTATTCTTCTGGGGCATCTGCAATGCGTCTTAGGTAATAATACATATAACGCAGGTAAGCTAGAAATAAGAAGATAAAAACCAGCATTATAGGAAGCAGGATCATCTTCTTATCCAATAGACTTGGCTCTTTTGGATAAACCTGCATACCGCCTAAAGCCAAAATAGGTTGCTTATAAAACACGAGCGCATCGTTCAGCTCTTGATTCTCCGTTAGCAATTCATTCTTAGTCTCTAACAGCAGATCTGGGCGTGTTTCACGCTCTACATAAAACTGAGTTCCCAAAGCGCGCTGATCGGATTCCTGTTCCAAATACTTTTGCATAAAAAGCTCAATTTGCTCAATGGTTTGCTTGTTAGCTACCAGTTTTTCATTGATTGTCTTCACAGAAGTATCACGAAACTCTTTTAAGATTGGATTGGCGTTGATATAATTCATCAATCGCTCAAGGTCATCATTGGTGCCTTGACCCGTGAGAGAAACCGTTAAATAATGATAGTTGTAATTGGTGGTAAAGGTTTGATACAGCTCTTCCTCTTCCATATTGAACTCCACATAACGCAGTAGTGCATCGAGGTTTCTGTTGGTGTCCTCAAAATCATCCGTGATGTCGTGAACGTTTATTACCGGCACGAGTTCAACGCCTTTGATTGTAGGATTGTTTGGATTCAATCCAAGGGTCTGATAAAATTCAGTATCACCAGCTTTGAGCTTCTTATCAACAACATCTACGGTGTTGTATAAATAGTTCCCCATGTCAAAATTGACTTTCAACAAGATCTTGGCTTTATTTCCAGAGAAACTATTCTGCTCTAAAAAATAACCCGCTCCAACCCCTACAAGGATCAAAATCAAAATGATCAACCAGCGTTTGCGGGCAAAATCAAAGCCTTTGAAAAAAGCTCTCACCCAAGACCTGAATACTTTTTTGATCTCGCTAAAAAAGAAAAATAGATCTAATTCTTCTGCAGGTTTATTCTTAGAATCACTCATTGTTAGTTAGCTTAATATTTGTTCCAATATCTTTTCTGTGATCAGATATGTGGGTTTTACTCCGGTTGTTCCTAACCCTCCTGAGGCCAGTGTGCTACCCGTTTTTAAGGGGTTATCAGACGCGTAATACGCATAATTCACACGAACCTTTTTGGCAATACTTCCCCGAATTCTCGAAGCCGATTGAATGGCCTTTTGGTAATGCGCTCCTTCCATTTCTAGACCGATCACATTCCAGGTTGATTCGTGAAAGAACTGCAAAATATCTTTATTCTGCAAGGAGGTTCCCAAAACTGTGATCATGGCTCCTGTGCAAACGTTCACATCATCATCGGCAAACATAGCCTTTTTCAGCCTGTTCTTAAAAGGATAATTGTCGGCTGTTCCTTCAAAAATATGAGCATTCGGGATCATAATATCTCCCTTATCCCCTTCTAGGATTCCAGCCTTCCCCATAATGGAAACGGACTCCACGTTCAAAAAGTGCTTTTTGCCCTTATCACATTGATAAGGTTTGAGCAATTCATCCATGGTTTCGTAGGCCTGCTCGCCAAAGGCGTAATCCATAACCACGATAATTGGATGCTCATTTGCCGCTGAGGTTGCGTCTGAGTCGGTTTTCTTATAGTCCGGATGCGCTTCGGTGTCAAAGATCTGAACGTCAATATTGGTCCCGCTACTGTCCTTTAAGTAGATCATCCCCTCCTTTTGCGCTTGCTTAAAGACCTTAGCTCTAAGTGTTTTATTCTCTTCCTTGCTTAAGGTTTGGTATACTTCAAGCGGAGATTTTTTAGTGAATTCTGCAGGTAGCGCACGTTTGGCGTACAGGGTATTCATCACCGAATGCATATTAGCACTGATGATGTGGATTGGGCGGTCCAACCAATCTTTATTGAAGAGTTCTTTTTTGATGTTATCTGCCCAACGCTCTCCGTGGATGTGGTGACCGAGGCGTTCACGCAATACTGGAGAGAAGGTGATTAAACGCTTGGTGTTATTGAGGTGTTCATCCAAGGCCAATTTGCCCAAATGGTAGATAATACTGATGAATCTGTTCGGGTTTTCTTTACAGCTAAAGCTGGAATAAACGCTGCTCACCTCTTCAAAAGTGCGTCCAAGAATGTTCGCAATGTGCGTAATAGCGATCTCCTTGTCTACCTGACTGAGCTTGGAATTCTTAGCCACGGCCTCTTCTACCTTCTTCCAATCGCGGATGTATTCTCCTTCATCATCGATCAAAACGCGCTCCATGATCTTGTGTGATTCAATATAGAGAAAGGTCAAGTGCGTAAGGATATCATAGATCTCAGAGCGGCCACGTGTGACCTCAATATTCATTTGCTCTTTGTCTATGCGGTAACAGTTTCTACGGCGCTTGGCAGGAACAATCGGTTTAAAGTGCGAGTTGGCATAACCTTCATTACTGGTCAAATTGATATAACTGCATTCCTCTATTCCATAAGGAAGGCGGTCCATGACATACAGCAGACCATTGAGCTCTATCTTCTCGTCAGCTATTGAGCCGTAGATCTCAGGTTGAAGGGTTAATAATGAATCTCGAAGTGTTTCCCCAGAAACTCCCATGGGTTTGTAGAAGCCGCGGTTGAATAAATGACGCATTGTGATGTACATGCGCTCAATGGCCGCGGTACTTTCTTGGGCTCTGGTTCGTTCTAGCGTTGAATTAACTGCCATACCGATTTTGGTCTCAAAGATACAGAAATTAGCCTTGCAGGCTCAAAAGGGCGTCCGCTATTTTACGATCGTTGGACAGTCTAGGAATCTTGTTTTGCCCACCCAGCTTGCCTTTGCTCTTCATATGGGCCTTAAAACTGCCTGGTTTTAATGGGCTTATAACTAGGGTTCTTAGAATTGATCCTTTAATCAGATCCAGGTAATAAGTGTTTTGGGCTTGCATTTCTCGGTCGATCCAAGCCGCGATCTCTGATAGGTCATCCGGCAAGGATTCTGTCTCTACTAACCACTCGTGATAAGGCAATCCAGATTCTGGAGTGATCTGCGGAGCTACCGTGAATTCGTTAATCTGCAATCCAAACTTATCAATAGCACTCTTCATGGCCTGCTCCACTTCTTTACCGATGACGTGCTCACCAAAGGCAGAAATAAAGTGCTTTATTCGGCCCGAAACAATCACGCGATAAGGAGCCAAACTGGTAAACTGAACGGTATCTCCCAAATTGTATCCCCACATCCCGGCTGTGGTTGAAATGAGCATGACGTAATTCACCCCAAGTTCCACTTCCCAAACCGGAAGGCGCTTGGGATTGTCCTCAAAAAATTCCTCGGCTTTGACAAACTCGTAATAAATACCTGCATCGAGCAAAAGCAGCATTCCTTTCTCGCTTTGACTGTCTTGAAAAGCAAAGAATCCTTCAGAAGCAGGAAAAAGCTCAATACTTGGGACAGACCTTCCTATGAGCTGCTCAAAACGCGCTTTGTAAGGCGCAAAATTGACTCCGCCGTAAATAAATAAATTAAAATTAGGAAAGAGCTCTCCAACCGGTTTAGCTCCCTGCTCAATCAAACGTTCAAAATACATCTGAACCCAAGAAGGAATCCCGCTAATAACGCGCATATCCTCCCTAATGGTCTCTTCTACGATGGCATCAACCTTGGTTTCCCAATCTTCTATGCAATTGGTTTGCCAACTCGGCATTCTGTTCTTTTGCAAGTAGCTCGGCACATAATGGGCAACGATCCCAGAGAGGCGTCCGGTTTTAATGCCGTTCTTCTCATCCATCTCAGGGCTGCCCTGCAAAAAGATCATTTTTCCATCTACAAAATCTGCATTCCCCGTCTCTGCGATATAACTGAGAATGGCATTGCGCGCTGCCTTGATGTGTTCTGGCATGGACTGCTTGGTAAGCGGAATGTATTTAGCTCCGGAGGTGGTTCCAGAAGTCTTGGCAAAATAAAGGGGCTTGCCTGGCCAAAGGATATCGGGTTTTCCAGCTACAACCTCATCCACATAAGGGCGCAGCGCTTCGTAATCCCGGATTGGAACCCGAGCCGCAAATTCTTCGGGGGTTTGAATAGCCACAAAATTATGATCCTTTCCAAAGCGAGTGTCTTTTGCCGTTTGAACTAGGTTTTGTAGTACTGCTAATTGCGTTTGTTTAGGTGCATTCGCCCAGCGCTCTATCCCGCGTTTTACGCGTTTGGCCAATATTTTCGCTGCAAAGGATTTTAACGACATAAGGCCTTAGTCAAAATCAATGAATTGAGAAGGATCAATAGGGTAACCATCGCTCCAGAGTTCAAAATGCAAGTGAGGCCCTGTAGAGAGCTCTCCAGTATTGCCCACAATGGCGATCACTTCTCCAGAAGAGACCAGATCTCCTTGTTCCTTACTCAAAGATGAGTTGTGTTTATAGGCTGATATAAGGTTGTTTCCGTGATCAATGATCATCACATAACCCGTATCCGTAGTCCAACTAGCAAAGATCACCGTTCCATCTGCCACGGCTTTGACCGGAGCGTCCTTAGCCGCAACTATGTCTACAGCGAAGTGTTTGTTATTGGGATCATAGGCATCTGTCAAAGTGCCGTTTACCGGCGGGAACAAAACGAAGTTCTTTTGATTGTCTGACTCAAAAATATTGTACTTATCCTCCTGTTCCACTTGATCGCGCAAAAGCGAATCTGCCTTGGATGGATTGAGGTCTACTTCAGAAATATCCACTTTTGCAGCCTCCAAAATAGAGTCTCGATTGAAATTCACCGTACTCACATCTCCACTTAAAACGCGTCTAATAGAAGCGATATACTGCTCATTCATGGCCACAACCTGTTGCAAGGAGTCTGTAGTATAGGCCAGATCTGTGGCCTTGTTCTTTAAAGCCGTGGATGAGTAACCAGGAATGTATTCCCTCAAAGGAGTAAAGGCAATGATCAGTGTCGTAATGCCTATGAGAAACAAGGCAAAAAAGGCTGAGAATACAAAGACGTTCAAGCGATTCAGTTTGAAAGAAAAGCGTTCTTCAAAGGTGTCGTCGTTGAGCACAACCAATCGGTATTTGTGCAACAACTTGCGGGATATTCGCTGTCTTTTGGATTCTTTGTTGTTCATGAAACAAGACCTTAGAGGCAAAGATAATTAAACGGTGCTACTCGGTGCTAAAGTTGGTATAAAAACGCTTTTTCTAACGAATTCTTGTTACATTTGTTTAATAATTCAATGACTATGAACGCACTTATCATTCCTTTGGCAATCGGTTGGCCTCAAATTGTTTTGATCGCAGTAGTTGTACTGCTTCTTTTTGGTGGCCGCAAGATCCCAGAACTTATGCGTGGATTAGGAAGCGGAATCAAAGAGTTTAAAGACGCCTCTAAAGAGGACGATTCCAACAAAAAGATCGAAGAATAATCCCGAGTTAGATATATTAAAAAAGCCGCTTCTTAGAGCGGCTTTTTTTATGACTTGTTCTCAAACTTGAGTGACTTTAAGATCGCCTCCAGTTCAAATTGATAATCCCGTTTATCTATGGACGGTGCAAATGTAAAGCCTTCCACGATTAAGTAGCGATTGTTGGCCTCATCTCTAATGGCATAGTTCACAAACGGCCCAGCCATCCATTTGTCGCGGACTTCCCAGGTACCTTTGGTTTCATAGGCAAATTTGCCATCGATCTCCGATTCAAAAATAAAGGGAGCGTAAGCCTCTTCTGTAATAAAACGTCCGCCTTCATCAACAGTGACATTATCTCCACCAATAGAGTCGCGCAGTTTGATGATATTGTTGATCACCTCTCCATTCGGATCTATAGCGTCTAATCCTACCTCATAAACAATAATGTTCAAACTCCCAGTACGAATGTCTTTACGGATCCACAGGAAGTTGTCCTCCTCTTTAGCCACACGATAGGCCGTAGGAATCATCATATTTACGCCCATCTTCTCTTGAAGTGGGGCCGTACTCATCAAGGATTTGTTGATACGACGTTGCTTTTCTGCAATTTCTGTAGCCTTAATGGCTGCTAAAATATCTTCAGATTTTTCATTGAGCGTATTGATGAGTCCTTCCTTATCTGGAGCACCTACAAATACCCCTAATTGTGGCTTTGCATAAGGATTATTCGCATAGCGCACATAAGTACTGTCTGATTGTGAGAACTGAACAAAGGTGCGGTTGTACTTGGCAAAACCAGAGAATGCTGATGGCGGAATCTGATTCATGTTATACATTGGCTCATCTTGTGGTAAACCGTCCACGGGTGCAGCAAATACAGACCTCACAGCCTCTCCCACACGACCTTCCCAAAGATCATTGCTCATTACAATTTGCAAGTTGTTGATGTTTCCGTTGGATTCGGCGTAGATACGGGCCGGTTCTTTTTCGGAATTAGTACAAGCGGCTAAAACAAGCACGCCTAGCAATGCTAAAAAGTATCGTATTCTCATTGTTTGATTTTTTTTACCCCTTTGAGACCTTGAGTTTCATTCCGGGTTTCAAAGCAGTACCACTAATATCGTTCCAAGATTTAATATTCTCCACACTAACTCCAGGAAATTTTTGAGCGATGCTCCAAAGCGAGTCTCCTTGCTTCACCGTATAGACCTTTGCTCCTTGACTGTTGGTGGTTGTGGTAGCTGCGGAGCTGGTCCGCGCTCTGCCTGGGTTCCTGGGATAAATGGTCAGGCGTTGACCTACCCTCAAATTGTCACTTCTCAGGTTATTCCAGCGCCTTATTTGGGATACTCTGACCCCGTATTTATTGGCTATTTTTCCTAAATAATCTCCGCTGCGTACGCGGTATCGGATCTTTGCATCTTGAGCAACAAACTCAGGCAAGGGCTTTTCGCGTTGCGCAATCTCCTCCGTAGCAAGTCCGTAAATAGCATCCTCATTGGCTACAAAGGGACCAATGGCTTGGATCGGCAAACGCAGCACATAATCTTCATCCTTAACCACCGGAATGATTCCTAAAAAGTAACTCGGATTTAAAAACTGTAATTGTTCCACGGGAACATTGGTATATCTGGAGACCTGCTCCAAAGTGATGAGCTGCTTTACCTTTACCGTATCTGTGGCAATGTAAGAAGTGCTCTCTTCTGTGGGTTTAAAACCGTGCTCTTCTGCATATTCAAAGAGATACATCGTAGCTAGAAAAGACGGCAAATAACCAGCGGTCTCACGCGGCAGATTCCCACGAATATTCCAGTAGTTGGTATAGCCTCCAGAGCGTCTAATGGCCTTAGAAACATTTCCAGGACCGGAATTATACGCAGCTAATGCCAAATCCCAATCTTCAAAGGAATTATAAAGCGTCTTTAAATATTTACAAGCAGCCTCAGTGGCCATAAGCGGATCTGAGCGCTCGTCCACATAAGAACTCACATCCAAATCATAGATCTTTCCTGTAGTGAACATGAATTGCCATAACCCGGTTGCTCCAACACGTGATTTTGCAGTTGGATCCAAGGCCGATTCCACAATGGCCAGATACTTTAATTCTAGCGGGATCTCATGTCGATTCAAAGCCTCTTCAAACATGGGGAAGTAGTAATTGGCACGGGCCATTAGCCTTCCCATAGATCGGCGTCGATTTTTTAAATAGTATTTAATCACACTTTCCAACTGCGGATTATATTCCACATTGAATGGCGTTTTGGCATCAATAGCTTCTAGACGTTCTTTTAAGACTTCCGTGGGAAGCTCCTCATATTCAACAGGTTTGTAATCCAGATCGGTAACCGTAGTGTAAAGCTCTTGATAGAGGTCATTATTGGAGAGTTCACTCAGCCAAAGACTGTCCATTCTGCTCGCCATTGGGTCGTCCTTCAATGCAAAGACCACAGAATCTTTAGTTGTTGTGGAAAGCTCCACGGAACTAAAATCTCCTTGATTTACGGTAGTCATTAAGGTATCAACCACCTGAATGGTATCTCTAGGAAGGTCGGTTCTGGGGTCGTCATTCTCTTGGCCAAAAAGCAGGGTACTCTGACCGAAGAATAGCAATAAAAAGCAAACAGAAAGGGCTCTCATAAGGTTTTGCAAATTAAGTATTCGCACTGGCAAACACAATTGTTTAACGTTTCTTTGCCCTATTAAAGTACAAAACCCGCCGATTGGCGGGTTTGTGAATTATTGAATGATCAATTTCTTGGTGGCTGCGCTGGACTCTGAGAAGACCTTCAGCAGATAAACTCCACTAGGAAGATCAGCGTTCAAGGTGTGCGTTTTTCCTCCCTGGTTAAAGCTCCAATCCTTAAGGCGCTTTCCGGTAATATCGTATAGTGATACTCCCTGGATTAGATCGCGACCGTTGTTGGTTAAGGTAAAGGCCCCGTTGGATGGGTTTGGACTTACACTTAGGGTAGTTCCCAAGCTAAACTCGTCTACACTCAGGCCGTCATCAACAATAAAAGAAACATTGTCTAGCATCGCCTTAGAAGGTCCAGTAGCCGCTTCTGGAATCGACGCTGTGATACGAATGAATGCGTTTTGTCCTTCAATTCCAGAGAGCAATCCGCTCACGTCAACAGTTTCTGAATAGCTGACACTTAATCCTGTAGGATCAATAAAGTCATCGATCCAAAAATTGGAGAACGGAGTACCGTCCATACGGTACAAATCAATTCGCAACTGACGCGGGATAGTGATATCTGCCCCTAAGGTGAAGTCAAAATTAGCCGCAAAATCAAAGGAGAAATCGGCTGCAACAATGGTTGCAGGAATCGAGATCATTTGCTCTAGAATCCACTCCGTGTTTTCTGTGTTTCCATCAAAGGAAGTATAGGCCGCAAAAGAACCGTCTGTAGGATCTATATCGTCAACAAATCCGCAAACATCAAAGGAATTGGACTGTACGCGCCAATTCTCAGTACAACTGGTTGGGCCTCCATCTGTGGATCCAACTGCAGCTACGGTCCAAGGACCCAAAGCCCCATCTTCAAAGCTACCGTTACTGATTAATTCAACTTGTGCTGTTGAAAGGTTTACAGCTGCCAACGCAGCTAAGAAGAGTAGTGTTTTCTTCATAATATCTCAAGTTTTGTTAATACTAACTAGTCTCAAGATATTAAAAAGGTTGCTTAAAAGACTTAAATAATAGTTAATCTAAAATTGATGCGACCCCAGGAAGTGTTTTGCCTTCCAACATCTCCAACATGGCGCCGCCTCCGGTAGAAACATAGCTCATGCCTTTTGCAAGACCAAATTGCTTGGCTGCGGCTACAGAATCTCCCCCTCCAACTAGAGAAAATGCTCCATTCTCTGTGGCATCAACAATGGCATTTCCTAGGGAAATTGTTCCGTTGGCAAAGCTTTCCATTTCAAAGACACCTACGGGACCATTCCACAAGATGGTTTTAGACTCGGCAATAACTTTTGCAAAAGACTCACGTGTTGCTGGGCCAGCATCTAGTCCCATCCACTGATCTGGAATAGCATTGATTGGACATATTTGGGTTTGGGCATCATTGGCAAAGCCATCTGCGGCCAAAACATCTGATGGTAAATGAACAGCCACGCCTTTAGCATCGGCCTGCTTTAAAATTTCTAAAGCCAGCTCCATTTTGTCATCCTCCACTAAGGATTCTCCAATAGATCCGCCCTGGGCTTTTATAAAAGTAAAGGTCATACCACCACCGATGATCAAGTGGTCAACCTTATCTAAAATGTTTTCAATAATGGTGATCTTAGAAGACACTTTTGCTCCTCCCAAAATGGCAGTAACAGGTTTTTCGCTGTTGTTAAGCACCTTGTCAACGCTTTCAATTTCTTTGGCCAATAAGTTTCCGAAGCACTTAAACTCTGGGAAAAACTGAGCAATTACCGCTGTTGATGCATGTGCTCGGTGAGCAGTTCCAAATGCATCGTTCACATAAACATCTCCCAATCCCGCCAGAGCTTTTGCAAAGTCCGCATCTCCGGATTTCTCTTCTGGATGGAACCTTAAGTTTTCAAGCAGTAGGATCTCTCCTGGTTTTAGATTTTCCGCTGCAGCTTCTGCCTCAGCGCCAACACAGTCGCTCACAAATTTGACACTTACTCCTAAGATGTCACTTGCCGTATCTACAATGTGACGCAAGGAAAATTCATCTTGAGGGCCGCTTGGTCGACCTAAGTGCGACATGAGAATACAGCTTCCTCCTGCTTCTAGAATATGAATGATCGTGGGTTTAGCAGCTTCTATTCTCGTGGTATCTGTAACCTGAAATTCGTCATTTAGCGGTACGTTGAAATCCACGCGGATCACCGCCTTTTTGTCTTCAAAATTAATATCGGCAAGAGTTTTCAAAAGTGGCTGTTCTTAAGGTTAATAATCTGTTTTGCGTGCTCATTGACCGGTCTTCTCCGGTACAATTCTAGGGCTGTAAAGATAGCAGATTTTAGGGTGTTTATATCCTGCCAAAACGTTTATCTTTAGCCCATGCTTTTCAATACTGTTTTGGGTCACAAACACCTGGTTACGCATCTGCAGGTCTCTGCGGATGAAGGAAGAGTGCCTCATGCGCAGCTTTTTGTGGGTCCCAGCGGAGTTGGAGTCTTGCCAATTGCTATCGAATACGCAGCTAAATTGTTGTCTATCAATAATTTAGACAATCAATCGGCAGTCGTCCAGCGTGTTCGACAATTGCAACATCCCGACTTACATTTTGTATTTCCAGTAGCCACCACCACGGAGGTAAAAAGACACCCTGTCTCTGATCTGTTCCTAGATTCTTGGAGAAGTTTTGTGGCAGAAAAACCTTATGGCAGTTTGTTTGAATGGTATCAACACATCGGTATTGAAAACAAGCAGGGACGCATTGGCGTGGATGAGGCCCAGGATATGGTCAAAAAGCTTTCGCTAAAATCACATCAAGGAGGCTACAAGGTGATGATTGTTTGGATGGCTGATAAAATGAACACCGAATGCGCCAATAAGATCTTGAAATTAGTGGAAGAGCCGCCTGCTGATTCTGTTTTGATCTTGATCGCAGAAAACGAAGAGCAAATTATAGGAACTATTCGTTCACGTTGTCAAAAACTCAATTTCCCGCTTTTGGCCCAAGAAGCCATTGCTTCTGGTTTGCAGCAAAAGTTTGACATGGATGTGGCCACAGCTCAAGGTTTGGCCAAACGCGCAGAAGGAGATTTCAATAAAGCAGTTCACCTGCACCTGCATGACGGAGATAATGTTCTTTTTGAGCGTTGGTTCCTCTATTGGGTTAGAACTGCCTTTAAAGCCAAAGGCAATAAAATGGCTATTAATGATCTTTTGGCTTGGAGTGAAGAAGTAGCCGGAAGCGGTCGGGAAACTCAAAAACAATTTCTGGCATTCTGCACAGAGTTTTTTAGAGATGCCCTATTGATCAATTATGGAGCTTCAGAGATCGTATACTACACTCCCGAGAGTCCAGATTTTGATCTGACGAAATTCGCTCCCTTCATTCACGAAGGAAACATTCAAGAAATAATTGCCAATATTTCTTCTGCTTTATATCATGTGGAACGCAATGGAAATCCAAAAATCATTTTCTCTGATTTAGCCATTTCACTCACCCGTTTGATCCACAAAAAGGCTTCATAAGTAAAAATTATTGATTTTTTGAATATTCATAAACGTCATCTATTGAAACAGGCTTCAAATAAGGCGATTTAAGCGCGTTTTAAAAATCCCTAAGGCATTCTGTTGTTTTAGGCCGTAAAGAATTATACAGGCCGTTCTATGCAAGAATTAGCGCTTCCGAAGGACATAAATCAAGGAAGAATATGCTCCCGTGCCCCAAGCGCTCATATTGGAACGAAATCCATTGAAAAATGCACGGAACAAATTGGACTTTCCGTGTTTGTATTTTTCTGAAAGCAAACTGACATAGAAGGAATCAAAAACCATAGGTCTGACAGCTTCCAAAACAAAATCATCTTGAGTCAACTTCTCAATGCTAGATCTTGAAAAATGCCAGAGGTGTCTCGGCACATCCAAAGCTGCCCAATCTGCTCCGTAATGTTTGGCATCCCAGCTTTCAAAATTAGGAACAGCAATAATTAAAATCCCTTCATCCTTTAATTGAGTATGGATCCATTTTAAATACTCTTTGGGATCTGGTAAATGTTCTAGCACATGCCATAAGGTTACTGCAGACGGTCTTGGGATTAATCCGCCAGGACGCTCTGCCATTAAATCCAAATTTTTGCCGGCAGCTAACTCACGAGCTTGATCACTCGTTTCAATTCCTGAAACTTTCCAATTGCGTTTTTGGGCTTGCAACAAAAAGTCTCCTGTGCCCGCTCCGATATCTAAAAGTACCCGCTCTCCTACTACATGTGATTCGACCAAATTGATCTTGGAACGGAGCGCCCAAGATTTGACCCATTGATATAAGGTGGCGGTCAATCCTTTCTTAGAATCGGTATGAGAAATATATTCCTGGCTGTCGTAATATTTGGCAAGATCCTTTGGAATTGGATCGGTGTACATCATGTTGAGATCCGAATCGAAAAGCAGGTGAAATTCTTCCCCACTCAGAAAATTGTCTTTGACTTTTAAACGCGATTTAAGTTGAGATCTGTTGTTGTTCATTAGGAGATGTTCCACGTGGAACATTTAAAATATTATCGGCCCATATACACTAAAAGCACCGAGATATCATTGGGGGAAACTCCGCTGATTCGAGACGCCTGAGAAATGGTCGCAGGACGTATGCTAGAAAGTTTTTCTTTCGCCTCAAAGGAAAGTGATTTCAGTTTAGAGTAATCAAAATTCTCTGGAATTGAAATCCCTTCAAGTCTGTTCAGTTTGTCTGCGTTGTTCTTTTCTTTCTCAATATAGCCCGCATATTTTACCTGAATCTCCGTTTGCTCCAACACCTCCTCGGTGAGCTTATGGTCATGGATATAATCAAAGACCGCTGGGATCTTTTTCATGTCCTCCATGGTAATACCAGGACGGGAGAACATCCGAACCATTTTATCGCTCTGTTTTACTACTGCACTGTCCTTAGATTCTAGAATTGGATTGGCCAATTCCGGGCTCACACTAGTAGATTTAAAGAAGTGAATAAAGTTGTCTGAAGCCTCTTGTTTCTGCTCCATATTTTGCAAACGCTCTTTAGACGCTAAACCAATTTTATACGATCTTGGGGTTAATCTAAAGTCTGCATTGTCTTGTCTAAGCAGGGTGCGATACTCTGCTCGAGAAGTGAACATTCGATAAGGCTCTTCCGTTCCTTTGGTAATAAGATCATCAATCAAAACACCGATATAAGCCTCACTGCGTTTTAGAATGAAAGGATCTTTTTCATGCACTTTAAGGTGTGCATTTATTCCCGCCATTAGACCTTGAGAGCCTGCCTCTTCATATCCTGTAGTTCCGTTGATCTGACCCGCAAAGAACAATCCAGAAACCAGTTTTGTTTCTAAAGTGTGTTTCAATTGTGTCGGCGGAAAGTAATCATACTCTATAGCATAACCCGGTCTAAAAAACTTCACGTTCTCAAAACCAGCTACAGATCTAAGCGCTTTAAATTGGACCTCTTCTGGTAAGGATGTAGAGAAGCCGTTTACATAATATTCAACCGTATGCCATCCTTCTGGTTCCACAAAAAGTTGATGGCGATCCTTATCTGCAAAGCGATGAATTTTGTCTTCAATTGAAGGACAATATCTAGGGCCTATACTTTTTATTCTCCCATTAAACATGGGTGAGCGATCAAAGCCTTCTCGCAACAAATCATGCACCAAATTACTAGTGTACGTCATGTGGCAAGAGCGTTGCTCGGTCAAAGGTTTTATCTCTGGTAAATAGGAGAATTTTGCCGGGTTGATATCTCCAGGTTGTTCCGACATTTTTGAAAAATCCAGAGATCTTCCATCCACTCGGGGTGGTGTTCCGGTTTTCATTCTACCCGCATCGAAACCTAAATCAACGAGCTCTTTGGTAATACCAGTTGCCGCTCTTTCTCCTGCTCGACCTCCTCCAAATTGTTTCTCTCCAATATGGATTAACCCATTAAGAAAAGTTCCATTGGTGAGCACTACCGCCTTGGCGCGCACTTCAATTCCTAAGCTTGTTTTTACCCCAGCAATTCTATCACCTTCTATAATCAAGCCCGAGACCATTTCTTGATAGAAGTCCAGGTTGGGTGTTTGCTCCAAAAGCGCTCTCCACTCCGCAGCAAAAAGCATACGATCACTCTGCACTCTCGGACTCCACATAGCAGGCCCTTTTGATTTGTTGAGCATCTTAAACTGTATGGCCGTCTTGTCACTCACTATTCCACTGTAGCCTCCAAGGGCATCAATCTCTCGAACAATCTGGCCCTTTGCAATTCCACCCATAGCGGGATTACAACTCATTTGGGCAATGTTCTGCAGATTCATTGTGATCAACAGTGTCTTTGAACCCATATTGGCAGCAGCGGCAGCAGCCTCTGATCCGGCGTGCCCAGCTCCAACTACAATAACATCATAAGATTCAGCAAACATAAGCTCTTATTGTTCCACGTGGAACATTAAAATTCAACCCTGCAAAGATAGTACTAAATAATATATGAAAAAAGTGGCCAAATCAGCCTTATTTTACTGATTTTCAAACAGTTGAATCGCTTTTTCTTCTGCTTCACGCATCAAAACCTGATCCGCATCGTCTTTATCCTTGAAACCCATGCAATGTAAGACGCCGTGAGCCATAACTCGTGCCAACTCCTGATCATAAGTCACTTTAAAGTCAGCCGCATTATCCGCTACTCGCTCTAGTGATATCAAAATATCTGCCGATACGGTCTTTCCAAAAGTATAATCGAAGGTGATAATATCAGTAAGCGTATCGTGATCTAAGTATTGCTTATTGACCTTCAACAAGTGATCGTCATCACAAAACAAATAAGAAATATCTCCTGCATTGAAACCGTGATTGGCACATAAATCACTAAGCCATTTCTGAACGCGTTCCCACTCCAAAATGGAACGGTCTGTCCTGTTTTCAAAGTTGATGTTATCCATCCTGTCCTTTAAAATAATCTTGTACGCGTTTCTTATAATCCTGTTTCATCGGTAAGGCTTGACGATTCAAAATCTCTGTCGTGTTGAAATATTTCTTAACCTCCAAACTCGATGGCAAAAGCGGATTGGTATAATCTTTTTGATTGGTTGTAGCTTCTCTTCTTTGTTCCTTCCCTTGTTCAAAAGTAGCTTCATCCAACTTGAGCATTTCATACTTCAGCTCCGTCATTTTTTGCAAAGTTCGCTCATTAAAACCTTTCTCCAAAAGCTCCTCTTCTATCTCCTCCATCTTTTTGAGAATATCACCTCCTGCTCCTTTTAGACCTTCTTCTCCCATCTTGTCTTCAAGCTGCTTCCTCAACATTTGCTGTTCTTGATAGATGCGGAACAACTCTCCGTTCATATCTTCATCTGAACCGCCGTTACTTTCTCGATTGCCGTTACTGTTTCCTTGGCCCTCGCCTTCGCCTTCTCCTTCACCCTCACCTTGGCCCTGACCTTCACCTTCACCTTCTCCTTCGCCTTGACCCTGACCTTGGCCTTCTCCTTGCTGGCCTTGTTTTGTACCCTTCTTCATTTGTTCATTCAAACTCTCTTGACTTTGAATTATGTCTGGTAATTGGAATCCACGGCCTTGACTACCACTACCAGCACCAGCGCCCATCATCATTTGATTCTGCATACTGCTCAAAACACCACTCAACAGAACAGCGAGATCGTTCGCGCCCGTCACTGTGTATTGTTGGCTGCTTACACCCATCATTACTCGGTTTTCAGCCAAGCGCTCTAAGGACTTCTCTATATTGAATGATACATCTGTTATGAGCTCATTGATACTATTGCCTATCATAGGCTGACGCAGTGCTAAGGCAAAAATGGAATCGTCAATATGCTCAAAGTGCTGTTTGAGATTATTTTGAGCTTTTAGTTTTGTGGAGAAGACTGCACTGTTGTAATCAATGCGCTTAAAGTCTTCCATCAAGGCTTCTTGTTCAAAGGAGAATACTACAAGATTGTCTAAGATCTGACGCAGCATATCAATGTCTTCTTCCATGCCCTCCATGGAGGCTCCAGCCATTGCTTGTTGCATTTGCTGACCCATTTCCTGCATCTTTTCACCTGCCTTTTGTTGCTTAGGACTGGCCTGTTGTTGATCGTTATTTTTTAGATCATCTGTAGCGTCTTGTTGATCTTCTGTGACTTGATTCTCTCCGGTTTTGTCCTGAGGAATGGACATAGGCTCCTTTAGGTCTTCATTATCTTTTCTGAGTTCGTCCAACTCTTTCTTAAGCTCTTCAAAAGCTTCATTGAGTTCTTCTTGAGCTTCTGTAGTATTTTCATTTGCTGGAGCATTGCTCAACTCCTCCTGCTTCTTTCCAAGCTCTTGAAGATCATTAGCAATTTTCTGCGCTTTTTGCGATACATAATAGCGCTTAGTCAGTTCCAAAAGTTGCTCTAAATTCTTCTCCTGATTCTTATTATTCTTGGCGAGTCGATCCAACTTTTGAGACAACTCTTCCTTGTTGATCTTATCCTGAACTTCTTGAAGCTCCTTGAGTAGCTCTTCATTCTCTTTGAGGAGCTCCTCATTCTCCTTCAAACGCTCTTGTAATTGCTCCTTAAACGGATCCTCCTCATCTTGTTGGAATTTGTCCAAATTGTTCTCCAACTGCTTGGAAAACTTCTTCATTAAGGCATCTTGTTGCTCTTGTCGTTTAAAGTAATTCTCGAGCTTCTTCTTATCATTCCAATTCAGATTGGCCTTTTCTTTCTGAGTCTTTGAAAGCTCTTTAAGCAAGGCTTCTCGCTCTTTCATCTCTTGGAGCGTCTCGTCCAAATTGTCAATGGTCTCTTCTTGCTGTTCGAGTTGTTTGTCCTCGGTTTCTGAATCGGTCAACTCTCTGTAGGAGTAAATTCCACTTTTACTGCTCTTTCCTCCGCGCAAACCATCGTTGTCAAAGACCTCAAAATAATATTCATAGGCCACGCCCTTTTCAAGGTTCAATTGACCTGGAAAAGTAGCGACAAATTGATCAAAAGTGCCTCCGTTGATGGGTAGATCCTCCCGAACAGCCTTGGCTTCTTCTCCGCTTGGATAGTAAACCAGATCTAATTTACGCAAGCCGTAATCATCAGAAATTCGACCTAAGAAATAGGTGATCTGATCATCTATACTGTCCCGCTGACTGTTGAGTTGAATGTTGGGATATTCGTCCTTAACCACATTAATGGCAAAGTTCAAATTCTCATATTCCTTTAAGTTCTCATTGGAAGTTGTAATGGCATAATCCAGGTCATTGAAAAGCCTCAGATCCTTTACAAATGCACCGGCGTCATCGGAAAAACTGTAGACGCTGTCTTTTGTTTTTAGCAACGCTTGTTGTGTTTGAACAGTCTGTAACTTCCAAGTAATCTGCGTGCCCTCAGGAACAGTCGCATTCCCCGAATTGGTCAAAACCTCATCGGTCTTTCCTGTATACCCCGGATAATCCAACTGCATTTCCATAGCTACCAAACTCGGCACTTCAATCACATTTAAGGTATACGGAATAGAGGTTACACCATTGGCTGTAAGGCGAAAATCCAGGTTTGTATTCGGTCGTTTAAAGTCATATTGAAACAAACCGGGTCCAACAGGTTTCATTAAAAACCGTTGGCCTTCATAAGTCAAATAGGCCGATTCTGGAATGATATCTCCGGAAGTCGCTACGCGCAGCGTAAACGATTGGTGTTGGATAGCATCTAAAGACTCGTTCTCTAAAAAGAAGGCAAAAGGAGCAGGTGGTTCATAGGCCGTGTCGTAATTCACAACCCTTTTGTAAGAGTCTGTGAACAGCTCTTTCCCACCCAAAATGCTAATAACCACAAAGAGCAAAACAGGAATGGCCACATACTTTAGATACGGTAAGTTCCCTGCATAATTTATGGCGCGTTTAAAAGGGATGGGTTCCAGTTCCGCGGCTTTCTGGTCAATGCTTGCGGCGAGTAACTCAGATTCTCTCTGATTCTGATTCAGCTGAATGACATTGAGCAGCTTATCACTGACCTCGGGAAAGTGGTTTCCAATTAGCCGCGAGGCCTCTTCATGGGTAATTCCCTTTTGCAATTGAAACAATTTGGTCAGCGGCAAGGCAATGAATCGAACAAAGAGCAGTACCTCAACAGCAACAAAAGTCCAGAATAAAATAGCGCGACCAGTAGAATCCAACCACAAGAAATGCTCCACCAAAAGCGTGATCAATAAATAGAGTAAACCTGTTGCCAAAAACAACAAACTACCCTTGATCAAGGCATTGGTGTAGTATTTTTTAATAAATTGTTCCAGCTTTTGCTGGATGATTCCAAAAGTGCTCATATAGGGCCTTTACGCGCTTGTAAACTTCTAAATTACAACTTTATTTCCCAGTTCTGTCTGATTTAACAGTCGTTTAAGGAAGCAGCAAAGACCGTACCCATTCCGCAGAAAGCCATACAAACCCTCAACTTATGTTACAAGATCTTAAATACCTCTCCGCATTTTCAATACCCGCAGTTGCTATTTTCTCCTTTTGGATGGGAGAAAGTTGGGCATATTTCACGCCAATTTTTGCCTTTGTGCTGATTCCAATTATGGAGCTGCTATTGCCTGTAAATACAGAGAACCTTGACAATGAAGAGCTAGATTCCAAGCTCAAAAATCGATTCTTCGATGTATTGCTTTATTTGAATCTTCCCATCGTTTACGGAATCATTGGATATTTCCTTTGGAGCCTGTCTTGGGCAAACTACAGCACTGCTGCTATTGTGGGTTATACCTTCTCTGTTGGGATCGTTTTGGGTGCCAACGGTATCAATGTGGCTCATGAGTTGGGACACAGAAAAACAGCTTGGGAACGAACTTTAAGCAAAATACTCCTCTTGCCTGCGCAGTATATGCACTTTTATATCGAACACAATTTTGGTCATCATTTACATGCTGCTACAGAGAAGGACCCAGCTTCTGCGGCGTATAACCAAACGGTGTACTCTTTTTGGTTTACCTCAACGACCAGGCAATACAGCAATGCTTGGCAAATTCAAAGACGCCTGCTTAAGGCAGACAACTTGAGCTTCTTTAGCCTCAAAAATGATATGTTCTGGTATTTGGTTTTGCAGCTGGCTTATTTTGGTTTGTGCTTTATGTTTTTTGGACCGATGGGACTCTTGCTTGCCGCTGCCATAGCGCTTGTTGGCATACTGCTTTTGGAAAGCATCAACTATATTGAGCACTACGGTTTGCGTCGCGCCAAGACCAAAAGCGGTCGTTATGAGCGTGTATCTGAGATTCATTCCTGGAATTCTAACCACGTCTTGGGCCGAGTGATCCTTTATGAACTCACCCGTCACAGCGATCACCACTATAAAGCGAGTAAAAAATATCAGGTTTTGGAGTATCACGAAGTAAGTCCTCAACTACCCTACGGCTACCCTACTTCCATGGTTTTGGCTATGGTACCTCCGCTTTGGTTTGCCATTATGAATAAGCGCGTGCCTAAGGAAATGGTGGCGCTGCAAGCTGCTGCTTAAACCACTATTTTTAGTTCCCAGACCTTTAGAGTTTCTCTCAATTAAGCTTAAATTTGCCACTTAAATTGAGAGTTATGAGTCGTTCCGTACGCGTACGTTTTGCACCAAGCCCAACTGGGCCACTTCATATTGGAGGGGTTCGCACAGCACTATTCAACTACCTTTTTGCCAAAAAACAAGGCGGTACTTTTGTGCTTCGAATAGAAGATACAGACCAAACCCGCTATGTTCCTGGGGCCGAAGATTACATCATAGAAGCTTTAAACTGGCTCAACATTCCTTTTGATGAAGGGCCAGGAAAAGACGGTGGTTTTGGACCATACAGACAGAGCGAACGCAAAGCCAGCTACAAACAGTACGCAGATCAATTGATCCAGGCAGGACACGCGTATTACGCTTTTGATACTCCAGAGGCACTAAGCGAACTTCGTTCAAAAGCTGAAGCTAATAAAGAAACCTTTTCATACGGCTGGGCCAATCGAGATGGATTGGACAATAGCTTAAATATGTCTGATGAAGATTTAAAAGCACGATTAGATTCAGGAATACCTTATGTGATCCGCTTTAAAACCCCTGCTGACGAAACCCTCACTTTGCAAGACATCATCCGCGGAGAAGTAAAAGTGCACACCTCTACCCTTGACGACAAAGTGCTCTTTAAAAGTGACGGTATGCCAACCTATCACCTAGCGAATATTGTTGACGACCATCTGATGGAGATCACCCATGTGATTCGCGGAGAAGAGTGGTTGCCTTCCTTGGCGCTGCACTATTTGTTGTACCGATCTATGGGTTGGGACGCGCCGGAATTTGCACACTTACCGCTCATCATGAAGCCAGTTGGCAAAGGAAAACTCTCCAAGCGCGATGGCGATAAAATGGGCTTCCCGGTATTCCCGCTGCAATGGAATCCAGAAGAAGGAGACTCTTCTGCCGGATATCGCGAAGACGGATATTTGCCTGAGGCTGTAGTGAACATGTTGGCTTTCTTAGGATGGAATCCTGGAACGGAACAAGAGATCTTTTCTCTTGAAGAATTAGTAGAAGCTTTTGATCTCTCGAGAGTGAATAAGGCAGGAGCTAAATTCGATCCGGAGAAAACAAAATGGTTTCAAACGCATTATATCCAACAAAGAAGTGATGCTGAGCTCGCAGCCGAATTTGGACATCTTTTGGCAGCCAAAAACATCAGCAGCCGTTTGAATATGCCAGCCATAGTAGGCGCATTAAAAGAACGCATCACCTTTACTGAAGATCTGTGGGACTTAGGGCACTACTTTTTTGTGGCTCCGGATTCTTATGATGCTAAAGCCGCCAAAAAAGCCTTTAAAGAAGACTCTCCTGAGCTGATGAACAAAGTTGTAGAGCTACTTAACGGGGTTGATGATTTTACTGCTGAGAATGCTTCAAAAGCAATTAAAACATGGATTCAAAGCCTGGAATTGGGCTTTGGGAAAGTCATGATGCCACTGCGATTAAGCCTGGTTGGATCCCTACAAGGACCCGATGTTTTTGATATTATGGAAATCCTTGGAAAGGTAGAGTCTGTGCGTCGCATTGAAAATGCGATTGCGCATATGTCTTAGAAATAGATAATTCCTCTCAAGGCTACAAGGTTGTTGTTTCCTTTTAGATCGTCCAATTCTGGGTTGGTGCCGTTTAACGCATTTAGTGTGTTGGTGAGTCCGCGCATATAAAGCAAACTGATTCTAAAAGGTTCAATCCCAAAGGTCAATCCGCCCACCAATCGAAAGTCTATAGTCGATAAGTTTCTAAGATCCTCCACGCGCGTTAGGGTATAACCCGCCACCAAATTGTTTTCTTGACTGTCTTCACCCGGTTTGAATTTTCCTTGTACAGCAATAGCCGGACCGGCCTCAACACTTAAGTGATGTCTAAAAATATTGTAACTGGCCAAAAACTGGAGTTGTACCGACTGCTGACTCATGCTCACAAGTTCGTCTCCATTAATACCAACGGTTTGCAAATCAACTTGTTGGTTGTAAAAAGTAACCGCGTAGATGAAATCCATAGTACGGCTGTAAGAGCCGCGAGTTTCAAGGCCTAAAGTGAAACCGTTAGAGCTGCTCAATGGTAGATCGTCGGTGTCTATATCAGAGAACAAGTAACCTCCAGAAACACCAATTTTATTGTAGTTTCTGTCATAGCCTTGTGCCGATGCTGAAAAATTTAATAGTAGGATTGTAACAAATAGGGGGAATATGTGCCTCATAGTATAGCTGAAAGCTGCAAATGTATTGCATTTTTCTTATCTTCTCTTAGTCATTTAATAACTTAAAAATCAACCCATGGAGTATATTCTTATTGGTCCAGCACTCTTGTTCAGTTTATTGATCCTAGTGTCTGCTTTTTTTATTGTGAAACAACAAACTGCTGCTGTTGTGGAGCGCTTTGGTCGTTTTACGGGTATTAGAAACTCTGGAATACAACTTAAGATTCCATTAGTGGATCGAATTGCGGGCAGAATCAACCTGAAAATTCAACAGTTGGATGTCATTGTAGAGACCAAAACCAAAGACGACGTATTTGTGCGTCTAAAAATCTCTGTTCAGTACCAAGTGATCAAAGACAAGGTTTATGAAGCCTTCTATAAACTAGACAATCCACACGATCAGATTACCAGTTTTGTATTTGACGTAGTACGTGCTGAGGTGCCAAAAATGAAACTCGATTACGTTTTTGAGCGTAAAGACGATATTGCGATCGCAGTTAAACGCGAGCTTAACGAAGCGATGGTAAATTATGGGTACGACATCATCAAAACCCTAGTGACCGATATTGATCCAGACGTACAGGTAAAAGCTGCCATGAACCGAATCAACGCTGCAGAGCGTGAAAAAGTAGCTGCGGAATACGAAGCAGAAGCGGACCGTATCAAGATTGTGGCTAAAGCGCGTGCAGAAGCAGAAAGCAAGCGTTTACAGGGTCAAGGTATTGCAGACCAGCGTCGTGAGATTGCACGTGGTTTGGAAGAGTCTGTAGATGTTTTAAACAATGTGGGGATCAACTCTCAGGAAGCCTCTGCACTTATTGTAGTGACTCAGCATTACGACACCCTACAATCCATTGGTGAAGAAACCAATACCAACTTGATCCTTTTGCCTAACTCTCCGCAAGCGGGAAGCGATATGCTCAACAATATGATCGCCTCTTTCACTGCGAGTAACCAAATCGGTGAAGAGATGAAGAAGCAAAACGCCGCACGTGGTTTAGGGAAAAACAAATCTGAATAAATATGATTCGTTCTGTCCTAGTAATTCTGTTAGTGAGTTTTGGTTTAACTGCCACAGCTCAGACAGAAGATGAACTCAAGGCCTTGGCTCTAGCACAAGCTAAAATTGCCTGTGAAGCTACAGAGAATTCTGATTATGAGACCCTTTTTGATTACACCATGCCGGAAGTTTTAGAGCTGATGGGCGGACGTGAAAGCGCCTTAGGTATGATGGCAGAAACCATGAAAAGCATGGAAAGTCAAGGGGTTAGCATTACCAGTAGCGAGGTTATTGAAATGACAGGTTTTGCCTATGAACAAGACCAGTATCGCTGCGTGATCAAAAACAAGGTAGTGGTAAAAATGAGTCCGGAGCAATCCACACAATCCATTTCTCATATGTTTGGAGTTTACAATGCAGACCTCAACCAATGGTATTTCATTGAAGGAGCTCAGGTAAACAATCAAGCGTTGATTGGAATGATCCTGCCCGATCTCAAAACATCGTTGAACATCCCTCCGGATGAACGCACCATGATAGATAACTAAAAAAGAAAAGCCCCGAATTACGGGGCTTTTTTTATGACAAGTCTTGTGCTTCTTGGACCAGCAGGTCGTTGCGGTCTTCTAAAGCCTTGCTAATAAATTCTGTTGCTTCAGGCGTTTTCTCCTGTCCATTTTTAAGCAGTACACCCAAAACTAACATTGCCGCAATACGCGTTCCAGCCTTCTTTGCAGCTGTAGCGAACAAAGGTTCTAGTTCTTCATAGCTCACTTTATCTGCCAACTCAATTATACGGCCTCTGGTGGCGTTTCGCTTCTCCTCTGGTAGATTGGTATACTTTTTACCAAGTTGTTTAATTACGTCTATTGCAGCGCGCTCTGGAGCCTGTTGTTTAGGTTTGTTTTGCTGCGGAGCTTGGGGTTTTTGTTTTGCCCAAGTGTCACGCAAGCCTACAGTTTTGTTAAAGATCAAGTTGCCAGGTGTGCTGTCTGGATCCACATTGAAATAACCCAAACGCTGAAACTGGAAGTGTTCCAAAACTTTGGCATCTGCCAGAGAAGGCTCTAACATCGCCTTACGGATCTTTAGAGAATCTGGATTGACAAATTCCATAAAGCTCTTGTCTTTGTGGGTGTCTGGAGACTCGTCCAAGAACAAACGATCGTATTCACGCACTTCTGCTTCTATGGCATGGCCTGCAGAAACCCAATGCAAGGTTCCCTTTACTTTGCGCAAACTCGCCTCGGTTCCGCTACCGCTCAAACTGTCTGGATCATAACTACAATTGATCTGCGTGATATTACCCTCAGCGTCTTTCTCTACAGATTCTGCCTTGATGATATAAGCGCTCTTTAAACGGACTTCTCCGCCTAAGGTCAGCCTAAAGAATTTGCGTCCAGCCTCTTCTTTAAAATCTTCTTGTTCAATATAAAGCGTGCCTGAAAAAGGAATTTCTCTGTTACCCGCATTCGGATCTTCAGGGTTGTTCTCAGTTTCTAGCCACTCTTCTTTTCCTTCCGGATAATTGGTAATTACCAACTTCACAGGATTCAAAACAGCCATCACACGGTTAGCCACTTTGTTCAAGTCCTCACGAACACAGTATTCTAAGTGAGATACATCAACCAAGTTCTCGCGCTTGGCAATCCCCACACTGTCTGCAAAATTCTTTATGGAATCCGGAGTATAACCTCTACGACGCATTCCAGAAACCGTTGGCATACGTGGATCATCCCAACCCGAGACTACACCTTCTGCCACCAATTGGGCCAGTTTACGCTTGCTAACTACGGTATGAGATATGTTTCTACGCGCAAATTCACGCTGTTTTGGTCGCAGTTTTGCCGGGTCGTGGATCTGATCTAAAAACCAATCATACAATTCTCGGTGTGGTAGGAATTCTAGTGTACACAAAGAGTGCGAAATTTGCTCTACGTAGTCACTCTCTCCATGCGCCCAATCATACATTGGGAAGATACTCCAATCGGTGCCTGTTCTGTGGTGGTGCTTGTGTAAAACGCGATACATCACGGGGTCACGCATAAGCATATTTGGAGAACTCATGTCTATTTTGGCACGCACTACGTGCTGTCCTTCTGGCATCTCTCCTGCTTTCATCTTAGCAAAGAGTTCCAAATTCTCTTCTACAGAACGATCACGGTAAGGACTAGCCACACCAGGTTCGTTAGGGGTTCCTTTCTGTTCTGCAATGGCTTCTGAACTTTGAGAATCTACATAGGCCTTGCCTGCTTTGATCAGTTCTACCGTCCAATCATAAAGTTCTTGGAAGTAATCAGAGGCATAGCACTCGGTATCCCAAGTATATCCCAACCACTCAATATCACGCTTAATGGCGTCTACAAACTCTTGCTCTTCCTTAGCGGGATTGGTGTCGTCAAAGCGCAAGTTTACTGGCGCATTATAACGCTCGCCCAAACCAAAATTTAAACAAATGGCAGAAGCGTGCCCCAAGTGCAAATAACCGTTGGGTTCTGGTGGGAATCTAAAACGAAGTTGCTCATTGGAATACGATTTTGAAAGATCGTCTTCAATGATTCGCTCTATGAAATTCAAGGATTTATCGTCGCTCACAGCCTTTGTTATTAATGACTGACAAAGATACCAAAACCCAAGAATAATCTATCTTTGCCTAAAAGAATTTTAAGTGGGAATCATTCGCTTACACAACGTTAGAGTATACGCCTCACACGGCTGTTTGAAAGAAGAAACCATAATTGGTTCTGATTATTTGGTGCAATTGGAAGTGGAAGCCGATCTGCAAAAGGCTGCCGCAACCGATGATCTCAACGATACTGTAGATTATGTACACCTTAACGCAATCATCAAAGAGGAGATGGCTGTACCGAGTAAACTCCTTGAAGTTGTTGCTAAAAAGATCAACACCCGCATCTTAAAAGAACTTCCTATGGTGAGCAAAACCAAAGTTTGCGTGGCTAAGATTAATCCACCAATTGGTGGTGATGTGGCCTCTGTTGAAGTTTGTTTGGAAGACCAACGCTAAAATCACGGGAAACTTCCCGATTTACAACGAATTTTTTTACATTTGCCCTCCACAATGGCATCGTGGCCGAGTGGCTAGGCACAGCTCTGCAAAAGCTTGTACAGCGGTTCGAATCCGCTCGATGCCTCAACAAAAGAAAACCCGCTAGATTTAGCGGGTTTTTTTATTCTGTAGTTTCTGATTGTTCCGTCTGGAAATCTTGTATGCCTTGTTTTATAGACTGATTCGGGAAAAATCCTTGATAAAGTAGCATCATCCCAAAACCAATGATTAAAATACTCACCCAGCGTTTAGTTCTAAATATAAAGCGCGGTGTGAGTTTAGAACGCAACTTTTTTGCCAGGGTGATCTTGACAAGATCCGTAGAGAAAAAAACAATCAATACCGTTGCTAAAAATAAGATCACTCCTTGTTTGGAAGCGGTTAAGGCATTGGCCATGATCATAGTTCCTATCCATCCGGCAAGAACTCCGAAGTTCACAAAGTTCAAAAGGAATCCTTTTAAAAACAGTCCGGGCAAGTTCTTTTTAACGCTGACTGAATAGTGTTCCCGAACAATTTTAATAAATGATTTTGAGATCCGGATGTAGGAGATTATCCCGTAGATCACCAGTATAGCTCCTCCAAAAATGATCAGGTTGGGATCATTTTGAAGCTTTTCTAAGATCTTTTCTGTGCTGAAATAAACAAAGACAATAAAGAGAATGTCTGCAGTGAAAGCCCCAATATTGAAGAATAGTGCAGCTTTAAAACCTTTAGATATAGCGGTTTCTATCAGTGTAAAAAAAACAGGGCCTAGCGCAAAAGCCAGAACAAAACCATAAACTGCCGCATATAATAAGCCCTCTGTCATACTCCATAAAAGTACGAATATTTACAGGGGTAAAAAGTCAAATGTTTAGAAACCTTATTCCTTAGAATTATGACATAAAAAAAGCTCATAATCGCAAGGAATTATGAGCTTCAATTTTGAATTTGTTTTGTTGCTAATACATGCGCTCAATGCGGCCTCCAGCAAATGTTCTCTTTTTCAATTCAGCTGGTTCTCCGTAGACATAGATGTCTCCACCAGCGGTTACTTTTAATTCTGCCTTGTCTTTAGCGTGAATCTCAGCTTCACCTCCAGCAGCTATGGTTACTTTGGTGTAAGAAGTAATGAGTTCTTGGCCTTCATAAATTCCTCCGGTATTCAAAGTTACTTCTTGCCACTCCGTCTTACCTGAGGTCTCTAAAATACCACCGGTAACAGCGCGTGCTTTTAAACGCTTTACATCCAAACCAACCTTAATGGTTCCTCCTTCTTGAGCACGTAACTCCAGATCATCCTGAATTAAAGTTTCATTCACTGTGATATACGATCCTTCATTGGCGTCAATAGTTTCAATGCTTTTAAAATACACCTCTACAAAAGTGTCATTACCATCAAAACGTCTGTCAATTTCCATACGGATCTTCAATTTTCCGTTGTCATTGATGATCTTGACATAGTCAATATCACGTCCTTTAACCACCACGCGATTCTCATCCGCAGGGATCATATTGACTTCTATTAGATCAAAAACTTTAATGGTATTAAAATCTCCGACTTCCTTATTGATCTCTTGAGCAAAGATCTGGCTGGTAAATACCAGGGCTATAAGTGTAATTATCTGCTTCATTTTTCTTTAGATTTCTACACTAAGGATAGGGCAGGGCCTTAAATGTTACAGTGCATTGGGATAATCGTGTTCTTCTCGATGCCCGATCATATTATAATCCAGCTGTTTTTTAACCAAATCGGCATGCTTTAAAGTAATAAATACTTCATCTCCAAGTTGATACATCATTTTAGTAGATGCACCTACAACAGCCATTTGATCTCGGTCAAAATCAAAATGATCTTCTTTTAAATCACGCAAAGAAACCATTCCTTCACAGCGGTTACTCATGATCTCCACATAGATTCCCCATTCGGTCACCCCAGAAATCACCCCTAAGAATACTTCGTCTTTATACTGACTCATGTATTTGACCTGCATATACTTGATACTGTCGCGTTCTGCACTTGAGGCTGTATACTCCATATCGCTGCAGTGACCACAATCCCGTTCAAATTGATCTTTATCTGCACTTTTTCCTCCGTCTAAATAATGCTGCAACAAACGGTGCACCATCACATCCGGATAACGACGAATCGGTGAAGTAAAGTGCGAGTAATAATCAAAAGCCAATCCGTAATGACCAATATTATCAGTACTGTAAATAGCCTTACTCATGGATCGGATGGCTAAAGTATCTACCAGATTTTGCTCTTTAGCGCCTTGAACATCTTTTAAAAGTTGATTCAAAGCTGCAGTAGTTGATTTTCTGTCTTTTACAGAAAAACGATGTCCAAACTGATAAGCAATGTTTCCAAGTTGAGCCAGCTTTTCATCGTCTGGTTCATCGTGGATACGATACACAAAGGTCTTTGGAGGATCTTGTTTCCCGATAAATTCAGCCACTCGTCTATTGGCTAAAAGCATAAACTCTTCAATGAGTTTATTAGCATCTTTGGAAGTTTTAAAGAAGATCCCTTCTGGATTGTTGTCTTTATCTAAGTGGAATTTAGTTTCTACTTTATCAAAAGAAATGGCTCCAGCCTGCATACGTTTTTTACGCATGATCTTAGCGAGAAAATCAAGTGTTGAAATAGCTTCAACTAAAGGAGCTGGTACCTTATAAGCTCCATCACGAATCGAAATATCTTCTGGAATTTCTACCTCAGAAAACGGCGCTTGCTGCTTCGCTTCTATGACCACTTGAGCTTCTTCATAAGCATAACGCGCATCAGAATAAGTAACTGTACGCCCAAACCATTGGGATTGGATCTGAGCATTTTTATCAATCTCAAAAACTGCAGAGAAGGTGTATTTCTCTTCATTTGGACGCAAGGAACACGCGTTGTTTGAAAGTACTTCAGGCAACATAGGTACTACCCGATCCACCAGGTAAACAGAAGTAGCTCGTTCAAAAGCCTCTTCATCTAAAATGGTGCCTTCTTGCAAATAATGCGATACGTCTGCAATATGAATTCCAATCTCAAAATTGCCGTTTTCTAAGACTTGAAATGATAGCGCATCATCAAAATCTTTAGCGTCTTTTGGGTCAATGGTAAAGGTTAGAACCTTACGCATATCCCGTCTTTTATCAATCTCTTTTTGCGTGATCGAGGTATCTAAACCATCTGCAAAAGCTTGAACCTCAGGCGGAAATTCATATGGTAAACCGTATTGCGCTAAAATAGCATGGATCTCTGTATTGTGCTCACCTTCAGGACCAAAGGTTTTAATAATACTTCCAAATGGAGAGTCTGCAGACTCTGGCCAGTCCTCTAATTTAACCAACACTTTATCTCCATCTTGTGCCTTCCCGATCTTTCCTTTAGGAACAAAAATATCTACGGATAGTTTAGAAGCAGAAGTATCTACAAAGGCAAAATTCTTTTGAATCTGAATGGTTCCCACAAACTCAGTGCGTTTGCGCTGAATCACTCTTGTGATTTCTCCTTCTCGCTTACCACCTTTTCTGCGCTTGAAAATATAGACTTCAACGGTATCACCATTTAGGGCTCTATTGAGATTGCCTTGTTTTATAAAGACATCTTCTTGCATGCCTTCTACAATGACATAACCTTGTCCTCTACTGGTCACGTCAATGATACCTTCGTGATAAAAGGACTTCGCTACAATTTTGAACTTACCTCTATCAATTTCTTCAACTTGACCTTTGGTCTGTAATTGTCGGAGCTTTTTAATGATCTGGTTGCGTCCACTAGGATCTGTGACTTGCAATTTGGCAGCGATCTGTTTGTAGTTAAAACTCCTGGAAGGATCTTTTTTTAGGATACTGAGTATGCTTCGGCTAAGGTGCTGAATCTTAGTAACTCCCTTTTTCTTTCTTTTTTTCTTTCCCATTGGAAACTTTAAGCGACAAAAGTAGACCAATAAAGCGAGAATGCATTTTTTAAGCTTAAAAGATTTGGTAAATTAGATCAATGGAACGTTTTGAAACCATAGCCATATTCACCTATCCCTCAGAATATACCGTTCTAGAGCACCTGCTTCAGCAGCAGAGTATTCGCTACGTTTTTCAGAATGAAACCATGATCTCCGTTCTTCCCTTTCATTCTAACGCCATAGGCGGCATTCGTCTCAAAGTCCACCCAGAAGACAAAGACACTGCCATTCAAATCATCGAAGATCTAAAATCCTCAGGAAGCTTAAAGATTGTCTAAAACAGTTTTTAACACTATTTATATTATTCTCTTTTTTTCTTTTTTTTAAATTGATTTTAGTGGTGCTTATTATAGGGTGTTGAAAACTGGTAAAACTTCTTGTACACTTATTTTGATTCTGCTAATTAATGAGTTTATCTACGAGTTCTCAACAAGATATTAGAAATCTGACTGCTTGATTTTAAAAGATTTGGAGATTCTAATTCACAACTGTGAATAACTCCAATAAAAAGTGAATTTTTAATAAGTAGATCTGTGAACAGCTGTTAGAAAGTTGCTGTATTTTTGTAATAAGTTCATTAAAAGATGGAATAAGAAAAATTGGTTTCCGATTTGATTTTTATAAGGGACATTTCAGGTCAGACTTCCAAATTTTTTTATCGGTAAGCGGTAACATTTTATAAACATTTAATTTACATAAGACTGCTTTTTCAACATCCCTTGAACCTCAGCCTATTAGCTAAATTGACAACTATCTAACTTTTAAATACTTCGCAATTATGAAAATCGCCATTGGAAATGATCACGCCGGAACGGAATACAAAGCTGCCATAGTTGCACATTTAGAAGGGCAGGGACATCAAGTAAACAACCATGGAACAGATGATAGTTCTAGTGTTGATTATCCTGACTTTATCCACCCTGTGGCCACTGATGTTGAAAACGGTAGTGTAGATTTAGGGATCATTATTTGTGGGAGCGGAAATGGAGCTGCCATGACGGCTAATAAACATCAACAAGTGCGCGCTGCGCTTTGTTGGACTAAAGAGATCACTGAGCTAGCCAGACAGCACAACGATGCGAACGTTTTGAGCATCCCTGCGCGTTTCACCTCATTACCACAAGCCATTGCTATGGTGGATGTGTTTTTGGCTACTGAATTTGAAGGTGGACGTCACGCCAATCGCGTAAATAAGATCGCCTGTATGTAAATCAAATATCATGGGCGGGAACCATCATCAAAACGATACTAAGGGCACCAAACTTGTGGTGTCCATCCTGCTCAATGTGATCATTACAGCCTCCCAGGTTATTGGAGGTGTTATTTCGGGTAGTCTTGCCTTACTTTCTGATGCACTTCACAACTTTAGTGATGTCCTTTCTTTACTGATCAGTTATATTGCGGAACGACTTTCTAAACGATCTGCTTCTACCTCAAAGACCTTTGGGTATAAACGGGCAGAGATTATTGCGGCTTTTATCAATTCCAGTACACTGCTCATCGTGGCGGTGATCTTGATCATTGAATCTATTGAACGGTTTATCAGCCCTCAGGAAATTGAAAGCAATTTGGTGATCTGGCTTTCTGCCATTGCAATTGTGGCTAATGGATTGAGTGTTTTATTGCTGCGCAAGGAAGCTGAAACCAATATGAATATGCGTTCGGCTTATCTGCATTTATTGACCGATATGTCTGCATCGGTAGCTGTTTTGATTGGTGGATTATTAATGAAATACTACCAACTGTGGTGGGTGGATAGCCTCTTAACTTTAGCCATTGCTCTGTATTTGATATATATGGGATACGAGCTGTTCAAACAATCGCTTAAGGTGCTTATGTTATTTACTCCGGAGGGGATCCATATTGATAAGATCATTGAAACAGTTAATCAATATCCGAATGTAAAGGCCATGCACCATGTCCATGTATGGCAGGCCAATGAACACGAAACACATTTAGAAGCGCATTTGGATTTACAAGACGATATAAAGATCTCTGAATTTGACGCCCTTTTACTGCAAATAGAAGCGTATCTTCATAAAGAATTTGGAATCAATCACGTAAATATCCAACCGGAATTCAATAAAAACGACGCTAAAGATGTCATTGTCCAAGACTGATCTAAAAATAGAAGTAAAGACCTTTGAGCAGCTCAATATTCGCGAACTCTACGAGCTTTTACAATTACGCTGCGAGGTGTTTGTGGTGGAGCAAGATTGTGTATACCAAGATTTAGACGGCAAAGATCAAAAAGCGCTGCACATAATCGGAACACGTAATGATAAGATTGTGGCCTATACGCGCTGTTTTAAACCAGGAGATTATTTTCCAGAAGCTGCTATTGGTAGGGTAGTGGTCGAGGAAAAACACCGCAAGGACGGTTATGGACATCAGATCATGCAAGCGTCCATTGAGGCTATAACAGATACTTACAATACCAGCGTCATTAAACTATCTGCCCAGACCTATCTCATAGATTTTTACAACAGTCATGGTTTTCAAACAACAGGCGATTCCTATTTAGAAGATGGAATCCCCCATATTGCTATGATTAAAAGTTAAGCCATGCGTTTCCAAAGAGTCTCCAATACAGATTCCGATCTTTTGGCTTTGGTCCGTCAATTAGATGCTGAGCTAAAAGTTACTGACGGAGAAGATCACGCCTTTTACAATCAGTACAACGGCCTTGATGATATTCAACATTTGTTTCTCGTATTTACAGAAAATCGCGCGACCGCCTGCGGCGGTTTTAAAGCTTTAAATAAAACCACGGCGGAAATCAAACGCATGTATACAACGCCTGAAGCTCGAGGAAAAGGGATTGCAAAAGCGGTGCTTCAAGAGCTTGAAATTTGGGCCAAACTAGAAGGATTTCAACAGTTGGTACTAGAAACTGGCATACGTCAGCATGCTGCTATTGCCCTTTATGAATCCACAGGATTTATACGCATGGAAGAAAACTACGGGCCCTACAAAGGCCTTGAGGAAAGCTTCTGTTTTACAAAAGTCCTTTAGTCTATTTCAAGATTTTTGCATAGCGCTGGGGATCATTCAAGACCGCTAATGCTTCCAGGATCTCCGGATTGTTTACCACTTGGTACTCATAAAGTCCTTCTCTGTAGAAATAACGCTTTAAGATCTCTTGCTCCAAAAGCGACTTGATTTCTACTTTCTTGTCGCGAAGTTCATTCTGCTTTACAGCATCAATCTCGGAGCGCAAAGTAGTGTAGGCCTTTTTGATCTGATCTTGGAGCTCGTCACTTTTAGCCTTATTAAAGGCCGCATCAAAGGCTTTCTCGGTTTCTGTTTCGTACTCAAAACCGTTTTTGTTCAGGTATTTCACAAAAGCGTCAAAGTCAGAATCAGAGAAAGAGAAGTTCTCCCAAGAGTCTAAATTTTTCTTGTAATAGTATTCCGTGGCGTAGTTGAAAATGGCATTATCTCTTAACAGTGCCGTAGTAATTGGACTGTATTTAGAAGACTCCAATTCAATATCTGGTAAGATTCCACCGCCGTCATATACGGTTCTTCCACCGCGCGTTTTAAAGGCATTGTATTCACTAGGTTCGGCGCGCACAGGATCTCCGTTTTCATCACGATTCCAATAATCCAAGGCTTGAATACAACGTCCGCTTGGGGTGTAATATCTAGAGATGGTAATCTTGAGTTGGGTTCCGTAAGTCAAGTTCTTGGGCCTTTGAACAAGCCCTTTACCAAAACTTCGCGCACCAATAACCACCCCGCGATCCAAATCTTGAATGGCTCCAGAAACGATCTCGCTTGCAGAAGCAGAGCGTCCGTTAACCAATACCACCAGAGGAATTTCTGTATCCACAGGATCTTGTTGGGTCATATAACTGCGGTTGTATTTTTTAATAACCGATTTAGTAGTAGTAATTACTTCGCCTTTGTTGACAAATAGATTCACTACGTTGATCGCCTCATTAAGTAGCCCACCAGGATTACCGCGTAAATCCAAAATGATCTTGGTTGCACCCTCTTCTTTGAGGTCTTCCAAAGCTTTTCGGGTTTCAATAGTTGTCTTTGCATTGAACTTACTCAAAACAATATAACCCGTATCGCCGTTGATCAGCTTTGAAAAAGGAACGGCTTTAATGCCCACCGCTTCACGAGTAAGCTGGGTTGTATACTCTTTGCCTTGTCGCATATACGTGAGGCTCACCGTGGTGCCAGGAGCCCCTTTTAAAAGGTCTCCGGCATCATCAGTAAAGTCGCTTAAGGCGATGTTGTCAATCTTGATGATCTCATCGCCTGCTTTTAAGCCTGCTTTGTCAGCAGGATATCCTTTAAAGGGTTCCATCACTAGTATCTTCCCTTTCAATGTTCTTGCCGAGGCGCCGATTCCCGTATATTCTCCGGAATTATTAATTCTGGCGTCCTCTACTTCTTGCTCATTCCAGTAAACCGTATAAGGGTCCAGATCGTCCAACATGCCGGTAATGGCCTTGTCCATCAGTTCTGCAGGAGTGGTCTCGTCCACATAATTCATATTGAGTTCCTTGAACAAGGTGGTGAAGATCTCTACCTGTTTAGCGATTTCAAAAAAATCGTTTTTAAAAGCCGTAGTCCCGAACAAGATCAGTCCTAATACTACGGGAATTCCTATACGTTTTACGCGCTTGAGCATAGCTTTAATTTTATGAGTTTGCCGATCTAGCTGATCGTTTTAAATACCGTCGAACAAAAAAGAATACCACCCCTATAAGCAGTACAAAAGGCCAGAGATAGAGCACTCCAATAAAGAAGGTTAACAGTCCACTCCACCCACCTTTAAAGGCATTGGCAATTTTACTGCCAAAAGAAGCTTGAACTTGGGTTTCTACAGTCTCTTTGTAGAATCGTAAAGAGATAGTACTCATGCTTACTTGGCTCTGGAGGTAATTCAAACGGCCTTGTTTGGCTTCAATTTCTTCTCGAATACTTGCTAGTTCTCTTTCTATTTCCAGCATTTCTTTGACATTTTTCGCCTTTCCGAGAAGTTCCAAATAACGATCCTCCAGTGTGCGTTTGGCCTTGAGTCTAGCTTCCAGATCCACGAATTCTTCGCCGACGTCACGACGCGAAATTCGTTTGGTGTCAAAGTAATCAACCCCTTGACCAATAGAATCTACTAGAGGTCCAAAATTCGCAGACGGAACACGAATCACGAGGTTTCTATAAACTTGATTGTACGATTTTCCGGTATTGTCGTCTTGTAAATTTCCACCCTGAGCAGCAATTGCTTTACGAATGCGAGCATAAGTGCAATCCATATCGCGGGTTTGAAATTCAATCTCCGCGGTCTTAATGATCTTAGCGTCTTTGTTATCCGTTTCGCTGTATTCCGCAGTGGGTTCTGTGTTTAGATAGGAGTTGCCGTCTACATTTGCGACCCAACCGTCTGAATCTACAATTCCCAAAGTGCTTGATCCTGAGTCAGAACAAGCTAAAAAAGTCCCAAAAAGGGCGATAAATAAGGTTTTCATCATTCCAATTGTTTTAAAAGTTTTGCCATTGACAGGCGTAATTCAATTAAAGTTGGAAGATTTTTACCCGTGTAAATGAATAGCATCAAATACCGTGCAGAAGTTGAATCGACTGTATTTTTCTCCAATCGATACGCTTCTCGCATCAGGCGTTTGACACGGTTGCGGTCTACAGCTTTTTTAAAATTTCGCTTCGAGACGGCAAAAGCGGCTTTGTGTGCAGGCACATCAGCAGGCATAAAACGCATCAGCAAAGGAAAGGCCTTAGCCGTTTTGCCTTGAGCAAATAGGGCTTCGATCTGTTTGCTGCTCTTAAGTCGCTGGGAAGCTGGAAACTTTAACATAGGTTAAATGTAACCAATTAAGGCATTGGCAATTCCCAATTATTTCTAAAACTCCTGCTAAAAATAAAAAAGTCCTGCAAATGCAGGACTTTTGATCATGTATGATGCATAGAATTACATCTTTTTCATATTGTCATCTGGCTTGGCATCTGCCATTAAATTGGATGGGTCAATTTGAATGCTCTGAATGGTTTTTCCGTTGGATGGGATCTCAAAATCATAGGTTGGATAGGCCCAAGCCCAATCATCCAGTACGGTACGCTTAACACCGTCATAAGGATTGTCTTTTCCGCCACGCATCATGCGTAAAGGAATATAAAACGACTCTTTGGATCCGTCAGCATATGTAACCATAAGGTCAAGAGGCATAGGCATGAGTCCATTGCGCTTCAAGCTAACTTGCGTACCGCCCTCTGAGGCCACTACGTTCTCAATTCCGTAGTCGATAGTGTTGGTGGTTTGCCCAAAATCTTGCAAGTACCAATCCAATTCTAGCCCAGAAACCTTCTCCGCTACTCGAATAAAATCATTCGGCGTTGGGTGTTTGAAGGCAAATTCATCGTAGTATCGCTTGATGGTCTTGGCCAAGTTCTCTTGTCCAATCACATAACCCAATTGAGCCATAAACACCGCCCCTTTGCTATAAGCAGCAATACCATAAGCCATGTTGATGTCGTAACGATCCGCATGGGTGGTTAAAGGCTGTTCTTTCCCGCTGTTTGCCAGATAGATATAACTGCGATAACTTCCTCTGTGAGGGTTGTCTGAGTTCTCTCCCATGATCTCATTCATGGCGGCATTTGAAATATACGAGGTGAAACCTTCATCCATCCACTCGTGGATCGACTCATTAGTCGCCAATAGAAATTGGAACCAGCTGTGTGCCATTTCGTGAGCCGTCACTCCCACAAGAGAACCGAATTTACGCTCTCCAGTGATCAAGGTACACATGGCGTATTCCATACCTCCATCACCACCTTGGATCACAGAGTATTGCTTGTACGGATAATCACCGATGTGCTTGTTGAAGAACTCCAATAGTGCAGCTGTTTTAGGCTGTAACTCTTTCCAGTTCTTCAGGTTTGTTTCGCTCATCGTCTTTTTGTAGTAGAAGTTGAGCGTCACTCCATTGGCACCTTCATAAACGTCGTGAACAAAGTCAGGATCAGCTGCCCAAGTAAAATCGTGAACCATAGGCGCATCAAAAACATAGGTCGTCTTTCCACGCTTGGTTGTAGGCTCACCCACCAAATATCCAGTTCCTCCAACAACAAAATCCTTATCAATACTCAGGGTAACTTTCCAATCTCCCCAAACACCGTGGAACTCACGTCCAATATAAGGGTGTGCATGCCAACCTTGGAAGTCGTATTCTGCTAACTTCGGAAACCATTGGGTCATGGAGTAAGCTACGCCTTCTGCGTTGTAACGTCCGCTTCTACGGATCTGTACAGGAACTTGAGCGTCCCATTCCATATAGAATGTTGTGCTGGCTCCAGGTAAGATCGGCTGCGCCAAATCAACCTCCAAAACGGTACCTTCAATATTGTAGTTGAGATCTACACCGTTTTGAGTGAGTTTCATCGGTTTAATAAATCCGATTTCGTTCGGACTCAATTTGGAGATTCTGTCTTTTACCCGCGGATCTGCATCAGCGATGGTTCTAGAACGAACGTCCATTTCACTGCCAGGCTGAAAAGCGTTGAAATACAAATGATAGAATACACGATTCAAAGTATCTGGTGAATTATTGGTGTATTCTATGGTTTGTTTTCCTTTATACTGATGGCTTTCAACATCAAAGTCGATGTCCATAGTATAGTCGGCTTTTTGTTGCCAGTAGGAAGTGTTGTTCTGTGCAAAGCTGCTCAAGGTCAAGCAACCTACAAGCAGTAAAATGTAAGTTCTCATTATCGTGACATTTTATCGGCCATCAAGATGGCGTTGTACATATTGACCATTTTTCCAGAAACAGAAATCTGACCAAAGGCCTGTGCGTTAGCTGGATCTCCACCTAAAACAACATTCTGAGAAGAATCCAATCCACTCTTCATCAAGATGTCTTTTACTTGAGCTGCAGTTAAATTAGGATAGTAGGAACGAATAACTGCTGCTACACCCGCAGCCGCTGGAGCCGCCATAGAAGTACCTTGCTGGTATTCATAGGTGTTGTTTGGCATAGTAGACCAAATCTTAGTTCCAGGAGCAAACACGTCAACAGAAGTATTTCCGTAGTTGGAGAAGTTTGCTATCATTTCACTACCGTAATCGTGGTGCATTGCACCAATGGTAATAAAGTTATCTGCAATTTCAGCACCGTCTAATTCTTGATCGTTTGGATATACTTGAATACCGTCCAAGTCCAAGGCTTCATTACCTGCTGCGTTTACAATGAGTACGTCTTTGCTAGCCGCGTATTTGATAGCGTCCCAAACCCATTCTGGGTGTGGAGAATAGTATTTTCCAAAACTTGTATTGATCACTTTTGCACCGTTATCTGCTGCGTAACGAATTGCTAAAGCGATGTCTTTATCATACTCGTCACCGTCTGGCACTGCGCGCAATACCATGATCTCAACGTTGTTGGCTACACCATTCATTCCAATACCATTGTTGCGTTCTGCAGCAATGATACCGGCCACGTGAGTTCCGTGAGAAACGTCTTCTTTGTCAGCAGTTGGTCCGTCAACGTCGTTGTTTCCGTAAGTCTTGTCGTTCCAGTCGTCAGGATTGTCTCCTAGAACTCCTCTAAAGTCTGCTGTCATGTTGAAGTGTGAGTCCATACGCCCACCGAAGTAATCGATCCCTTCTTGAAGCTGATCCAAAACATCCGGCACTGTATCTCCGTATGTAAGCATCTGAGTCAACATCCCGATTTGCTGCTGTGTAGTAGCATCAGGATTAGCAATTCCTTGCAAATCTTTTGCAGTATAGTCTTCCTTCCCGAGTTTCTTAGCCATGGCTTCGTGAGCTGGCTTAACTTGGGCCAGGATAGCATTGTATTGGTTTAAAGTTCCCTGTACGTCAGCAACTTCTTTTTCGTATTCAGCTTTCGCCTTTTGATACATAGCATAATCTTCACGGTCTGCAGCGCTAATCGCCGACTCTGATTTACCGTCAAATTTAGGCCCTAGTTTGCGCATATAACGAACATACTCCATGTTCTCAGCCACTACATCGCCTAAGAAATTCCAACCATGGATATCGTCAATATAACCGTTGTTGTCGTCGTCTTTCCCGTTATTTGGAACCTCTCCTTTGTTCACCCAGATCACATCGTCTAGATCTTCATGCTCAATGTCGGTACCGCTATCAATTACTGCAACGATCACAGTTTCCCCTTTCTTTTTGTTGAGCAGTTCTGCATAGGCTTTGTCCACACTCATTCCTGGAATGGTGTCCATTACTAAGTCCGCAGCCCCCCAGCTTTTGGTTTGAGCCTCTGTAAGTGGCGCAACCTTTAAGGGTACTGAATCAATATTTCCGATAGGAGTTGAAACCAATGGAGCAGGACCTCCACAGGAAACCATAAACAGCGATAAACCTAACGCAGGAATGATCATCTTCTTCATATTCATAGGTATCATTAATTAAATAAGTTGTTAAATGTATGTGCTTGGTCAAATCGCACGCCTTTCTCGGTGTGCTTGACCGTAATAATTTCATGATGCGGATCGTGTTCTAAAAACAAGTACAAATCCTCGTTCGCTGCCCGATCCAAAAAAGCAGCTTTTTCATCCAAGGTCAACAATGGGCGCGTATCATATCCCATCACATAGGGAAGCGGAACATGTCCAGCTGTTGGGAGCAGATCTGCCATAAAAACTAAGGTCTTCCCTTTGTATTTGATGTGCGGGATCATTTGTTTTTCCGTGTGTCCATCGGCAAAAAGTATTCCAAAGCCCAATTCGCTTGACTCCGCATAAGGCAAACCTTGTGGATCCACAAAATGCAATTGTCCGCTTTCTTCTAGCGGCATGATGTTCTCTTTCAAAAAAGAGGCCTTTTCACGCGCATTCGGATTTACGGCCCAATCCCAGTGAGATTTGTTGGTCCAGTATTTAGCGTTTTTAAACGCGGGACGGTATCCACTTTTGTCTGCGTTCCAAACTACAGAACCTCCGCAGTGATCAAAATGCAAATGGGTCATAAAGACGTCGGTGATATCATCCGGATGAAATCCGTGCTTTGCCAAAGAACCTTCTAAATTGTAATCTCCCCAAAGGTAATAGTAGCCGAAGAATTTTTCGGATTGCTTATTACCCATTCCCGTATCGATCAAGATCAATCGATCGCCATCTTCTATGAGCAGGCAGCGTGCTGCCATATCGATCATATTGTTAGCATCTGCCGGATTGGTTCGTGTCCAAAGTGATTTGGGAACCACACCAAACATGGCTCCTCCGTCTAACTTGAAATTTCCGGATTCAATAGGGTAGAGGGTCATTCTCTTTAACAAAAGTTACGCAAATTACTAAAAGACAAAGACTCTTCCCCGATTAAGCCTCAGATTTTTGGGATTGTTAACGCAGTATTTTAACAATTTTAGCACTATTTGGTTCATTGCCGCCAATTCTTGTTATTTTTAGACAACCAAACCGCAGCACATGATTGAATTAGCAGGGATAATTGTTTTAGGAATTTTGGCCCAATGGGTGGCCTGGAAATTTAAGATTCCTGCCATTTTACCGCTGATTTTGATCGGTTTGTTCGTGGGTCCAATTTCTACCTTAATCTCTGAGGATGGAGCCCAGTGGATCCAACCTATTTTTAACGGAGACAAAGGGCTTTTTCCCAACCAGCATTTATTCAATTTTGTATCCTTAGCGATTGGTATCATTCTCTTTGAAGGCGGTTTGACCTTGAAGCGCGGAGAGGTTTCTAAAATTGGTCCTGTGATCGGGAAGTTGATCAGTTTGGGCTCTGTGGTGACCTTCGCGGGAGCCGGATTAGCCGCCCATTATATTTTTGGCCTTGACTGGCGCATCAGCTTTTTATTTTCTTCTTTGATCATCGTTACCGGTCCGACGGTAATCACGCCTATTCTCAGAAATATTCCGCTTAAAAAGGATGTCTCTGCCGTTTTGAAATGGGAAGGTATTTTGATCGATCCAATAGGTGCTTTGGTTGCCGTATTGGTCTTTGAGTTTATTAGCGTTGGAGGAGATGCGGGCTACACCAAACAAGCTTTGGTGGAGTTTGGTAAAATTGTACTGATAGGATTTGCCTTTGGTATTTCTGGCGGATACGCACTTTATTACGCCATAAAAAAGAAGTTCATTCCACACTATCTACTGAATGTTGTGGCACTTTCTGTAGTGCTTTTGATCTTTGTTGAAAGCGATATTTTTGCTCATGAGTCAGGCCTTTTGGCTGTGGTTGTGATGGGGATGTTTTTAGGAAATAGCGACCTTCCCAACCTTAAGGAGTTGCTTTACTTTAAAGAGTCTTTAAGTGTACTTTTGATCTCTATACTGTTCATTTTATTGGCCGCTAACATCTCTTTGGAGGACTTATTGCTGATTTACACCTGGGAGACCGCAGCGCTTTTGGCGGTAATTGTTTTTGTACTCAGACCGATCGGAGTCTTCCTATCTACCATTGGCAGCAGTTTAAAAACCAACGAAAAACTCTTTATCTCATGGGTGGGTCCGCGCGGTATTGTGGCCGCAGGTATTGCCTCACTTTTTGGAACCAAATTGGTGGAGCAAGGCGTGCGAGGCGCAGAATACATTACGCCCTTGGTCTTTGCAGTAGTGTTGGCCACGGTTTTACTCAATGCCGCAACAGCCAGACTTTTTGCCCGTTTAGTTGGGGTGTTTTTGACCTCATCAGAAGCTATAATCATTGTGGGTGCTTCTAAACCCTCACGAGTTATAGGGAGCTATCTCAAAAAGAACAAGCGCGATGTGGTTTTGATCGACACCAATGCGAGTAATATCAGTCTAGCGCGTGAACTCGGATTGGATTCCATGAATGCGAATATTTATGAAGGAGATCTGACTGACAATATTGAATTCAATGACGTTGGTTTCCTTATTGCCATGACCGGTAATGATGAGATTAATAAATACGCCTTGACCAAATACAGAGCCTCTTTAGGAGAGAACGGATCCTTCCGCCTTATGAGTGATGAGGAACGCAAAAAGGGCTTACAGAACGGAAGCGCTCCGGATGAAGTACTCTCTACCACTCATGACTATGCAGACCTAACTCGAGTAGCGAATGAGTACCCTTCCATTCAAGAGATCGATATTGATTCCGAGGTGGTCTTTCAGCGTATGTTGGACTATATTCTTGACCACAAAGACATGGTGGCCCTGTTCTTGAAAGCGCCTAGTGGCGAACTCAGTTTTATTACCAATCCTTCACAAATGGAAGTCGTAGAAGGCTCTCAGTTGGCTTACCTGGGCAAGACCATTGATGTAGAAAGTGTTCTGAAAAATGTGCCTAGCTAAATCCGAAGGACTGTTTTAAAAAATAAACCAGGAATTCTAACGTTCCCATTCACAAAGCCATCCCTTATGAAAAGAGTTGTCGTTCTGAGCCTTGTTATTCTTGCTTGTTTTACTTCTTGTAAAGACGATGATGTTTCTTGTGTAAGCTGCAGCAATGAGTTGACACAAACCTTTACACTCTGCCGAGAAGCCAATGGCGATGCCTCGGTTAACGGTGAAGATACCGATACCGACTATGACGTATACCTTTCCAATCTAACGGAACAAGGTACGAGCTGTAATTAGTCGTTGAGTTTTAGAACGGCCATAAAAGCTTCCTGTGGGATTTCCACATTACCTACCTGACGCATACGCTTCTTCCCTTTTTTCTGCTTTTCCAGTAGCTTTCTCTTACGGGAAATATCACCACCATAACATTTGGCAGTAACGTCTTTTCTCAGTGCTTTTACAGTCTCACGTGCAATGATCTTAGCTCCAATAGCCGCCTGAATTGGAATGTCAAACTGCTGTCGTGGAATAAGCTCCTTAAGCTTCTCACACATCTTTTTCCCAATGTCATAAGCATTGTCCTTGTGCAAGAGTGCAGAAAGGGCATCTACGGTGTTCCCGTTGAGTAGCACGTCTACTTTTACCAAATTAGAAGTACGCATTCCAATAGGTGCGTAGTCAAAGGAGGCGTATCCTTTAGATACCGTTTTGAGTCGATCGTAGAAATCAAATACAATTTCCGCCAAAGGCATATCAAAAGAAAGTTCTACACGTTCTGGCGTCAAGTAATTTTGATTCGTGATCTGTCCGCGCTTTTCGATACACAAGCTCATTACCGGCCCAACAAAATCCGACTTGGTAATGATACTCGCCTTAATGAATGGCTCTTCCACACGGTTCATTGTGGACGGCTCAGGAAGATCAGAAGGGTTATTCACTAAAATGACCTCATCCGGTTCTTTGTTGGTGTAGGCGTGATAGGATACGTTAGGTACCGTAGTGATTACGGTCATATTGAATTCGCGCTCCAATCGCTCTTGAATGATCTCCAAGTGAAGCATCCCCAAGAATCCACAACGGAATCCAAAACCAAGCGCTGCAGAACTCTCCGGCTGGAAAACCAAAGAAGCATCATTGAGCTGCAGTTTTTCCATGGAGTTTCTCAGTTCTTCATAATCTTCAGTATCTACAGGATAGATTCCGGCGAATACCATCGGTTTTACATCTTCAAAACCTTCAATCATTTTGGTTGTAGGCTGCTTAGCGTCAGTAATAGTATCACCCACTTTTACATCACGAGCATCTTTGATCCCTGTGATGAGGTAACCTACATCTCCCGCGCCTACTTTTTGCTTCGGAGCTTGTTTGAGCTTGAGGGTTCCAACTTCATCGGCAAAATAGGTCTTGCCCGTTGCCATGAATTTGATCTGTTGCCCTTTGCGGATCTCGCCGTCAATCACTCGAAAGTAGGTCTCTACTCCGCGGAAAGGATTGTAAACAGAATCAAAGATCAGCGCTTGCAGCGGTGCTGCAGGATCACCTTGAGGAGCAGGAATGCGCTCAATAATGGCGTTTAAAATATCTTCAATACCAATACCCGTCTTGGCACTGGCAGGAATTACTTCTTCAGCATCGCAACCCAAAAGATCAACAATATCATCAGTCACTTCTTCTGGATTCGCACTCGGAAGATCCACTTTGTTAAGTACTGGAATGATCTCCAAGTCATTCTCCAAAGCCAAATAGAGGTTAGAGATGGTCTGCGCCTGAATGCTCTGAGCAGCGTCAACAACCAATAGTGCTCCTTCACAGGCTGCAATAGATCTTGAAACCTCATAGCTAAAATCAACGTGACCCGGAGTATCAATCAAGTTCAGGACATAAGTCTCTCCTTCATAAACGTACTCCATTTGAATCGCGTGACTTTTAATAGTTATCCCGCGTTCACGTTCGAGATCCATATTGTCTAAGAGTTGGTTTTGACTCTCACGTTCAGTTACCGAACCCGTATATTCCAAAAGTCTGTCGGCCAAGGTAGATTTTCCGTGGTCGATATGCGCGATGATGCAAAAGTTGCGAAAGTGCTTCATATACTTGCCTTTGGGGCGATTTTGCGCAAAGATAGTGCAAAAGCGCGGCTTTTAGTAGCATTTTGTAAGAATCTGATTTTACGTAATTTTGCAGCCAATGGCCAAGATAGGAGACATAGATGTAGGCGAGTTCCCTTTATTGCTCGCACCGATGGAAGATGTAAGTGATCCGCCGTTCCGCGCCCTGTGCAAGGAACAAGGCGCAGATGTAGTGTACACTGAGTTTATTTCTTCAGAAGGACTCATCCGCGATGCCGCCAAAAGCGTCATCAAATTGGATATTTACGAAAAGGAACGCCCTGTAGGGATTCAGATCTTTGGAGCCAATATGGACTCCATGTTGCAATCCGTAGATATCGTTACTGCTTCCAAACCAGATATTATTGACATCAACTTTGGGTGTCCGGTAAAGAAAGTGGTTTCAAAAGGAGCCGGAGCCGGGATCTTAAAAGACATTGACCTTATGGTGAAACTCACTAAGGCCATGGTAGAACGCACGCACTTGCCTGTAACGGTAAAGACGCGCTTGGGTTGGGACCACGACAGCATTAAGATCGTTGAGGTTGCAGAACGACTCCAAGATGTTGGCTGTAAGGCCATTTCGATTCACGGCAGAACTCGAGCCCAGATGTATAAGGGTAATGCCGATTGGCGCCCTATCGCTGAGGTAAAGAACAATCCGCGCATGCACATTCCTGTTTTTGGAAATGGAGATGTGAACTCTCCCGAACGCGCCGTGGAGATGCGTGACGACTACGGATTAGACGGAGCAATGATTGGACGTGCCAGTATTGGATATCCTTGGTTCTTTAGAGAAGTCAAGCATTACTTTGAAACCGGAGAACACCTTGCTCCACCAACACTGCAAGAGCGAGTGGAAGCTGCAAAACGTCATTTACAAATGTCTATTGACTGGAAGGGTGAAAAGCTGGGAGTTTTTGAAACCCGCCGTCATTACACCAATTACTTTAAAGGGATTCCTCATTTTAAAGAGTACCGAACCAAAATGGTGACCAGCGATCATTCTGCTGATGTCTTCGCCACTTTTGATGAGGTTTTGGAACGCTTTGCGGATTTTCAGTTTGCCTAGATTTTAGACAACATCTTTTCATTGACGTTTCTGGAGGCAATATTGGCAGCAATAACGCCTAGCACTAACATTGTGGCTAAAACTACTATGGCGTTTAATACAGTGGGCTTTACAGGATAAGCAAGAGTTGCTGTTATGGCGACCCAACCAAATTGCAACTGGCACCAGACAATAATAAAGCCTAGCGCAAGCCCAATAACACCACTTACAGCAGTAAGCAGTATGCCTTGATAATAAAAGATTTTTCTAATCTCAGACCCTAGCAATCCAAGATTTTGCAGGGTCTTTAAGTTTCCTTTCTTGTCCAGAATCATCATGATGATAGCGCCGATAACATTGAATAAAGCGATAATTAAAACCAAGGTGAAGATTAAATATACCGCGACATTCTCTGTGTTGAGCATTTTGTAAAGCGCATCGTTTTGTTGGAGGCGAGTTTTGATATCTACAGGATTTCCAAAGTGCTGTGTTAAGGCTGTTTTGACTGCTTCTGGATCGGCACCAGGATCTAGTTTGATCTCAAAGCCAGAAACTGTGTTTTCGTCATAATCCAATAGCCTTCGGGCTAAATTGATGTCCGCAAATATATAGGTGTCATCAACGTCTTCATTCACATTGTAGACTCCGGTGACCACTACGCGTTCTTTTCTAAAGGCTTGCTGTGGATCTAGAATTTGACCCGTTCCAGGTTTAGGCGCATAGATCTCCAAAAGTTCACTGTAGTCATAAGTTCCTAGAGATAATTTTACTGAAGTTGTAAGCCCAATAACCGCTTCATTCTCACCGCTGCGGAACCAATCATTGATAAAAAGCATGCTGTCTACCGGCACAACAGCTTCAAAGCGATCATCCACACCTTTTATAGTAGCGATATGATTCTTGCCTTTAAAGTTCAGATAAACGCGCTCTTCCACTATTTGCGTTAAGGCCAGGACGCCATCGGTCTGTAAGATGGCTTGTCTCAAGTTGCCATCAGTTCGGATCGTTTTACCCGTCTGCGGATAAACCTTTAGATCAGCATCAAATACGTTGGTAAAACTCAATGAAAAATCGCGCAAACCAGCAAAGCCAGAAAGCACAATGTAAAGAGCTGCAGTTGCAACAATAACTCCCACAGCGGCAATCCGCGTGATCTTGTTAATGGCGTTGTTGTTGCTTTTGCTCCAGAGGTAACGCCTTGCAATGTAGAAGGGCGTATTCAACTCAGGATTTTTTTCTTCTCCCCAGCAGGTCCGGATTTTTAACAGGGTCGTGTTCCCCTTCAAGGGCTTTGTCTATAGATTCAATATACTCTAGTGAATCGTCCAGATAAAAGATCAGATCGGGCATTTTTCGCAATTGGTCTCGGGTAAGTTGTGCCAACTGATGTTTGATGTTTGGAGTCACCGTTTTGATCTCTTCCATCATCCCCTTAGCGTGTTGGGCCGGAAAAATGCTCAGGTAAACTTTGGCAATAGACAGATCAACAGTCACATTCACTTTAGTGACAGACACGACAACTTGGGCCTGCCCAGCCTCACGTAACATCTTTTGGATCAAGTTTGCGATATCGCTTTGCAGGATTCCTGCTATTTTTTTCTGCCGATTGCTTTCGTTCATAGGACAAAAGTAGCATATTTACTTATTGAATACATTATTCTAGCACAATTGAAATTAAGGTTAATGACAAAAATTGAACACATAGGAATTGCTGTGAAGGATCTGGAATCTGCAAACAAAGTGTATGCCGCACTTTTGGGCAAACCCCATTATAAAGTCGAATCGGTAGAATCAGAAGGGGTAGATACCTCATTTTTTCAGTGTGGAGAGTCTAAAATCGAACTTTTGGCCGCGACCAATCCTGAAAGCCCAATTGCGAAGTTTATTGAGAAAAGGGGAGAAGGGATCCATCATATTGCTTTTGCTGTAGATGATATAGAAGCCGAGATCGATCGGCTCAAAAAAGAAGGCTTCCGCGTTTTGAATGAAACCCCTAAGCAAGGGGCTGACAATAAAATCATTGCGTTTTTACATCCAAAATCCAGTAATGGTGTTCTGGTAGAGTTGTGTCAGGAGAGAAATTGAATTAAATAGTTTGCGGATCAATTAACTAATTTTACATTTGCACACTAATTCAGGACCCATAGCTCAGCTGGTTAGAGCACCTGACTCATAATCAGGGGGTCGAAGGTTCGAGCCCTTCTGGGTCCACTAGATTGTAAAATAACTGTTACTAATTCGCTTGGAAAGAAGCTTTTCCTTTGCGATTTTAAAAAAATTAGTACATTAGAACCCGATTATGCGACCCCAAATCGTAAAAATAACAGTCTTAGGACTGTGTTTGCTGTTGCCCCAAACAATAGCTGCCCAGAGTCCACCACCGCCTACGGGCCCCCCGCCACCGGGGCTTCCCATAGATGCATCAAGTTTTGTATTGCTTATTTTTGGCGTCGCGCTAGGTGTCTTTATTGCTTACCGAAGAAAACGTCTTAGCTAGATTGTCCTAGCAATTTCTGAACGTATTTTCCCACAACATCAAATTCTAGATTGACCGTATCGCCTGCTTTTAGCGCGTGGAAATTTGTATGTTTATGCGTGTAGGGAATGATTGCCACACTAAATTCGGTATCCGTGCTGTCTACCACCGTAAGACTCACACCATTTACAGTAATTGACCCTTTTTCTATCGTCAGGTTTCCTGGGATCAGATCATGTCTAAATCTATAGGTCCAAGAGCCGTCCAAAGTTTCTGTTGCGATACAGGTCGCTGTTTGATCTACATGCCCTTGAACAATGTGCCCATCCAAACGCGCCCCCATTTTCATGGCACGTTCTAAGTTTACACCACTGCCCACAGCCAGTTCTCCAAGATTGGATTTTTGAAGGGTTTCATCAATAGCCGTAACCGTATATTGGTTACCATTAATGGCAACTACGGTCAGGCAAACACCGTTATGCGCCACACTTTGATCGATCTGCAACTCCGGCGTCATTTGCGCTTGCATGCTGATGTGAATATTTCCACCATCGCGCTCAATTTTTACTACTTCTGCTACTTCTTCAATGATCCCTGTAAACATCTTAATATTGTTGTTAACTTTGTAGTACAAAAATACGAATAATCGCCCAGCTGCTGTTGCAGAACTAAAGGCGGTTTAAGACCCAAAAGCTTTGAGTAAAAAAGAACAGATCACAGTAGGAATTTCCATAGGAGATCTCAACGGAATTGGTGGGGAGATCATTCTTAAAACCTTTTTGGATTCCCGCATGTTGGAGTTCTGCACTCCCGTGATCTTTGCTTCAGTAAAGCTGATGTCCTTTTACAAAAAGCATTTTGGTTTGCAGATGAATCTGCACGGCATTCACAAGTTGGATCAGATCGCTCACAAGAAGATCAACGTCTTTAATGTTTGGAAAGAAGGCGTGAACGTTCAGTTTGGAGAAGAACACCCAGAAGCTGGTGCTTATGCTATAAAGAGTTTCAAGTCTGCAGTCCGCGCTCTTAAGGAAGACAAAATTGATGTTTTGGTCACTGCGCCTATTCACAAACACAATATTCAAGCAGAAGACTTTAAGTTTCCTGGTCATACAGATTATCTCAACCAGGAACTGGAAGGCAATAGCATGATGTTCATGATCAGTGAATCTTTGCGTGTTGGCCTTTTGACAGACCACTTACCGGTCAAAGACGTTTCCGCAGCCATTACTCCGGAGCTCATTGAGACCAAAATCAAAACGGTGACTCAGACATTAAAACAAGACTTTGGTATCATTACACCAAAAGTGGCCGTCTTGGGGATCAACCCACATACTGGGGATAACGGAGTTATTGGTAAAGAGGACGATGAGGTGGTTCGACCAACTTTGGCCAAACTCAATGAAGAGGGTACCTTGGTATACGGCCCGTATGCGGCAGACAGCTTCTTTGGGACCAAAAATCATTTGCACTTTGACGCCATCATTGCCGCCTATCACGACCAAGGCTTAGTGCCCTTCAAAACCCTTTCCTTTGGACAGGGAGTGAACTATACGGCGGGGCTTCATAAAATACGCACCTCTCCAGACCACGGTACAGCCTATGACAAGGCCGGAAAAGGCGAGGCCGATTACAGTTCATTTAAAGAAGCTGTGTTCAGTGCTATTCAGATCTATAAGACCCGACAAGAATATTTAGAGTTGAGCGCTAATCCTTTGCAGAAAAGAGCCCGTAAGGTTTTAGCGAAGAAAAGATAGGCCAGCAATACTCCAGTAGAAGTGATTCGAATTTTTCGCGCTGATGTGAAAAGTTCTAATAACTTCTAAATAAATTATTATCTTTGCAGCCGTCTTTGATAGAGACGGGATCGTAAACGAGTTGATTGTGAAGGAATTGAAAGCATATACTATCCCGTTTGTGGGCCTCAAAATAGGCGCCCATCAGTTTGACTATCAGATAGACAACGCGTTCTTTGAGCACTTTGAGTATGATGAGTTCCATCAGGCCGACGTAAAAGTTGACCTAGAACTGGAAAAGAAAAGCACCCTTTTGGACTTGCATTTTCAGTTTGAAGGAACTGTCAACATCAATTGTGACTTGACCAATGAGCCTTATGATCAGCCAATTTCTGGTAATTTTGATTTGGTAGTTAAGTTTGGACAAGAGTACAATGATGAAGAAGAAGATCTTTTGATTTTGCCTCACGGCAGTTACGAGGTTGAAATAGCACAATATATATATGAGAGTCTTGTGCTAGCTGTTCCAGCAAAAAGGGTTCATCCCGGAGTTGCAGACGGCACCTTAAAATCAGAAGCTCTAGAGAAGTTAGAAGAACTCAGCCTGAATAATCAGGCAGAACAAACTGACGATGATCAAACTGATCCGCGTTGGGACGATTTAAAGAAATTATTAACGGATAAATAAATAAGTAATGGCACATCCTAAGAGAAAAATCTCTAAAACCAGAAGAGATAAGCGCAGAACGCACTATAAAGCTACTGCACCTCAATTGGCCACTGATCCTACTACAGGAGAGACGCACTTATATCACAGAGCGCACTGGCACGAAGGAAAGCTATACTACCGTGGACAGGTTCTTATTGACGATACCGAGTCTGCAGAAGCATAGTAGTACCTGTTTTGTAAAATATTACTCTCGCGGTCAAAATTTTTGATTCGCGAGAGTTTTTTATTACAAGTAGCCAAAAATGTCATAAATGAGCCAATTTTGGCTTGTTTTTGTCTAAAATTCGTTATTTTCACTTCCTTTTAAGGCAATAATGCCTTTTTTTGTGTACTGAATTCTGTAAAATGAGTAAGATCACAGCAGCTATTACCGCTGTCGGGGGCTACCTGCCAGATTACGTACTGACCAACCAGATTCTGGAAACTATGGTTGATACGAACGACGAATGGATTACCACCCGTACCGGAATCAAAGAACGCCGCCTATTAAAGGACAGCAACAAAGGAACTTCTTATTTGGCTATCAAAGCCGCACAAGATGTCCTTGAGAAAAGCGGCACCGACCCAAAAGATATTGACATGGTCATTATGGCCACAGCGACTCCGGATATGCCGGTAGCAGCAACAGGCGTTTACGTAGCCTCTCAGATAGGAGCCGTAAACGCTTTTTCATATGATTTAGTTGCGGCTTGCTCGAGTTTCCTATACGGAATGTCCACAGCAGCCCGCTACATTGAATCGGGTCGCTATAAAAAAGTACTGCTCATTGGAGCGGACAAGATGTCTTCAATTATTGATTATGAAGATCGTGCCACTTGTATCATCTTTGGTGATGGAGGTGGCGCTGTGCTTTTTGAGCCTAATGAAGAAGGCTACGGATTGCAAGATGAGGTCCTCAGAAGCGACGGGATTGGCCGTGAGCATTTGAAGATCGATGCAGGGGGATCAATCCTGCCGGCATCTCACGAAACCGTAGACGCCAAAAAGCACTATGTGTTCCAAGACGGAAAAACCGTGTTCAAATTTGCTGTATCCAATATGGCAGACGGAGCTGCGAAGATCTTAGAACGCAATGAACTGACCGGTGATGATGTTGCCTGGCTGGTTCCTCATCAAGCCAACAAACGCATCATTGATGCAACGGCCCGCCGTATGGGGTTGGATGACAACAAGGTGATGATGAACATTGAGCGTTACGGGAACACCACTTCGGCAACCCTTCCGCTATGTTTATACGATTACGAAAAACAGCTTAAAAAAGGAGACAAATTGATCTTTGCTTCTTTTGGAGGCGGATTTACCTGGGGATCTATTTATTTGACCTGGGCATACGATTCATAAAAACCACAACCTAATAAACTAAAAAAACAAAATCCGATGGAAATTAAGGATATTCAGAATCTGATCAAGTTTGTAGCCAAGTCTGGCGCAAACGAGGTAAAATTGGAGACGGACGAGTTTAAGATCACCATCCGCACTGGGATGGAGAGCAAAGGTCCTGAGGCCACTTACATTCAGCAGATCCCTGCTGCCGCTCCTGTTGCCGCTGCACCTGTTGCTGCTGCACCGGCTCCGGCTGCTGAAGCCGCCGCACCTGCTGCAGAAGCTGCACCTGCTAGTGACGATTCAAAATACGTTACGATCAAATCCCCTATTATTGGAACTTTCTACCGCCGTCCGGCGCCAGACAAACCAATGTTTGTTGAGGTAGGAGACAGTATAGGAAACGGCGATGTGCTTTGTGTTATCGAAGCCATGAAGTTGTTTAACGAGATCGAATCAGAAGTGTCTGGTAAAATTGTGAAGATCCTAGTTGAGGATTCTTCTCCAGTTGAATTTGATCAGCCACTATTCTTAATCGACCCATCATAGTCAAATCGGATTATATAGTGCGTTAGTCCTTCCGGACTGATGCAAAAAATCACAGTGTTATGTTTAAAAAAATACTGATTGCCAATCGGGGAGAGATCGCCTTGCGCGTTATCCGAACCTGTAAAGAGATGGGGATTAAGACGGTAGCTGTATATTCTACTGCCGATGCCGATAGCCTTCACGTGCGTTTTGCTGACGAGGCTGTATGTATTGGACCGCCAGCGAGTTCAGAATCCTATCTAAAAATATCGAACATCATCGCTGCAGCAGAGATCACCAATGCTGATGCGATTCACCCGGGATACGGGTTCTTATCTGAGAATGCCAAGTTCTCCAAGATCTGTGAAGAGCACGAGATCAAATTCATCGGTGCCTCCGCAGAAATGATTGACCGTATGGGAGACAAAGCTTCTGCAAAAGCTACAATGAAAGCTGCTGGAGTACCTTGTGTTCCTGGTTCAGACGGTGTAATTCCAGACTTTGAAACCTGCAAAAAGCTCGCAGTAGAAACAGGATACCCTGTTATGCTTAAAGCTAGTGCCGGTGGAGGAGGAAAAGGAATGCGCGCCGTATGGAAAGAAGAAGACCTTCAAGCTGCTTGGGAGTCTGCTCGCCAAGAGAGTAAGGCTGCCTTTGGAAACGACGATATGTACATGGAAAAACTCATTGAAGAGCCGCGCCATATCGAGATCCAAGTAGTTGGAGATTCTACAGGAAAAGCCTGTCACCTCAGTGAGCGTGACTGTTCTGTACAGCGTCGTCACCAAAAATTAACGGAAGAAACTCCTTCTCCATTCATGACTGATGAGTTGCGTGATGCCATGGGTAAAGCCGCAGTAAAAGCAGCAGAATACATCAACTACGAAGGAGCAGGAACGGTAGAATTCTTAGTAGATAAGCACCGCAACTTCTACTTCATGGAAATGAACACGCGTATTCAGGTGGAACACCCGATTACCGAAGAGGTTGTTGATCACGATTTGATCCGCGAGCAGATTAAAGTAGCTGCTGGTGTAAAGATATCTGGAAAGAACTACTATCCGCAATTGCACTCTATTGAGTGTCGTATCAATGCAGAGGATCCTTATAATGACTTTAGACCTTCACCAGGTCGCATCACCGTTTTGCATGCACCAGGAGGACACGGAGTTCGTTTAGATACTCACGTATATGCTGGATACATGATTCCACCAAACTACGATTCCATGATCGCTAAATTGATCGTTACTGCGCAAACGCGTGAGGAGGCGATCGCCAAAATGAAGCGCGCTTTGGATGAGTTTGTGATTGAGGGAATCAAAACGACCATTCCGTTCCACCGTCAACTCATGGAAGAAGACGCCTACGTAGAAGGAAACTATACCACGGCATTCATGAACGACTTTGAAATGCGCGAACCAGAAGAAGAGTAAATCTTCTTTTAGAGATATTGAGAAATCCGGAGTCTTTTGGCTTCGGATTTTTTTATTTTTAGTCCATGCGAGAGGGCTATTTTAAACATATTGCTTTTGTAGTGACCTCAGTTATTGTGGTAATGATCGGCCTCAAGACTTTGGGTATTTATTTTGCGCTCTCCATTCCGCTGTTTATGCTCATATTTATCATCATTGCTAAAAGGCTAAGAAATGACGCTTTCCTATTGGGAACATAAAACCTGGTTTAAGGATATTGATTTTGCCATAATTGGTAGCGGTATCGTAGGCCTTTCTGCCGCTTTAGCTTTGCGCCAGAGATACAGTGAGGCAAAGATCACCGTTTTGGAGCGGGGAATGCTGCCTTCTGGAGCCAGCACCAAGAATGCGGGCTTTGCCTGTTTCGGAAGCGTTTCTGAGCTCTTAGACGATCTTTCTTCGCACAGCGAGCAAGAAGTGTTAGAGTTGGTTAAAAAGCGCGTGAACGGGCTGGAAAGCTTAAAATCGCTATTAGGCAACACCGCCTTGGCCTATGATCCTTGTGGCGGTTATGAGCTCTTTACCCAAGAAGATGCGGAGCTGTATGAAGCAAGTTTGGCCGCTGTAGCAAGCATGAACACTTTACTCGATCCAATTTTTAAGGCTCCTGTCTTTAGCGCTGTGGATAATAGCTTCGGATTCAATCAGCTTCAATCCAAGCTCATCTTCAATCAGTTTGAAGGAAAGATAGACACCGGAGCCATGATGCAGGCTTTGATCCAAAAGGCAGAGGCTCATAATATTCAGATCATCAATGGTGCGGCAGTCAGTGCTATATCTGACGATGTTTCTGGTGTGAAACTACAACTCAATGATGCGACTGAGATCACTGTTGGTCGCTGTTTGATAGCCACCAATGGTTTGGCAGGAAGTCTTTTACAAGAAGATCTCAAACCAGCTCGGGCTCAAGTATTGATCACAGAACCTATTCCAGAGCTGCATTTTAACGGCACCTTTCATTTAGATCGCGGTTATTATTACTTCCGCAATATTGACAACAGAATTCTCTTTGGCGGCGGACGCAATTTGGATGTGGAAGGAGAGACCACCACCGCCATGGAGACCACAGAGCGCATACAAAATGCTTTAGATTTACTGTTACGCCATACGATTTTACCCGGGAAAGACGTTAAAATTGAACAGCGCTGGAGCGGTATTATGGGAGTGGGTAGTAAAAAAGCGCCCATTGTCAAGCAGCTTTCTAACCGTGTTTTCTGCGGAATTCGTCTTGGAGGAATGGGGGTTGCTATTGGTGCGGATACCGGCCAAGCGTTGGCCAATCTTATCGATTAATGCGCAAATTCATTCGTTTTTTATTCAAGAGCTTCTTTTGGTTTCTGGTTTTGTCCAACCTCTGGGTTTTGGCGTATCGTTACTTGCCTGTTCCCGCAACTCCACTAATGGCCATTCGATATTTTCAACAGGAGGAGCCTGCGCCAGTCCAACACGAGTGGATCGCCTTGGAGCAGATCAGTCCTGAATTACAAAAAGCAGTGATTTGTGCGGAGGATCAACAGTTTTTAAACCACAATGGATTTGATGTTGCAGCCATTAAAAAAGCCCAGGCTAGCAATAAAGAAGGCAAGGCCTTACGCGGGGCGAGCACCATCAGTCAACAAACGGCAAAGAATGTCTTTTTATGGCCGCAGCGTTCCTGGGTTCGGAAAGGATTTGAAGCGTATTTTACTTTTCTAATCGAGACCTATTGGAGCAAAGAGCGGATTTTGGAAGTCTATTTGAACAGCATTGAATTTGGCCCGAATGTATACGGTGCCCATGCTGCAGCTCAGCATTGGTTTGACAAAGAGGCTGCAGATCTCTCCAAGGATCAAGCCACCGCCCTAGCAGCGATTTTACCCAATCCAAGAAGCTACCGCCCGGTGAATCCATCGGGGTATATTTCAAAGAGAAAGCGTTGGATCAGCAAGCAGATGATTAACTTTGGACCCTTGGAATTTGAATCAGAAACACCCAAAGACATTGGCGCCAAATAAAGAAGACTTATTACAGCTTTGTCATGCTTCATTAGACAAACGTTTGCAAGGCCTGAAGCAAGCTCAAGCAGCCGTGGATGAATCTATGTCTGGAGCCGTAAAGAGCAGTGCTGGAGACAAACACAACACGGAGCGCGCCCATTTACAACTGCAGACTGAGAAGTTGGGGCAGCAGTTCAAGGTCTTGGATCAGCAGCGCTTGGTGCTTTCAAAAATTGTAACGGATTCCGTGACGGGAAGAGTCCATTTAGGCAGCTTAGTTGAAACAGATCAGCAATGGTATTTCTTGTCGATTCCTGCGGGAGCATTAGTCTTAAAAGATCAAACTTACTGGGCAATCGCGCCCCAGAGTCCTATTGGACAACTGTTGTTAGGAAAAGCGGCCGGTGATTCATTTTCTTGGAACGGCAAGAGCCAAGAGATCAAAGCAATTTATTAATCGTTATCACGCGTAGCGTCATAGACTTCAATGTTCAATGATGCAGCAATGCCATCGGCCTTATCCATGGCGTCCTCTTTAGTATCCCCTTCGTATACAGTAATGTGTTTGTTTCTTTGATAAAATAGGTTGATGCGGTACACGGTCTTTCCCATAGCGGCCTCGGCAACCCAAACACGAGCGCGGTAGTTTTTTACCGTCTTAAAGACAGAAACATATTCAATCTCTGGCAAAGGTTTCCAACTGCCAATAGTCACTCCCCAAACCGAATACAAGTGGCGGTATTTCTTTTCAAAGACGTTTACCTCCGCTCCCTCTCTCAAGGACAAACGCGCTGCAACTCCCATTAAGATCAGACCAAACATGGTGCCTTGAGTGAGCAAATAGGCTCCTAGGAGAACCACAGCAATAGAGAAGACCACTTTAACTGGTGGAATAGGGTTTAAAAAGCGCATTAATCTTGAATTTTTAGTTGGACTTGTGTACCCGGTTCTAAAGCGTCGGAAGAATTGAAGAAATACTCTTGAGTCCCGTTTTTAGCATGAATAAGATAGTGACTTCCTTTGAAATAACTGGCGCGAACTGTGGCAGAGAAATCGGCGGATTCAGAAACTGACACAAGTTGATGCGGGAACAGATAGCGTCCGTCTTTTAGTGCGTTGATTTCTCCAAAGAATCCCGCTTGATAGGCGCTGGATACATTTTTATACAATTCTTGTGGAGCTCCGTAAAAAGAAACACTTCCTGCCTCTAAAATCAGAACCTTATCTGCAAAGCTCAAGGCCTCATTGGCGTCGTGTGTGGCGGTGATGCAGGTGATTCCTTCTTGCTTCAAATAATTGTATAAAAGCCGTCTTAGGCGAGAGCGTCTAAACTCATCAATATGTGCAAAGGGCTCATCCAAAAGCAGGATTTCAGGAACCAAGGCCAAGGCTTTAGCTATGGCCACGCGTTGCTTTTGACCGCCACTAAGTGATTTCACCTTCTGTTTGGCAAAAGGCACCAGATCTAAAAGCTCGAGTAGCTGCTCGGTTCTTGCTGCTTCTTGCTCCGGATTGCGTCTGGAAAAGTGCTCTTGAATATTCTCTCTAACAGTGGTATAGGGCATCACATTGGCCTCTTGAGCTACCAGCTTCATGAATGGAGCGCCGGGAACCAGTTGATCTTTGGGCCCTAGAACAGGATTTCCCTTCCATTTAATATGGCCAGATTCTAGATCCATTAGACCGTAGATCAAATGCAGCAGAGTAGATTTACCGCTGCCACTTTCTCCTAAAATGGCTAAATGTTCCCCAGCTTCCAAATGGAATTTAAGAGGACCCAACAGATGTTCCTGTTGGTCATAGCTGAATTGTTCAATGGAGACTTCGAGCATAGAAAAAAGCCCTTGCTTGTTGGCAAGGGCGTTTATTTTTTATCCTTTCACTTTTGAACTGACATCTTCTGGCAGTACGCGGTAACCCATATTGTAGAGGGTAAATCCAAAGAGGTCTGCATAGAGTTCAATGGTTTTGCTAACCGGAGTTCCAGCGCCGTGTCCAGCATCTTTTTCAATGCGGATCAAAGTTGGGTTGGCCCCACCATTTTTAGCTTGTAGCTCTGCAGCAAACTTAAAACTGTGTGCAGGTACTACACGATCGTCATGATCTGCAGTGGTCACCAAAGTGGCTGGGTAGCTCACCCCTTGTTCCACATTGTGTACCGGGCTGTATCCTAAAAGATAGTCGAACATCTCTTTAGAATCTTCAGAGGTTCCGTAATCATAGGCCCATCCAGCTCCAGCAGTAAAAGTGTGATAGCGCAGCATATCCAAAACTCCAACTGCAGGTAAGGCTACCTTCATCAAGTCTGGACGCTGAGTCATTACGGCTCCAACTAAAAGACCTCCGTTAGATCCACCGCGGATCGCGAGGTATTCCGAAGAGGTGTATTTGTTTTCAATCAAGTATTCTCCCGCCGCAATAAAGTCGTCAAATACATTTTGCTTTTGCATTTGCGTACCGGCATCGTGCCACGCTTTTCCGTATTCACCACCACCGCGTAGGTTAGGCACGGCATAAACTCCGCCTTGTTCCATCCAAACGGCATTTGCAATACTGAAACCAGGATTCAAAGAGATGTTGAATCCACCGTAACCATATAGAATAGTTGGGTTTTTACCATTGAGCTCCAAACCTTTCTTATGAGTAATGATCATAGGAACTTTTGTCCCGTCCTTAGAAGTATAGAAAACTTGAGTGCTCTCGTAATTGTCTGGGTTGAAGTCTATGGCTGATTTGCGATATAGTGAAACCTCTCCGCTATCTGCTTGGTAGGTATAAATGCTACCTGGGGTGTAGTAATTGGTAAAACTGAAGTAGATCTCATTCTCTTCTTTTTTGGAAAAGAATCCGCCGGCAGAGCCGATTCCCGGTAACTCAACCTCACGTACCAAAGAACCATTATAGTTGTACTGCATCACCTTTGAGATTGCATCAACTGAGTATTCAGCAAAGATGTATCCAGCTCCCGTAGAAGGGCTCAATACGTTCTCTGTTTCTGGGATCACATCTACCCAATTTGCTGGATTAGGATCTGTCGCAGAGGTTTTAACGATACGCTGATTAGGAGCGTTTAGGTTGGTTACCAAATAAAGGGTGTCTCCATCGTTATCCAACATATATGTATCGCTATCTACATTGTCAATTACGGTGATCAATGGGCGATCTGGGTTCTCTAGGTCTTTTAAGAACATTTTGTTTCCGGAGGTTGATACTGAAGCAGAAATGGCTAACCATTTATTGTCTTCAGAGACGCCTCCACCAACATAGCGGTGCTTTTCAGCTTCTGTGCCACCAAAGACAACAGGGTCGTCTGCTTGATCGGTTCCGAGTTTGTGGTAATACAGTTTATGCTGATCGGTCTTTGCAGAAAGCTCGCTACCTTCTGGTTTGTCATAACTCGAGTAATAGAAACCTTCATTCTTATACCAAGAGATTCCACTAAATTTCACGTCGCGTAAGGTATCTTCAATGATTGCTTTTGAAGCAACATCCATGATCAGGATCTTACGCCAGTCGCTTCCTCCTTCAGAAATACTATAAGCGGCCAGGCCTCCATCCTCAGAAAAACTAAGGCCAGAAAGGGAGATAGTACCGTCCTCTTTAAAGGTATTTGGATCTAAGAAAACCTCTGCAGTACTCGGGTCATCACCAGTTTTATAGCGGTAAACCACATACTGGTTTTGTAAACCATCGTTCTTTCTAAAGTAGGTGTAGTCTCCTTCTTTGAATGGCGCAGTAACTTTTTCGTAATTCCAGATAGATTCCAAACGCGCTTTGAGTTCTTCACGAAACGGAATGGTATCTAAAAATCCATTGGTCACCTCATTTTGGGCATCTACCCAAGCTTCAGTTTCTTCACTTCTGTCGTCTTCTAGCCAACGGTAGGGATCGGCTACATTAACACCGAAGTAGGTGTCTACGGTGTCTACTTTTTTGGTCTGATGATATTCCACAGTGGGTACGGGTTCTGGGGTATTTTCTTGGCAACTCATTGCCACTACAGCCAATAAGGCTGCTCCAAATAATCTCTTCATCTAAATTTAGTTTTACGGGCCCAATATGCAGCCTAATCTCAGCTGAATTTTAAGGCAGCTAAAGGTAAGAAAAAGTAGCGTTGCTGCGTTGCTGCAATAATCAGTTTAACAGCAACTTAAGAGCTTATGCTAATTGAATAGCGGGGTATAAGCTTTCCAGTATTTATAAATCAGGACCACATTGAGTCCAGCTACAACTAAGGCGATACCAATGTCTGGCAAGTCCAAAAAGATGTGAAACAATACAATGTTTAAGGAAATTGGCGCTAGCAAGATCAGCGCAAAAGGAACCCATTTATTCAATAAAAGCATCAAGCCAACCAGAATCTCTAAGGCCCCAACAATATAGAGCACGTAGCCTGTGGCATCTAGTGAGGTCATAAATTCTGCGGCGCGAGGTGGGAATTCTGGTGGGGTTAAAAACTCAAAGAATTTGTTGGCTCCAAAGACCAATAGGGCAAGGCCTAAAAGCCACTTTAAAATTTTAGAAAAGGTGGAATTCATAGGGATGTGGTTAGTTAGTGAGCTGCACCTGAGCGCATTACTAAAGATAGTAAAAATAAAAAACCCTGTGATCTGGTGACCACAGGGCTCGTTTAGAGAAGTGAGATCCTCTTATTTTTTCAAGAACTGTTTGTTGATCACAGCTCCGTTAGTTTCAATCTTTAAAACATATGCACCAGTAGCTAGCGCTGCAACATTGATGGTTTTGTTACCAACGGTTCCAGACTGTACTAAAGCTCCGTTTAAATTGTAGATGTTGTACTGAGCATCGTTAAGCGGCGTTCTGTAATCCAATTGCAACAACTCTGTAGCAGGATTAGGGAAAACAGTTAAAGCAACTTCGTTTGTTTGCTCCTCAACGCTCAACGGTTGACCTTCATAAATAGTCAATACCTGATCTACAGCAACGTCTTCAAAAGTGTCAACAGTGCCGGATGGCCATTTAACAACTAAAGTGTTGATGTTTGTCGCAGTTCCCAATCCGAAGTGTGTATTGAGCGTACTCAAGAAACGGAATCCTTCTCCGTTACGCACGTCGCGGATCTGCGTTCCAGCATCCGTAGTCAACTCAATACGAGCTCCAATACCATTAACGTTACTCGGGTCACCCACCGTGTTGATGGTCAACCAGTGGTTGGCGTTCCCATCATTGTAACGGATGAAGCCTGAGTTGAAAGCGTCTACAAAACCGTCGTTGTTCAAATCTCCAAAAGCTCCGTTGCTTCCACTGATCGCTCCAAAGGAAATCGTAGTAAAGGTTAGATCTCCGTTACCGTAAAGGATGTTTCCGTTAGAGGCGATATCCAAGAAACCGTCGTTGTTGAAATCGTGTGTAGCGTTCTCAATTCCAGTAGCGGTTACAGCCAATACTCCGGATGCAGTCGTTACGTCCGTAAAAGTATATCCTGATCCAGGACCGTTATTACGCATCAACTTGTGCGCTCCAGAACTTGCTCCAACAAAGACGTCCATATCTCCGTCATTGTCAAAATCTCCCCAAGCAGAAGACCATGTTTGCATAGGGTCTGCTAAGCCAATGGAAACTCCGTTTTCTGTAAAAGTGCCATCTCCGTTATTTCTGTGCATTTGGTTGGTTCTACGAGCAACTTCTCCACCACACTTAGCGATAAACATGTCTAAAAGACCGTCGTTGTCATAATCGATCCAAACCGATCCGTAGTTACCCCCAGAAGGGTAATCCCCCAAACCACCTTGGTTAAAGGTCAAAGCTCCAGTTCCGTCGTTGATGTAGTATACGTTAGGAGCAACATCGTGACATACAAAAGCATCCATGTTTCCATCATTGTCGATGTCTACGAAGTTGGAACGCTGAGAGAATACGAATTCAGGCCCAGAGACTTCAACGAAACCGCTTCCTGTTCCATCAGAGCGCATGAATGTAACTCCACTTCCCCCTCCGTAAAGCAGGTCGGTGTAACCATCGCGGTTGTAATCGGCGGCAGCTAAACTCCAAGAAGGCGTATAGTTTGCAGAAGTTGTAGAAATATTACGGGTTACAAAAGTTCCGTCGGGTTGTTGTTCTAAGATGTTCACATTGGTAGAGCTGATCGATACGATATCGTCCAGAAAATCTCCGTTCATATCCACAACAGCTCGGTTAGAACCAGAGGTAGATACAGAAGAAAAACTGAAGCTAACCGGATCCACACTACCGGCAGAATCCTGAGCAAAAACAGCACCCACCGTGGTCAAGGCAAGGATGCTTAGCATAATTTTTTTCATGTCATTTTTTAGTTAAGTGTTTAACGTCGTTTAGTCGCAAGTTCCAGTTAGTGAATTGATCCAGGCTTCCACCATGGCAACCGCTTGGTCATCGCGTATAGTTCTGCCCAATAGAGGCATGCGGTATTCTTCTGCTTCTGAGTTCACTCTAAAGTACAAGACAGAAGTGTCAATATCGCCAGGGACTACGATCTGAGTGTTGGGAGGTATCGGAGTTTCCGGATCCACACAAACGCCCAAATTCACGTTGTCCGCAGTTTCATTAAAGGCAAAGCGCACCGGACGATAGTCACAATGACGATCGTCTGAGTGGCAATGCGCACAATTTACATCTACATAAGAGCGCATTCGCAGGCTGATGGGCTGCGAGGTGTCTCTCCAGTCAATTACTGTTTGAATATCGGCAGGAAGGTTATCTGCCAGATAGCCCATGGCTACCATTTTTTGCAGCTGATTACTCACACCGTCACTGTAGGCGTAATCACTGTTGATGTGTTGTGGTTTGAGTCCGATAGGGATCGGGTCCAATTGTGTTTTGTGGCAGGTGAAGCATTCCGCTTCCGATGGGATACGATAATTAATAGTGCGTTCCACGCCTTCTTGCAGCCAAGTGACCTCTGTGAAATCTCCGTCGAGATTCAAGCTGGCCTCTGTTTGCTCGTCGTTCCAGATGTATTCTGCGAACTCCCAGCCTGAAGCTTTACGGTAGATTAGACGCGTTTCAATGATTCTTGTATTTCCAGCAGGCATCACATTATCGTAGTAGAACGTCTTAATCAAAATCGTTCCAACAGGCATGTCCAAGAGTTCGTAAGACTCTGTAAAATTGGCTTGTGCTCCATCAGGCATCCAAATGAAACGCTTTTTAAGGGCGTAATCTGTAAATAAGGTGCTGATGGGTTTGTACGGAAGTACTCCATAAACCGGAAGTTGATCTGCCATAGCGCCATCAAAGAAATTGTAGTCTGACAGATTCTCGTATGGAAATTGCTCCAGATTAAAATTCACAGGACTAACAGGCGTAATATTGATTCTCAAGGTTGCCCCAACGCAATTGTCGGTTCCACCCTCACAAATATTGTAAGTGAAAGTCACCTCTCCAACGGTAAATCCGTCCGCAGTGTACTCAATAAGATCATCGCTTGGATCGTCGGGAGTGTTGTTAGGATCCAGGACATTTAAACTGCCAGAAGTTGCCGCAGAAACACTTAGGGAACCTGTTTGAGGTACATTTTCATCGTTGGCAAATACATTTATAGAAATGGTTGCATTTTGTGCAACAACGGCCGTATCATCTACTGCAACGTAGGTCAAGGGCGTGTAGCCGTTATCATCAGAATTACATGCTACCAAAGCCAAAAAGGCAAGGCAGAGTACTCCTATCCTTTGAAGAAGGTTGATCATAGTTGGCACATTAGTGTATCTATTAAACAAGAAAGGGACAAAAAACCCTACTTCCCAAGCATTTAACAAAAGTATTGCAAAAAAAACAACCATCCGCGAGGATGGTTGTTAATCTATCATTTCTGATATGGCTATTAAGAGAACATGGGTTTGTATGCGTCCCAATGTTTGTACATCAAATATCCGTTAAGCAATGCCACCAAGATGGCAGGGCCAATATTTGGTAAATTCAAAAAGGCGTGGAACAAGACAATATTGATTGAAATAGGAACTAGCATTACTAAGGCTAGTGGCACCCATTTTCTAATGACCAACAGCAATCCAACGACTACCTCAGTAAGGCCAACAAGCCCCATTAAGTAACCTTTGCCAACATCTGTGGCGTCAGAGTAACGTAAAGCGGTAAATAGATATTCAGCTTGTGGGTAACCAGAAAAGTCAAAGTCTTGAAGAAACCAGAAGAATTTGTTGAATCCAAAGAGCAACAACATCAGTCCTAGTCCAACGCGTATAATAAGATTTAAATATTTCATTTTAACTGTTTTGGGTTGATTATGAGGTCTTAGACGAAGCCTCCCCAAACAGCTTACAAAAGATTTTCCCGATCCAAATGCTGAGCAATCTGAACTGCATTAGTCGCAGCACCTTTTCTCAGGTTATCGCTAACGATCCAAAGGTTCAAACTGTTTGGTTGACTCAAGTCTCGTCTAATACGCCCTACAAATACATCGTCTTTGTGATGCGCGTAGATGGGCATAGGATACGTATTGGTGTCGGGATTGTCCTGTACCACCACGCCTTGAGTTCCTGCAAGCAAATTGCGAACCTCATTGAGCTCAAAATCGTTTTCAAATTCAATGTTCACAGATTCAGAGTGGCCTCCTTCAGTTGGAATACGCACCGCTGTAGCCGTTAAGGCAATACTTCTGTCGTCTAGGATCTTTTGAGTCTCGCGGACTAGTTTAAATTCTTCCTTGGTATATCCGTTGGATTCAAATACGTCACAATGCGGCAGCGCATTGCGGTAAATTGGATAGGGATAGGCCATTTCCCCTTTAACACCACTTACCTCGTTGTTCATTTGCTGCACGGCTTTGCTACCCGTACCAGAAACAGACTGATAGGTAGAGATCACAATACGTTTGATTTTGTACTTGTCGTGCAAAGGTTTAAGCACCATTACTAGTTGAATGGTAGAACAATTTGGGTTGGCAATGATTTTGTCTGATGCAGTCAGGTTAAAGGCATTGATCTCTGGAACCACCAGATTGATATCCTGTTCCATGCGCCATGCAGAGGAATTGTCTACTACGGTACAACCAGCTTCAGCGAATTTTGGCGCCCATGCTTTGGAAGTGTCTCCTCCAGCGGAGAAAAGTGCCAACTGCGGTTTCATTTCAAGTGCAGTTTCCATACTCACCACCTTAAACTCTTTGCCCTTATAGGCTACAGGTTTTCCAACCGATCGCGCTGAGGCAACTGGGATGAGTTCTTCAATAGGAAAATTGCGTTCTTCTAATACGCGGAGCATGACTTGGCCAACCATTCCGGTGGCACCAACAACTGCTACTTTATACATGATTTAAAATTTAAAATGCAAAAGTACAGCAAGCCGATAAAATGAAATCAAAAAAGAAGCATAAAAAAGCCGCCTTGGGGGAAGGCGGCTTAAAGCTATCTAATCTTAAAAGAGATTATTTTTTAAGTAGGTCTCTGATCTCTGCAAGTAAATCTTCTTGCGTTGGTCCTGCCGGAGCTTCTGGAGCCGGCTCTTCTTTCTTCTTGGTTTTGTTGTACGCCTTAACAATCATAAAGAGTACAAAACCTACGGTGATCAAGTTGATGATCGCGTTAACCCATTTTCCGTACAAAATGGCATTCTCTGGTTTAGTAACAGTTCCGTCTGCAGCAACAACAGCTTCATCGAGAACAACTTTCATATCAGCGAAGTCCAAACCGCCGGCAAAGTGTCCTACTATTGGCATCATGATGTCGCCAACAAAACCGCTAACTACAAGACCAATAGCACCAGCCAGGATTACCGCTACTGCTAGATCAATGACGTTACCCGTCATGATAAAATCTCTAAATTCTTTTAACATGGAATATTGATGTATTAGTTAATTGACTACAAAGTACTAAAAACTAAGGCGGAATGTTAAAAGCTGCAGCTAAGTTTTTAACACACTTATCGAAGAACGACACGTTTTATTCGACCACCAACAGCAGTCAATAATTCATAGGAAATCGTGTTGGCTTTTTTAGCCAAATCTTCTGCGGATTGAGTCGAACCAAATACCTCTACTTCATCACCTTCTTGGCAATCAATTTGGCTCACATCCACCATGATCATATCCATACAAACATTGCCGACAATAGGCGCTTGTTTGCCGTTGATGATTACTACCCCAACACCTTTTCCAAGAGCTCTTGGCAAGCCATCAGCATGTCCAATGGGAAGTGTTGCCATTTTCATAGGCGATGTAACTACATAACCACGGTTGTAGCCAATACTATCTCCAGGCTGCAAGCTATGGATTTGGCTGATTACCGTTTTTAGTCGCATAACAGCCTTGAGTTCTCGATCTAATTCTGGAGCATTCGCATATCCGTAAAGGCCTATTCCCGTGCGAACCAGATCATAATGCGCCTGCGGATAATTGAGAATCCCAGAAGTATTGGTGGCATGCGCGAAGAACTTTTGATCTCCTAGTGCCCGTAATTTTGGAAGAACTTCGTCAAAGGCGGCAAGTTGACTCAAAGTGAAGTCGCGTTCTGCGGCATCTTCACTGGCGGCTAAATGAGTAAAAGCAGATCGTAAGGATAAAGACTCGCTCTTATTAACGAGTTCTGCGGCAGTTATTGCTTGCTGCGGAGCAAATCCGAGCCTGTTAAGTCCGGTATTTACTTTAAGGTGAACAGGATAGGCCACTAATTTCTGCTCGCTGGCAAACGTGCTAAAGGCTTCCAATAGTCGCTCCGAATAAATACTAGGCTCCAAGCACTTTGCGACCATTAACTCAAAATTGACCGGTTGCGGATGCAAAACCAGAATGGGCAAAGTCACTCCAGCGTCTCTTAGGAACAATCCTTCATTCACATAAGCTACGGCCAAATAATCAACGCCCAGTTCTTGCAATTCCAGGGCCACTGTAGTAGCGTCTCCGCCATAGCCGTTGGCTTTGACCACCGCGAGCATTTTGCAATCGGGTTTGAGTTTTGATCTTAAGAATTGGTAATTATGATGCAGGGCACCCAGGTCCAGTTCCAATACGGTTTCTGAAACTGAACTCATGCTTTTTTCTGTTTAGGCGAGATTTGCTCGGGATCTTTAACTTCCATCTTGGAGAGCTTTTCACGCAGGTTTGCCTTGTAAAAGGCGGCACGACTCAAGGGTTCGTATTCGTCAGTTTCTCCCAGAAGAACCAAATTATCATTGGCGGATTTACGATAAGAATACTGCGCCAGATTTCCCGTACGGGTACACACAGCATGTACTTTGGTGACGTATTCTGCAGTGGCCATCAGTGCAGGCATGGGTCCAAATGGGTTGCCTTTGTAATCCATATCCAATCCAGCCACGATCACGCGAATACCTCGATTGGCCAAGTCATTACAGACCTTGACGATCTCATCATCAAAAAACTGTGCCTCATCAATTCCAACCACATCACAATTGTCTGCAAGGATTGGAATATTCGCCGCAGCAGGAACCGGAGTTGAGAGAATTTCATTGCTGTCGTGAGAAACTACCATTTCCTCATCATATCGACGATCAACGGCTGGTTTGAAGATCTCCACGCGCTGTTTTGCAAATTGAGCGCGCTTGAGTCTGCGGATCAGTTCCTCTGTTTTACCAGAGAACATAGAGCCACAGATGACTTCTATCCATCCAAACTGTTCTTGTTGATTTACGGTGTTTTCGAGAAACATTTTGTAATTTACTACACGAAAAAAGACATATTTCCGTTAGGATTAACGGGTGGCGTAAAGGTAACAAAACGTCCAAATAAAAAGGAGCTAATTTGATAAGTTATGGGTTGAACATTACATTTTTAGATCGTAATCAGACTAACAAGAGCGATCGTGTGATTTATTCAATTCCAAAACTTCAGTAAAGTGAGAAAAATGAACAAGACTATCCATGCCGAATTGCGCGAGTTGGCACAGGAAATACTAGACGGACCCAAGGTGCTTAGTGCCGCTGACCTCAAGGGCAAAGCCCAAAGACTGTATGAAAAACTCATCATTTTGAGTCATTTGGAGGCTCAAGTTGGAGTAGATCCATTGACAACTCCAGTTCCTGATAGTGAATCTTTGGATTCCAAGAGTTACAGAGAGCAAAATTGGTTCACAGAACCTAAACCAGTTGAAAAACCAGCTCACGATGATGAACTCGTAGAGCCACTCATTGAAAAGATCAAAGACATCGTGGCTCAAATGCCAGAGGAATCACAAAAAGTCGATGCGCTTTTAGAAGATATTCTACCTAAGCCCAAATACATTAAAAATGATTTGGAAGACCTTGCTGCAGATTATAAGCACACGCCTGTGTTTGAGCGCAAACAAGAGGCTCCACCTACCGCGATAGAGACTCCAGAGCCTCCAGCGCAAGAAGTTGCAGAGACCAATAACAACGCTGTTGACAAGCCGCGTTCTTTAAATGATGCGTCAGCTGCAGGGGCTCAAATAGGACTCAATGACCGCATTGCTTTTATAAAACATCTTTTTGATAATAAACCAGAGGATTACGCACGGGTTATGTCTCAATTGGACACTTGCGATTCTTTTGAGCAAGCTCAAGACTTTATCCAATTACAAGTAAAACCAGAATACAATTACTGGTTGGATAAACAAGAGGTTGCAGAGCGTTTTATGGGTATCATTGAGCGCCGATTCTAAGCCGATGAATCCCGGAAAACTCATTTATTGGTCCAGCACAGTGGCCATTTGTTTGATCATGTGCTATTCTGCAGGCATGTATTTTTCCAATACAGAAATGGTTGAAGGCTTCTTTAGACGCTTCAATTACCCAGACTATTTGGTTATTCCTTTGGCCGTTGCCAAGATACTGGCAGTGATCATGATCTTATGGCGTAAGATACCTTGGGTTACTGAATGGGCTTATGCTGGTCTTTTCTTTGATCTGATCCTTGCCTTCTTTGCCCACGAACGTTTGGGAGATTCGGTTACCTTTGTACTGTTGGCAGCTATTGCTTTACTGACTTCGTACTTTTTTGGTAAATACTATCGATGAACGCTTCGCTTTATTTAGTTCCCACACCTATTGGTAATCTAAAAGACATCACCTTGCGCGCTTTAGAAGTGCTTCAAGAGGCTGGCTTGATCTTGGCGGAAGATACGCGTACCAGCGGGAAATTGCTCAAGCATTATGAGATTGCCACGCCTATGCGCTCCTATCATATGCACAATGAGCACAAGGCTACGGCTGCTATTGTTGCTCAAATGCAGGCTGGGCAGACTGTAGCTATGATCTCAGATGCGGGAACTCCGGGAATTAGTGATCCTGGGTTTTTGTTGGTTCGAGAAGCCTTGGCTGCGGGTTTACAGGTGGAATGCCTTCCTGGTGCAACTGCTTTGATTCCAGCATTAGCTGCTAGTGGACTGCCTTGCGAACGTTTTGTTTTCGAGGGATTTTTACCCGTTAAAAAAGGACGTACCACGCGTTTGGAAAGTCTCAAAGAAGAATCCAGAACCATGGTATTTTATGAATCTCCGCACAAACTATTGAAGACTCTTACTCAGTTTGAGGAGCTGTTTGGTGGAGACCGAAAAGCCGCCGCTGCGCGTGAATTGACCAAACTCCATGAAGAGATCGTCCGCGGCAGTTTAAGCGAAATAAAAAGGCACTTTGAAACCAAAGCGCCTAAAGGTGAATTTGTATTGGTAGTAGCCGGAGCTTCTTAAAGGTGCTTGCCTTTATTCCAACCGTGTTTTCCTAAATACTGATTACCGCTTTCTACGGCGCCCTCCTCAATAGAAGTTCCCATAGAGTCGTTCCAACGGTTCAAGTATCCAAACAAAGAGATCACTCCTAACATTTCTACGATCTCGCCTTCATCCCAATGCTGGTAAAGACGCTCTTTGATCTCTTCGTCTACTTGATTAGGAACCAAGGAAGCCGCAAGTGAAAAGTCAAGGGCAGCGCGTTCTGCTTCACTAAAAGCAGGGTGGGTTCGGTATTCCCAAATATTGTCCAATTGCTCTTGTTCTGCTCCGTATCGTTCTGCAGCGCGAATGGCATGCGCTTGGCAATAACGACATCCCGTACTGTTGCTGCTTACCCAAGCGATCATTCTCTTCAGGGCAGAAGTCACTCGCCCTTCATTGGCCATAACCGCTTTGTTGAGGTTGATAAACGCTTTGCTAATGGCAGGTCTGCGCTGCATGGTCAGCACACTATTTGGGCAAAAGCCAAGGGTCTCGTTGAAAAATTTGGCCAGTTCGGCAGTTTCCGGATCGTGGTCCGGAGAAAGTGGAGTCACTAAAGGCATGGGTTCAATTTTTTATGTTGTGAATTTACGAATTTAAGGCGTTGAAAAGCGGGAAACCTTACATAAAAAACCGCAATTTGGCTACCTTTACTCCTGTAGTCAGATCTTCCTTAATCAATCGTATCCCATGCAATGGAATCTTAAAGAAATACCTCCACAACAAAGCGTTGAGCAACTTAAGGATGCCTTAGGTATTCCTGAGGTTGTCGCGACACTTTTGGTCCAGCGCGGGATCACTACTTTTGATGCTGCTAAGGATTTTTACAGACCCTCTTTAGACGCCTTGCACGATCCTATGTCCATGCGGGATATGAACAAGGCGGTAGCTCGTATTGAAGCCGCAATTGCCAATGAGGAATTGATCATGGTTTATGGCGATTACGATGTTGACGGCACCTGTAGCGTAGCTTTAATGGCTTCCTTTTTGCTGAGCTATTACGACAGAGTTTCCACCTATATTCCAGACCGTTATGCAGAAGGTTATGGCGTGTCCTTGCAAGGCATTGATTTTGCCAGTGATAATGGAGTTGGACTTATCATTGCGCTAGATTGTGGAGTAAAAGCTATTGATCAAGTAGCCTATGCCAAAGAAAAGGGTGTGGATTTTATCATTTGCGATCACCACTTACCTGGCGATCAACTTCCTGATGCCGTTGCAGTATTGGATCCCAAGCGATCGGATTGTGATTATCCGTATAAGGAACTCTGCGGATGCGGGGTAGGTTTTAAGTTGATACAAGCATTAGCGGCTCAACGTAATTTAGGGATTGACTCCCTTTTGCCCTATTTGGATTTAGTTGCCACAGCCATCGCCGCAGATATTGTACCCATGACAGGAGAGAATCGGGTGCTGGCTGCGCACGGTTTGCAAGTAGTCAATCAAGCCCCTCGGGCTGGAATAAAGGCGCTTTTGGCACAGCGGGATAAAACCACTTTTGACATTAGTGATCTGGTTTTTGTGGTTGCCCCAAGGATCAATGCAGCGGGAAGAATGAAGCATGGAGACTATGCAGTAGCCTTGCTTATGGCAGAATCCGTGGATTCCTGCTTGGAATTTGCCCAAGAGATCGAAGCTTTCAATACTTCAAGACGCTCCACGGATGAACAGATCACAGCAGAAGCCCTGGCCAAGATTCTGGATCAAAAAGAAGAAGATCGCGCCACTACAGTGGTCTATGAGCCGCATTGGCACAAAGGGGTGATCGGGATCGTAGCTTCTCGACTTATAGAAAACTACTACCGCCCCACCTTGGTCATTACCAAATCTGGGGAACAGCTTGCGGGTTCTGCCCGCTCCGTAAGCGGCTTTGATGTGTACCAAGCTTTGGACGCTTGCAAAGAACACATGATTCAATTTGGAGGACATAAATACGCTGCTGGTTTTACTTTAGAGGAGGCCCAATATCCTGTATTTAAAGAGGCCTTTGAAAAGGTGGTTGCCCAAACGTTGGACGAATCTTTAAAGACCCCTCAACTCAGTGTTGACTTGGAGTTGAAGCTAGAAGACATCACCCCAAAGTTTTACCGTTTGATCAAACAGTTTGCTCCTTTTGGTCCCGGGAACAGAACTCCAGTTTTTGTTAGCCGTGATTTAAAAGATTCGGGTTGGGCCAAACAGGTCGGCTCAGATCAGTCTCATTTAAAGTTCAAGGCTACTGATGGTCAAAATAGCTTTGACGGTATTGGATTTGGCTTAGGAAAAAGACTCGATTTGATTCAAGACAAACAGTCCTTTGACTTGGTTTATGCAATAGATGAGAATCATTGGAACGGTAAAGTGAGCCTACAGCTTCGCGCAAAGGACCTTAAAAGTTCCAATTTATAAGGCGGTCTGCTAGAATTGTGTACTTTTATTCTTGGATGCGATACTCGGTATCGTTGCAACTAACGCAATTTTTAGTGGGATGAAACAGATCATCATTTTTTTGTTGCTCATTATAGTGGGAATTATGGGCTACAATGCTTACAGTAAATACAAGAGGTTCAACCCGCCCGGGTCTGAATATCAAGCCAATAAACCCATCGATCTCAATTACTTTGATCCTAACGTGGTGGAGGATTATCATCATGCTGTGGCTCGACTAAACGGTTATGCGGCACAAATGTGGAGCTTTCACGGTATCGATGTAAGAGCTCCAAAAAAGATAATGCGGCGACTAAAGAGGCTTTAGTCAAATATCAGGAGCTTATGGCCTCGGTAAAAGCCTTGGAAGCTAAGCTGGAAGAATCTGCTTCCCTTAAAGAACAAGGTCTCACAAATATGCAGATAAAGTCACTTGGTCAGAACGAGCCCAAGTCCACTGAAGATCAAAAAACTAAAAATCAGATGCTTTTAGATTGGTTGAGTCAAAGCCCGAATGACTTTGATTTTGGTATGGGTGAACAGGGTCCATTGGTATATGAGCTGCAGGGTATTTTGATCAAAATGGGCTATGAGATGGAGCACGATGGCATTTTTAGAGTTGCAACATCGAGTGCTGTAGAAGCCTATGAAACCAAAAATGGATTTTATGCCGATGGGCGTATGGATCCGATCACCGCTTACGCATTGTTGGCCAACTAAGAACCAGCCTCAAAAGTCTTTAAGGAAAAAGAGTCGCCATCAAATTCACCATAAGTGTAGTGACTGATCCAGTCTCCCAGATTGATATACTTTGATTGATCGCCTACCTGAATTTCCATAGGTAGGTGCCTGTGACCAAAAATCAGGTAATCGTAATGTTTGGTTTCCAGTTTGCGCTTGCAGTATTGCACCAGCCATTCTCCGTCTTCTCCCAGAAACTTTTTGTCTTCATCTCCAGAAATAAGTTTGTTTTTCACAGATAAATACTGAGCAATCCGCATGCCAATGTCGGGATGCAGCCATCTAAACAACCAGTTGAAAAACGGATTGGTGAATACTTTCTTCATGCGTTTGTAGCCCTTGTCACCAGGGCCTTTTCCGTCTCCATGGCCTAGGAGAAATTGCTTGCCATTGAATTCAAATTCCTGAATGTCTCTGTAGGTTGGAATGCTTAGTTCGTCCTCAAAATAGGATTTCATCCAAAGGTCGTGATTGCCCACAAAGAAGTAGATTGGAATACCGCTGTCGCGAATTTCTGCCAACTTGCCCAGAACGCGTACAAAGCCTTTTGGAACAACAGTTTTATATTCGAACCAGAAATCAAAGAGATCGCCAAGCAGAAAGATGGCAGCAGCGTCTTGTTTTACCTCGTCCAACCAACGGACAAATTTCTTCTCCCGTGGCAGACTTTGATCAGGTGTTGGAGCACCTAAATGATTGTCACTGGCGAAGTAGATTTTCTTTCCTGCAGGAATTTGCATGGGTTAAAGATAGTAAATGCGCCTCTAGTTCTCAGAAGCAAACCATTCCGCGAAGCTGGTCGCAGTCTCTTGAAGTTTTAAAGAGTGTAGTTTGATGCCTTCTGGGAGACGATTGGATATTTTCGCTGCGAAATCAACAATCATCATTTCTGTGGTAGGCTGATAGTCTACCAAGATGATGTTGTGTCCTCGGGATTTGAGGTCATTGGCCAACTCAAGATGCGGCGTATTTTTATTAAATACCATGGAGTGATCAAAAACGGAAACGATCTCATCATTGACAATTCTTTTAAGATCGCCAAAGTCAATGACCATTCCGTGTTTAGGATGACTTGCGTCGGTATTAGGCTGTCCAATAACCGTTACAAACAGGTGATAACTATGTCCGTGCAAATTGCGGCATTTACCGTCATATCCATGGAGGGCATGACCGGCTTCAAAAGAGAACTTTTTTGTAATTCTAATATTACTCATATATCATATGCACTAAGCAATGGCAAAAGTAGTAAAGAACAGTGAAATATTCTTTTTAGAAGCTGAGAAAGACATTTCAGCAGAAAGACTTGGTGAATTTCTGAAGAAATAAAGATATTGAGGCTTCAAAATACAATCCGATCAAAATTCCTCCTCACATTAGACTCTTTGCCTTGCTGTTATGGCTTCCGTTGCAGGCCATCTCTAGCGATCTAAATTATTGGGACAAGGCCCCCGAACAAGTCGAAAGTTATACCGAGCAAGACACTGTGCGACTCAAGCTCATTTACAGCATGATTCAGTATAACAATATGCGCAACATCCAAGCCAATGCAGCACTTTTGGAAGAAGCTGAGCAGATCACTGAGCAAATAGCACTCCCTGAATATCGGATCAAACTATTGATCAATCAAGGGGAGCAATTGACCTTAGCAGGGGATTATAAAAACGCGATGATCAAGCTTTTGGAGGCTTTAGAAATGCTGGAAGATCATCCAAACACAGAAGATTTTGTCCATTTGCAGATAGCTCGAACCGAGGTTTTAAGAGAACAAAAGATCTATGAAAAGGCTCTTGAGCAAATGGAGCGTGCCTTAGCGGTTTTAGACCCAGAGCGTCATCCCTTTTTAATGGGATGGGCGAATATGCAATTCGCAAATATTTACACCAACCTTTATGAAGATCCTCGATACATAAAGGCCGAGCAGCACCTGAATGAGGCAGAAAAGTTCTTTTCCATTGCAAAGTCGCAAACAGGATTAGGACTGGTAGCCGTCAAGCGCGCGCGCTATTTCAAAAACACGCTTTTTTCTAAATCCAATGCTGCCAAGGATCGCGAAGGGGTTTACAATATTGTTTTGAATCTGTCGGATGAAGCCATGAATTATTATGAGCCACTATCTCAGAGTGCCAATATCGCTTACGCAGAATACACTAAAGCCACCGCAGCATCCATAATGGGACTTCATGAGAGTTCAATCCCATTTTACAAAGCTGCCTTAAAGAGCTATCAAAAATCTGAGAATCTATTTTTTCTCATGAAGATCCATCAACATCTTTTTGTGGCCTATTCTATTCTGGGCAATCAGCAACAGGCCATGACGGAGAATCGGGAGTTTGTGAAGATTAAAGACAGTATTTTTGGAATGGAGAAGCGACAACTTATCGCCGAGGCGGAAACCAAGTTTGAGACTGAGCGCATCCAATCAGCCAAAGAAAAGGCAGAGATAGAGAGTCAACGCAATCGCTACTATCTAATTGGTTTGGGTATCATGTCTTTGCTTTTATTGAGCTCTGGGATCTTTTATATTGGGCGCAGTCGGGCTCAAAAAAAGGCAGAACTTATCGCTCTGGAACTCGGGGAGACGCAAAAGCGCTTGGCTCTAGAAAAACAGTATCGAGACTCTGAGCTAAAGGCTTTGAAAGCACAGATGAATCCGCATTTTATCTTTAACGCGCTCAATTCTATTCAAGAATACATCATTCTCAATGAGAAGGAGTTGGCTGGAGATTATCTGGGCAAGTTTGCCGATTTGATGCGCAAGTATCTCAACTACAGCGACGCGGGCTTTATCAGTTTACAAGAAGAAGTGGATACTTTAGCGATGTATTTGGAATTGGAAGCCATTCGTTTTGAGGATTCGTTGAGCTACAATATTGAAATAGACCCGGAGCTTCCGGATGAATTTGTAAAGATCCCAACTATGCTCATCCAGCCCTATGTCGAGAATGCCATTAAGCACGGTTTGTTGCACAAAAAGCAAGACCGTCAGCTCAAGGTTGACTTTGCCATGGAAGATGCGAAAACCGTGCGATGTATCATTGAAGACAATGGCGTGGGAAGAGCTCGGGTAAAAGAAATCCAACAGCAAACCCAGAACAAGCGAAAAGGCTTTGCCACCAAGGCAACGCAGTCTCGATTGGAACTGCTCAATTATCAAAAATCTCAAAAGATCGGAGTGGAGACCATTGACCTTTTTGATAAAGATGGACTCGCGTGCGGAACACGAGTTGTATTGTCCATTCCCATTAAAAAAGAACTGTGATGAAGTGTATCATCATTGATGACGAACCAAAAGCGCGACGCCTGTTGCGAATTCTTGTTGAAGAGAATTGCCCCAAGATTACTGCGATTTTGGAGGCAGGAGACTTGTTGTCTGGTGTTGAGATAATCAAAGAACAGGAGCCCAGTATTGTCTTTCTGGATATTGAAATGCCCGAACATTCCGGTTTGGAGATCCTGGAATTCATAGAGAAAGATGTGGTCAATTTTGAGATCATTTTCACCACAGCTTACAGCGAATACGCTATTGAAGCCTTCCAATTGGCCGCTGTAGATTATTTACTCAAACCCGTAAGGCCTGCTCAGGTTAGACAAGCGGTTGACAAAGCCGTGAATCTTTTGGGTAAATCTCAGATCAATGAGAAGTTGGAGTCTTTGAGAAGCAGTTTACTTAAAGGAGAGTTCAATAAGATCGCTTTGCCGGTGAGTGATGGGGTTCAATTTGTGCCTATTGATGAGATCATCCTTTTAAAGGCTGAAGGCATGTATACCACGTTCTACACTCAAGCCGGTGAGTTAGTGGTGAGCAAACCGCTCAAGAACTTTGTGCCAACCCTGCAGGAGAAAAGCAATTTCTACCGTCCGCATCGTTCGTATTTGATCAATCTTAAGTACATCAAACAGTACGTGAAAAGTGATGGCGGCTACATTGTTATGGACAATGATCAACAGGTTTCTATAAGCAGGGATAAGCGAGATGAATTCTTTGCCTTTATCAGTAATCTGTAGGTTTCTTTAGGCTGATGAGATTCAGCAATTCAAATTGACGTTTCAGCAATTCGCAACTGCTTAAAGGGTTGATAAGGGCTAGCTTAGCTTCCATAATTAAACCGTCACACGATGAAACTAATCAAAAACTTAATGCTTCTTTTTGCCATCAGCTTTTTTGTGGTAGGATGTGAGCAAGAACTATTACAAGAAGAAGTATCTTCTGAAGAAACCGCTACAACAGTACGCGGAAAAGCCGCTGATGCCTTTATTCGTAATGGAAGACTCAAGCAACGCCCCCGCGTAGGCTATAAAGTTGTAACCGTTGTTGCAGACATCAATGATCTTGTACAGCGCATTGATGGAGAGGTATTTAGCACCAATGAATTTATCCCAACAATTGACATTTATTCTGCAGAGGCGACTGCCTTTGATGGAGAAGACAAAAAGTTTGTCTTCAATGGTCTAGACTTTGAAAATGGCAGCCCAAACGGCTGGCCAATCAAGCAAAAGATCAGCTTTTATGATATAGAAGATCAACAAGTTGGCACTCCACAAGACCTTTGGTTGACTCCTCAAGATGAGGATGGCGTAGACATCAACTCAATGCGTGTTAAACAAGCGGGGCCTTTGGGTAAGATCACTCTAAAAACGACTGTTTGTGCCGCCGACAGCACGGATGCGGCGACCACGCGTTTTTATTTTGTTCCGGTGAATGATGACGGAACTCTTTCCAAAGAGACCTCAGAGGAGCCGCTAGATGGTGCGACATATCTAAAACGTCGTCGAAGAAGAGGAACCTGTAAGTTAGAAGACTATGAAATAGCGGATATTTCCTACAGAAGGTCAATAAGTTCTATGATCAACCCTAACGGCCAAATTGGAGTAGTTCTGGAAATTAGAAACGAGCTTGGACAAATCATGGATGACGACCTTTTTGTGGTCAATATTGAAAATACAGCTCCAGAAGGTATTCAAGTCAAAAACACCAAGCACAGAATTCGCACTAACGGCAATAGCGTGATTCGTGTGAAGCTAGAAGGTACTGACGTGGAACAAGCCAGCTATGTAGAATGGCCAGAACTAGATGGTGGAGGTCGTGTGCGACTGGATGAAAATGGCGAATTGGATTTTGAATTCGTATCTGATCCTCAACCCATAGAGAATGTGAGTATTGGTGATTTTTACCAAGTTCCACTTAGCGTTTTCAATGAAGGCGGAGAGGTTATCGCAATTCTAGAAGCAGAATTCAACGTAACCGGGCCGACACCAACTGACCCAGTGACTTTTGGAAGTCTTAGTATTCGAAGCATGGCTGGAGGCGATGCCTATGAAATGAGTATTACTGCGCTAACCGTTGGAGACGCTGATGCGAACCCAATTGAGCGTATGACAGTGACCTTTGAAGAACCTTTTGAAGGGCCGACCCCTCTAGAAACAGAGGTAGAATTGTCTTTTATGGGGATAGATGGCGATTTACCCACCTACGGTCGTGGCGACATACTTTTTGAAGCTGCCCCGGTAGGATTTCCTTATCCGGTTAAGATCCTTGCCTTTGATGTGGAAGGCAATGTACTTGCGGAAACAACACAGGAAGTTGTGATAGAAGAGTAGCTCTTCAATGTTATAAGCCTCGGTCTTTGGATCGGGGCTTTATTTTTTGGCCAAAACGTAGTACTTATTCTTGTACTTGACAATCAAGGCCAAGGCGCGATAAAGGATCCAAACCAGTAGTGCGTACCAGATTCCATCCATCTGCAGATCAAAATACTTACTGATAAATAGTGTTGGAATAAAGCCCAAAATGGTGGAGCCGAGCAATACGTTGCGCAAGTATTTCATCTCTCCTAGTCCTTTAAATACGGCGTCCAAGGTAAAGGCCATGGCGCTAATCGGCATCGACACTAAAACATACCAAAAGATATCGTTGTATACCGCCAATACTTCGGGTTCTTTGTTGAATAATATGCCCAATGGCGTGTAGAAAATGAGTCCAACCGTGATGAGAATTGCACTGACCACCAAATTGTAACCGCAGACCTTTTTGGTAAGTGACCAAAGACCTTTATAGTCGTGTCCTCCCAGCAATCGTCCTCCGAGTATATTCCCAGCTGCACCGTATCCGTCTAAGAAAAAGGCCGCGAAAAGCCAGAGGTTAATGGCAATGGTATAGCCAGCAATTTCATTATCTCCTAAAGAGGTTGCCTCTCTAACGGCCAAGATCAAAGCCGCGTTCAGCGCTAAAGAGCGCACCACCAAATTCAGCCACATATTGACTAGGCGTTTAACTTCTGGGTGAAGCGTCTTTTTAAAGCGAAGCGAAACCTTAGTTTTGGTTTTGAGCAGCACGGTGACCAAAATGGCCATAACCGCCTGAGCAATTAAACTGGCCCAAGCAGCGCCTTTAATGTTCATAGGTTCAATAAATCCTTCCACACCATAGACCAAGGCAAAATCTAAAATGATGTTTACTACTACTCCTGTTGTGGCCACAATCATGGGCCAAAAGGTGTTTT
>NZ_CBFCWJ010000024.1:0-122011 GCF_965601605.1 Gilvibacter sp. | reverse complement strand
GAGTTCGGTCAACTGATCTGCCTCACCATCTCCGTCCGTATCCGGTCCGAAGAGTTCAACGATACCAATAGAGCCTTCACCACCTTTTAGGTAGAGATAAGGTTCTCCATTGTCGGTATCTTGATCAGCTAAAAGCAGGTCAATAGCAGGACTGTAATCAGAATCAAATACATTGATGGTCTGTCCTTGGAAGTTGAAATCTATTTCATCTTCAACTGTAATGGTATCTGTAGTATCGCCATCATCATCGGTATCTGCCACATCAATCGCTGTGTAAGTGTACTCAATGGTCATAGACGCTTCTGTGATATCAAAGTAAAAAAGTACTCCTTCATCACCCAATGGAGTGATCTTAAAGTACATCCCTCTAAAGTAGTCTTTAAAGGCATTGTTGGAACTCAGCTCTGGAGAACCCTCCATGTCTAAGATCAACTCTTCCCAAAACTCTAACGGCAATTCCACGCGGAATTCAGGAGCAATAATTTCTTCTGTGTCCTCTCCTTCATCCAAGGTGATTGCTTCGGCAGATGGCAAAAAGCCCAAATCTTCATAGATCAATTCACCCAAAAAGCTTTCAAAAGTAGGCCCTTGGTCTGAAAAGTAATCCTGTGGATCTTCAAAACCAGAGTCCGGATCAAAATCCTGAAGGAAAAAGTTTGATCTGAAAATCTGCAATTGTACCGGTTGATCTCCATAAACAGAATCTAAAATATAAATGTTAGACTCGTCTGCAGTAATATCTAAAGTACTGAAGTATGGAATCGACAGAATCACCTTCTGAAATTCAGGTTCATCGTTGAAATTTGGCCCAGGCTGATTGAATTGCAGCTGGGTCAAAAGATTTGAAGTTGTGTTGCCGTAAACAGGATCTGTGTAAGACCCCAATTGATATGAAGACAATCCATTGGTTTGAACACGTGGTGTACGAGCCGTATAAGAGACTACCTGAGTATCCTCAAAAATGCTCGTCTCAAAGTTATTTCCTCCAATGATATTACCCCCAAGGGTAACTGAATCCTCGTCACAGGCAATGGTGATAGCACCTAACACCAAGGCCGCTAGAAACACGCGATAGGTGTTCAAGCTTTTCAATACGCTTTTCATAAATTTATAACACTTTGGAGTTGTAAAAGTCCAAATACGCTTCGGAAAAGGAATCCTTATTGTGAAAGTTTAACACTGGCTTATCCCATTTTTTAAGATAATCTTCCAATTCCTGAGGAATTTCTTCGGAGCCAATAATTGCGGCATCTGAGTGCGCAATCGCTACACGCATAATGCTGTTGTAATCGGCTTCGTTTAATTCTTCCAGGGCATCACCTTCAATTCCGTCGAACTTAACCTTCTCAACCATGGAACTATCTAACGTTCCATCAAAGCCGGTATTGTAAACGGAGGTCACAATCTTGCTGTTCTCAAAAAGTGGCTCTTCTTTATAGTATTGACGCAAGTAAAGCGGAAACAAAGAAGCCAACCAACCGTGAACGTGAATAATATCTGGAGCCCAATTGAGCTTCTTCACGGTTTCAATAACTCCCTTCGCGAAGAAAATCGCACGTTCGTCATTGTCTAGGAATAGGTTTCCATCTTCATCGGCAAAGGTTGCCTTGCGTTTGAAATACTCTTCATTGTCAATAAAGTAAACCTGCATACGTTCCTTTGGAATCGATGCTACTTTAATGATCAATGGCATGTCCATATCATTAATTACTAGGTTCATTCCGGACAAGCGGATCACCTCGTGTAATTGGTGGCGTCTCTCATTGATATTGCCGTAACGCGGCATAAAAATTCGAATCTGGCCTGAATTGTTGTTTACTAAACGGGGGGCTTCAAACGACATCGAAGAAATCTCGGTCTCCGGCAAATAGGGAATTACTTCAGAAGACACATACAAGATTCTTTTATCTTTCATACAGAATTGTTAATTAGTGATGTTTTTCAAAAACTTTGCAAAATTACGAAATTTTATGCAGATTCCCGCTAAACTCTTAATTTTGCGGGCTTTCTAGCAGCTACGTATGACACTTTGTACTTCTACATCGAGTTTATCGCAAACCCTAGCACCTTGGCGCAAGCAGGGAGGAAAGATCGGTTTTGTTCCAACCATGGGGGCGCTGCACGATGGACACGGTTCATTGGTCGCCCAAGCTTTGTCAGAAAATGACTGCATTGTGGTGAGTATTTTTGTCAATCCAACTCAGTTCAACAATGCTGCCGATTTGGAAAAATATCCGCGCCCTTTTCAGCAAGATTTAGCATTTTTAAATGCTATTGACCCTAAAATTGTGGTCTTTGCTCCAGAGGCGACAGATCTTTATCAGGGAGAAGTGCAATCCAAAGCTTACCGCTTTGGCCCAATCGCTTCAGAAATGGAAGGCCGTCACCGACCGGGACATTTTGACGGCGTAGGTACCGTTTTGAATTTGCTCTTCCGTGCCGTAGAGCCCACAAACGCTTATTTTGGCGAAAAGGATTTTCAACAATTGCAGATCGTTCGCAAGCTTGTGGAACTGGAGAAACTTCCTGTGAATATCATTGGGTGTGCGATTTACCGCGCGGATAATGGATTGGCCATGAGCTCTAGAAATCGCCGTTTGACTCCGGAGCAATTAGAAGCCGCTCCTTTTATCTTTAAAATACTAAAGCAGGCGCAAAAGGACTTTGAAAAAAAATCAATTCCCGCAATAGTTCGCGAGGCCGAAGCTGCTTTTGCTGCCCACCCTATTTTAGAGTTAGAGTATTTTGAGATCGCTGGAATTCACAATTTAAAAACCGCCTACAGAAAGCACCCAAGCAACACCTATCGCGCTTTTGTCGCTGCCTTTGCCGGAGAGGTAAGGTTGATTGACAATATGGGACTTAACTAGGGTAAAATTAATACCTTTACAGCATGCAAATTCACGTAGTAAAATCAAAGATCCATCGGGTAAAAGTTACCGGAGCTGATCTTAACTATATAGGCAGTATTACCATAGATGAGGATCTAATGGACGCTGCAAATATTGTTCAGGGAGAGAAGGTGCAGATCGTAAACAACAACAATGGAGAGCGTTTGGAAACCTACGCAATTCCTGGACCTCGCAATAGCGGAGAGATCACTCTTAACGGTGCTGCCGCTCGTAAAGTAGCTCCAGGAGACATCCTGATCCTGATCACCTATGCCATCATGAGCATCGAAGAAGCAAAAGAGTTCAAACCGGCATTAGTCTTCCCTAACGAAGAGAACAACCTCCTTCAATAGCACTTAAAATTTGAAAAAAGGCCTGCTTAAATTCCTAAAAATTGGAGTTCCAATAGGAATTGGAGTTGCTTTGATATGGATCTCTTTGAGCAAAATGGGGCCTGATTCCCGAGCCGCACTTTGGGAAAATATTAAAACCGCCGATCCTTTTTGGATTGGGGTTTCTTTATTGTTGGGCTTTGTCAGTCACTTTATCAGAGCATACCGCTGGAAATATTTATTGGAACCTTTGGGATGCCAGCCTAGATTGGCCAATAGCTTTATGTCCGTAATGATTGCCTATGTGGCAAATCTGGGAATTCCTCGTTCTGGTGAGGTCCTTAGAGCCGTGACTATTTCACGCTATGAAAAGGTGCGTTTTGAACAAGCTTTTGGTACCATAATTTCTGAACGTGTTGCCGATCTGATCCTTTTAATTATCGTTGTAGCTACCGCTTTCGGACTACAAAGCGGGAATCTGCTCAATTATTTTGAAAGTCAAAATGTAAATCCATTATGGGCCTTAGCCGCTATTGCAGTTGGTTTTATTGGGCTCATCGTGGGAATTAGGATCATTAAGAACAGTAAAAACCGTTGGATTCAAAAGCTCAACACCTTTTTGACCGGGATTTTAGAGGGTACCAAGAGCATCCTCAACATGAAAAATAAGGGCGCATTCATTTTTCAGACACTTCTGATCTGGGTTTTCTACGTCTTAATGTTTTGGGTGATAAAGTATGCCGTACCCAATATGGATGAAACTCCATGGGGAACTATAATGGTAGCTTTTGTGGCAGGTAGTTTTTCCATGTCTACAACCAATGGAGGTTTGGGGATCTTTCCCTATCCACTCATCATTGGCGCTGTATTTGCCTTTTCAGGAATACCTCAAGAACAGGGAGAAGCATACGGCTGGGTGATCTGGGGCTCACAAACTGTGCTCAATATTATCATCGGTGGTGCTTCCTTCTTACTGCTACCGATCTTCAATGCCAAGAAATAATTTTTTACCTTACGGGGCATAATTAACTAAGTCCCTTATCATGAAGCGTATTTTAGTACTGCTGCTTTTGGCAGTGAGCACCTCTGGAATGCTCCAAGCCCAAGTTGTTTATGAAGAGTTTGCCTCCGAACGTTTGGGGGAAAACCGAAAACTCAAAATTCAACTTCCCCGTTCTTACAATTCCGAAGAAGATAAAGTTTATCCAATAGTGATTGCTCTAGACGGCAATTACCTTTTTGAACCTGTCGCCGGTAATGTTGACTATTATTCCTACTGGGAAGATATGCCAGAAGCCATTGTGGTTGGTATTATGCAAACTGGTGATCAACGTTATGATGATTGTTATTACGATGACACTGAATTCTTTCCTGCAGATACGGGCGCGGCCTTTTTTGAATTTGTGGGGATGGAATTGATTCCATTTTTGGACGACAATTACCGAACGGCAAAGTTTGTTATTGCCGTGGGACACGACTTTACAGCCAACTTCATTAACTATTATTTGTTTAAGGAGCCGCCTTTATTCCAAGGTTATATTTCACTGAGTCCTGATTTAGCTCCGCTGATGGATGAACGTTTGGCAGAAAGACTTCCGAGTATTGAAGACAAGATCTTCTATTACTTGGCTACTGGAACCGATGATGTAAAAGACCTGATGGACATCTCTGTTGACCTCAATGAACGACTCAAGGTCATTGACAGTCCCAACTTGAAATACTACTTTGATAATTTTGACGGAGCTACTCACTATTCCTTAGTTGGACGTGCTATCCCTAGAGCCTTGGAGCAGATCTTTCAAGTGTATCGTCCTATCAGCAAGAAGGAATACAAAGAAGTATTGCTCAAACTTCCGGGTTCTCCTTACGATTATTTGATGGAGAAGTACGCGACCATCAAAGAGCTTTTTGGCTTGGAAAACACCATTCGTGTAAAAGATATCATTGCAGTTGCAACAGCTGCGGAGAAGACTCAGAAATGGGAAGCATTAGGCGAAATCGCCAAACTGGCCAGAAGTCAGTATCCAGATACGGTTTTGGGTGATTATTACTTAGCCCGTCACTACGAGGAAATGGGTGAACCCAAAAAGGCCATGCGTACCTATCAAGGCGCCTATGACAAGGAAGAGGTTGATTTCATTACTATAGACCTCATGCTAGATAAAGCCGACAAGATCAAAGAAGACTTTGGATGGTAAAAAAAGCCCTGCATTTGCAGGGCTTTTTATTTCTACCGCACCACAATTTGCGTTACCTGCCATGTTCCGGCAGTTTGATAGTGCAGCAGATAGGTAGCTTTGGGAAAGTTACTTAGATCAATTTCTATCTGATTAAATGGAGTTTCTGTACTCCAGAGTTCTCTACCCAACATATCGAAGAGTTTAGCCTCTGATATTTGAGCCTCATTATTTTGCAAGGTGATCATACCTGCAGTTGGATTTGGAAAGGCTTTTGCCTTTAAAACCCATTGAGACGCTGAAGGCTTTGTAAAATGCAATTCAAAACGATACGGATGATTGCCTTCATCGGCTAAAAAGTGATGGTCCTCTTTGGCAAGGTCTGTCCAAGTTCCGGTAACTGTATCGTATAAATAGGTTTGAGCTCGCGAGAGTTCTGATCCCTCTAACTGCTTTAAAGAGATGCTAAATTTTTGATCCCCGCGGAGCTGACTGGCAATTCCCAAATAGACTATGCGATCAGTGTCAAAAGCCTCCACTGCTTGAATACCGAGCTCCTCTGCCTCACGACCATGCGAGTAAATTGAAACATAGGTTGCCAAACGTTTTGTGTCATAACCCGGATCAAGATTGGAAGTAGCGGCGGACATGAAACCAACTAAGGCCGTGCTGCTGGTTTGAAACTCAGTGGCTTCTAATTGAACCCAAAGGCGATCCACAGCAGATGGTGTAAACTCAGAAGATCTGAGCGTATTGTTGTTGAAGTTTCTACGCATAGAATTACTGAACTGTGCCGTTCCTGCAGCTGTTGCCTTTATTGCAAAACCTTGACCGGATGCGATATATTGGTTAGGTACTAGCCCAGGCGATGAAGCCGCTGCAATTCCACCCGTCAAATTAAAGACAGAGACGTCTTCCATACTGTAGTTGAAGTTGAGATAACCAGGCAATCCATCACTTGGAGAGGTGTTGTGCTCCCATAGATAGATGGCATCAACCATAGCATTGGATTGAATAAAGTCAACCGCGTCTAGAGTGCTGGCGTAAGGATTACCCATCAAGTTGAAACTCGCTTCTTGAGTACCGTTGAAGACCACTGGAAAAGCGATATTTCCAGAATTTAAAGTTCCTTGACTGTAATTAAGGTCATAACTCATACCCGCTTCCGTAGGGGAAGCTTGAGGAAATACTAAATATCCCGTTCCGCTAATCAAGGGATCTGAAAGGCCTAAAAGCACACGGTCATCTCCGTTATCATCAATAAATACTTCTGCATCTGGAAAGGCCAATGCCACCTCAGGGTTTGGACTGAAGTTAGCCGCATTATGTCCATAGGCACGCCAAGCCGAAATGTAAACGCCATCTCGAGTTTCTCCGCTCACGGGGCTCGACATTAGCATGAAATCCTTGGCTGCTAAGACCGGTGTGGTCTTGCGTACATTGACTGTTCCGTTATTGATGGTCTGTGCGGCAGGATCTACTTGAACCACGGAACCTTCATGAGCAACATTCAAAGTGCCGTCTACTATAATATTGTTTGTAGTTTGCAAATAATCTCCCGCGGCTACATCCAAAGTGAATCCCACATTAATTGTACAATCACAAGCTGAGATACTACCGTTGGTAGCCGTGCTGTAATTATCAGCAATCACTGCGGAGGTTGCCTTATCTGGAGCACCCGCAGACCAGCTGCCACCACTCCATGTGGTTGTACCAGAACAACTCGGACTGCTGTCAGGAGTGACCATGACATCAAAAGTTCTGCTGGTTGCAAAAAGGGCTCGCTCACGAACGCGAAGCCACAATTCTTGCCCCGCACTTAAGCCAGTGAAACTGCCGTCATTTGCAAAACAGTCCAATTCTGTTCCGCCGCATCCATCATAAAGAGCAAAAATAACGGTGCTAGGTACGCCGGTGAGATCCAAAGAGCCATCCACAGGCATCTCAAAGGTATACCACACATCTAAGTTGTCATCGACAACCGTATCGCAGCTACCGTCTAAAGATTCTGTAGCACCTCTAAATTCTATCGCATAATTGATCGGGCTAACAGTACCTACAACCAAAGGCAATGCATCTGTACAATCATCATTTACAGCCGTTTCATAGGCACGAATGTTAAAATCCTCATCAGTTGCAAATAAGGCCCGCTGAGACATACGCAATACATAGGTAGTTCCTGAACTCAGGGAATAAAAGAATCCGTCATCTGCATCGCAGGCCAATTCAACTCCGCCGCAACTATCATAAAGCGTTCTGAAGATTGTACTTGGAATCCCTGAAATCTTAATGTTCCCGTCAACCGGCATGGTAAATTCATACCAGAGGTCTAATTGATCATTGATAGCCACCTCACAAGAACCGTCAACAGATTCCATGGCAGCTCTAAAATCCAGTGCTGTTGTTGTTGAAGCATCTGTGGTAACACCGATCATTTCACGATTGGAACATTCATCATTCGCAGCCGTTTCAAAGGCACGAATGTCGAAGGATTCTTCACTGGCAAACAAGCCGCGTTCTGCCATTCGTAATACATAGGTAGTCCCAGAATTTAGGTTGTAGTAAAAGCCGTCGTCGGTATCGCAACTGATTTCTACACCGCCACAACTGTCATAAAGTGTTCTTGAAACAGTATTGGGTATTCCTGTGATGCGGACATTTCCATTGACAGGCATGGTAAATTCATACCACAGGTCCAGGTTTGCATTTACTGCTGTTTCACAAGAGGATTCCAAGGTTTCTGTTGCCGTTCTAAAATCCATAGTTGTATTGGTCTGGGCTCCCGTGATTACTGTAATTGCCGTTCTATTGGCGCATTGATCATTAATAGCCGATTCAAAAGCTTGTATGTTAAATGACTCTACACTCGCGAAAAGACTTCGCTCAGACATCCGCAATACGTAGGTAGTTCCAGAATTTAGATTGTAGAAAAAGCCGTCATCTGTATCACATTCTAACTCCACACCCCCACAAGAATCATATAAAGTTCTAGAAACAGTATTAGGTATACCTGTAATACGAATATTACCGTTTACAGGCATGGTAAATTCATACCAAAGGTCGAGGTTGTCATTAACTGCAGTTTGACAGGAAGCATCCAGAGACTCAGTTGCTGCTCTAAAATCCATAGCCGTATTGGTAGTAGATGTTGTGGTGACTACAACCGTTTCTCTATCCAGACATTCGTCATTAGTAGCTGTTTCAAAAGCTTGAATATTGAACGACTCTTCACCGGCAAAAATGCTGCGTTCAGCCATCCGAAGGACATAGGTTGTTCCAGAACTCAAGTTATAGAAGAACCCATCGTCAGTATCGCAAGCTAATTCTGTTCCGCCACAGCTATCATAGAGCGCTCGTACCACAGTGTTGGGTATTCCTGTAATGCGCACATTTCCATTGACAGGCATGGTAAACTCATACCAGAGATCTAAGTTGGCATTTGCAATAGTCTCACATGAAGAATCTAAAGATTCTGTTGCCGCTCTGTAGTCCATTGTAGTATTTGTGGTTGAGGATGTAGTAACAACTACCGTCTCTCTATCCGCACATTCATCATTAGCAGCTGTTTCAAAAGCTTCTAACCTAAAATTGACCGTTCCCGCAAAGGTGTCTCTCTCCGAAAGTCGAAACACATAAGTGGTCCCTCCAACTAAATTGTAAAAGAATCCGTCGTCTGTGATACAGTCCAATTCTGTACCTCCACAGCTGTCATAGATTACTGATCTAACCGTGTTAGGTACATTGGTAACTCTTAAGTTCCCACTTACCGGCATGGTAAACTCGTACCAAACATCAAGGTTATTTTGAGTTCCAGTATCACAGGAGGCATCCAGGGACTCTGTTGCTGTTGAAGTATCTACAGTAAATTCATTAAAATCTCCAACTCCAGGGCTGATCGTAATTCGGTCGGCGCATTCGTCATTGACGGCTTGACCAAATAAACTACTAGCGGGGAGGACTAGTAATAAAAAGAGTAGTTTTTTCATTACACGCGGTTTAATTGAGTGCTCAAGCTAGCTGAATTCCACAGGGATAGCCTCATATTTTTAGTGAAGACCACCTTTTTTTTAGTGAATTACCACTCCCGAATAAATGTGGTGGAAAAAGATGTCTTTCTCAATTTCTCCGAGCGCAGAAATATGACTATTTTCGGGATTGATATGGCCAAAACCAAAACAGCATTTTTTTGTCAGAATTGTGGCGCCCAATACGCCAAGTGGCAAGGGCAGTGTAACTCCTGTAAACAGTGGAACACCATTAATGAAGAGGTGATTCAAAAGGCCGATAAATCAAAATCCTGGGAAGCGGAAACCATCAGCAGTAAACGCGCGCCCAAACCTGTGAAGATTTCGGAGATCTCCTTAGAAGCTCAAAAACGAATTGCCACGGGGAATATGGAATTGGATCGTGTTTTAGGAGGCGGATTGGTTCCAGGATCATTAGTCCTTTTGGGTGGAGAACCTGGTATTGGTAAAAGTACGCTCATGCTTCAAGTTGCATTGCAACTCAAGGCCAAGACCTTATATGTATCCGGAGAAGAAAGTGCTCAGCAAATTAAAATGCGAGCTTCCCGCTTAGCTGAAAACACCGATCATTGTCTCATCCTGACCGAAACACAAACCCAACAGATCTTTAGACATATTGGGGAAGTACAACCAGAGATATTAGTGATTGATTCGGTACAAACCATACATACCAATCACATAGAAAGTGGTGCAGGGAGTATTTCACAGATTAGAGAAAGCACCTCAGAATTACTTCAATTTGCCAAAGAGACCAATACTCCCGTAATTCTAATTGGACACATTACTAAGGACGGGAATATAGCAGGGCCAAAGATCTTGGAGCACATGGTGGACACCGTGCTACAATTTGAAGGGGATAGAAATCATGTATACCGCTTGCTTAGAGCCCATAAGAACCGTTTCGGATCTACTAATGAGCTTGGGATTTTTGAAATGCAAAGCACAGGATTGCGTGAAGTGACCAATCCATCTGAGATCCTATTATCACAATTCACTGAACCCATGAGCGGTACCGCAGTAGCCGCTACTCTGGAAGGCATGCGACCTTTATTGATTGAAGTTCAAGCCTTAGTGAGCAGCGCTGTCTATGGCACTCCACAAAGGTCTGCAACCGGCTTTAATGTGAAAAGACTCAATATGCTCTTGGCGGTTTTAGAAAAAAGAGCCGGATTCAAACTAGGGGCAAAAGATGTGTTTTTAAACATAACTGGCGGTATTCGAGTGGAAGATCCCGCTTTAGACCTAGCACTCGCCGCTGCTATCTTGTCATCCAATGTTGATATTGCTATAGACCGATCGCAATGTTTTGCTGCCGAGGTGGGATTATCTGGAGAGGTCAGAGCAGTCACTCGCATTGAACAACGCATATCCGAAGCACAAAAACTCGGCTTTGAACGGATCGTCATTTCAGATCAGAACAAGGTCAATTCCGGGGACTATTCCATTGAAGTCCTGTCCATCTCAAAAGTTGGAGACTTAGTCAAAATATTGTTCGGTTAAGTACTTTATCCTACTAAAAAGTGTCGTTCGTCGATGTTTTAATGCATTTTGACGACATTTTTGTGCGATTAATCTGTAATTTTTCGTTAAATAAATTTCTAGACTTTATTTTCGGGACCTGACTTTTCAATCCTCAACCATGAAAAAACTGCTTCCCCCAGCATTGTTTTTATTGTTGTCTGTGACCGCTTTTGCCCAAGTGAAAGTAGGAGACAACCCTAATGTAATCAATGACAGCTCTCTACTTGAGTTAGAAAGCAGCGACCGAGTTTTGGTCGTTACGCGTATTACAACGTCTGAAATGAATGCCATTGCACCATTGAACGGTGCATTGGTCTACAATACAGACGAAGACTGTTTGTATCAATTCAACAACGACTCCTGGAACAGTTTATGTACCATGTTGCCCGATGAGACCAATACCACTTTGGTCAATAATAATGACGGTACATACACCTACACCAACGAGGAAGGCACATCAACTATAATTACCAATGCTACCTTGGTAGATAATGGGGATGGCACTTTCACCTTTAATAATGGTGATGGTGCTCCCGTGACTATAGATCTGAGTAGTGTAGAGACCTTAACTATACTTGAAGATCTTGGAGATGGTACCATTAAGTATACGGATGAAGCAGGAACGGACACACTGATTGACCTTGCAACCATTATTACCCAACACGAGACCGTAACTGTTGCGGCCTACGATGGAACAACCGGTGAGTTGACCTACACCAATGAAGCTGGAGAAGTATTTATTATAAACCTTCGCGAGCTCATTGACAATAATGAAACCCTGACTACCCTAACCGATCACGGTGATGGCACCATAACTTATACCGATGAAGATGGTGTTGATACGGTCATCAATATAAATACCATTGTCGGGAATGCTGAAACCGTAACTATAGCCGACTACAACGGAACAACCGGTGAACTTTCTTATGTAAATGAAGCAGGTGATATCTTCACCTTAAACCTAAGAGAGCTCATTGATAATAATGAGACCCTCACCACCCTAACTGATAACGGTGACGGAACCCTTACCTATACCGATGAGGATGGAGTAGATACGGTAATTGACTTAGGGACCATTGTTGGAAATGCTGAGACCGTAACTGTAGCTGCCTATGATGGAACCACGGGTGAACTTACCTATACCAATGAAGCTGGTGATATCTTCACCCTAAACCTAAGAGAGCTCATTGACAACAACGAAACGCTAACTACTTTAAGCGATAACGGAGACGGTACTTTGACCTATACCGATGAGGATGGAGCGGATACGGTAATTGACTTAGGGACCATTGTTGGAAATGCTGAGACCGTAACTGTAGCTGCCTATGATGGAACCACGGGTGAACTTACCTATACCAATGAAGCTGGTGATATCTTCACCCTAAACCTAAGAGAGCTCATTGACAACAACGAAACGCTAACTACTTTAAGCGATAACGGAGACGGTACTTTGACCTATACCGATGAGGATGGAGCGGATACGGTAATCGATCTTGCGACCATCATCGACAATTATGAAACGGTAACAATCGTTGACTTTGACGGAACCACAGGTATTTTGACTTATACCGATGAGAACGGGGATGACACTACTTTCAACGTACTGGCCGCCATCGATAACTTTGAGACGCTAACTACTTTAAGCGATAACGGCGACGGTACTTTGACCTATACCGATGAAGACGGAGCGGATACGGTAATTGATCTTGCTACAATCATTGATAACTATGAAACCGTCACTGTTGTAGCCTTTGACGGTACTACAGGTTTGTTGACCTATACCGATGAAAATGGCGATGATACTACTTTCAACGTACTGGCCGCCATCGATAACTTTGAGACGCTAACTACTTTAAGCGATAATGGAGACGGAACACTTACCTATACGGATGAAGATGGAGCGGATACGGTAATCGATCTTGCGACCATCATCGACAATTATGAAACGGTAACAATCGTTGACTTTGACGGAACCACAGGTTTGTTGACTTATACGGATGAGAACGGGGATGACACTACTTTCAACGTACTGGCCGCAATCGACAACTTCGAAACGCTGACAACTTTAAGCGATAACGGTGATGGAACACTTACCTATACGGATGAAGACGGCGCAGATACGGTAATTGATCTTGCGACCATCATCGACAATTATGAAACGGTAACAATCGTTGACTTTGACGGAACCACAGGTATTTTGACTTATACCGATGAGAACGGGGATGACACTACCTTCAATGTGTTTGCTGCCATCGATAACTTTGAGACGCTAACTACTTTAAGCGATAACGGTGATGGAACACTTACCTATACGGATGAAGACGGCGCAGATACAGTAATTGATCTAGCAACAATCATCGATAACTACGAGACCGTAACTGTCGTAGCCTTTGACGGAACCACAGGTATTTTGACTTACACCGATGAGAACGGGGATGACACTACTTTTAATCTCCTTGCCGCGATCGACAACTTTGAAACCTTAACTACTCTTTCTGATAACGGAGACGGAACACTTACCTATACTGATGAAGATGGAGCGGATACGGTAATTGACCTGGCAACGATCATCGACAATTATGAAACAGTTACAGTTGTTGACTTTGACGGAACTACTGGTTTGTTGACCTATACCGACGAGAACGGTGATGACACTACTTTCAACGTACTTGCTGCAATCGACAACTTTGAAACCTTAACTACCCTTTCTGATAACGGAGACGGAACACTTACCTATACGGATGAAGACGGCGCGGATACAGTAATTGACCTGGCAACGATCATCGATAACTACGAGACCGTAACTGTTGTTGACTTTGACGGAACTACTGGTTTGTTGACCTATACCGATGAGAACGGGGATGACACTACGTTCAACGTACTTGCAGCGATCGACAATTTTGAGACGCTAACTACCCTTTCTGATAACGGAGACGGAACCCTTACCTATACTGATGAAGACGGCGCAGATACAGTAATTGATCTAGCAACAATCATCGATAACTACGAGACCGTAACTGTTGTTGCTTTTGACGGAACCACAGGTTTGTTGACTTATACGGATGAGAACGGTGATGACACTACTTTCAACGTACTGGCCGCAATCGACAACTTCGAAACGCTGACAACTTTAAGCGATAACGGAGACGGAACCCTTACCTATACTGATGAAGACGGAGCGGATACGGTAATTGATCTTGCGACCATCATCGACAATTATGAAACGGTAACAGTCGTTGACTTTGACGGAACTACAGGCCTTCTGACTTATACTGACGAGAACGGGGATGACACTACTTTCAACGTACTGGCCGCCATCGATAACTTTGAGACGCTAACTACTTTAAGCGATAACGGTGATGGAACACTTACCTATACGGATGAAGACGGTGCAGATACGGTAATTGATCTAGCAACGATCATCGACAATTATGAAACCGTAACTGTTGTTGCCTTTGACGGAACTACAGGTCTTTTGACCTATACCGACGAGAACGGGGATGACACTACTTTCAACGTACTGGCCGCAATCGACAACTTCGAAACGCTGACAACTTTAAGCGATAACGGTGATGGAACACTTACCTATACGGATGAAGACGGCGCAGATACAGTAATTGATCTAGCAACAATCATCGATAACTATGAGACGGTAACTGTTGTTGACTTTGACGGAACTACTGGTTTGTTGACTTATACTGACGAGAACGGGGATGACACTACTTTCAATGTACTTGCCGCGATCGACAACTTCGAAACGCTGACTACGTTAAGCGACAACGGTGATGGAACTTTGACCTATACCGATGAAGATGGAGCGGATACAGTAATTGACTTGGCAACGATCATCGATAACTACGAAACCGTAACAGTCGTTGACTTTGACGGAACCACAGGTATTTTGACTTATACCGATGAGAACGGTGATGACACTACATTCAACGTACTGGCCGCCATCGACAACTTTGAGACACTGACTACCCTTTCTGATAACGGAGACGGTACTTTGACTTATACCGATGAAGACGGAGCAGATACTGTAATTGATCTAGCTACGATCATTGATAACTACGAGACAGTTACCGACTTAGAGTTCAATCCGACCACTGGAATTTTAACTTATACTGATGAAAATGGAGTCACCACTGACTTAGATATCGTTGGGGCTGTTGACGGATCAGAAACTATTTTAGTCGATGGTCAGAATACTACTGTCAACGGAACTGGGACAGCCGCAGACCCTTACAGTGTAGATGTTCCAGACAATTTAGACAACGATTCAACTAACGAATTCAACACCGGAATCGCTTTTGATGGAACCACCCTTACCGTAACTGACGCAGGTGGCGATCAGTCTATCGATATCTCAGGAGTAAGTACTGATGACCAGGAGATCTCAACCGATGGAACCGCTGGTAATATTGAGATCGAAGATGGAAATACCATCACACTTAATGTGGATGATGCGGATGCCGATGCAACGAACGAATTCAACACCGGAATCGCTTTTGATGGCACCACACTAACCGTTACTGACGGAGGTGGCGATCAGTCTATCGATATCTCAGGAGTAAGTACTGATGACCAGGAGATCTCAACCGATGGAACCGCTGGTAATATTGAGATCGAAGATGGAAATACCATCACACTTAATGTGGATGATGCGGATGCTGATGCGACCAACGAATTTAACACAGGTATCGCTTTTGATGGAACCACACTGACCGTAACTGACGGCGGTGGTGATCAGACTATCGATATCTCTGGTGTTAGCACTGACGATCAGGAAATCTCTACAGACGGAACGGCTGGTAATATCGAGATCGAGGATGGTAATACCATTACTTTGAATGTAGACGATGCGGATGCCGACGCGACAAACGAATTTAACACCGGTATCGCGTTTGATGGAACGACTCTAACCGTTACTGACGGTGGTGGCGATCAGTCTATCGATATCTCAGGAGTAAGTACTGATGACCAGGAGATCTCAACCAACGGAACTGCTGGTAATATCGAGATTGAAGATGGTAACACCATTACTTTGAACGTAGACGATGCCGATGCCGATGCGACAAACGAATTTAACACCGGAATCGCCTTTGATGGAACTACTCTTACCGTTACTGACGGCGGTGGAGATCAATCCATCGACATCTCAGGAGTGAGTACGGACGACCAGGAAATCTCTACAGACGGTACTGCCGGTAATATCGAGATCGAAGATGGAAATACTATCACTTTGAACGTGGATGATGCCGATGCCGATGCGACGAACGAATTCAACACAGGTATTGCTTTTGATGGAACCACACTTACCGTTACTGACGGTGGTGGAGATCAGTCTATCGACATCTCAGGGGTAAGTACTGACGACCAGGAAATTTCAACTGATGGAACGGCTGGTAATATCGAGATCGAAGACGGAAACACCATTACTTTAAACGTAGATGATGCGGATGCCGATGCAACGAACGAATTCAACACCGGAATCGCTTTTGACGGAACTACTCTTACTGTAACTGACGGCGGCGGAGATCAGTCTATCGACATCTCAGGCGTAAGTACTGACGACCAGGAAATTTCAACTGATGGAACGGCTGGTAATATCGAAATCGAAGATGGAAATACCATTACTTTAAACGTTGATGATGCGGATGCCGATGCAACGAACGAATTCAACACCGGAATCGCTTTTGACGGAACCACACTGACCGTTACTGACGGAGGTGGCGATCAGTCTATCGATATCTCAGGAGTAAGTACTGATGACCAGGAGATCTCAACCGATGGAACCGCTGGTAATATTGAGATCGAAGATGGAAATACCATCACACTTAATGTGGATGATGCGGATGCGGATGCGACCAACGAATTCAACACCGGAATCGCTTTTGATGGGACTACTTTGACTGTTACTGACGGTGGCGGAGATCAATCTATCGACATCTCTGGAGTGAGTACTGATGATCAGGAGATCTCAACTGATGGTACGGCTGGTAATATCGAAATCGAGGATGGAAACTCCATCACCCTTAATGTAGACGATGCCGATGCGGATGCAACGAACGAATTCAACACAGGTATTGCTTTTGATGGAACTACTCTTACTGTAACTGACGGCGGCGGAGATCAGTCTATCGACATCTCTGGTGTTAGCACGGACGACCAGGAAATTTCAACTGATGGAACGGCCGGTAATATTGAGATCGAAGATGGAAATACCATTACTTTAAACGTTGATGATGCGGATGCCGATGCAACGAACGAATTCAACACCGGAATCGCTTTTGATGGCACCACACTAACCGTTACTGACGGAGGTGGCGATCAGTCTATCGATATCTCAGGAGTAAGTACTGATGACCAGGAGATCTCAACCGATGGAACCGCTGGTAATATTGAGATCGAAGATGGAAATACCATCACACTTAATGTGGATGATGCGGATGCCGATGCAACGAACGAATTCAACACCGGAATCGCTTTTGATGGCACCACACTAACCGTTACTGACGGAGGTGGCGATCAGTCTATCGATATCTCAGGAGTAAGTACTGATGACCAGGAGATCTCAACCGATGGAACCGCTGGTAATATTGAGATCGAAGATGGAAATACCATCACACTTAATGTGGATGATGCGGATGCTGATGCGACCAACGAATTTAACACAGGTATCGCTTTTGATGGAACCACACTGACCGTAACTGACGGCGGTGGTGATCAGACTATCGATATCTCTGGTGTTAGCACGGACGATCAGGAAATCTCTACAGACGGAACGGCTGGTAATATCGAGATCGAGGATGGTAATACCATTACTTTGAATGTAGACGATGCGGATGCCGACGCGACAAACGAATTTAACACCGGTATCGCGTTTGATGGAACGACTCTAACCGTTACTGACGGTGGTGGCGATCAGTCTATCGATATCTCAGGAGTAAGTACTGATGACCAGGAGATCTCAACCAACGGAACTGCTGGTAATATCGAGATTGAAGATGGTAACACCATTACTTTGAACGTAGACGATGCCGATGCCGATGCGACAAACGAATTTAACACCGGAATCGCCTTTGATGGAACTACTCTTACCGTTACTGACGGCGGTGGAGATCAATCCATCGACATCTCAGGAGTGAGTACGGACGACCAGGAAATCTCTACAGACGGTACTGCCGGTAATATCGAGATCGAAGATGGAAATACTATCACTTTGAACGTGGATGATGCCGATGCCGATGCAACGAACGAATTCAACACCGGAATCGCTTTTGATGGCACTACTCTTACCGTTACTGACGGCGGTGGAGATCAATCTATCGACATCTCAGGAGTAAGTACTGACGATCAGGAAATCTCTACAGACGGTACTGCCGGTAATATCGAGATTGAAGATGGTAACACCATTACTTTGAACGTAGACGATGCCGATGCCGATGCGACAAACGAATTTAACACCGGAATCGCCTTTGATGGAACTACTCTTACCGTTACTGACGGCGGTGGAGATCAGTCTATCGATATCTCTGGAGTAAGTACTGATGATCAGGAAATCTCTACAGACGGTACTGCGGGTAATATCGAAATCGAAGATGGAAACACCATCACGCTTAATGTAGACGATGCCGATGCCGATGCAACAAACGAATTCAACACTGGAATCGCATTTGATGGAACCACTCTTACTGTAACTGACGGTGGTGGCGATCAGTCCATCGACATCTCAGGTGTTAGCACCGATGATCAGGAAATTTCAACTGATGGTACTGCTGGTAATATCGAAATCGAAGATGGAAACACCATTACTTTGAACGTAGATGATGCGGATGCGGATGCCACGAACGAATTCAACACAGGTATTGCCTTTGACGGAACTACCCTGACCGTAACTGACGGTGGCGGTGATCAGACTATTGATATCTCTGGTGTTAGCACGGACGATCAAGAGATCTCTACAGATGGAACCGCCGGTAATATTGAGATAGAGGATGGAAATACCATCACACTTAATGTGGATGATGCGGATGCGGATGCCACGAACGAATTCAACACCGGAATTGCCTTTGATGGAACCACACTAACCGTTACTGACGGAGGTGGCGATCAGTCTATCGACATCTCAGGTGTGAGCACGGACGACCAGGAAATCTCTACAGACGGAACCGCTGGTAATATCGAGATCGAAGATGGAAACACCATTACTTTGAACGTAGATGATGCGGATGCCGATGCAACTAACGAATTCAACACTGGGATCGCATTTGACGGAACTACCCTTACTGTAACTGACGGCGGTGGTGATCAGTCTATCGACATCTCAGGCGTAAGCACGGACGATCAGGAGATCTCAACTGATGGAACAGCTGGTAATATCGAGATCGAAGATGGAAACACCATTACTTTGAACGTAGATGATGCGGATGCGGATGCAACGAACGAATTCAACACTGGAATCGCTTTTGATGGCACTACTCTTACCGTTACTGACGGCGGTGGAGATCAATCTATCGACATCTCAGGAGTAAGTACTGACGATCAGGAAATCTCTACAGACGGAACGGCTGGTAATATTGAGATTGAAGATGGGAACACCATCACCCTTAATGTAGACGATGCGGATGCCGATGCAACAAACGAGTTTAACACCGGAATCGCTTTTGATGGCACTACTCTTACCGTTACTGACGGCGGTGGAGATCAATCCATCGACATCTCAGGAGTGAGTACGGACGACCAGGAAATCTCTACAGACGGTACTGCCGGTAATATCGAGATTGAAGATGGTAACACCATTACTTTGAACGTAGACGATGCCGATGCCGATGCGACAAACGAATTTAACACCGGAATCGCCTTTGATGGAACTACTCTTACCGTTACTGACGGCGGTGGAGATCAATCCATCGACATCTCAGGAGTGAGTACGGACGACCAGGAAATCTCTACAGACGGTACTGCCGGTAATATCGAGATTGAAGATGGTAACACCATTACTTTGAACGTAGACGATGCCGATGCCGATGCGACAAACGAATTTAACACCGGAATCGCCTTTGATGGAACTACTCTTACCGTTACTGACGGCGGTGGAGATCAATCCATCGACATCTCAGGAGTGAGTACGGACGACCAGGAAATCTCTACAGACGGTACTGCCGGTAATATCGAGATCGAAGATGGAAATACTATCACTTTGAACGTGGATGATGCCGATGCCGATGCAACGAACGAATTCAACACCGGAATCGCTTTTGATGGCACTACCCTTACCGTTACTGACGGTGGCGGAGATCAGTCTATCGATATCTCTGGAGTAAGTACTGATGATCAGGAAATCTCTACAGACGGTACTGCGGGTAATATCGAAATCGAGGATGGGAACACCATCACACTTAACGTAGATGATGCGGATGCGGATGCGACCAACGAGTTTAACACTGGAATCGCATTTGATGGAACCACTCTTACTGTAACTGACGGCGGAGGTGATCAATCCATCGATATCTCAGGCGTAAGCACGGACGATCAAGAAATTTCAACTGATGGTACTGCAGGTAATATCGAAATCGAAGATGGAAACACCATTACATTAAACGTGGATGATGCTGATGCGGATGCGACCAACGAGTTTAACACTGGAATCGCATTTGATGGAACCACTCTTACTGTAACTGACGGCGGAGGTGATCAATCCATCGATATCTCAGGCGTAAGCACGGACGATCAAGAAATTTCAACTGATGGTACTGCAGGTAATATCGAAATCGAAGATGGAAACACCATTACATTAAACGTGGATGATGCTGATGCGGATGCGACCAACGAGTTTAACACTGGAATCGCATTTGATGGCACTACCCTTACCGTTACTGACGGTGGAGGTGATCAGTCTATCGACATCTCTGGAGTAAGTACGGACGATCAGGAAATCTCAACCGACGGAACTGCAGGTAATATTGAAATCGAGGATGGGAACACCATTACTCTAAACGTTGATGATGCCGATGCCGATGCAACAAACGAATTGCAAACCATCACCTCAACAGACGGTTCGGTTACAGTTACTGCATCTGGGAATGATTATGATCTATCCGTTACTCCAGCTGATGATGGACCAACTGTTTACACAGGAATGTTTATCATCTCTGCTTCTGGTACAACTACAGTAGACGGCCTACCCTTTGAGCCTTCTCAAGTGACTTTTGTAGCACACGCAAACATAGAAAGCCTGGATATTGACACTGACAATGGAGTTGGAAACAACGCACGTGGTATTAGCAATTCCTTCGGAACCATGAACGGGTTTGCTCGTAACGATTCCGGAGGCATTACGCAACAAGTAATCTATGTTGGTGGAAGTGGTAATTCGATCAACGACATCTCTAGATTCTCATCGAGCTCAAACTGTATTGGTTTACGCTATGGGAATCAAAATGGTGACTCTCTTGGTAAGATCACTGCTAGCCTCTCAACATTTAACACTGACGGGTTTGACTTGACGGTAACCTATACCTTAGGAACGGTAACAGCAAGTAGTGGAAACCCAGTGAACAATGTACAACCCACAGACATCAATAGCGAAAGCGTAGTTGTCTTGTTCACCGCTTACAAATAAGAGCCATGCGTAGTTTATATATACTTTTATTAAGCACTGCGCTTGGGTTTGCCCAAGATGGCTTTCATAATTTTGGTAATGTGAAGGTGCATGAAGAAGCCGCTATTGGATTTCACACCGATGTGATCAACGACGGAAATTTTGATGACAATCCTGGCTTTGCTGGATTCTACCATCAAGACCGCACTTTACAGGTCTCCGGTTTCAACCCAGTGATCTTCAATACAGTGGAAGTTGATGTACTCAACGACCTTTCTTTACAAGTTAACCTCGGTATTGCAGAACTGCTGGAGTTTACCAATGGACGCATTCTCACGCCTAGAGACACGCCTGGAATAAGCTTGGATTTTGGCCCAGACAGCGTCTATTTAGGAGAATCTGATGAGAACCATATTGACGGTTATTCTACATACACGGGTGATCTTGATTTTGTATTTCCTGTTGGAGATGATTTTAAGCTGAGAAGTTTACGTGTAAGCCCTGAAGAATTCACCACTACGGTTTATCGAGCGGCCTACTTTTTTGAAGATCCGAACTTCCCAACAACGCTCAGCGGCAACTTTGACACAGACAATTTTGTTCCGAGTTTGGCCGTGATCAACGTTGAGGAATATTGGGATTTGAATGCATCTACGGAAACAACCGCGACTTTAAGTTGGGATGATGAAAGTGGTGCGGATGCTATCGCAGCAGAAGTTGAGAATTTGCGTGTTGTAGGTTTTGATCCTTCTTTAGAAAAGTGGATTGACTTGGGTAACACCAATGTAAGCGGCGACCTCAATAACGGTACCATTACCTCAGAACCCTTCAAACCGGACAACTACGCGGCCTTGACCTTAGGTTCTGTTCAAAAGGCAGACGGTAGTGTGCTTGTTTATCAAGCGCTCTCCCCTAACGGTGATGGCTTGAACGACTTTCTAGTGATAGAAGGCGTAGAAGGATTACCGACAAATGAATTGGTTATATTCAATCGTTGGGGTGTTGAAGTATTCCGCAAAAGAAACTATGATAACTCTTTTGATGGAATCTCCCGCGGACGAACTACTTTGGGCAACCGCGGCGAACCACTACCTGTTGGAACCTATTATTACGTGTTTAAAATAGAAGGCCGAAAAGACCTTTCTGGATATATCTATATAACGTACTAAGCTGCAGGATTCGGCATTTTGCTATGTACCTCGTTGATGGCTCGGATAACCTCATCGGAAAGTTGAATATCGATACTTTCAATATTCTCCTTTAGCTGACTCAAACTAGTCGCACCAATGATGTTAGAGGTCATAAACGGTCTATCGTTTACAAATGCAAGCGCCATTTGGGTTAGGCTCATTCCGTGTTGTTCTGCAATGTTTTTGTACTCTTGAGTTGCTGCTAGAGAAGCGTCTCCATTGTATCGGTTGTAATTAGGAAACAAGGTAACTCGAGCTCCTGCTGGCATGGCTCCATTCAAATATTTCCCAGACAACACTCCAAAGGCCAATGGCGAATACGCCAAATAACCAATGTCTTCCATTTGCAAAACTTCAGAGAGGCCAATCTCATCTCTGCGCTGCAGTAAACTGTAAGCATTCTGAGTAGAGACAATTTTGAGTTTGCCCTTGCGGTGCTCTTCCATATAGCGCATCAATCCAAAGGGTGTTTCGTTACTCACGGCGATATGTCTGATCTTCCCAGACTTTACATGCCCTTCCAATCGATCTAAGATCTCTCCAATATTGTCTTCCCAACGCGCATTGGGCGTGTGGTTGTAATCGCGAACTCCAAAGATATTGACCGCTCTTTCCGGCCAATGGAGTTGATAGAGGTCGATATAATCCGTCTTTAAACGCATCAAAGATTTATGTAAGGCGTCCTCTAAAGCATCCGCAGAAAAACCAAGATTGGGTCGAATATGTTTAAAAGTAGGACTCGGCCCGGCAATCTTGGTAGCCAAGATCACTTGATCACGATTCCCGCGCTCGGCGAACCAATTACCAATGATGGTCTCTGTGCTTCCCTGAGTTTCTGCTCGGCCCGGCACGGAATACATCTCCGCAGTATCAATGAAGTTAACACCCATATCCAAGGCCATATCCATCTGTGCAAAACCTTCTTCTTGGGAATTTTGCTCCCCCCAGGTCATGCTGCCAAGGCAAATTTTACTCACTTCAATTCCAGTTCCAGGAAGTTCTTTATATCTCATTCAATATCTTTTTAAAATTTAAAATACAAGCTCCACCATATGCGGACAGTGATCACTGTGCACCGCTTCTGATAAAATCACAGCCCGTTTAATATTCTCTTTCAAGGGTTCTGAAACCAGATTGTAGTCAATACGCCAGCCCTTGTTATTGGCTCTTGAATTGGCGCGATAGCTCCACCAGGTATAGTTATGCGGTTCTTTATTGAGGTGTCTGAATGAATCTACAAAGCCGCTTTTCATAAAAGCATCCAGCCACGCGCGTTCTTCTGGCAAGAACCCAGAAACCTTTTTGTTGCGCACCGGATCGTGGATATCAATGGCTTCGTGACAGATGTTGTAGTCCCCTCCAATCACCAAGTTGGGAACTTCTTGTCGCAACCCATCAATATAGGCTTTAAAATCATCCATATACTTGAACTTAAATCCAAGACGGGCATCATTGGTTCCGCTAGGCAAATAAAGACTCATCACAGAAACATCCTCAAAATCCACACGCAGGTTACGCCCTTCACTATCCATATAATCGATCCCGGTTCCATAGACCACATTCTTGGGCTCTTCTTTGCAAAGCACCGCTACTCCACTGTAGCCTTTCTTTTCTGCACTGAACCAATAGTGATAGGGATAACCCGCAGCTTCTATAGCAGCAGTGTCTACCTGCTCTTGCATGGCCTTGGTTTCTTGGATTAAAAACACATCCGGATTCGCAGCTTGCAACCAGTCCGTAAGACCTTTGTTCATAGCTGCTCGGATACCGTTGACGTTATAGGAGATGATCTTCATAAAATAAGTTGTTATCGCCAGCGCAGAAGAGCGACTATCCTTGAAAAATAGTCCGGCTGGCCAATATGCTAAGTTAAGACAGTATTGTACATTTACTGAAGCAGTAAGTCATAAATTTTCATTAACAAATCAACAAAATAATTCCAGTTCCTTTCAGTTTTATATATAGCTTGATTAAATGCCTTAGGGTGCGCCAAACTATACTTGTAATCGTACTGCTGATCTGCCAGGGAACTTTTGCCCAGGACGGCTTGCGTCGTAGTATCCGTGTGGCAAAAAGTGACAGTGTTGCCGTTGATTCTGTGAGTATAAACCCAAGTTATTTTGAGGTGTTTACTGCGGATGGAACTCGGCTAGATCTAACCGAATATGAAATAGACTTTACTCGCGCCACCCTGCGATTCAACAGCAGCGTTCAAACAGACAGTATTGAGATCAGATATCAACGCTATCCAGAGTTTCTGACGCGCAGATACGCCAACCTGGACCCGAACTTGATTGTGAGTAGTTCGGGTAATATTGATCGATTATACAGCTTACAGCAGGCCACAACCCGGCGCAACAGCACGCCCTTTCAAGGCTTGAATGCTAACGGTAGTATAACCCGAGGCGTCACTATAGGGAACAATCAAAATGCCGTGGTTAATTCCGAATTGGATTTACAGATTACGGGACGTTTGAGTGAAAAGGTGTCCATTCGCGCCTCTATTCAAGATGCAAATATTCCTACTCAAGAGGGAGGTTACTCCCAAAATCTAGACGAGTTTGACCAGATCTTCGTAGAGCTTTACGGTAAGAATTGGAACATTCGCGCCGGAGATATCAATCTGAATCAAAGCGGAACCTATTTTGGAAATTTTACCAAAAAAATCCAAGGGATCTCCATTGGCGGAACACTAACTCACAAAGACAGCAGTGAGACTCATTTTGGAGTTGCTGGAGCCTTAGTTAGGGGAGTTTTTAGCAGAAGCACCTTTGCGGGACAAGAAGGCAACCAAGGACCCTATAAACTGGTTGGTCCAAACGGGGAATTGTTCATTTTGATCATTTCTGGCAGTGAGCGCGTCTTTGTGAACGGACTCCTTTTGGAGCGTGGAGAGAACAAAGACTACGTGATTGATTACAATGCCGGAGAGATTAGATTCAACCCTACATTCCCTATCAATGCGTCCATGCGGATCGTAGTGGAATACCAATTTACGGACAGAAACTACACCCGTTTTATCGGCTATGGAAACGGCGGTTATAAGAATGACAACTTTCAGATCAGCGCATATGCCTACAGCGAATCCGACGCTAAAAACCAGCCACTCCAACAGAATTTAACGGAAGAACAAGTAGGCGTGCTGCAAAATGCAGGAGACGATCTGAGCCTGATGAACGCACCTTCTGCAGTTCCCGATACCTTCTCAGAAAACAAGATTCTCTACAGAAGAGAAACCATTGCTGGCATTGAGGCTTTTGTGTTCTCAGACAATCCGGATGATGAGCTCTTCAATGTGCGTTTTTCATTTGTGGGAGCCAATAACGGGAACTACGTGATCCAATCAGAAAATACCATCAGCAGGATCTTTGAATTTGTGCCGCCCGTTGGAGGAGTGCCTCAGGGAGACTATGAACCTGTAGTGCCTTTGGTAGCTCCAACCCTACTGCAAGTTGGCGGGATTCACGGAAGCTATAGCCCTACTGAAAAGACGCAAATCGGTTTTGAACTCAGCGCCAGTAGAAACGACCGCAACCTCTTTTCCGATATTGATGACAACGATAATAATGGACTTGCCGCTCGAATCACCTTGGCCCAAGCTCTAGTGCGCAAAGACAGTCTGGCCACGCGCTTGGATGCCTTTGCCAATATCAACTACCTCCAAGAGGAATATCAGTCCATTGAGCGCTTGTTTAATGTGGAATTTACCCGAGACTGGAACTTGCTAATGCCCACAGGAGATCAAACCTATGCCATTGGGGGTCTTGAAGGAGCGTTAAAGAAATGGGGAGCTGCCCGTTACGAATTTCAATATTTAGATTTTGACGGAAGCTTTAACGGTTCACGCCACGTGCTGAATAGCAATCTACAACACAAAAACACTCAAGCCTTTATCAATGCGAGTGTTTTGAGTAGTTCTGGAGATAGTTTAAAGTCTGATTTTGCTCGTGTTTTTGTCAATACACGTCAAAATTTAGGAGCCTATTGGGTGGGTGGTAAGTTTAATTTTGAGGACAACCAACAACGAGCCACGCCCAACGATTCCCTCACTCCCTTGAGTCAAAAATTCACGGAATATCAAGCCTATGCGGGGGTTGGAGACTCTACCAAGGTCTATGTGGAGATTGGTTATATCAATCGCGTAACTGACAGTGTAGTGAGCAATCAATTACAACGTGTAGCCAGTGCAGAATCCTATTATGCAAAAACCAAGATCTTCAACACACAAGCTACGCAATTAAGCCTGATTGCCAATTACCGACGCACGCGCTTCGATCAGACTGACATGCCCGATGAACAAGTGCTCAATGGGCGTTTGAGTTACAATCAACGCCTATGGAAAGGTGCAGTAGTAGGGACCACGCTTTTCGAATCCAACAGCGGTGTGATTCCGCAGCAGGAATTCACTTATGTAGCCGTTGAACCTGGACAAGGAATCTATACTTGGAACGATTATAATGAGAACGGAATTCAGGAATTGGATGAATTTGAGATCGCACAATTTCAAGATGAAGCCGAATATGTACGCGTACTGCTACCCAATAGAACCTTTGTGCCCATCAACCAAAACGCTTTTAGTCAAAGCATCACCTTGCAACCCAAGCAATGGGCCAACAGTGAGAACAAGTTCAAAAAAATCCTTTCTCAGTTCTATAATCAAGCCTCTTATTTGATTGATCGCAGTGTGCGTAGAAATGAAGGTCGATTCAAGATCAACCCTTTTGAAGATGCTGGAGATGATCAATTAGGGCTTCAACTCAACTTTAAAAACGTGCTGTTCTTCAATCGCGGGAAACAACGTTATACCACAAGTTATACCTACCTCAGCACAGCAAACAAGAACTTACTGGCCACAGGATTGCAAGAAAATAGACTCAGTAGTCATCAGCTTAACTTCAATCATAAGATCGGAACTTTCTTTTTACTCAACGCGAGAAGCACTTGGTCTGACAGTGAGAGTTTGGCGGAAAACTTCCCCAGTAGAAATTTTGAAATTCAAACGGAAACCTACAACCCAAAACTTTCCTATTTGTGGAATAAGACCACGCGTCTGGACGTTGGCTACACCTTTACAGGCAAATCCAATGCCTTGGGAGAGGAGGCTCTTGACCAACATCGATTCACGGTGCTTTTCGCCTATAATAAGTCACAAAATTCATCCATTACCGCAGAATTCAATTATATCGATAACAGCTACAGCGGTAGCGCATTCTCTCCAGTGGCTTATCAAATTCTTGAAGGCCTACAACCGGGAACCAACTTTACTTGGAACCTTTTACTCCAACAAAAGATCACCAAATACCTAGATGCAAACCTTTCCTACTTTGGGAGAAAAAGTGAGCAAAGTAAAGCAATCCATACAGGCAGCGTGCAATTGAGAGCCTTTTTCTAGTTCGGTACGTTCTTTGTACTTTGCATTTGAAAACCACCGCATATGAAACCATTACTTGCGCTTTTTGCCTTAGCCTTTTGCCTATCTGCCTCTTGTAATTCAAGTCAGCAGGCTACAACTTCTGAGGCCGACAAAGCCGCTAAAACACAAATGATGACCGAAGCAGGATTTACCGCCGCCACTGTAATTGTACAACCTCAAGAAGCAGGTTGTCCTGTGGTGATCAAATTAGAAAACGAATACCTTGACCCTATTGACCTGAAGGAAGAATTCAAAGTAGATCAATTGGAAGTTTGGGTAAAATTCAGTCGCCTAAGACGTATGAACCGCTGTGATATGGCGGGTCCAGTCAGTATTTCTGAGATACAAAAAAAGGCGGAATAAAAATTCCGCCTTCTAGGGTTGGTTGGTTAGTTAATTACTTAACTATAATACGCTTAACTTTTCCGTAGTTGGCATTACCAACACGAACTAAGTAAACGCCTGAAGATACGTAAGACATATCTAATGTGTAGGTGAAAGTTCCTCCTTGATTAGCAATCATATTAGAAAGAATCTTTTGACCCATTACGTTGTGTACCTGAATGTTTAGGTCGCTAGTAATTTGAGGGTTACTCAAAGTAATTTCAAATACTTCTTGGTCTGTACTAGTGATGATCAAGTCTGCATCAGCAATACCTTGCTCATCTACACCCAATACTCCAGTTACGTTTGCAGTAAAGTCGTTTGTTCTACCAAATGCAAGATCGTCACAAGGATCCAATACGTTACCAGCTTGGTCAGTATCTTCTCCACGAACACGCATCAAGTGCTCACCAGTATTTAAACCAGGGAATACGGATAGATCAATATTGAATGGGAAGTCAGTATCTGCGTTTGGTACGCTTCCAGTCTCAACGATTTCAGTTGGCTCAAAAACGAAGTTATCGTTCCAGTCAATCCACATTGCGTAAGATGAATCTGGCCATCCCATTTGAAGAACTCCATCATATGGGTTGTCTTCTAGCACGAAGTTAAATACGATATCTGTGTTGTCCGTGTATCCAGAAGAGCTACAGTCAACCATAAGGTCTTGATCTGCCAATTGAAGCATAGTCACACCATCGTTGAATCCTTCACAGTTACTTTCTGGTTGACAAACAGTGTTTTCAACCTCAACAGTGATGGCATCATTAGTCGTGTCAGCATCACCAGCCAAAGAAGTTCCTACTACGAATTCGTAAACAGCAAGTGCAGATAGATCTGCAGTAACTGTAAAGGTGTAAGTGTCTGATTCACCCGTGGCGATAGAACCCGTCCAAGTCTCTGAAATTGGAGCACTTCCATCAATCGAATAAGATACTGGGATAGAAGTTTGTGTCTCTCCACCAAAGTTGGTTATAGTCACAGTCACATCTTCAGTAGCAGTTAGACCTGATCCAGAAGTTGGGCTGTTCAATGCAGTTACACCAACATCATTTGGCTCTAGGTAGGTAACCTCTTTAGATACCCCATCGTTGTCTGGGAATTCATCACCAACAAGAGCAGTGCTTGCGTTGATGGTATATGTTGTTCCAACAGTTCCAAGATCTGCAGTAGCTGTAAAGGTATAGTTTACATTAGTTGCTGGAGCGATAGGACCAGGAATGATCTCTGTCACATCAGGCCCACCGTCTACGTTGAATGTAACTGGTACATCAGTTTGAGCAACCAATCCGAAGTTACGTACAATAACCTCTACTGTTTCTGTAGTAGAAAGCGTTCCACTTTCAGGTTGAACAATGGCAATAACACCCGTATCGTTGTCTAGGTCTGCAGCTAATTTGAAAACTCCAACCACATTTGCACGACCTCCTGAGATCACTTGCTCATTAACAAAGTAGAAGGTTTGATCGTCTAGTGGATCAACGTCGATCTTGCTGTAGTCTCCCGCACGTAAGTTTGGAAGGTTACCTGTACCAGGCTCGATCAAAGTTTCTGCAACAGTCATATCTCCTAAATCATCTGAAGCAAAGCGTCCAGTGTAGAATGAACTCACACGAACCGTAGTAGGTGTCGTTGGTCCTGACATACCCATATAACCCATGGCGATGTTACCTGCGTTATCCATGATCATAGATCCCATCCAAGCGTGTTTCCCGTCTGGTGCAATGTATGTTCCTTCTTGGTAAAGTGTCCACGGAGCACCATCTCCAGTTTGTCTTAGCTCTACCCAACGGATTGCAGCAAGCTTACCAGCAGTAGGATCTGCATCTTCTACAAAGTTAAATACTGCAGAATTATGAGATCCAAACTTTCTAAACTGCGCTTGGTTCATAATGGTGGACTGGATCGCATCGATCACAGCGCCACCTCCTGGTTGAGGCAAGTTAGAGAAAGATCCCCCATCAAAAACAGATGTAAATGGATCAAGTGGGATTTCCTGCGGAGCAGAAATAGTTGAACTCGTGGCAGCTGCCCAGTTCATATCGATCTCCCAAAGCTTAACGTGATCGTTCCCTGGGTCAACACCAGCGAAAGCATCATCTTGCAAGAAAACTACCGGCATAGAACCAGCTGCAGGGAAATCTCCGTTAGAGATATTAAAGGCCTGAGGGCTGTAGAAACCGTTGGTAGCGTTATCGTCTAAAGCAAAGGTACAGATCTGCGCAGGATCACCATTAAGCATGGCCTCACGCTCCAGTGCATAAACAGCAAAGTCGTCGTTACCACCACCACCGTTGGTGTTGTCTGTCATATAGTAACCGTCACTCCAAACAGATAGCTTTTGGTAATCTGTAATAGTTGGGATATTGTATACATACCACTCACTTGTCAATGGATCTGTTCCGGAAGATACCGCAACCTGAGCTCCTGCGCCCAAGAAGGTAACAACCCAACGTTCGGCGTCATTATCCCAAGAAACAGTCAAGTCACAACAACCTGAAGCTGGGAAGATGTTATCTGGCGAAAGTTGCCCTGTAAGTGGTGTTCCGTCTTTCTCAAAAATTCGGAATCCAGTGTTAAAAACCGCGAAATAGAAATCCGGGCTCAAAGCACCAGCAGGATCCGTTGGTGAAGAAGAAGTAAAAGCAGATGTAAAAGAAAATCCTGTTCCGCGCGATGGGATTTTACCAGCTACAGAATATGGACTCTTAGATTGAGCACTTGGGTCGTACCCAAAGCCTTTTCCAGGTACGGATTTGATCCAGCTTGACCGAACACGTCCGTCTTGAGCCTCTCTTGGACTCGTGTCAGCAGGGATTAATGAGGTACGAGCTGCTAGAGAAGGTACCGTAGTTACTGCTGTAACGGTATTACAGCCAGTAGGGTTGGCCTGACCAAAGGTCAAGGCGATTCCGAACAGCATTACCGCTACTGAAAGATAATTTTTCAGTTTCATGTTAAAGTTTAGTTTTTAGTCAGCACATTAGTTAAAAAGTCATCTAATGTAAGGGCTTTCCACTAAAACAGCAACGAATTTGACCAATAATTTCGGCTCAAAATGACAAATATCATCTTGATAATCAGCACTCTAATTCAAATGCCTACATCAATTCTGAAGCAGTCATCTCTCTAAGAGCTTGAAAGTAAAGTTGTTAAAAATAGCCTACTAAATAGCTAGGGATTACTTATCCAACCAGGTCTTTACAGCAACAGCCTGACCAATAATTTTTGAGACTGCTGAGATCGCAACACGTTCTTGTTGCATAGAATCTCGATGTCTGATGGTTACGGTCTGATCTTCTAGGGATTGATGATCTACTGTAATACAGAAAGGAGTCCCCAAAGCATCTTGCCTGCGGTAGCGGCGCCCAACGGCGTCTTTTTCATCGTAAAGCACGTTGAAATCCCACTGCAAGTCTTGGATTATGGACTTAGCCAAGTCTGGTAAACCGTCCTTTTTAACTAAGGGAAGTACCGCGGCTTTAACTGGAGCTAGGACTGCTGGTAACTTTAGGACTGTTCTTGAATTGCCGTCTTCTAATTGCTCTTCTTCCAAACTGTGTGAAAGCACGGCCAGGAACATTCGATCCAATCCAATAGAAGTCTCCACCACATAAGGCACGTAGTTTTCTCCTAATTCCGGATCAAAGAACTGCAACTTCTTACCTGAATGTTGCTCGTGAGCTTTAAGGTCAAAGTCTGTTCTCGAGTGAATTCCTTCCAACTCTTTGAAACCAAACGGGAAGTTGAATTCTATATCTGCTGCTGCATTGGCATAGTGAGCGAGCTTTTCATGATCGTGGAAACGATAATTCTCTTCTCCCATTCCTAAGGAAAGGTGCCATTTTAGGCGGGTCTCCTTCCAGTACTCATACCATTTGAGTTCTTCTCCTGGGCGCACAAAGAATTGCATCTCCATCTGTTCAAACTCACGCATTCTAAAGATAAATTGACGCGCAACGATCTCGTTTCTAAAGGCCTTTCCGGTTTGAGCAATTCCAAAAGGAATCTTCATACGACCCGTTTTCTGCACGTTCAAGAAATTCACAAAGATCCCTTGAGCCGTCTCTGGACGCAAATAAAGATCTGTTGCTGATTCTGCAGAGGCACCCAACTTAGTTCCAAACATCAAATTGAATTGCTTCACGTCCGTCCAGTTCTTAGAACCAGAAACAGGATCTGCAATACCGAGTTCTTCAATCAAAGCTTTGACATCTGCCAAGTCTTCATTATCCAAGGAACGCGCCATACGCTCCAAGATCTCTTTCTGTTGGGTCTTGTATTTGATCACTCGCGGATTGGTCTCCACAAATTGTTGCTCATCAAAACTATCTCCAAAGCGCTTTCGGGCTTTAGTGATCTCTTTTTGTGCTTTTTGATTGAGTTTCTCACAATAGTCTTCAATCAAAACATCGGCACGATAACGCTTCTTAGAATCTTTGTTATCAATAAGCGGATCGTTAAAGGCATCGACGTGACCCGAAGCCTTCCATGTGGTTGGATGCATTAAAATTGCCGCATCGATCCCCACTATGTTCTGATGCATTTGCACCATGGATTTCCACCAGTATTCCCGGATGTTCTTTTTGAGTTCGACTCCGTTTTGCGCGTAGTCATAGACTGCGCTCAGTCCGTCATAGATCTCACTGGATCCGAAGATATAACCGTACTCTTTCGCGTGTGATACAACGCGCTTGAATTGATCGTCGTTTTGTGCCATGGCGCAAAAATAAAAAAAGCCACTACGATAGCATCGCAGTGGCTCTGTTTTTTTATGGATCTTATTTACTTGAGCGTAAGGGTAGTTGAAGCTACTTGCTTAGCACCGTCAAAAACATTGATGGTGTACAATCCGCTTACCAAATCTTCCTCGGCAGCATTGACCATTACGCAGACATCCAACTCCTCATTCTCATAGAACACCTTAGTAGTGGCACTGTAGGTTAAAGAAGTGTCGTCTTCAAAGTTCATTACAGCTTTATCTCCTAACACGTTGTTCTTAGGGTTGATCACCTGAACCAATAGCAAACGATCTCCTGGGCTAGCAATAGCGTTCTCTGTTAAAGTAAAACAAGAGCGTACTTTGTCCGCACGACTTGCTCTGCGCGTGTCGACAATACGTCCGCTGTTTCTAACGATTACAGCCTCAGCAGCCAGATCAGCAACCTTTACTTCTGCTCCTTTCGCAACAGTCTCCGCTAAAGTTTGATTTTCAATAGCTACGGAATCAACGGTTCTTAGCGTCTGTGATAGGATAGTCGCGGTACTGTCTCTTTCTGTCAAAAGCACTTGATTTAGCGCGATAAGGCTGTCGGCACGCTTAAAGAGTTCCAGACGTTCCTTTTTAAGGCGTCCAATCTCTGAACGATAACGACGGATCAAGGCCATATTGGCTTCGGAATCCTTTACCGAATCCAAAAGCACCTCAATGCGCTGCTTGGCAGCCAAAAGGTCTTTGTCTTTAATATCGTTCTCTTGGATCACTACGTCGTACTCTTTGATGAGTGATTCCAATTCTGTCTCGATCTTTACTTTGTCCTCGGTCAGACTGTTGGTAGTTTCTCGGCTGCTGTTATACAAGCTTACCGTGTAGATACCCAATGCGATCAGTAAAAAGGCCAATACACCAATTAGCACTTTAAATTTCGTTGTGCTGTTTTCTGTACTCATGATATAATTATTTGTTATATTTCATTGATTGTGAGAATGCAAATGTAGCAGTCACTTCCCATATAACGCCTCTTTTTGGCGAATAATCCTTTCTAAAATGTTAAAGCTGTTTTTTCCGCACCTGTGTTGCGGTTGTGACCGTAGACTGCCTGATGGTTCACAGGTGTTGTGTGTCAATTGCCTAAATGAACTGCCTCTTTGCTTCCCCCTGAATATCAATGAAAATGCCTTTATCAGGCAATTTTATGGCCGATTGTCACTTGAAAGTGCATTCAGTTTATTGCGCTTTGAACAAACAAACCTCACCCAACGTCTCTTGCATCAATTGAAATACAAAGGTCAACAACAATTAGGAGCCTTTTTTGCACTGCGGATGGCGGAAGCGCTAAATTCCATTCAATCCCCACCAAAATTTGATCTTATCATTCCGGTTCCAATCAGCAGTATAAGAAAAAGCAAACGCGGCTACAATCAAGTGGATCGTTTTGCGCGTAGTTTGGGCAAACAACTTCAGGTGCCCGTATTTCTTGAGGCATTGATCCGTAAAGACGGCAAGCGGTCTCTGGTTAAACTCGGACGTAAAAGTCGATTTCAAAGAGCGCATCACTTTGAGATCAATAAAAACTTTGAACTCGCCGACGGCTCACACATTCTGCTAGTGGATGATATTATTACTACTGGCGCCACCCTAGAGGCCTGTGCAAAAGTGCTGTTAAACACAGGGGATATAAAACTGAGTTTTGCTACTATTGCTATCTCTGAATAAAACGGATGCCAAAAAAGTAGCTGTTTTGTCCCTGTAAAAAGCCAGATAGTTGTTAATTTGCCAATTATGAACATGCCCGCTTTCTTTAAAGCCTTTCTTATTCTGATTTGTGCAGGTCTGTTGGCCTTAAGCCCTGCCTCATGCGCAAAGAAAGGAAGTCCAGAAGGTGGCCCGAGAGATACCATCCCTCCTGTAGTGGTGCGTACCGTGCCTGAAAATTACAGCGTAAATTTTGACGCCAAGGAGATTCGTATCTACTTTGATGAATACGTGAGACTCAACAATGCTTCGCGGCAAATGATTGTCTCTCCTCCGTTTGATAATCCGCCAGACATTTCTCCTTTAGGCGCGGCCAAATTCATTAAGATCAAGATCAACGATACGCTCAAGCCCAACACGACCTATGCGATCAACTTTGGGAAGAGTATCGCAGATAATAATGAGAACAACGAATATCCTTATTATCGCTACGTCTTTTCAACGGGTTCTTATATAGATAGTCTTTCTGTAAGCGGACGAGTCAAAGATGCTTTTTTGCGCGAGCCTGAAAAGGAGTTGACCGTAATGCTCTACCAAATAGACTCTACCTACACAGACTCTGTGGTCTTTTTGGAAAAACCTTATTATATCGCCAACGTCACAGACAGTACCTCAGGATTCTCTTTGGAGAACCTAAAGGCGGGACGCTATTTATTGACCGCCATGAAGGATTCCAACTTCAATTACACTTTTGAACCTGGTCAGGATAAGATCGGTTATTTGGAAGAGTATATTGAAGTTCCAACAGACACCACTTATGAACTGACCCTTTTCAAGGAGGTTTTGGAATACAATTTAGAACGACCTGTTCAGGTTTCTGGTGGACAAGTTTTGTTTGGATATCGCGGCGAAGCAGACAGTTTACAGATCTCAATGGTTGAACCTGCAACTGGTTTTGAGACCTTACAGACCAAGGACAGAGAACGAGACAGTCTACGTTTGTGGATACGCCCAAAAATAAAAGCAGACAGTATGGTATTCCACGCTTACAATCAAACTTATTTAGACACCTTAGTGCTGCGCTGGCGTGATTTTAATATGGACACCTTAAATGTCCGCGCTGAAAAGTCTGGCCGTGTGGATTTTGATCAGACCTTTGCTTTAGTTAGTGATACGCCTATAGATAGTGTTTTGACAGAGCGCATCAAGATCACCAACAAGGATTCCATGCAAATTCCTTTTGATTACACCATTGACAGCTTGTACAACCGTGTAGAATTTCCTTTCGATTACGGAGAATCTCAAACCTACAATATCGAGATGCTTCCGGGTGCTTTAACGGATTATTTTGGAAACAAGAACGACACCTTGAGCTTTAGGGTAGGCACTCAGAATTACAGTGATTTTGGAACCTTGACCGTTAATGTAGCCAACGCCAAGTCCTATCCACTCATTATTGATTTGGTTAAATCGAACGGAGAACTCGATGACTCCTACTACATCACCGAGGCTAAGCCGGTCAGATTCCAATATATTGCTCCTGGGGAATACTACATCCGGGTCATTTATGATCTCAATGGCAATGGCCGCTGGGATCCAGGTAATTTCTTAGATAAAACTCAGGCAGAACCCGTTTTCTATACCGAAGGTGCTGAAGAAATGAACTCCAATTGGGTTCGAGAGGTAACCTTTAGACTTCCAGAGTAAAAGAATCCCGATCGTTTAAAAAGCGTAATTTGTCCCGAACCTTATCCTGATAAGCTGCATCTAAACTGACGATTTCCGCTATTGGTGATTCAAAATCCGCCGTAGATATTCGTTCCCCTAAAGGATCATAAACAGCAGTGTGTCCTATATAGGGATAGCCGTTGCCGTCATCACCAATCCGATTCACTCCTACACAATAACTCATATTCTCGATGGCCCTTGCTTGCAACAAGGTATCCCAAGCTTTGATGCGCGTTTTGGGCCAATTAGCCACATAAAGTAGTAAATCATAATTGGAAGTATTGCGCGCCCAAACTGGGAAACGCAGGTCATAACAGATTAGCGGGCAGATCTGCCAACCGTGTAATTCAACCTGCAAACGCTGGGTTCCTGCTCTATATACCTCATGCTCTCCTGCCAAAGTGAAGCAGTGGCGTTTGTCATAGGTTTTATACTGCCCATCAGGGTAAACAAAAAGCAGTCGGTTGTAATAATGATCATCCTGCTTAATGATAATGCTTCCAGTAATTGCCGAATTGTATTTGGCAGCCATTTGTTGCATCCATTGAGTAGTAGGCCCGTCAACAGCTTCCCACAAATCCGCAGCATTCATACTAAAACCAGTAGTGAACATCTCCGGCAAAACAACCAGATCACATTGAGATGCTATGCCATCAAGAACTGTTTCAAACTGTTCCCGATTGGCCTGTTGATCCTCCCAAACAAGATCTTGCTGAAGGATTCCGACATTCAATTGGCTTTTCTTACTCATGAGAGGCAATTAGAGTCACGATTTCTTGATAGCCCTGACTTTTTGCGTGATCTGCAGCAGTGAATCCACGTTCATCCTTTTGGGTGGTATCTGCTTTGTGTTTTAATAACAGCGCCACTAAGTCAAGTTTATTGAACATACTGGCATAGATCAATGCCGAGGCTCCATTAAAATTGGTTACATTCACATTGGCACCAGCAGCTACGAGTTTTTCTGCAATGGGATAATAACCCTTAAAACAAACCCCCATCAAAGCGGTATTCCCTGCTTGATCTTGCGCATCCAACTCAGGATTCAAGCTGAGTAAATAATCTACCACAGCCTCATGCCCGTAATAGGTGGCCAAAAGCAAGGCAGTAGACCCGCGTTGGTCTTTCCCATTGAGTAAATTGGGTTGTTTGTCCAAGTAAGACTTGATGTCCTCCAAACGGGCTTCCCTAACGGCATTTATAAATTCGGCTTGCATGTGGTCTTATGTGTTTAGTGAGTTAACGCGAGGCCAACTGGGGTTGTATTTTTTGAATGATCTCTGTGGCTTGTTCCAAAGTCTCTTCTGTTTTGGCAAAGCAAAATCGCAGCATAAAGTGGTTTTTCTTTTCCAGATTGAACACGGAAGTTGGAATCGCGGCAAGGCCGTACTCCTCCGTTAAAAAACGAGCAAAATCTACATCGTATTGCCTAGAGACCTCGCTGTAATCCACCATTTGAAAATAAGTACCTCCACTGGGAATGGCCTTAAAATCTGTGCCTTCTAAGCCTTGAAGGAAAAGGTCTCGCTTCTTTTGATAGAATGCTCCCAAGCTGGTATAACGGGACGGCTCTTCTAGATAAGTAGCTAAAGCTTGCTGCATGGGGTGATTGACACTAAAAACCAGATACTGATGCACTTTTCGGAATTCATCCATGAGTGCTTTGGGTGCCAGACAATAGCCCATTTTCCAGCCCGTAGTGTGAAAAGTTTTCCCAAACGAAGCTGTAATAATACTTCGGTTGGCCAGGCCTTCAAATGCGGCAGCACTGTAATGTGCTTGTCCGTCAAAGACAATGTGTTCATAAACCTCATCAGAAAGTACCCAAAGGTTATGCGCTAAGGCTATTCTTTCCAATTGCTTCATGTCTGATTCGCTCATCAAAGTCCCACTTGGATTGTGGGGCGTATTAACCACGATCATTCGTGTTTTGGAAGTGATATGTTGCTGAACTTGCTCCCAATTGATCCGATACTCGGGAGCCTCTAGCTGTACCGCGACTGCCTTTGCTCCTTGTAGAATTATAGCAGGTTCATAACAATCATAGGCCGGTGCAAATATGAGCACCTCATCTCCTGAATGAACAAGTGCCGTTATTGCCGTATAAATAGCTTGTGTTGCCCCAGCAGTTACGGTGATCTCTGAGGTTGGATCATAAGTTCGACCGGATGAATTAAATACCTTTTCTGAAATTCGCTCCCGAAGCCTCAGCAGTCCTGGCATTGGAGCATATTGGTTGTCTCCGCGCCGCATAGCATCACTCACCAACTCGTGTAATTCTGGATCTATATCAAAGTTCGGAAAGCCCTGTGACAGGTTTAGCGCGTTGTTTTCACGAGCCATAGCAGACATTACACTAAAGATACTGACGGGGGTATTGGGCAGTTTGGAATTCATCAATATAAAGATAAAACAATTCCAAGAGGCCTCAAAAAAGGCTGACTGTTAGGTTTTTACAATGTTTTTACTATATTTGATATGCCCAAATTTATCGAAAACCTATGCTTAAGTGGTACCCCGTATTACGCTACTTCGCGTCTTTTATTCTGCTTTTTAGCCTCACTCAGGCCACTGCTCAGAATTTGACAGATGGAAAGAAACACCTTTCAGAAAGGGAGTTTCGCGCGTTGATTGATACTTCTGATCTCTATTATTTTAACGGACAATACAAGGAGTCTTTAAAGCTCAACATATCCCTATTGTCAGCTGCGAACTACTTGAAAAAGCCTGAACTTTTACACCTGGCTTATCGCAATCTGGCTTACGATTATCTGGTGATTACCGATACCGTGAACGCCAAAGAAAGCTTTCTCAAGTCTCAAAAGTATGCCATGGAGGCCAAGAACGATACGGCCGTAGCGCTTTCGTATATGGATTTGGCTAATATGTATTCCACCGTAAATGTCAACTACAAATTGGCTATGGACTTTCACAAAAAAGCCATAGATGGTTTTACGCTGATCAAAGATTCGTTGCGTTTGGCTAAAGCACATTACAATGCTGCATTAACTGCGATGGATCTACAAAAGTATCAAGCAGCTTATTTACACATTGTTAAATCAAAAGCACTTCATAAACATCACGACCATGAATCTTTCGGTATTGGGCTCGACGGATTAACTGCAAGCTATTATTTGGTCAAAGAAGATTATGAAAGCGCTGATATCTACTATAAAAAGGTCATAGAAGACGCCACAGCCGCCGATCTTCCTATAGAATTAGAATCTGCTTACTTTGGGTATAGCGAAAGTCTCTTTGCTCAAGAAAAGTACAAGGAAGCTTTTGAAATGCAAGAGCAGTATACCAACTACCTCAGACAAAATTTGAATGATATTGCTTCCACCGAAACTGAAATGATGGTGGCAAAATTCCAGGTAGACGAGTATAAACGAGACATGGCTGCGGCTCAAAAAGAAAAAGATCTGCAAACCCAGAACTTGAAAGATAAAAGCCGTTGGAACAATTATCTGCTAACGCTTTCCGTGTTCTTCTTACTGTCTATGATCTTACTTTATTTGGCGTATCGCAATAGAAAGAAGCTCGTTCAGGAATTAAAGATCAAAAACCGCGAGTACAAGAAAGCCAAGGAAGAATCCGAGCGCATGAGCAAGGCCAAGACCAAGTTCTTCTCCACGGTAAGTCATGAGCTGCGCACGCCACTTTATGGGGTGATTGGACTGAGTACGCTTTTAATGGAAGACAAGACTTTGAGCAAACACAAAAAAGATTTGAGCTTGCTTAAATTCTCAGCAGATTATCTATTGGCGCTAATCAACGATGTACTTCAGATCAACAAACTCGACTCAAAAAGTCAAGATGAAGACGATCACTCAGTCTTTAAACTTCGTGAGCTCATCACAACTATTTCGGGTTCGTTTGAGTATTTATTGATTCAAAACAAGAACACCTTCCGTTTGGAAGTAGATCACGAACTCCCTACTACAGTGCGCGGAAATGCCATGCAAGTAGCTCAAGTGCTGATGAACTTGATCAGTAACGCTTGTAAATTCACAGAGAATGGTACCATTACAGTTAAGGTCATTAAAGAGTCTCTTTCTGGTGAAGCAGTGAAAGTGCGCTTCAGTGTTATTGATACAGGACTCGGTATCGCCAAAGACAAACAAGCCGACATCTTTGATGAATTCTTGCAGATAGGACAAGAAGACAATTACAATTATCAAGGCACAGGATTGGGGCTACCAATTGTAAAAAAGCTTCTGGACAAATCCAATGCGACAATTAGTTTAGAGAGTGAGGCTGGCAAAGGATCAACCTTTAGTTTCTCCTTAGGCTTTGAAGTGGTTAATGAAGCTCCAGAGGAGCAGTCTACCGCAATGATCGACACCAAGAACCTGATCGGGAAGTCTATTTTGGTAGTAGAAGACAATCGAATCAACCAAAAGGTTACCCAAAAGATCTTAGAAAAGCATCAAGTAAATTGTATGATCGCAGAAAACGGACAACAAGCCGTAGACCTAGCAAAGACCCATACTTTTGATTTGATTCTAATGGACATCAATATGCCAGTAAAAGATGGGATTCAGGCTACTAAAGAGATTCGACTGTTCAATAAGAACATTCCTATTTTGGCCTTAACCGCTGTGGAAATTGAAGAGGTGCGATTTACAATCTTTGAGGCCGGTATGAATGATATCATCGTGAAGCCTTATGACATCACCAAGTTCAAACAGACCATCCTCAAAAATATCTTTTTACAGCGCATTCAGAATCCTGGTTCAGACAACCAGCATTTGCGCGCTATGTAAGTTTATCCTTTAACGCTTGCAGCAAGGTATTCACGGTTCATGCGGGCAATGTTCTCTAAAGAAATTCCTTTAGGACATTCTACCTCGCAAGCCCCAGTATTGGTACAGTTACCAAAACCTTCCTTGTCCATTTGCTCCACCATGTTTAAAACACGGCGTGTTGCCTCTACTTTCCCTTGAGGTAGAAGTGCAAACTGACTCACCTTAGCAGAAGTAAAGAGCATGGCACTGGCGTTCTTACACGCCGCCACACAAGCTCCACAACCAATACAAGCCGCAGCCATAAAGGAAGCGTCCGCATCTGCCTTCTCAACTGGAATAGCGTTAGCGTCAATAGTGTTTCCTGAGGTGTTTACAGAAATATATCCTCCAGCGTGCTGAATGCGATCAAAAGCAGAGCGATCTACCATAAGGTCTTTGATCACTGGGAATGCTTTAGCGCGGAACGGCTCAATAACAATGGTATCACCGTCCTTGAATTTACGCATGTGCAACTGGCAAGTAGTCACCAAGCGGTCTGGCCCGTGAGGCTCTCCGTTGATCATTAGTGAACAAGATCCGCAGATACCTTCACGACAGTCGTGATCAAATACTACAGGCTCTTCACCTTTTTCTATAAGTTCTGTATTGAGTACGTCCAGCATTTCCAAGAAAGACATATCGCCTTCAACTCCAGAAATGGAATAGGTTTGCATAGAACCCTTGGACTGGGCATCTTTTTGTCTCCAGATTTTAAGTGTTAAGTTCATAACGGTTTATTTATAACTTCTGGTTTTTACTTCTATATTATCGTAGTCAAGCGACTCTTTGTGCAGCACTGCGTCTGCAGGTTCGCCTTTATACTCCCAAGCTGCTACGTACATATAATTTTCATCGTCTCTGAGTGCTTCACCTTCTTCGGTTTGATATTCCTCTCTAAAATGACCTCCACAAGATTCGTTGCGATCTAAAGCGTCTTTTGCGAACAACTCTCCAAGTTCTAAAAAGTCAGCAACACGCATGGCTTTTTCTAACTCCGGATTCATGCTGTCCATCTCTCCCGGTACGCGAACTTCTTTCCAGAACTCTTCGCGTAGGGCTTTGATATCGGCCATGGCCTTTTTAAGCCCTTCAGCGTTACGAGACATTCCTACCTCGTTCCACATGATCTTCCCCAGACGTTTGTGGAAGTAATCCACAGATTTGGTTCCGTTGTTGTTAACCAACTTCTCTAGGGTTGTTCTCACATTGTTCTCCGCTTCTTCAAACTCAGGAGTCTCTGTGCTGATTGGTCCAGTACGGATATCATCAGCTAGATAATCTCCAATAGTATACGGCAACACAAAGTAACCGTCTGCCAAACCTTGCATCAAAGCAGAAGCTCCTAAACGGTTGGCACCGTGATCTGAGAAGTTAGCTTCTCCAGCGGCATAACAACCAGGAATTGTGGTTTGCAAATTATAATCAACCCAAATTCCACCCATGGTATAGTGTACCGCAGGATAGATCATCATTGGGGTTTTATACGGGTTCTCATCCACGATCTTTTCATACATCTGGAAGAGGTTTCCGTATTTAGTTTCAATTACCTTTTCTCCAAGAGCAAGCCATTCTTCTTTGGTCGGATTGTGATTTCCTTGGATGGCTGCCTGCTCTTTTCCGTAACGCTCTATTGCCGCGGCAAAGTCCAAATAAACAGCCTCTCCTGTTTTGTTCACTCCAAATCCAGCATCACAACGCTCCTTAGCTGCACGCGAGGCAACATCACGAGGTACTAGGTTACCAAATGAAGGGTATCTGCGCTCTAGGTAGTAATCGCGATCTTCTTCTTTTAATGCTGTTGGCTTAAGCTTTCCTGCGCGAATAGCTTCAGCGTCTTCTTTCTTAGCAGGCACCCAGATACGTCCGTCGTTTCTCAAAGATTCTGACATCAAGGTCAATTTGGACTGATGGTCTCCAGAAACAGGAATACAAGTTGGGTGAATCTGCGTAAAACATGGGTTTGCAAAATAAGCTCCGCGTCTGTGGATCTTCCAAGAAGCAGTCACGTTACTTCCCATTGCGTTAGTGGATAGGTAAAATACGTTCCCATATCCTCCTGAGGCAATCACAACAGCGTGTGCAGAGTGACGCTCTAATTCACCAGTTACTAAGTTTCTAGCAATGATTCCACGCGCCTTTCCGCCCACGATAACTAAGTCTAGCATCTCGTGACGGTTAAACGCCTTGATCTTTCCACGATTGATCTGGCGGTTCATTGCTGAATAAGCTCCGAGCAACAACTGCTGTCCAGTTTGTCCTTTAGCGTAAAAGGTTCTCGATACCAATACCCCTCCAAAAGAGCGGTTGTCTAGAAGGCCACCATACTCTCGTGCAAATGGAACTCCCTGAGCAACACATTGGTCAATGATGTTACTAGAAACCTCTGCCAAACGGTAAACGTTAGACTCTCGAGAGCGGTAATCTCCTCCTTTGATGGTATCGTAAAAAAGGCGGTAGGTAGAGTCACCATCACCTTGATAATTCTTTGCTGCATTGATCCCTCCTTGCGCTGCAATTGAGTGCGCGCGTCTTGGTGAATCTTGATAGCAGAAGGTCTTGACATTGTAACCAAGTTCTGCCAAGGTTGCGGCGGCAGATCCTCCGGCCAAACCAGTACCCACAACAATTACGTCAATATTACGCTTGTTGGCTGGGTTTACTAGGTCAATGTCGTTTTTATGTTTCGTCCACTTATCGGCTAGTGGTCCTGCAGGTGCATTTGAATTTAGAACTGACATATGCGATAGTATTAATGTGGAATTTGATTAAAGTGGTGGTAAAGCGCAATCACAGCAAACAACAATGGGATCACAACAGCGAAAGCTTTGGTAAAGCCTTTAAGCGCTTTGGAGTATTTGTTGTTGAATCCAACCGATTGGAAACTGGAAGAAAATCCATGCCAAAGGTGCACTGCTAACAAACCAAAAGCTAGAACATACAGTCCTACACGAACTGGACTTTCAAACTTGTGAACTGTTTCTGCGTAGTAACGTGTTGGATCCTCCGGATGCGTTTCAATGTACTTGTGTACAATTTCTGGAACCCAGAAATCGTAAAAGTGAAGCCCTAAGAAAGCCAAAACTACAATTCCAGAAATGATCATATTTCTAGAAGCCCATGAGGCATTGGCACTGCCCTTATACATGGCGTATTTATGCGCTCTTGCACTTCTGTTTTTCAGCTCGAGAGCAAATCCCATCACAAAGTGAAAAACTACCCCAAAGATCAAAACTGGCTGCAAAGCAAACTGCACCAAACCGTTGGTTCCCATGAAATGAGACCAGCTGTTAAAGGTATCTGGATCGAGTACTGAGGTCAAATTGATCACACAGTGTTGGGTCAAGAAAACTACAAGAAACAATCCCGAAAGCGCCATAGCGACTTTACGGGCAATTGAAGAGGATAAAATTCCCATAGGATTGCGATTACTTTTTAGTGGTACAAATTTACGACACAAGGGAATCAAACCCAAGAATTAAAGTTTGATTCCCTTGTTATTTAGATTTATTATAAATACGCTATCTATTTGATGCTTAAGCCCGAACTGGCGGAGCTTCCCCCGACAGCTACAGTCACTTTGTAATCGCCTTTTGGTAGATAGTATTTTCCATTTTGTCCTGGATAGATTCCTGCGGATTTGTCTTTGCTCATTGCCTTTTGCGCTTTGCTGCTCATTGCCAGATCATAAGCAACCGCGTTGAAGCCTTTGTCGGCGTCCAATTGCATGCTTTGAACCTCAACACCGCTGGCATTGGTAATGGTTACTGTAGCTTTACCAGAAGCCGGGCTGTAGAACTCTAAAGACACCTCTGGCTCAAAGGCATCATACCACTGCCCAAAGGAAGCACCCCATCTTCTGGAATGATTCACAGGCTCCATCGCCTTTACAACAACACTATTCATCACATCGGCATTCATCGCTTGAAGCATTGAAATGTCGGCTTTATAAATAGAACGACCGTGTGTTCCCAAGATAAGTTCAGAAGCTTCTGGGTGAATGATCAGATCATGCACCGCCACGTTTGGCAAGCCTTCGCTAAAGGGATGCCAGCTTTCTCCACGATCCATAGAAACATAGGCTCCGTTGTCTGTACCTACGTACAACACGTTCATGTTCGTTGGATCTTCTTTGATCACATTTACTGCAGATGCAGGCAAATTGCTGCTGATGTTCTTCCAAGTCGCTCCAAAATCATCACTCATATACACGTAAGCCGTGAAATCGTCCCATCGGTATCCGTTCAATGAAGCGTAAACGCGAGCCTTTTTATGCTTGGACGCCTCTACACGAGAAACCCAAAGATCGTTCGGTAATCCTGAAGAAATGTTAGACCAAGAAGCGCCACCGTCACGGGTCAAATGGATGAGTCCATCATCACTGCCGGTATAGATCATCCCAAATTGGAAGGTAGACTCGCTAATTGTGGTCAAGGTTCCGTAAGCGACATTTCCTTTCTTTCCGCCAGTGGTCAAGTCACCAGAAATGGCCTCAAAATCGTCACCTTGATTCATGGAACGCATCAGTTTGTTTCCACCTAAATACAAAATGTCTTGATTGTGCGGAGACAGTAAAATTGGCGTTTGCCAGTTGAATCGATACGGACGCTCACCCAATTTGTGTCTAACCGAAAGACGCTTTTGATCTCCCGTTCCTAGATTGAGTCTAAAGTAATTTCCAAACTGGAATCCGGTGTAAACTATATCCGTATTGCGATTGTCTACCTGGATTTGCATCCCATCACCACCCATGATCATCTCATAACCGTAGTCGCCGCTAGAATGCCAACGTGTGGACTCTGTATTATTGCTGGATCCTTTCCAAACTCCATTGTCCTGCAGACCTCCATAAACGTTGTACGGTGTTTCATTATCCACTTGAATTGCATAGAACTGTCCCACAGAAGGCGTGTTGTTCTTCATCCAAGTTTTACCGTCATCATAGGTAATGTTCACACCTCCGTCGTTACCGTTGATCAAGTGCCCCGGCATATTTGGATTGATCCAAAGCGCGTGGTGATCTGAGTGTACATTGTCCCCTACAATAGATTTAAAAGTCTTTCCGCCGTCCTTTGAATTTAAGATTGGCACGCCGTAGATGTATATATTATCTGAATTGCTCGGATCTGCATGAATCATTCCGAAGTAATATCCATAGGAATAATATAAGTCCTCTAAATACCCATCGTGCGTCTTTTTCCAAGTCTTTCCGCCATTAGTACTTTTATAGACCTCAGCACCAATTACTGGTGTATCAAATAAAAGACTGTTGGCATCTTCTAAATACAAAGCGAGGTCTTTAGGCTCTAAGCTTCCAGCGCGAACCATCTGCTTTACATTGCTTGCTTGATACTGCTGCGGAAAGCGATTCTCTCTAAGGAACCCATTGAGCTTACTGTCATCAAGCTGAAGGAAAACCGCTTTTTGCATCCCTTTAAAATCGTTTTTGGTCAAACCCGCACGAGCACGTCTACCACCAGTGTCTGGTCTCCGTGCTTGGTTATCGTGTATGGCGTAAACCGTGTTTCCATCCACTACAGATAAACCAATTCTACCCACGCCTTCTCCCGTAGGGAAACCGCTGTTCGGAACACTTACTTTGGTCCAAGTATTTCCAGCGTCCGTGGATTTATAAATTGCACTTCCGTCTCCACTTCCTCTAAAATTCCAAGCCTTGCGGTCTTTATCCCAAGAAGAAGCGTACATATTGTTGAAGTTATTTGGATCAACCGCTACGTCAATAATCCCCGTCTGGTCATTGACAAAAAGCACCTTGTTCCAAGTCTTCCCACCATTCATGGTTTTGAAAACACCGCGCTCCGCATTGGTAGAGTACAAGTGACCAGCTACACCAACCACAACCTCATCTGGGTTGTTTGGGTTGATCAAAATTCTACTGATGTGATGCGAATCTTTCAAACCTACATTAGTCCAAGTTTCCCCCATATCATCAGATCGGAGCAAACCAATACCAGCATAAGAAGAGCGAGAGGCATTGACCTCTCCAGTTCCTACCCAAAGAGTACCGTTTTTCCAGTCTACCGCAATATCTCCCACGTTTTGAGTAGGACTGCTGTCAAGCACTGGAGTAAAGGAAATTCCATTATTATTGGTGTACCAAACACCACCACTAGCATAACCTACGTAGAATTCTGTGGGATTATCTGGGTTAACGGCTAAGTCTACCACGCGCCCACTCATGACCGTCGGGCCAATGTTGGTAAAGGGTAAATTTTTGACAATTGATGATTCTGTAAGTTGAGCTTTGGCTTGGATACCGGCTTCTACTTGAGACGCAGAAGTAGCTGGAGTTTGCGCGTTTAGAAAACTAAAACTGAGCATTCCCAGCGCGAGAAGGTAGTGTCGCATTTTAATCAATGGTTGGTTTAACTGCGTTAAAGTACGACTTAGGCCCTCCAAGGCAAAAATTTTTAATGAAGTTTAACATCAATCCTAAGCCTTTTAAACGGTGAGTTTTTGCTACTTTTAAGGCTCAATTTGAAGATCATGAAATACCATCCAATAGACAACAGCTTATACATCTATAACCGTAAGAACTTTATGGAGGCCATGAAGCCTAAAAGCATTGCGGTGTTCAATAGTAACGACATCTATCCTGTGAGTGCGGACAGCACCATGCCTTTCAATCAGCACAGAGACATCTTGTTTTTAAGCGGAGTGGATCAGGAAGAAAGCATTTTGTTGTTGTTTCCGGATGCGGTAGAAGAAAAGCACCGGGAGGTTTTGTTCTTGCGTGAGACCAATGAGTATATTGCTATTTGGGAGGGCGAGAAACTGACCAAGGAAAAGGCATTTGAAACTTCAGGCGTGAAGACCGTTTATTGGTTACAAGACTTTGACAAGATCTTCTTTGAACTGATGACTCAGGCAGAAATGATCTACTTCAACACCAACGAGCATTATCGTCAGGCTGTGGAAACACAGACGCGCGAAGACAGATTCATTGCCAAGACTAAAGCACAATTCCCGGCGCACAGCTGGGCTAAGGCTAACCCTATTTTACAACGCTTACGTTCGGTAAAACATCAGATTGAATTGGACTTGATGCAAACTGCATGCAATATCACTGAAAAAGGATTCCGGCGTGTATTGGATTTTGTAAAACCTGGAGTTTGGGAATATGAGATCGAGGCGGAATATATGCACGAGTTCCTCAGAAACCGATCCAAAGGATTTGCATATACCCCTATTATTGCCAGTGGAAATAACGCCAATGTGTTGCACTATATTGAGAACAATCAACAATGTAAGGACGGCGATCTGATCTTAATGGATGTAGGTGCAGAATACGCCAATTACAGCAGCGATATGACCAGAACCATACCTGTAAGTGGACGTTTTACAGACCGTCAAAAAGCGGTTTATAATGCTGTGAATAGAGTTAAGGATGAGGCAACGGCTATGCTTGTACCAGGAACGCTCTGGAAAGAGTATCACGTCGAGGTTGGTAAACTCATGACCTCAGAACTTTTAGGCTTAGGGCTTATTGACAAGGCCGCTGTGCAAAACGAAGATCCGAACTGGCCTGCCTACAAAAAGTATTTTATGCACGGAACCTCACATCACATTGGTTTAGATACGCATGATTATGGAATCCTTTGGGAGCCTATGACTGCAAATATGGTCTTTACTGTGGAGCCGGGAATCTATATTCCGGAAGAAGGTTTTGGCGTACGTTTGGAAGACGATGTTGTTGTCCAAGAAAGCGGCGCTCCGCATAATCTGATGGGCAATATTCCAATTGAAGTTGAGGAGATCGAGGAGATTATGAATTCTTAATTTCTCTTCACGCTTCTCTCTTTTATCATGGAGTTGGGCATATTTTTATAAGGCCCCTGGATTCGGGGTCAATTTTCTATTTCTTTCAATAATCGGAATTGAAATAAAAAGTGGATTTTGTCCTTAGGGGTCCAAACCCCTCCCCACAATAAATTACCAATTGTTTGAGGTTTTTCAAACGGTCAGCAACTCAGATTTATAAATCTGGGCGAATTTCGGCTCACTATTTAAATAGCCGTAATAACGTATTGTCTTCAATTAATCCTCTGGCCTGTACGTCCACTGCGGTGCCGATTGCCAAATAATATTGATGATCTTCCATTTGCCGTCCTTTTTGACTAGATTGAGATAATCTATCCCCCAAGCTGCAGTTACCTTAGTGATGGCAATTTTGTCATTTACTTCTAAAACCTCGACAGCTCGTGTTGCTTGGGCGTCTTGCGGAATAGGTCTTTCCTTTAAACGCTTGGAGAGGTCAATTACCGCGTCAAAAGGCAGTTCACGGTTGTTTGAATAATTTTTTGAATCAGGGTTGTATCTCCATCCAACCTTGCGCAAACTCTTGTCAATATAGGTATAAGCCAAGGCCGTGTCACCTTTATAAAAAATGTCAATATACCCTTCAGAAGCTGCAATAACTGCATCCAGATCTTTCTTATAATCTTGAGCGTAAGTAATGGAGCAAAAGCAAAATGCGAAAAGAAAGAGTAGTTTTTTCATGACCTTGAGTTTAAAAACTAAAAGGTACAAAAAAAGCCCATCCTAATCGGATGGGCCATCTGAACTAAATACTACCAGACCTTAGAGGTTCAAGACACAGTTGTCTGCACCTGCAAAGTCGTTCCACTGGTATGCATCTGCTTGTTCGTCGTTGGCGTATGCGCCATCGATCCAATAACGAAACTCGTATGAGGCACCTTTATCTAGATTCACAGTTCCTTTAAAGGTTCCGTTCTTTAGTTTCTTTAGCGGAGTGGCTTTTTGATCCCACTCGTTGAAGGAACCAACTACTTTTACTTCGTTGGCCTCTTCCGCAGGTACGGTAAAGGTTACTTTACATACCGGCTTCGTCTTTAAAAATTGCTTTGTAATAGCCATAATCAGTGTTTTTACTAACGAGGTAAATGTAGCCAAGGACAACTATGTTCCAAATGAAAACTAAGGGTAATTCCAAAGAATTATCAGATTCCCAATTTTAGGCGCACCTTAAGTGAATATTTGAAATTTTGAGCGAGGAAAAATGTGATATCCGCAGCTTTTAAAGCCCAATTTAAAGGCTGATTTTTAACGGATTAACTACTACAACGATTTCGAAAAATCACCAAAATGTTAAGAAAGTATTGATTTAAGCAGATGGACGTCAATTCGCCGCTGTCTTGAATAAAAAGTTGGCCAAAATAAAGGTGAGTAATGCAGGCAAAACCCAACCTAAACTAAACTCAGTTAGTGGCAACCAAGAAAGTGAATTCCCCAAAAGATCAGACCCCCAAATTCCGGAGATCACATCCGGAAGGCTAAACAAAAAGGTTACAATAGCAACTGCCTTAAAAACTCTAGCAGAGGCCCATCGGTCTGGAAGGGCATTGAGCAGAATCAAAACAATGGTTAGCGGATAGATAAAAGCCAGCACTGGAATCGCCACTACTATGATGGAATGAAAATCCAATTGGCCAATTACCACTCCAAGCACACAACCAATAACAGCGGTGAGTTTATAAACTTGATTGGAATTATTAAAGACCCCTTTAAAGTAATCAGCGGCCCCAGCAATGATTCCAACTGCGGTTGTAAAACAGGCCAAAGCTAAAAGCAAACTCAGCAAAGTATTGGCCTGAGTCCCTAAGGTACCTTGAATAATTCCGCGCAAAAGCGTAGCGCGTTGCATGGTGCTGCTCATTCCCTCAGCTCCAAGGATATCGTTCCCATAGTAAGCTCCGGAGGCAATAAGTCCCGCGTACATGATCAAGAGGCCAAGGCCCGCAATGAGCCCAGCCTTCCAGATGAGTTCTTTTTTGTAGTGATAATCAGTATGCCCGCGAAGGTTCAAAGAGATAATGATCACCGCACCAACAACTGCAGCACCAATGGCATCAAAGGTCTGATAACCTTCTAGCACTCCTGTGGTTAAAGGTGACAGGTCTGTGGCTTCATGCACAATCGCTTCACTAGCAAACATTCCGATTCCAATAACCGCCAAAAGCATGATCACAATAAGTGGAGTCAAATACTTACCTATAATACTCATGATCTTGGATCGGTTCAAGACAAAAACCAACACTAAAGCAAAGTATATGGTACTGGTTAACCAAGAAGGAGTTTCCAACAAAGGATAAACGGCGATCTCATGAGTGGCCGCCGCAGTCCTAGGCGCGGGAATTGCAATTGATATTGCGTAGACCACAATGCAAAATATAGAACTGAAAAGCGGAGATACCTTCTTCCCAAAGTCAAACATGGTACCCTGCAGCTTAGCATGAGCGTAAATACCGATTATAGGAATGATAACTGCTGTAATCGCAAATCCGGCCACAACAATTGGCCAATTGTCTGCCGCCTTATATCCCAAAAGTGGTGGAAGCAGTAAATTTCCCGCTCCAAAAAAGAGGGCGAAAAGTGCAAAGGCGGTAAGGAGTAATTCTTTAGATTTGCTCATCGTTTAGCTAGCGCACCCCAAGATACACATTATGACCAAGCTCCAAAATTCGGACAGGCTTTTTTACACCGTGCAAGGCGAAGGACCAAACCTGGTGCTCTTGCATGGCTTTTTGGAAGACCACAGCATGTGGGATGCTTTGGTAAATGATTTCGCGGAGCACGCACGGGTTATCTGTATTGATCTCCCTGGACATGGCAAATCAGCTCTTAGTGAATCAGCTACTATGGAATCTTTTGCTCGGGACGTCCTTAAAGTATTGGACTTGCTTCAAGCCGATCAAATAAGTCTGGTCGGACATTCCATGGGTGGTTATGTCGCTTTGGCATTGACTGAAATGGCTCCTGAGCGCGTGGATAAGTTGTGCTTGCTCAACAGTACGTTTTACCCGGACACTGAAGATCGGAAACAAAAAAGACGCCAAGCTATTGGCGTAATTAAAGAAGATCCACAACTTTTTGTGCGGACAGTTATTCCAAGTCTTTTCCCCATCTCGGTAAGGAAAACAATGAAACCCGTAATTGATGACCTAATTAATAAGGCGAGCCAAATGACTGCGGAGGCCATCATTGCAGCGACAGAAGCTATGATCCACAGGCCTGACAGATCCGCCCTTTTCTTTAATAGAAAGCAAAAGAGTTATTTGGTCATCGGCAAGCAAGATCCTCTAGTAAATATTCCCGCACTGACTGAGGCTGTAGATCAGCATCAAAATCAAAAATTAATTCTTGAAGGTGGACACATGAGTCCCTTTGAAAACATCGATAAAGTACGAATTTTCTTAACAAAATTCATTTTCTAGTGCATTTCATCGATTTTTTATAGCTTTTTATCGTCTTTTTTGCTTTTATTTCTATCTTTCTGATCCCCAACGCAGAAACTATGAAATCAACTACCGCAAAACCTAGCTCAATTGGAAAGCTTCAGTGTAAATTATTCGGACACAAACTCATACTGCAACAAAAAGTAACAGATTCTGTCAGTGAATACTGTTGTACAAGATGTGGCGGAGAATTTAGCACAAATCCTCAAGGTAAATTGGAACGCCTCACCAATAAAACAAAAGAGATCAACGAATGCTTACGCGATCTTTTTATCAGACGCGCCAAACACAGAGTCCCTAACGTAACGCCTTAACCTACTTATGTTTTTCAAAATCCTCCGCTGTAAAATATTCGGTCACAATTACGAACTGATCGAAAAACATCACTTTCAAATTAACGAATACCGCTGCAGTTGCTGTAAAAAGGAATTTACAGATGACGGTTACGGAAGAAAGGTTCCATTAAACGAATATTGGAGACAGACCAACAACCGTTTCAGAACCTACCTCAACGAGATTTATTCTTGATCCTCTTCTTTGTTGAATGCATTCCAACCTCGAGCGACAATTGGAATTTTTGTATTGGCTCGAGTGATTAGGTGTACTCCTTCATTTTCTGGAGTCATATGCCCAACCACCGTTAAGTTTGGATTCCCTTTGATCTTGTCAAAGTCTGAAGTACTAATGGTAAAGAGCAATTCATAGTCTTCTCCTCCGTTGAGCGCCATAGTTGTGCTATCAACTTCAAACTCTTCACAGACAGAAATAAACTGAGGATCCAAGGGTAATTTAACTTCATAAAGATTACAACCTACTTGGCTTTGTTTACAGAGGTGTAAGATCTCAGAGGACAACCCATCACTCACATCAATCATAGCCGTTGGCTTTACCTCAAGGGCTTTGAGCAACTCACGAATGTCTTTTCGCGCTTCTGGCTTAAGCTGACGCTCCAAGAGATAGGTGTATTCTTCCAAGTCAGGTTGCATGTTCGGATTTACCTTGTAAACCTCTTTTTCACGCTCCAAAACTTGCAATCCCATATAGGCCGCACCGATATCCCCTGTAACCACCAACAGATCATTGGCCTGAGCTCCACTGCGAAGCACAACCTCTTCCGCAGCAACACTTCCAATAGCAGTAACTGAAATGATCAGTCCCGTCATAGAACTGGTCGTATCGCCACCAATAAGATCTACCTTATATATATCACAAGCCGTTTTGATACCCGCATAAAGTTCTTCCAAGGCCTCCACTGGGAAGCGGTTAGATACCGCTATGGAAACGGTGATCTGTTTGGCCTCGGCATTCATGGCGTAGACATCAGATAAATTCACCACGACGGCCTTATAGCCTAAATGCTTTAAGGGCATATAACTCAGGTCAAAATGAACCCCTTCTACCAAGAGATCGGTAGTGACTACCAGTTGCCGATCTTCTTGAACAATGGCGGCATCATCACCAATACCTTTTACAGTAGTTTCGTGTTTGATCTCAAAGTGTTTAGTGAGGTGATCAATCAGTCCAAATTCACCAAATTCAGACAGCGGAGTGCGTGATTCGTCCTTGTTTTTTAACATGCCAGATACCCTTAAGTATGTTGATAATCTTTAATTTGCAAAGGTATGGTAACTTTAAAGACTAAACTAGTAATTGGGATGCTAATGGCGTCTCTCAGCCTTGTTGGACTCAGCAGTTGTTCTTCGGATGACAGCCGTCCCACAGACCCAGTAACCAATGATGACGACAACTCAGGTGGTGATCCTGTTGACGATGGCCCAAGCATCATCGGATTTTTAGCTTGTGAAGGTGGACAAGCCGGAGTTTATCCCTGTTCTGGAATGAATTTGATGAGCCAGATTCCCATCGAACTTTTTGAAGCTACTCGCGGGAATGATTCCTGGGGTTGGGTGGATCCAACCACAGGTAGGGAATACGCTTTAATGGGTCTGAATAACGGTACTGCTTTTGTGGACATCACCAGTCCTTCCAATCCGCTCTATTTAGGAAAATTACCCACAGCCTCAACCTCGAGCAATTGGCGCGATATCAAAGTATTCAACAACCATGCTTTTATTGTGGCAGAAGCGTCTGGTCACGGCATGCAAGTTTTTGATCTGACCAAACTCCGCGATGTCAGCAACCCACCGGAGACCTTTAGTGCAGACGCATTATTGACGGAATTTGGAAGCGCTCATAATATTGTGATCAATGAAGATACAGGTTACGCCTATGCGGTTGGAGCCAGTGATTTTGAGGGAGGACCGCTGTTTATCAATATTCAAGATCCTATTAACCCTGTGGTTGAAGGCGGATATGCAGACGGCAATTATACCCATGACGCTCAAGTAGTGACTTACAATGGCCCGGATACCGAACATTTAGGCAAAGAAATATTTATAGGCAGTAATGAAGACGAGATTGTTATTGTGGACATTACGGACAAAACCAATCCAATTGCCTTATCTACAATAGCATACACCAATGTCGGTTATACGCATCAAGGTTGGTTTACAGAAGATCAACGCTACTTCTTACTGGGCGATGAACTAGACGAAGTTCAAATTGGCACCAGAAGCAGAACTATTGTTTTTGATTTTTCTGATCTGGACACTCCCGCGGTTCACACTACATATTTGGGACCAACCTTCGCCATTGACCACAACGGCTATGTACTGAACAACGATTTCTACCTGGCCAATTATACGGCGGGAATCCGACAAATTGATCTCAGCGATATAGCCTCAGCTTCAATGACTGAGCTCGCTTTTTTTGATACCTATCCAGACAACGACGACGCCTCCTTTAACGGAGTTTGGAGTGTCTATCCATACCTGCCCAGCGGTAATATCATAGTCAGTGACATATCTGGCGGGCTATTTATCGTTGCAAGGCAGTAGGGTAAGACCCGACTAAATTGTTTTAAATTAGCATACTAATTGCTATTTCATGAAAAAGACATTACTCGCGCTGCTTTTTATAAGCACTAATCTGGTCATGGGCCAGATCCCTTGTGAATCTGGTTCCGCCGATGGTTTTCCTTGTGAAGGCCTTGATTTGATGGACCGAATTCCTTTAGCTGATTTCGATGCCAGTTTGGCTAATGATAATTGGGGGTGGACCGATCCAGAAACCGGGGGCGAATACGCCATTATTGGCCTCAGTAACGGAACCGCCTTTGTAGATGTGACCGATCCCTTGGATGTAGTTTACTTAGGAAAGCTTCCCACCTTTACGGACCCGAGCATTTGGCGCGATATTAAAGTCTACGACAACCACGCCTTTATTGTAAGTGAAGCAGACGGTCACGGGATGCAGGTATTTGATTTGACTCGACTTAGAACTGTAAGCAGTCCTCCTGTGACTTTTGATGAAGATGCTCATTACTCTGGTTTCGGAAGCGCACACAATATTGCTATCAATGAAGACACTGGATTTGCCTACGCCATTGGTACGGACACTTTTAGTGGTGGAATTCATATGGTAAATATTCAATCTCCATTAAGTCCTCAGTTTGCGGGAGGTTATGCTGATAGTGGTTACACCCATGATGCGCAAATTGTGACCTATAGCGGACCTGACGGTACACACACAGGAAAAGAACTCTTCTTTGGTAGCAATGAAGACGTAGTTGTTATTGTTGATGTGACTGACAAGGACAATCCAATCTTGCTTTCGGCAGTGAACTACAGTGATATTGGATATACGCACCAGGGCTGGCTGACTGAAGATCAACGTTATTTCTTGTTGGCGGATGAGGTAGATGAGATCATCTTCGGATTTGAAACCAAAACCATCATTTTTGATGTTTCTGATATTGACAATCCGGAATTCGCCTTTAATTACTTCAGTCAAAATCCATCCACAGACCACAACGGTTATGTAGTGGGAGATCAATTCTATTTAGCCAGTTACCGCGCAGGATTGCGTATTCTAGACTTGACCGGGATTGACTCCGGAACGATAGTAGAATCACACTATTTTGACACTTGGCCGAGCAGCGACAATGCAGGTACTGGAAATGGGTCTTGGAACGTCTATCCCTTCTTTGAAAGTGGAAACATTGTGGTTTCTGACCAAGACAATGGATTCTTTTTAGTTCGAGACAATAGCGTTTTAAGCACTGTTGACCAAGAGATCTTAGAGGCTATGGCTTATCCGAATCCAATGCAAGAACAGCTAACGGTTCAATACGGCGCTCCAATTGAGCATGTTCAGATCTTCAACTTAACAGGACAATTGGTTAAAGACTTAGAATTCACAAATGGCCTAGACGCGATCAATATAGACGTTAGTGGTCTTTCTGCTGGATTTTACGTGCTTCAGGTAAATGATGCAGCGGTTCAAAAACTGATGAAACGATAGATGATTCACAAATATTGGTACATATTATTGTTGGTTTTTGTCTTGGGCGGCTGTTCTGAGAGCGATCTGCCTGCGGACAATACAGACGACAGCGGACAAACGGATGACACCACTGACGACAGTGGACAGACCGCCGACTTCGAAGGTGTGGTTGACTGGCAATTCACCTATGGTGGCTCCGGAGACGATATTGCTAATGCCGTAGTAACCACCACAGATGGAGGCTTTGCCGTTTTGGGATACACCCAAAGCAATGACGGCGATATAACCGATAAAACTGCAACAGACAGTGATTATTGGGTCCTGAAACTCGATGCCAACGGCGCTATAGTGTGGAGCCGAACTTATGGTGGTTCTGCCGATGATCGCGGTGCGGATATCATTGAAACTGCCGATGGTGGTTTTGCTGTAGCTGGGTTTAGCCGATCTTCTGATGGTGATGCCACCGAAAATGCAGGCTTTCAAGACTATTGGATCGTAAAACTTTCAGCTTCCGGCGATGTGCAATGGCAGCAGAGTTATGGTTTCGCGGGTAGCGACCAGGCCAGTTCCGTGATTCAAACTACGGACGGCGGCTACTTCGTGAGCGGATTTTTAGACATTACTGCCAGCGGTGGCGCCGGAAACGATGGCTTTGCAAGCGCTCCTTCTGCAGCACCAAAGCACGGTGTGGGAGAGTTCTGGGGCATGCGATTGGACGCTAACGGCCAACTCATTTGGAGACGATTCTTTGGCGGAACAAATAACGACAGAAGCTATCAAGTGTTGCAAACGCAAGACGGAGGATTTCTGATGACTGGAGCCTCTGAAAGCGATGATTTTGACATCTCTAGCCCTAAAGGCAGTTATGATTATTGGGCCGTGAAGATCAACAATAGCGGAGATCTGGTTTGGGAAAAATCCTTTGGCGGCTCTGAAATTGACATTGCCTATGGCTTGGTAGAATCTGCTCCTGGAACCTACGTAATGGTTGGTGATAGCCGCAGTGCTGATGGTGACGTTTCTTCTCCCAAAGGCAATGCAGATCTTTGGGCGGTGGCCTTTGACAGTAGCGGGAACTTCCTCTGGGAGGAAAGCTATGGAGGCAGCTTATTTGAGTCAGCTCGTGCTGTAAATCAAATGAGTACAGGAGAGCTCATTATGGCCGGTACTACCAGAAGTAATGATGGTCAAGTCGGAACGAATCAAGGCCAAAATGACGCTTGGGTTATTATGACCACGGCCTCAGGAAATTTGGTATGGCAAGACAGCAGAGGCGGCTCTGGAGTTGAACTCTTTAACGACTGCGCTCCTATTGGCGCCAATGCACTAATTGTTGTTGGTGATACAGACAGCTCCGACGGTGATATTAGTTTGAATAAAGGCGGGAAAGACGCCTTGATTGTAAAGTATAAATAATGAAAAAGATATTCCTTTTAACCTTTGCTGTTGCAGCTTTAATTAGCTGTAAATCAGATGACAATCAGGCTGCCCCTGGGGAGGTTAATCTCGTTTTTAAAAATCAAGTTGCGGGCAATGATCTGATCTTGTCCTCACAAACCTATTCCAATGCTTCTGGCGAATCTTATCGCGTAAACGAGTTAAAGTACATCATCAGTGACATTGTGCTTATTGGCGCCAATGGACAAGAGTTTGTTGTACCTCAAAGTGAAAGCTATTTTGTTGTAAACGAAGCTGATAACGGCAGCAAGACCTTAAGCATACCAGAAGTAGAAGGGCGCAAATACTCCAAGATCCGTTTTGGTTTTGGGGTGGATCAATCCAACTATCCGCTTAACGGAGTAAACAATTTTATTCCAACGGCAGAAGAAACTGGAATGCTGTGGAGCTGGTCAGCAGGTTATAAATTCATCAAATTTGAAGGGGATTATGATACCGACACCACTACCGATGCGCCTTTCATTATACATGTAGGTTCTCATGGAACCACTTTGGACAATTACAAGACCATTGAGTTGGATCTGACCACAGACATCTCTGTGAACGATAACACCAGCAATGTGAATCTGATCTTTGACGTTGCCCGAATTTTTGATGCGGGACTTCAGAGTTTTTCGTTGCAAGAGAAGGACGATATTCAGGTAGACCCTGTTTATGCACCGATCATTGCCAGCAATATTTCAACAGCATTTTCTGCGGAGTAACTCATGATCAAACAGTTTTACATATTATTTCTAGTTGTGCTTTTGAGCGCCTGCGGGGAGAACGAACCCTATGAGGATGCACCAGTGGCCGAAGATCCCTTGGAGGAGACCTTAGAAGTAGATGTAGCGCTGACTTTGGAGATCCCGGATTACTTCCCGGACCTGACTTACGACCTGAGCCAAAACCCTCCTACTCAAAACGGTTTTGTCTTGGGTAAAAAGTTATTTTATGACGGCCGTCTGGCCTCTGATGGTGTGGTTTCCTGCGGGTTTTGCCACATCCAAGCCTTTGCTTTTACCCACCATACTCACATTACGAGTCACGGCGTTAATGGCGCCATTGGCAAGCGCAATGCGCAACCGCTTCACAATTTGGCTTTTATGCAAGAGTTCACCTGGGATGGCGCTGCTGGGCACTTGGATGCTCAGCCTATTATACCCATCACTGCTGAGGTCGAAATGAACAATACCTTCAACAATATTGTGACCACTTTGAGTCAAGATCCCGAGTATGTTGAAATGTTTGCAGCGGCCTTTGATAACGGGCAAATAGACCCAGATAATATTTTAAAAGCGTTGTCTCAATTCATGCTGATGATGGTTTCTGCGGATAGTAAGTACGACCGCTTTTTACGCAATGATGGCACCACCCTCACCGCCGACGAAACAGCCGGTTTAGGCCTCTTTGAAGCCAAGTGTTCCAGTTGTCATTCTGGAGTATTACAAACGGATCAGACCTATAGAAACAATGGCCTCAATATTGACCCTGAGTTCAATGATATCGGGCGTTTTCGCGTTACAGGACAGCCAAGCGATAGCCTAAAGTTTAAAGTACCTAGCCTCCGTAATATTGAGGCGACTTTCCCCTATATGCATGACGGTCGGATTCCAGATCTGGAGGCTGTTTTAGATCATTATTCCGACGGAATTGTGGATAGCCCAACATTAGATCCGCTGCTACGCAACGCTGACGGCAGTTTGGGAATCCCTTTGACTGAGGCTGAAAAAGCCCAGATCATCGCCTTTCTAAAAACCCTGACAGACGACAATTTTATCTTCGACGATCGCTTCGCGGAATTCTAGGTCAGAATCATCGAAAACCCTTATTATTCCATGCGTTTTAATAATATGTTAAAACGTTAAACACAGCGCGTTTTGCCGTATATTTGCATACAATTTACAATCAGTCTATAGAGGAATGATCAAGGTAAGTGATATCGCAAAAACCAAACTAGCCCAACTCATGCAAGAAGAGGGCTTTAATGCTACTACAGATTTTGTGCGCGTAGGCGTCAAAAGTGGTGGCTGTTCTGGCTTGTCCTATGAACTCAAATTTGACAACAGCAAAGCGGATGAAGACAAGATCTTTGAAGACAACGCTGTTCGCATATTGGTAGACAAGCGCAGCTTCCTGTACTTGGTGGGAACCACCTTGGAATACAGTGGAGGACTCAACGGCAAAGGCTTTGTATTCAATAACCCCAACGCTAACAGAACCTGTGGCTGCGGAGAAAGCTTTTCGCTCTAATTTTTAAGCAATCAATCCATGAATAAGTTTACTGAAGACGATTTAAAAAAGGAACTCGAGACCAAAGAGTACGAGTATGGATTCTATACCGATATTGAGTCCGATACCTTTCCTGTGGGATTGAACGAAGATATTGTTCGCGCCATTTCTAAAAAGAAGGAAGAGCCCGAATGGATGACCGAATGGCGTCTAGAGGCTTTCCGTTACTGGCAGGAAATGGAAGAGCCAGAATGGGCCAATGTGAACTACGACAAACCCGATTTTCAAGCCATTTCTTATTATTCGGCTCCTGCAAAGAAGGCCAAATATGAGAGCTTGGATGAAGTAGATCCAGAATTGTTGGAGACTTTCAACAAACTGGGAATCTCCTTAGAGGAGCAAAAGAAGCTTGCCGGAGTTGCCGTAGACATCGTGATGGACTCCGTTTCTGTTGCAACAACCTTTAAAGAGACTTTGGCAGAGAAGGGAATCATATTCTGTTCCATCTCAGAAGCCATCCAAGAACATCCGGAACTAGTAAAGAAGTATATCGGGTCTGTGGTACCACAGCGGGACAACTTTTACGCCGCTTTAAATTCGGCAGTATTTAGTGACGGATCGTTCTGTTATATCCCAAAGGGAGTAAGATGCCCCATGGAGCTTTCCACGTATTTTAGAATCAATCAGGCCGGAACCGGACAGTTTGAAAGAACTTTGGTAATCGCTGATGAAGGTTCTTACGTAAGCTACTTAGAAGGATGTACCGCACCATCGCGTGATGAGAACCAATTGCACGCCGCAGTGGTAGAACTCATTGCTTTGGATGATGCAGAGATCAAATACAGCACCGTACAGAACTGGTACCCTGGTGGAAAAGACGGAAAAGGTGGAGTTTTCAACTTTGTAACCAAGCGTGGACTTTGTGAGACCAATGCCAAGATCAGCTGGACACAAGTAGAAACTGGATCCGCAGTAACCTGGAAATACCCAAGCTGTGTACTTAAAGGAAACAACTCGATCGGAGAATTCTACTCCATCGCCGTGACCAACAACTACCAGCAGGCAGATACAGGAACCAAAATGATCCACCTCGGGAAGAACACCCGCAGTACGATTATCTCCAAGGGAATCTCTGCCGGGAAATCGCAGAACTCGTATCGCGGATTGGTGCAGATCAATTCTAGAGCTGAGAACGCGCGTAACTTCTCGCAGTGTGATTCACTATTGATGGGTAACGAGTGTGGGGCACATACCTTCCCATACATTGAGGCGAAAAATAAATCAGCAACCATCGAACACGAAGCAACTACGAGTAAAATCGGGGAAGACCAGATCTTCTACTGCAACCAACGCGGTATTGATACCGAAAAGGCGATCGCGCTTATCGTGAACGGATTCAGCAAAGAAGTTTTGAATAAACTCCCGATGGAATTCGCCGTGGAAGCTCAGAAACTATTAGAAATCAGCCTGGAAGGCTCAGTAGGATAAGCATGAGAAAACTAGCGACTCTATTTTTCATTTTTGCCCTAATGGCAAGCTGTGCAGAAGAACAATCTGCAGACACTAAAAAATACAAAGGCAACTTTTTGCTTTTTGAAGACAATGCAGTACTCGAAGTGAATGAAGTCATGTATACGGTCAAAAACGATGCAATGACTCAAGAACTAGCCACTAAGGCTGCGAGCTGGCAGAAGACGCCTTTTGACATGGTTCCGGTAACCCTGGAAGCTGTTGTAGAGGCAAAACCTGCCAATGCAGAAGGTTGGGATTCCATCCTAACTATCAAGAGAATTGTAGAAGTAAGCCCGACAGCTGTCGGACCGGATATAGAAATTGAAGAAACAAATCAGTAAGATGTTACAGATAGAAAATTTGCACGCAAGTGTAGAAGACAAAGACATTCTAAAAGGAATTGACCTGCAAATCGGTGCCGGAGAGGTACACGCCATCATGGGTCCAAACGGTTCTGGTAAAAGTACCTTGGCCTCTGTGATCGCAGGAAACGAGGACTATGAAATGACAGAAGGCAACTTACTGTTAGAAGGAGAAGATATTTCAGAATTGGATCCGGAAGAGCGCGCTCATCACGGCGTATTCCTTTCTTTCCAGTATCCAGTGGAGATCCCGGGAGTATCGGTAACCAACTTTGTAAAGACCGCCATCAATGAAACGCGCAAAGCTCAAGGCATGGAAGAAATGCCAGCTGCCGAGATGTTGAAAAAGATCCGCGAAAAAGCTGCTTTGTTAGAAATTGATCGCAAGTTCTTATCCCGTTCCTTGAATGAAGGATTCTCCGGAGGTGAGAAAAAGCGTAACGAGATCTTCCAAATGGCTATGCTTGAACCTAAGTTGGCTATTTTGGATGAGACTGACTCTGGTTTGGATATTGACGCCTTACGTATTGTTGCAAACGGAGTGAATAAACTCCGCAGTGAAAACAATGCCGTTTTGGTCATTACGCACTACCAACGTCTTTTGGATTACATCGTTCCAGATAAAGTACACGTACTTATGGATGGGAAGATCGTAAAGTCAGGAGACAAGGATTTAGCGCTTAAGCTAGAAGAGAAAGGATACGACTGGATCAAAGAAGAAGTTAAAACGGCTTAAAGATGAGTTTAAAAGATAAATTGATCTCTTCTTATATGGCCTACGAGGACTCGTTGGATCAAGAGCACTTGATTCACGACATCCGCTCTGCTGCCATTAAGAACTTTGAGAATACCGGCTTCCCAACGCGAAAGCATGAGGCTTGGAAATACACGCCGCTCGACAAAATGCTTAAAGCGGATTACACGGTTTTTCCAAAGAAGTCAAACACTTTGGAATACAAGAATGTAAAGCAATACTTCTTGCATGATGTAGACACCTACAAAATTGTTTTTGTAGACGGCGTTTACTCTTCTTTCTTGTCTGAAACGACGCATGAGGGCATTGATGTTTGCTTACTGTCTTCCGCATTGAGCAAAGACAAATACCGTCCGGTGATTGAAGCTTATTTCAACAAAGCTGCGGAAACGGACAGCATCACCTCACTCAATACGGCCTTTGCCAAAGAAGGTGCTTACATCTTTATTCCAGCGCACAAGGAAGTAGAAAAGCCTATTGAGATCATCAACTTTGCTACAGGTAGTGAAGCGGCACTGATGATCCAACCGCGCAACTTAGTGGTTGTTGGTGAGAACGCACATGTGCAGATCATTGAACGTCACCAAAGCTTGGCAGAGCACCCGATCTTGACCAATTCGGTTACGGAGATCTTTGCTGAAAAGCGCGCTTATATTGATTATTACAAAGTACAGAACGATGTAGAGACTGCTTCTTTAATTGATAGTACTTATATCAAGCAAGAGCGTGATAGCAATTGCCGTGTGCATACCTTCTCTTTTGGCGGAAAACTGATCAGAAACAATCTGAACTTCTACCAACAAGGACAGCACTGCGATTCTACCTTGAAAGGGGTGACCATTATTGAGAAGAAGCAACACGTGGACCACTCTACTTTGGTACATCACCAATCACCAAACTGTAAGAGTCATCAGGACTACAAAGGAATCTATGACGATTCTGCAGTTGGAGTATTCAACGGTAAGGTGATGGTGGATAAGATCGCGCAAAAGATCGACGCCTTCCAACAGAACAACAATATCTTGATCAGCGATAAGGCAACCATCAACGCCAAACCACAACTAGAGATCTTTGCAGATGACGTAAAGTGTTCTCACGGTTGTACTATTGGACAGTTAGATGAAGACGCGCTATTCTATCTGCGTTCACGCGGGATTGGAAAGAAAGAGGCTAATGCCCTTTTGATGTATGCCTTTGCTAACAATGTTTTGGAAAGTGTAAAGATCCCAGAATTGAAAAATAGAATCAACGGATTGATCGCTGAAAAGATTGGCGTTCAACTCGGATTTGATCTGTAATATATAGCCCTAAATTTAGATGAATCAAACAGCCAAAATACCTTTTGATGTAGCCGCTATCCGCAAAGAGTTCCCTATTCTCAAGCGCGAGGTAAACGGTTATCCTTTGGTGTATTTTGACAACGCAGCCACGTCTCAGAAACCTCAAGTGGTCATTGACAGTATTGTAGACTACTACAGCAACTACAATGCGAACATTCACCGCGGAGTACACGCATTATCACAAGAGGCTACAGATGCATATGAGGCTGCGCGCAAAAAGATTCAGAAATTCATCGGGGCAGAAAAACAACACGAAGTGATCTTCACTTCGGGAACCACTCACAGTATCAATATTGTGGCCAACGGCTTCAGTCATTTACTTCAAAGCGGTGATGAGATCTTGGTCTCTGCCATGGAGCACCATTCCAATATTGTGCCCTGGCAAATGCTTTGTGAGCGCACTGGAGCAAGCCTGAAGGTAATTCCAATGAACGAGGACGGTACCTTGATCATGGAAGACTATCAGGCGCTTTTAAGCGCCAAAACCAAACTGGTCTTTGTTAATCATATTTCCAATGCTTTAGGGACGATCAATCCCGTGAAGGAGATCATTGCCCTAGCCCATGAGCACGGAGCGGCGGTTTTAATTGATGGAGCACAATCTTGTGCACACCAAGCTGTGGATGTACAAGAATTAGACGCCGATTTCTATGTGAGTTCTGCGCATAAAATGTGCGGCCCTACAGGAATTGGTTTCTTATACGGCAAGGAATCTTGGCTCAATAAACTGCCTCCTTATCAAGGAGGTGGTGAGATGATCAAAGAGGTGACTTTTGAGAAGACCACCTACGCAGAATTGCCACACAAATTTGAAGCCGGAACACCTAATGTGTCTGGTGGAATTGCCTTTGGAATTGCCATTGACTACCTAAATTCCATAGGCTTGCAAGCTATTGCAGATTACGAGAATGAGCTACTAGAATACGGAACTCAGCAGCTTTTGACCCTTCCTGGATTGCGTATTTATGGAACGACAAAAGCAAAGACCTCGGTTATTTCTTTTAATTTAGAGGGCGTGCATCCGTATGATGTTGGCACCATTCTTGACAAATTAGGTATAGCAGTGCGAACCGGACACCACTGTGCGCAGCCCATTATGGACTTTTATAAGATCCCTGGGACCGTACGAGCGTCCTTTTCATTTTACAACACTACCGAGGAAATTGATCGATTGGTAGCTGGAGTAAAACGCGCACAGCAAATGCTTAGTTAAACCTAAATTTGAAGTCTATGCGAATCGCGATATTATTAGTACTCGGCTTAATGTTGAGTTGTAACGGCAGTAAACAAAGCGCAGCAAGCGGTAAATCCAAAGCAGATATGAACCTCAACGGTAATTACAAAGTAGTTACTATGAATGGAGAAGCCTTTGCTGATCAAGGTATGGAGCTCATTTTTGACCCCAATACCAACAGTGTAAATGGTTCCTCTGGATGTAATAAGTTGTTTGGAAACTTCACTCAGACTGATGGCAGTATATCTATTGAGGCTCTAGGGTCGACCAAGATGTTCTGTGAAGGAAGAATGGACCTAGAAAAGCAGTTGATTCAAGGACTTACTGCAGTCAATGGTGTTGCAGCTACTGATGACGGTAAATTGAACTTAATGAACGGCGATACCGTTTTAATGCAATTGGAAAAAATAGCAGAATGACCATAGCGGAAATTCAAGAAGAAATAATTGACGAGTTTGCATTCTTTGAAGATTGGATGCAGCGCTACGAGCACATGATCGCTTTAGGGAAATCATTGCCTCTGGTAGATCCGCAGTACAAAACCGATGAATTCATCATCAAAGGCTGCCAATCTAAAGTTTGGTTACATGCTGAACTCCAAGACGGACAGGTTATGCTTACTGCAGACAGTGATGCCATCATTACCAAAGGTATTGTGGCTTTGCTGATCCGGGTTTTCTCTGGACAATCCCCAGAAGCAATTGTCAATGCTGATCTTGCCTTTGTCGATGAGATCGGACTTAAGGAGCATTTGTCTCCAACCCGAGCCAATGGCTTGGTTTCAATGATCAAACAAATCAAATTATACGCAGTGGCGTATCAATCTCAATTAAAGGCATAAATATGAGCGAGCAAACCGTAGATACCGCCGAACTTGGAGAAAAGATCGTAAAGGTTTTAAAGACCATTTTTGATCCGGAGATTCCAGTTGATATTTATGAATTAGGACTTATTTACGACGTCTTGGTCAATGAAGACATGGACGTAAAAATACTAATGACACTAACCACACCAAACTGCCCGGTAGCTGAAACGCTTCCCAAGGAAGTTGAAGACAAGGTTAAATCCATTAAAGCGGTAAAAGACGCTGAAGTGGAGATCACCTTTGATCCGCCTTGGAGTCAAGACCTGATGAGCGAAGAAGCCAAACTAGAACTGGGTATGTTGTAAAAATTACAGGCATGACTACATACGGAATCGATGCCCTAGCTGTCTATATCCCCAAACTGTATTTGGATATTGCAGATCTGGCTGAAGCACGAGAAATCCCATATGAGAAAACTGAGAAAAGGACTGGGTCTGGAGCAAATGGCCTTGCCCGACACCGATGAGGACGCAGCGAGTTTTGCTGCCAACGCACTCTGGAAACTCATAAACGACAACGGCCTTGATCCCCGCGAGATTGGACGTATATATGTTGGGACAGAAAGTGCGGTAGACGGTTCCAAACCCACAGCAACTTATGCTACGGAGTATGTAGAACAACGCTTAGCTCCACAATATGGCAACCGTTGCTTTAAGAACTGTGACGTTGTTGATTTGACCTTTGCCTGTGTGGGTGCTGTAGATGCATTACAAAACTGTTTGGATTGGGTTAAAGGAGGGCAGGACAGAAAGGCCATAGTGATTGCCTCTGACTTGTCTAAATACGAATTACACTCTACCGGAGAGTACACCCAAGGTGCTGGTGCCGTAGCTACCTTAATCACAGCCAACCCTAGAATTGTGAGCATTGACGATACTTGGGGAATTGGAATGCAGAGTGTGGGTGATTTCTTTAAACCACGCCGCAGTTTTGTCAAAGAAGATCTTTTAAAAGAACTAACAGACTCGGCTGATATCTCACTTCCAAAAACAGAACAAACAGGATCCTTGTGGTCAGACCCACATAGAATTGTCAATGTCTATCGCGAAGAGCCTGTTTTTGATGGACAATATTCTAACGCTTGCTATTCTAACAGGATTACAGAAGCCTTGGCACATTATAAAGAACAAAAAAGTAGTGCTGATTTTACGAATTGGGACTACTTGGTGTTTCACCTACCCTATGCCTATCACGGTCGCAGAATCATTTTGCGCAACTGGCTGGAGTGGATCTCTGGAACTCCAACTTATGACGCTTTGATCGCAGAGGTAGGATCTCCAGATCAAGATCCTAAAGGCTGGAAACGCGCTGTGGCAAAATCAAGTTTATACACAAAATTCGTGGCGGATCACATTGAGATTACAGAACGCGCATCTTCTGTAATTGGAAATATGTACACCGCCTCTATTTTTATGGCCTTAGTGAGCTTGCTGATGCATGCAAAAAATGACCAGACCGACTTGAGCGGCAAAGCGCTTGGATTTATCGCTTACGGAAGTGGTTCTAAATCGAAAGTGTTTACTGGAACTATCCAAGAAAACTGGAAAGACGGCATGGCCACATTAGACCTCAGCGGCCAATTGGCACAACGCCAACAAGTAGATATTGAGACCTATCAGCAGTTACACACTGGAGCTAGACAAAAACCAGTGGTGGTATCGGATGATATTGTATTAACTCATATTGAGTCTGAAAAGGAGACGGCGATTGGTTTGAGAACCTACGCCCAAAACAAAGCTTAAAGCATGGAAGATCCCATTGTAAATCGCGTAGCGAAAAGCCCATTGGTCAACTTGGATCTGGAAGAACTGTTTCCAGAGATCGAGGTGGCAGAGCTGGACATTTCTCAATGGCTTACAGGCGGGTTCATTCTTAAAGAAAAAGAATTCAGAACGGCTTTGGAAGCAGCCGATCTTTCTACTTACACGGACAAAGTAGTTGCTTTGCATTGTAGCACTGATGCCATACTTCCTGGTTGGGCCTTTATGCTGGTTGCAGCCGCAGTGAATCCTATGGCTGAATTGGTTGTATTGGGTGATAAATCCACCGCTATGACCGCCTATGCACAGCGCTATATGGAAGGTCTTGACCTCAGTGAGTATCAAGACAGACCGGTGATCATAAAAGGCTGTGGGAATCGAGATATTCCAGAACAAGCCCTTATTACATTGAGTAATCGTTTACAAGGAATAGCTAAAAGTGTACTCTTTGGAGAAGCCTGTTCTTCTGTCCCGGTGTATAAACGCAGGTAAGACGTCGAACAATTACGTCCTTTCATCCAAATTTCTAAACTTTCATCATCGGTAATTTCTACAGGAATTATATACTGTATCTTTGCGGAGTAACTAATCCGTTGGGGGCTAGCACCCTACACAAATTTTAAAACAGACGAGCAATGAAAAGAATTGCACTACTTTTTGCCCTATTGGTTTTACCAGCGCTAAGTTGGGGACAAGAAACAGAAGAAGAACTCAAAGCTGCTATCTCAGCTAAAAAAGACTCTATTGCCGCCATTCAAGGACGCGCTGACGGCCTGCAATCAAAATTAGACGCACTTCCAGGATGGAAATTTGGAGCTTTTGGAACCGTTGGTTTCAACCTTTCTGAATTCAGCAATTGGTACGCTCAAGGAACTCCAAATGTATCTTCGGGTAATATTGGAATCACCTTCAACAGTTTTGCAAACCTAAAGCAGGAAAAATTCTTTTGGCGCAACGCCTTAAATGTAAACTTAGGATGGGTAAAGTTTGATGATCAAGACGATCCAACAGACGACGACAGTTTCCAAGAAGCGACAGACGTGTTTAACATCACCTCGCTTTATGGACGCAACATCGCTAAGAATCTAGCCATTTCAGGTTTGGCAGAATACCGCTCTACCATTTTGAACAACTTCAACGATCCTGGTTATTTAGATCTCGGTGTGGGTGCTACATGGACCCCTATTGAAAACTTGGTAGTCGTTGTACATCCTTTGAACTACAACTTTGTATTTGCAGACAATGACGCGGTTTACAATTCTTCATTGGGTGCCAAGATCTTGGTAGATTACACCCGTTCTTTTGGAAAATTGAATTTGAAGTCTAACCTATCTGCCTTCCAAAGCTACGAGTCTAGCGATCTTTCAAACTGGACTTGGATCAACTCTTTGGGTTACACCATTTGGAAAGGAATCGGGATTGGATTTGAATTGGGTCTAAGAGGAAACCAGCAAGAGGCCTTGGCAAACGCTTTGGCTAATGTAATGGAAGGTGATGCCATGCCAACCTTTGACAATATTGACAATGATGTACAGAGCTACTGGCTCTTTGGTGTGAACTACAAGTTCTAAATCCGCATTATTGAAAACAAAAAGAAAGCCGCTTGAAAAAAGCGGCTTTTTTTATTCTTGATTTTCTTCATAGGAAGGATACAGAAAGTGATTGTAAGGAAAACGCGTGATGTGAATCTCCCGTACCTTTTCATAAACAACCTTTCTAAATTCCTCCAGATTTTCCTTGTTTAAAGCTGAAATAAAGATCGCATCACCATTGGCTCGGGCCATCCAAGTGCGTTGCCATTCGGCCAAAGTATTGTGCTTGGTAGTGCGTTCTGTGGTTAGATCATCATCTTCGATGATTTCATGAGTATAGGCATCGATCTTATTAAAGACCATCAGTGTTGGCTTGTCGGTACAGTGAATCTCATCCAAAATTGCATTAACCGATTCGATATGCTCTTCAAAATTCGGATGGGAAATATCCACCACATGCAAGAGCAGATCTGCCTCGCGAACCTCATCCAAAGTACTCTTAAAAGATTCCACCAATTGAGTAGGCAACTTTCTAATAAATCCTACGGTATCACTCAGCAAGAAAGGCAAATTGCCAATCACAACCTTCCGTACGGTGGTGTCCAGAGTAGCAAATAGTTTGTTTTCTGCAAAGACATTGGATTTAGAGATCACGTTCATTAAAGTGGACTTTCCGACGTTGGTATAACCTACTAAAGCCACACGAACCAAAGCTCCGCGATTCCCGCGTTGCACGGCCATTTGTTTGTCAATGGTTTTCAGTTTCTTTTTGAGTAAGGCGATACGATCCCGCACGATACGACGGTCCGTTTCAATCTCCGTTTCCCCAGGTCCGCGCATCCCGATACCTCCTCGCTGACGCTCCAAGTGCGTCCAAAGCCCGGTCAATCGAGGTAAGAGGTATTCGTACTGCGCCAATTCCACTTGGGTTCTCGCATAACTGGTCTTGGCCCGTTGGGCAAAGATGTCGAGGATCAATCCGGTTCGGTCTAAGATCTTACAGCGCAGCAGCTTTTCTATATTGTTTTGCTGAGCTGGTGTCAACTCATCATCAAAGATCACAGTGCTGATGTCGTTCTCTTTAACGTATTCCATTAGCGTCTCCATTTTTCCTGTACCAATAAAGGTTTTAGGATTCGGGCGCTCCATACGCTGGGTAAAACGACGCTTTACTTCACCTCCAGCTGTATAGGCCAAAAATTGAAGCTCGTCTAAATAATCTTCAAGGGTGTCAGCATCCTGACCCTGAGTCACGATCCCGACCAATACGGTATTCTCGTAAGCTATTTCTTTTTGCTCTAGCATGAGGGCAAAGGTACAAAACATGCCGATTCCGTCTATTTTTTATGGCTTCAAATCCTTTTATAAAGGGCAATTGCGTTGAATTTTTGTAATTTGATCAACCAGTTTAATCAACCGCATGAAACGCCACAACATCGCCTTTTACAATTTGGAGAATCTCTTTGATCTCCATGACGATCCTTATACGCTAGACGACGACTTTACCCCCAAGTCTGAAAAGCGTTGGAACCGCAAACGCTATGAGAAGAAACTCAAAAAGTTAGGCTCTGTCATCGCGAAAATTGGTTCCGATGAATTGGGTGAACCTCCGGCAGTTGTTGGGATAGCTGAAGTGGAGAACAAAACGGTGATTCGCGATCTGATCGGCAGCAAGCACCTGAGAAAACTCGGATATCGGTATGTGCATTTTGACGCGCCGGATGAACGCGGAATTGACACTGCCTTGCTCTACAGAGATGCCCACTTTGAAGTCTTGGAGAGTAAAACCTTGGCGGTAATGATTCACAATCCAGAAGGAGAACGCGACTACACCCGTGACATACTCTACGTTAAAGGCCTCCTGGATGGAGCTCCGGTACATTTAATGGTTAATCATTGGCCCTCCCGACGCGCTGGCGCCGAACTCACGGAATACAAACGTGTAAAAGCCGCCCAGACCTGCCTGGAAATGGTGCATGAGGTTCGCGCTTCAGAGCCTGAAGCAGATCTGGTGATCATGGGTGATTTTAACGACAATCCGGACTCGGCGAGTATCAAAGAAAATCTGGTGCCGGAATCATTCTACAATCCGATGGAAAAACTCCACACTAGAAAACGTGGGAGTTCTAAATATCGAGACAGTTGGTATCTGTTCGATCAGATCTTGGTCAGCGAGTCTCTAAGGACCAAAGACAAGTTTGGATTGCGCTTTGAACAGGCAGAAATATTCGATCCGATTTACCTGAGAGAATACAGCGGTAGATTCAAAGGAAATCCCTTTAGAACCTACGTTGGGAAAAAACATTTGGGTGGTTTCAGTGACCACTTTCCCGTCTACGCGAGCTTTACAATTCATAAATTTTAGGATTTCGACCCCGCGTTTGTCGATGAATTATGCCGCTTATCTATTATTGTAGTTACTCGGTTGAACTATCATAATTTTGGTTAAATTAGTGTTTCATTTGGTTAGGCGTCACAGCCACTAAAGCCGCTTGAGGCTTAAAAAACCAAGCGTGAAACATCAAAATTTTGCATTGATATAACTAAACAAGAATGAAAAAACTCTACACGCTACTTCTCGTATTTTGTGTTCTTGGTTTACAGGATGCTGACGCACAGCAAGATCCTCAGTACACCCAGTACATGTATAATATGAATGTGATAAACCCTGCCTATGCCGGGTCTAAAGAATCCCTTTCGATGACGGCGCTCTACCGCAGACAATGGTCTGGTTTTGACGGGGCTCCTGAAACCATCACATTTTCTGGTCATGCTCCCATAGGCGAGAAGACTGGTTTAGGGCTTTCTGCCATTAAAGACGAATTAGGACCGGTTCAGGAAACTAACGTATTCGTGGATTTCTCATACACCTTGCAGGTGAGTGACAATGCGAAGTTGGCCTTAGGTCTTAAGGCGGGTGCTACTTTTCACGATGTGGCCTTGTCTACCCTATTGTTGACTGATCCTGGAGATCCATTCTTCTCTCAAGACATCAACAGTACCTACCCGAATATTGGTGCGGGTGCATTCTTTTACACCGATAAATTCTACCTATCTGTTTCTGTACCGAACTTGTTAAACTCGGTACACTTAGATGAAAACGGATTGAAGTACGGTTCTGAGACCAATCACTTCTTTGCCGCGACAGGATATGTATTTGATCTTTCTCAAAACGTAAAGCTTAAGCCACACGTTTTAGTTAAAGGGGCTTTTGATGCTCCCTTATCTTTTGATGCGAACCTCAACGCACTGTTCTACGAAAAATTCGAGCTGGGTGCTTCTTACCGTTTAGACGACTCTTTCAGTGGTCTTGTCGGTTTCCAAGCTACTCCTAACTTCAGAATTGGTTACGCTTATGACAGCGTAGTTTCTGACCTGGATGTGGTTACCAGCGCATCGCACGAAATCATTCTAACCTTTGATATCTTCCTCAACAAGCGCGTGCTCAAGTCGCCTAGATATTTCTAATCCTATTCTTCGAAGAACATGAAAAAAATATACCTCTTTATATTCGCACTTACGGTAAGCACGGCCACCTTGACTGCTCAGAACAGAGACACCAAGGCGGCAGACAAGCACTACGACCGCTTGGAGTATACCGAAGCTATTGAAGACTATGAGCGTCTAATTGCTCGTGGAAAAGCCGACTCTTATGTTTACGAGCGCTTGGCCAATAGTTACTACAATATTAACGACACTGAAAAAGCTGCTACCTATTACAAGCGCATCATGACTGATAGCAATGTAGATGCAGAATCTGTATACAATTACGCACAGAGTTTGAAAGCCAATGGAGACTTCTCTGGATCTAATGATATCATGAAGAAGTTTGCCGGAATGAAGCCTAGAGATAAGCGTGCTCAGGAATTCATGAAAAACCCGGATTACATTCCTGGTCTTTTGAACAACACGCCACAATTTACTGTGGAAAATGCAGGAGACATCAACTCAGAATTCTCTGAATTTGGTGGAACCATGAGTGGAAACACCATGTATTTCTCTTCTGCACGTAATACAAAGCGCAGAGATTACGGATGGAACGATCAACCGTTCTTAGATGTTTATGCGGCTAACTGGACTGATGGAACTATTGGTTCTGCGGAATTGATCCCTGGAGATGTGAACACCAAGTTTCACGAAGGAACTGTTGCTTTCTCCGCGGATGGAAAACGCATCTACTTTGATCGTAACAACTACTTTAAAGGAAAGTATCAAAAAGACGAAGATGGTGTAAACCAGCTGAATCTTTATACCGCTGAGTTGGTAAATGGAAAGTGGGTTGATGTGAAGCCACTTCCTTTCAACAGCAGCGAGTATTCTACAGGTCATCCTTGCTTGAGCAAAGACGGAAAGACGCTTTATTTTGTGTCTGACATGCCAGGCGGAAAAGGAATGGCTGACATTTATATGGTAAGTGTTAATGCTGATGGAACCTACGGATCTCCTCAAAACGTTGAGGCAGTAAACACTGAAGGAAAAGAAGTATTTCCACACATTGCTGATTCTGGAACACTATTCTTCTCAAGTGATGGTCACCCAGGAATTGGAGGTTTGGATGTATTCAAAGCTGAAGGCGGAAAGATCACCAATATGGGAGTTCCTGTAAACAGTGGTGGAGATGACTTTGCCTTCATGTATGACGAAGCTAGCATGAGCGGATTTGTTTCCTCTGACCGTGAAGGCGGTAAAGGAAGCGATGACATCTACCAAGTTGCTGGTATTCCTCCATGTGACGTGAACATGATGATCACTGTTGTGGATGGAGATACTGGAGCGCCACTTGCTGATGCTAAAGTTGACATCTTTGATGCGAGCCGCAACCGTTTAGGGTCTAAGATGACCGACGGAAACGGTAAGGTTGAGTTTATGGGCGAGTGCGATATGAACTACTCCCTAACTGCAGAAAAAGCTGATTATGAAAGCGGAACTGCTATGGCAAGCTCTTCAGAGAACGGACCATACGAGGTGCGCATTGCACTTAACCCAATTGAAGAAATCATTCAAGAAGACCGCGTGGTTCTAGAACCAATCTTCTTTGACTTTGATAAAGCGAACATCAAGCCACAGGCTGCTTTTGAATTGGACAAATTAGTTCAAGTAATGAAGAAGTATCCTGAAATGGTGATCCGCGTAGAAAGTCACACAGACAGCCGCGGTGGAAACCGATACAATATGCAGCTTTCTGAGCGCAGAGCACAATCTACTGTACAATATGTGATCTCTCAAGGAATTGACGCAAGCCGCATTAGCGGAATGGGAAAAGGCAAGAGCGATCCTTTAGTAGACTGCTCTGGTGGATGTACAGATGAGCAGCACCAACAAAACCGCCGCTCAGACTTTATCATCGTAAAGAAATAAAACTAGGAGTTGCTCGAAAAAGACAATAACTAACCAACCAATGAACCCTCCCTTGCGACAAGCTTTGGAGGGTTTTTTAATACTTGATAAATCGATCGCGATGAAGTCGACCTTGATCATCACGCAACTCAACAATATAAGTTCCTGCAGCGAAGCCTGAGACATCTAATTGGCCTTTATAGTTGCTACTAAGGAACAATTGCCCCATGACAGAATAAATTCTTAGGGATTGATAATTTGCCGTGGTTTCAAAATTTAAAGTCTCTACGACAGGATTCGGATACAAAGTGATTCTGCCCAACTCTTGCTCTTCCACACTCAATGGAGTTATCACCGACAGTGCAAAGTCAACCAAAAACTGGAAGCGATCTGTATTTCCTGAATATTCAATACTGTGCACCAAGGTGTGTCGATCTCCAATTCCCAAAGCGTCATAAGCTTCAGTAATGATAATTCCATTCTCTGGATCGTGGATATCGTCAGTCCCAGGCTCAAAGCGATAGACAAAAAATATAGGTGGAGAATCTATAGTGACCTCATCGGTTGGTAACCACCATGAAGGATCTGCCCAAATTCCATCTGGTAAAGCATTATACATGTACAAACCTTTTACATTGGGATTGGGACGATGCCCATAGATCCAACTCACTATGGTTCCTCTAGAGGACCCTCCAATAATCATATTGGTCAAGTCAAAGTTGTAGGTATCGGCATTGGCTTCTAACCATTCGAACATGAGTTCAGCATCTGCCCAAGTAGTTTCTACGTCTTCTATGGAAGTCAAGCTTGTAATTGACTCCCAAGAGACCACAGAGATTCCAACGTCTTTTAGATCGTCCGTAATGGAGCTTGGCAAGTCTGTAGTGCCGCCGTTTGGATGTGCATAGATAAATACTGGAGTAGGTGCGCTCGATGGAGCAATCCAAATATCTAGAAACTGACGGTCTTCTGGACCGTATGAAACTCCCGTATGATCTTGGGCACTTAGACTGACGCTTAAAAGGAGCAATAAAAAGATGGGGCTTATCTTTTTCATGGTAGGATGGTTTTTTCAAATTTAGTGATTCTATAGATATATAGTTGACTCCCAGAATTCTAAAAGGTTTAAAACAAAAAACCCGCCTGTTTCCAGGCGGGTTCTCAATTGCAAATAAAATCGTTCTTAGATTCCAGTCACTTCTACGTTATCTACGTGGTAACGGGTTGAAGCTCCAGATTCAGATCCGGTGTACAAGAATGCAAAGTGTACAGTTCCTTCTAAACAAGATACGTTTACAGGACCAACAGCTTCAAAGCTTCCGAATCCACCAGAAGGACCAACTGGGATTGAAGCATCCAAAAGGTTCCAGTCTGCTGTAGTTGGGTCTCCAGTAAAGTTATTTGAGAACAATACGGTCAACACAGTACCGTTGTCAAAGTTGGCTTGAACGTCAAACATCAATTCTTCTGCAGTAGTTCCATCCATGTCAATTCCAGGAGTTACTAACCAAGACTCAATAGTGTCTTCTCCAGAAGAGAATGCAGTGATCTGTGCGTAGTTGTTTCCGCTAAAAGTACCCAATACCCACTCGGTGCTTCCACCAACAGTGTTTACGTTAGTCCATCCAGCAGCTACTAGATCAGCAAGACTTCCGATACCTTCAAAGTCCTCGCTAAAGAAAGCAGAACCACCTCCTGAAGGACCAGTACACGCTGTGAAATCAGGATCACAACGCTCAGACACATCACCAAAGGCAACGTCAGCTGGCTCGTTGATCACTAGGGTATAGAAATCATCAAAGAAGTCACGAGAAAGAATCCCGTCAATAGCTCCACGTCCATTTGGCAACAATAGTGCTTTAAAGTCCGCGAAAGTAGACGTTTGTACAATGATAGAACCGCCTTCACAACCTTCTAGGGTACGGTCTCCGTCAAACTCATCTGTCGGCTCCGCAGCAAAGGTCAATGGGTTATCACCCAATACATCGTTTCTGTTGAACTGTACATCGCTAATGCGGATGTATACGTTCTCTAAAGCAGAGTCATCACCAGAAGCGCTGATCTCAGCCAAAGTAGTCTCACGAGGAACGATAGTGGCAACCTCTTCAGTTCTGAAGATTCTCCACAAGTTCTCATCAGATCCCTCACCTACCAATACCGATGGAGGCAATTTGTCGATGAAGTCTCCTCCACCCAATCCAAGTCCTAGAACTCCATTAGTTACTGCTAGAGTCAATCCGTCTAGCTTCACTAAGATCTTACGTCCTTTTTCAAAACGAGTAAATAGTGGGTTCACATCTACCAATACTTTCACACCAGTAGTTGGGTTTTCAGCTTTGTCTTGAATAACAATTTCCTCAAACCAGTTTCCTCCTTCGTCGCTAGATACTACATATCCTTCTACAACCAAGTTGTCATCGGCATCAAAAGTCACTTCGCTATCGCCATCAGCAACAGCTTGTTCAAAGATACCTCTAAGGGCATCCAAAGTAATTACAGTTCCGTCTACCTCAACAATATCAATGGAGGTGTTCGGCAGGTCAAATTCATCGTCCTGAACACAGGAGAATCCTACGGCTACAAAAAGTAGCACGGCCATTAGTTTATATAGATTCATGATTTTCATGATTAATTTTTTAAAAGCTATTAAAATCGTAAATATAAGTTGAGATAGTATGTTGTCCCATTACCAAAGAAGTAACGGTTCCCGAATACAGGACCTCCTGCATTGTTCTGATCGTCTAATACATCGCGGTAGTTGGCCAATCGAGATTGCTCAAATCCACCAGTGATGTATTCCTGGTCCAAGACGTTGTTGATTGTTGCAAAGAACCCAACAAAATAGTCTCCGATTTTCCAAGATTTACCTCCTACTACATTTACTAGGAAGTAATCGTCCAGCTGCTCTTGTTGCAACAAACCGCGTGCTACTTCAGGATCGTAATCGTTGAAGGTCAAACCGTCAACATCCTGAGTAAAGGCGTCTGTTCTACGAAGCGTACTGGCATCTACATAAGCATTGCTAAAGTAGTTGGTTGTCAATCCTACCCACCAGAAATCTGGATCACGGTACTCAAAACCGATCTGGTATGCACGTTCTGGACCACCCGCTACGTGGTAGTTCTCAAGCTTTGCTGTTCCATCTCCAATGGTGAATGGCTCCAAAGATGGCAATCCTGTTGAAGGATCAATAAAGTCATCACTGTAGTAAGACACGTTTGGATTGTTGGTAAAGATGTACTGACCCACTGAAGCAGCAGCCTTAACCTTTACTGTTGGAGTAAGCTGGGCTTCAACTCCAAGTTCAACACCCAAGTGACGTTGATCAATTCCGGTAGTAACTTCTTGCGTAAAGGCAGAGGAAGTCGCTCCAAATTGGTTCTCGGTAAAGAAGAATCCGATGTCCGATCCGTCTTGTACTTGTGTGTAGAATCCAGTAATACGTCCTTTTACGATCGGCGAGCGATAGATATAGCTCAAGTCAGCAGTTTGGATCTTCACCTCTTCAATTCCATCTGAGATGATGTTGTTCTGACGAGCGTTAGCAAAAGTATTTCTGATGCTTGGCGCGTTGGTGAAATAAGCTCCGTTAAAGTCGATCAAGTGACGTCCGGTAACTTTATAAGTCAATCCTCCTTTAATACCGTAAGTATTAAAGTTCACTTTTTCACTGTCTCCTAAAGAACTAGCCCCAGGGTAGTTCCCGTTTTCAAAAAGTCCGGTACGTTGGTAGCTGGTAGAACCGATATTAGCTCCCACAAAGAAGTCTACCTTATTGTACTTAAACTGTGCTTGAGCAAATCCAGTGATCACATCAGCATTGATCTCATAGTTGTACTTATAACGATCTCCAAGACCCGCTAAACGGTTTGGATTTCCTAAGTCTGACTGCGCTCTAAGCCCGATGTCTGTGTTAGAATCATCTCCTGCAAAGAAGTCAACATCTAAGTATCCGTTAGCACCTAAAAGGTCCTTTACCTCTGCGAAGTTCTCACTCTTTAGGTTACGGTAGTTCAAAGATCCGTTAAGGGTGATGTTCTCTGTAAGCTGTGTGCTTAAAATAGTATTTGCAGTAAACTGCGTATCGTCTGTGCGATCTTCCTGCAATACGTAGATGGCGTTTCCACCATTAGCCACGGAGATCTCATTTGCGCGATAAAGCGCTGTCCAGTCCAATTGACCGCCATTCACAAAACTCTGACGAGCCAAAAAGGCGTTTTGATAATCCTGTGCTGTAGGGCTTGCATCTTGCAAGAAGAAGCTCGGCAAGTTTTGGTAGTAGTCTGCGTTAGGGTTACGCGCTCCACCTAAGTAAGCCTCTTGCCCATTGAATTCTACCAAACGTGTACCTCCGTTGTCGATACGGCTGTTTCCGATCTTTCCAAACTGATAGGCTACGTTAGTGTTCAAAGTAGTGTTCTCCCCGATGTTCCAGTAGTGGTTCAACATGATCACCGGCTCTTCGATATCACGAACACGACTGTTGCGACGCTCTCCGTCTTGATCTCCCCAGTTTGGGTTGTAACGAATTCCTTTAAGGTCGCGAATCTCACGAGTCACTGGGGCTGAACGTCCTCTGCGGTTTGGCGTATAAAGCGCTGAGAAGTTCAAGCTGTGGTTGTCGTTGATCTTTTTCTCTACGGATGCAAAGAAGGAATTGGCATCATAAAAAGTACCGTGGATGTATCCTTCATCTCCAAAACGACGCGACAACAAAATACTGTATGCCCAACCGTTCTGGTTCACCCCACTGTTGTAGGATCCCATGATACGACCGGCATATGATCTATTTGCCATGGCGTAAGACACACGTCCACCTTGTCTGTATTGGCTGGCGCGCATTACAATGTTGTTCACCCCAGCCAAGTCACCAAATTGGTATTCGTTGGCTTTGATTCCCATGGTAAACTCACGGTTACGCTGAGCGTCATTAAGACCTCCCCAGTTAGACCACTGTGGGCGTCCGTTGAATTGTTTGTTCATTTCAATACCGTTGATAAGAACCTTCCCGTTGGCGTTATCATAGCCGCGAGGTCTAAAGAAAGTGGCACTAAAATCAAAGGCTGCTGCGTTCAAAAACACGTCGTTTGATGCTTGGAGTAGCCCAGAGATGTTGTAAGCAGAGCTGCTTTCATCATCCAATTGGTTATCAGAAAGACTGATGATCCCAATTTGCGCTTCCACCTCAGTGAGGTCAATCTCCATCAAAATACGATCGATGTTTACGGTTTGCCCACTTTGAATTGTGATGGGCAGTTGCTGGGTAATATACCCTTTCTTTGATACCACTAAGACTTGTTCCCCAAGCGGCAGGTTCGGATCGTCGATCTGAAAACTACCGGTCTCATCGGTGAGGTCTCCCAGTGTGGTTCCCTTAATAAGAAGTCGAGCTTCTTCAATTGGCTCACTGGAATCGGTATCAACAACAACACCTGTTACTTGTGTCTGTGCTGCAGCAAATCCGCAGATCAAAACAAGACACAGGCTGGCAAAGAATTTCTTCATGCTGTTAAGTAGTTGAATTGAATTATTAAATAGTTAATTAATAGCGCACAAAACTACGTCTTTTGCTGAGAATAACTACTTTTGGCTCGGCTTTTGTTTAGCCCTTTACACAAACATAATATTGCAGCACAGGATGAAATTCAGATCTATTGTCTTTGGCCTTATTTGCTTGATTACCACAGCTATGGTGGCTCAGGGACAGAAATCATATAAGGTTAATACTATTGCCTTTTATAACGTAGAAAACCTATTTGATACGGAAGATGACCCGATCACTTATGACGACGACCGTACGCCAGAGGGACGCGACCACTGGACCGAAGAGATTTACGCCGCTAAATTGGCCAATATGGCTAAGGTTATTGCCGATGTGGGTCGTGATGTTACGGGTACCGCTCCAGCACTAATTGGTGTGGCGGAAACCGAAAACCGCAAGGTTTTGGAAGACTTGGTAAACCAGCCAGAGTTGTTGCCTTATGATTACGGTATCATTCAGTTTGATTCTCCGGACCGTCGTGGGATCGATGTGGCACTGCTGTATCAAAAGGCCTTATTTACTCCTACAAACTACGAGGCGATTCCACTACTGATCTATGATAATGAGGATCGTGATAAACGCGTCTACACAAGAGATCAATTGGTGGTTTCTGGAATGCTTGATGGCGATTTGATCCACGTTATTGTAAACCACTGGCCATCTAGATCTGGTGGAGAGGCGCGCAGCCGTTACAAGCGTGTGCAAGCTGCCGAGCTCAACAAAAGTATTATAGACTCTTTGCACAGTGCAGACCCATACGCAAAGATCATCACAATGGGTGACCTCAATGACGATCCAACCAACAAAAGTGTCAAGAAGGCCTTAGGTGCCAAAGCAGACCGAGACAAGGTTGGGCCAAAAGAACTGTACAACCCTATGGAAGCCATGTTCAAAAAAGGCTTAGGAACCTTAGCCTATCGCGACGGTTGGAACCTTTTTGATCAGATCATTCTTTCTGATGCGCTTTTAGAAGAGGACTACAGCAGCTACCGCTACTACAAGGCCGAGATTTATAACAAAGCCTACCTCTCTAACCCAAGAGGACGTTATAAAGGTTATCCGTACCGCTCTTTTGCCAACGGAGGTTTTACCGGTGGATATTCCGATCACTTTCCTGTTCTAGTCTATTTGATTAAGGAGATGAATTAGAGCCACTTAGCTCCTTATTCATAGAAGATTTCGTACCTTATAGGTATGAATATTCCATCAGAAGCTCAAGAGATCTTTCTACTCATTGGGGCGATTTGCCTAATTTGGGGCTTTGTGACCTTCTTTACCAGAAAGGGACGGTATCACCGCAATCGCAGAAATAAACGTGCGCGAAGGCAGGTTTAACCGATTTTTAAACAAACTTTAGATATATAGTCGCGACTCCGAGCGAGGCTTTGATTTTCTCGGTGAGTTCCGAAAACCTTTTTTTATGTCACTTTTCCCATTGCCGCAAAAGTGACCAAAAGGTCTAGCCCCTTCAAAGTCTGTTTTTACGCTCCGATTTCTTAACTCATTGTAATCTACGCGTAAAACCGTTCGCAAAATCTGAAGTAGCAACTAGGTTGCTACTATCTAACCGATCTTTGCTCACCTACAGACGCTGCGCAGAAGGGGCAAGTAAAGCATCAACACAAACTATAATAACGCCGGCACCGCTTGATAGTAATTGTAAGGCGTTAAGAAAACGGGAAGCCTTGGACCGTTTTTAGCCGAAAAATTCGGTTTTTGAGCTTGCATAAATTCTACATAATGCAAGCGAGAAAAATCATGTTCGGGAAAGGCTAGAGTTTTTTGTTTCTTTTTTGGGCAATGCAAAAAAGAAAGAGAAAAAGGTGAAATGACCTAGCTTTGTATGCCGTGACTAGCTTCAAAACTATTTATCACTCCATGCGCAAGGGATTGCAACAAACTACCACGTAGTGTGGAAAGCCCGGTGCTGCGCAGCAGCATGCGCCAAAAAGTTAGTCAAACCACTGCCCCCAAGGAATACGGCTCAATAGCAGTACAAAAGCAAGGGTGTAAAAGATCATCAAAGTCTTAAACTTGGGTCTGGAGACCAATTTCTTTTTGTGCTTTGAATATCCGATTGTGATTAAGGCAACTACAATCAACATTACCGTTGGATGCTCCACTGCATTTAAGCGCAATACAGAGTCTTTCATCACGGTTCCCATACCGTTAGCGCTGATAGACTTCAAACCTAAAGGAGAAACGAAATAAAGCACCAAACCGATCAAGAGTTGAATGTGGGTAACGATCAAAGCAAACAGAGAGATTCTAAAGTCCTTGGCGCCGTAATCACGTTTGCTAAAAAAACCGAGTAGGGCATTAAAAGTTGCTAAAAAGACTACAAGAACTACTAAATAGGCCCAATACGAATGTAAAAACTGAAGGGTGGTGTACATGGTTTATTGAAGTTGTTTACACAAAGGTAAGACATAAAAAATAACCCTGCAGTGAACGGTGTTCTACTGCAGGGCTAACTATTTGTTTAAGCTGTATTGCTTAACCTATCCCGATTAGTTGAATAGGTAACGCAATCCAAGCTGCATTTGCCATCTTGAAGATTGCAATCCGAAGTCATCAATTACACGAACTCCTTCGTCAAACTGAGTAGGATCGAAAGTAAAGGCTGGATCTGGTCCTGCAGTTACTGTAGTTAACAATCCAACGTTTCCTGGTATGAAGTTACGCTGACCCCAGTCTTTGTTCAACAAGTTGGTGAAGTTGAAGATATCCAAAGACGCCTGGAAGGTGTGCTTTGTTTGTCCGATCTTCAAGCTAAAGTCTTGCAACAATTTGAAGTCAATAACGTGGCTCCATGGTCCGCGGTCTCCGTTACGCTCAGCGTACTGACCTCTACGTGAACGCAGGTAGTCATCACCTTCAATGAACGCATCAAGAGCAGCCCACTGCTCAGCACTTGTAAGACCTCCGTCTGCAGATTGATCAACTAGGTTGATCTCACCTTGGTTAGCAGGTACATAGATAAGCGCGTTGTCACGTGAGTCATCATTCAATAAGTCACGTCCTTCACGGTAAGTATAGCTGAATGGGTTCCCTTGAACACCTTCGTAGAAGAATCCAATAGTAGTCTTCACGTTCTCATTCCAAGAGATCTCATAAGAAGCGTTAGATGTGATACGGTGTCCTAAAGAGAAATCAGAACGAGCATCAACTGTTAGGTCTGCGTTCTTTCCGTTTACAGTCTGACGGTTTCTCCACTGAGAAGAGTTTTGAGAAGAAGTTCCATCAAATACTTTAAAGGAATCTCCATAAGACCAAGATACTTGCCCTTGGAATCCATTCTCAAACGGCTTGCGGATAGTCGCAGTAACGTTATAAGCGTGTCCAAGACTCGTGTTAGAAGCTAGGATGATACGTCCGTAAGTATCATCGATCTCATCACGACGATCGTAAGTAGGACGGTTATCAGCTCCGTTCAAAGCACCAGATGGGCCTTTAAGGTTTAGGTTCTGATAAAGAATGTCACTAATTACATCAGTATACAAGAAATCAGCAGTTGCGATAAGTCCCCAGAAAGGAAGCTTTTGATCTACTGCGATGTTGTACTTCATTACCTGTGGCAACTTGAAGTTCTCAGCAATAAGGTCAATGTTTCCACCAACACCTCCAGAACCTGGAGCTGGATCTTCAAACTGGTTGTTTACGTCTGGCTCAAAGTCTTGTCCAAACTCAAAGTTAAATCCACCCGTGATACCGTTGTTGTTGTAAGTTCCACCTGGCCATACCAATGGAAGTCTTGAAGTAAATACTCCAATACCACCACGAACCTGAGTTTTGCTTTCTCCGTTTACATCCCAGTTGAATCCAAGACGTGGAGCAAACAATGGGTTAGCGCGAATGGTCTGCCCTACACGAGCTCCTTGAAGATCTTTTCCAGCCGCTTCCAATAATGGAATGGTACGGTTGTTAAAGTCATCATTAGCCAATCCATCTTCCCAGTAAGGAACATCAACACGAAGACCGAAAGTCACTTTCAAGTTATCAGTTGCTTGGAAATCGTCTTGAGCGTAGAATCCTAGCTGAGAAGCTGAGAATTCAGCAGCACCTGCAGAATCATCACCTACAGCACCGTTACCCAATAGGGAATATCCGTGCTGGTATACATCAGCTTGCTGACCAGTCAAGAAACGCTCCAATCCACTAGAGATTAGCACTCCGTTGTCATCAAACTCGTCTTCAAAAGTATAGTCACCAAAGTTAAAGGCGAAGAACAAGTTCTTCACTTTAGCGTATTCAAAGTTCGCACCCAAGGTAATGGTGTGACGCCCTGAATAGATCTCGAAGTTGTTGTTGATGGTAAATACATCTGTGTTCAACAAGTTCGCAGTAGAGAATGGCTCAGATCCAAAAGAGATAGTTCCGTTTCCATCCTGAATGTCTACAGTTGGGAATGGATTACCAGAAGGATCGCGGTCATCACGTACAGTGGTGTAACCAATAACCAAGTTGTTCGCTACGCTGGTTCCAGAATAACGCCACTCAAAAGCGGTAGAGTTAGTCGTAGTAATGAACTCCTCAGAACCGTTGATGAATCCGATACGGAATGGGTTTGAGTTTCGTGCTTCCAAGTTGTCTGCCTTCACGTAAGAGTGACGCAAGGTAAACTTATTCGCGTTGTTCAAGTTGTAGTCTAACTTAGCAGTAATCTTGTCAGAAGTCAAGGTACGCGTGTTAGCGTCAAAGATTCCTGGGTCATACCCGTAAGTAGAACGCAAGAAGTTTACCAAACCGTTCAAGTCTTCCAAAGAAGAACGTCCTTCATACTGGCTGAAGTTGAATGGTTGAGGAGTTTCCTCATCCTGACGCTCATAGTTGATGAAGTAGAACAATTTGTCCTTGATGATTGGACCACCCACACGAACTCCGTAAAGCTGAGCAGAGAAATCGTCAAGGCTTTCACGAGCTTCACCTTCTTCTACTAGACCCGTTGGAGTTTTTCCAGCTAGGCTTTGGTTACGTAGGTAGAAGTAAGCAGATCCTTGAACTTCATTGGTACCTGAACGCGTAATGGCGTTGATGGAACCTCCGGAGAAACCAGATTGACGTACATCAAACGGAGCAATGTTGATCTGGAAAGATTCAACCGCATCCACAGAGAATGGGTTAACTCCAGTTTGACCTCCGTTAGTACCTGATCCTGCAAGACCAAAAACGTCGTTGTTTACAGCACCATCAATATAGATCGCGTTGTAACGGTTGTTCTGACCAGCAAGAGAGATAGAGAATCCGTCGTTTCCTTCCGTAAGCTGTGCTTGCGGAGTAACACGAGCGAAGTCAGCGATAGAACGAGTAACCGCCGGTAGTGTTGCAATGTCCCTAGAGGTTACTGTGGTAGCTGTTCCCGTTTTCTTAGAATCGAAAACATTGTTTCGCTGTGCAACGATCACAACCTCATCAAGTGCAGAAGCAGACTCAGCAAGGTTTACACTGATTTTTTGTGAGTTACCTAGTTGCAAGAACACTCCGTTTCTGTTGAAGTCTTCAAATCCTACGTAAGAGATAGTCACAGTGTAAGGACCACCTGCTCTCATGTTAGAGATACGATAAAAACCGTCATAATCGGTTATCGCACCGTAAGTTGTCCCTGTTGGAGTGTGGACAGCAACCACATTAGCTCCAAAGAGAGGTTCGGCATTGGTGTCAAGGACACGACCGTTCATGCCCCCTGTAGTTACCCCTTGCGCAAATGCACTTGCGCCGAGCAACAAACAAGCCACGGTTAAATAGAAAGTAATTTTTCTCATAAAACAGTTAATTTTGATTGGTACAAAAGTATTACTAAGTGCGCACTTTTAACATTACCTTAAGGTTAAATAAGCGCTTTTTGATACTTTCTTAAGTTACAGCATAATACCGTAGAAAATCTGATAGAAATCATTAACTATCAGATTATTATTAACCGTTTTTTAAGAAATTCCTAAAAAATTATACAATCAAGCTTTTCCTTCAATGGCTTGATGTATTCGAAGTATTGGGGCCTCAGGGAGTCTGCCAAAGGCTTAGAGGCGGGTAAGTCTTGTTTAAAAGGATCTACTTGCTCCCCGTTTTTCCAAAAACGGTAGCAAACGTGTGGCCCTCCGGTATTACCCGTCATGCCAACCCAACCGATAACATCTCCTTGTCTCACAAAGTCTCCAACCTTAACATTTTGAGCCTTCATGTGCAGGTATTGGGTTTCATAAGTACTGTTGTGTTTGATCTTCACAAACTTGCCATTTCCACCACGACGTGTTGACTCGGTAACGGTTCCATCCGCAGTAGCAATGATTGGAGTGCCTACAGGCGCAGCAAAGTCTGTTCCGCGGTGTGGCCTAACTTTATTGCCATAATAGGCAATACGTCTTCTGAGATTGTATCTACTGGAGATGCGGTAATTAAAACGAATGGGGGATTTTAAAAAGGCGCGTCGCAAGTTGTTGGCCTCTTCATCATAATAATCCAACCCAAGGTCGTCATTCTCTACAAAACTAAAGGCGAGCAGTGGAGTTCCCTTGTGTTCAAAATAAGCAGCTTTCACCTCATCAATTCCCGCAGGAATAGAATCATTGATAAATCGTTCGGTATAAACCACTTTAAAACGATCTCCTTTTTGCAGGGCAAAGAAGTTGATGGTCCAGGCGTAGATGCTCGCTAGTTTGTCGGTCATTACCGGACTGATTCCTGATTCATCCAAAGCCTCCGAAAGGGAGCTATTGATCACTCCAAAAGCAGTCTTTTCAACTACTGTTACCGGCTTGCGGCCGTGATAGGCCTTGGCAATGCTGTCACGCAAGTCTACAATAGTGTATTCTATCTTACTGTTTTCATAGATGAAAACTTGGGCGGTGTTTAAGCTGTCTTTGGAATTGAGTACTACATAAGGCTTTCCGGAATTGATCCGACGCACATCAAAGCTGTCCTTCACAGCTTCCACGGCACTGTATACCTTAGCGGCAGGAACGTGGTGATTGTCCATAATCACACCAAAGGTATCGCCATTGCGAACCGTATCGCGTACTACATTAAAATCGTTGAGAATGAATCCGTAGGCCTCTTCTATCTTGGGAGCCTCTACGATGGTGGCAACTTCTTCTACTGGTTTTTCCTTTTCACAAGCCCAGCACAGTCCAAGTACTATGCTCAGCCACAATAATCTTTTCAATGTTGTTTGGTTTTTGCGCTGTTATAAGCATGAGTCACCCACTCACGCCCCCAATTCTCCTTCTCTTCGGGAGTCCAAAGATTGGGAAAATAATGGATTTTCTGAAAACTTGGTGGAAGAAAATCTTTCCAATTGGTTCCTCCGGTTGCCAAGACCGTTTTGCCCTCTTTGTGCAGATACCTAAAGGCGGCACCCATATGCATTAGCAACCAATTGACATTAGCGTTAACGTCAAATTTTCGCAATTCGTTTATCAGGGCTGGGTTATTTTTTTCGCCTTCGGGTAAGGCTAAATATTTGTGATACAAAGTTTGTCCTTTGACCTCATTCATGATTCGAATAAAGCGCGGTGTGTAGCGAAATTCGAACTGTTTTAAGGTAAGGGTCTTGTTTTTGGTTTCTATATCTGTCGCACCCCGTTTCCAATAGATCTGTTCGTACATATCTTCTATGGAATCGGCTTGGGAGTAATCCTCGCGAACCGAAACATGAACCAAGTTTTCCATAGGTGTACTGTAGAATTCGATCATGCGGTATTGGGCCGATTGAAATCCGCTCGCAGGTAGCAGCGACATTCGGAACTTTAAGAACTGCTCCTTTTCCATCCCACGGATCATCACATCAAAGGAATCTATCAAAATTCTAAAGTATCTGTTGATGCGTTCCAATTTTTTGGTGAAGAATTCCGCCTGCTGTAGCTTGTCGTCAATGATCTGCTTTTGTTCGTGAATGATGAGCTTAAAGTAGAGTTCCGTGATCTGGTGATAGCCAATAAAGATCTCCTCGTCTGGAAAATACGTCCGCGGTATCTGCAAACTCAATAAAGTGTCCAAGTGGATATAATCCCAATAGGTCAGGTAGCGGTCGTAAAGCAAGCCATCCAGATAAGACTTCATGTCTTGTCCGGAGTTTTTGAATTTCTCTTCTAATTTCTGCAGTTGGTGGTTTAGTTGTTCGTCCATAGACGTTAATCTACTTGTAATTTAAACGAGTGCTTCAAGCCTTTGAATTCCACAAGATCAGCTTTGAGATTTCCAACGGCTAAACTCGCTTTGATACGCACGGGAATACGATTATCATCATCAGAGACCCAAACGGTAAGGCTTTCCTTCTCTTTAAAGACACGCCCAGCTTGCACGTAAGGTCTAAAGACCATACACGGTACTTTTCCAAATTTGGTTTTAAGCGTTTCTCGGTAAAGGAACTTCAGACGGAATTTATAGTTCTCCTTATCAAAGAACATATTCATCTCCGTCACATCGCCTTCTTTCATATTAGACACATCCAAACGATTGCGCAAATAGTAAAAGGCCGACACCATATCTTGAGCATCTTTTGGAAAACTCAAGGTCTCTTTGTTGTTGTGTTTTTTATTGAAGACCAACGCCTGATTCGTCTCGTGATCAAAATCGATCTGGATGTCCTTGGTGTGTCCGCCTTCATCGATCTTTCTAATGAATCGATACGGAATGTCTTTATCGGTATCAATATAGGATTCGTAATAATCCTCAACGTTGAAGAATAACTTGGTCACTCCTGTAGTGCGCCCTTCCCCTTTGACATGATACACAGACTTCCCATTGAGGGTTTCCTCATCAACTTCCAGGGTAGCATAACCGGCGGTGATCAGGCCGTAATGTATCCTAAAACGGAACCATTCGCCATCGCCATAGGCCTTTTTAGACTGGGCAATACTGGCACTTACGGCAAGCAGTAAGACTAGGGTTAATATGCGTTTCATAGTAGGTGGGCGTTATGTGTTTTATAGGGGGAGTACAAGTTCCATTCCAAAAAGTAGGAAAAAGGCGGATAGCAAATCCGCCTTTAACTATTATTTAGCGTTTTTATAAGGTTCCACGGGCTTCTTGTTCACGTTCAATAGCCTCAAAAAGCGCTTTGAAATTTCCTTTTCCAAAGGATTGGGCTCCTTTGCGTTGGATGATCTCAAAGAACATTGTTGGGCGGTCCAAAACGGGTTTGGTAAAGATCTGCAGCAAATAGCCTTCATCATCTCGGTCAATAAGCACACCTAATTCCTTAAGCGGTTCTAGGTCCTCGTCTATCTCTCCCACTCGGTCCAAAACAGTATCGTAATAGGTTTCTGGGACGTAGAGGAACTCTACCCCATTGTCACGCAGCTGCCCCACAGTCTCAATAATGTTGTCTGTAGCTACTGCGATATGCTGAACTCCGGCACCGTTGTAGAAATCAATGTATTCCTCGATCTGAGATTTCTTGCGACCTTCTGCTGGTTCGTTGATCGGGAATTTAATTCGACCGTTCCCATTAGACATCACCTTACTCATCAAGGCGGTGTATTCTGTAGAAATATCGTTGTCATCAAAAGAGACCAACTGGGCAAAGCCCATCACTTTGGCATAGAATTCACACCATTTGTTCATCTCATTCCAACCAACATTTCCTACCATGTGGTCAATATACTTGAGTCCAACATTCTTGGCAGTCACTGGCTTGTCCCAAGCTTTGTAACCTGGCAAAAATGGTCCGTCATAGGCAGAGCGCTCCACAAATACGTGAACAGTCTCTCCATAAGTATGTATACCAGAAAGCACCACTTTTCCATTGGCATCTTCTCTGGTGGTAGGCTCCATATAAGGTTCTGCACCGCGCTTTACCGTTTCTTCAAAACTCTTTTTGGCGTCGTCTACCCAAAGGGCAACAACCTTTACGCCATCTCCGTGATCGTTGATGTGCTGGTTGATCGGGCCCCCCGGTTTTAGCGGCGAGGTCAGTACCAAACGAATTTTATCTTGTTGCAAAACATAAGACACAGTGTCTTTGTTTCCGGTTTCCAATCCGCTGTAGGCAATTGGAGTAAAGCCCCAGGCGTGTTCGTAATAAAAGGCAGCCTGCTTGGCGTTACCTACGTATAGTTCTACAAAATCGGTTCCTAATAGTGGTAAAAAGTCATCGGCTTGAGGTACAATTTTCTCTAAAGCTTGTGATGTATTATCTGTAATCATTGTTTTTAGTTTTAAGGGTGATGTAAATAAATAAAGGCTTGATAAGAAAGAGCTTTCCTTACCACATCGCCCTACAATGCGTAGACAGTATGTTTTTATGTCTTACTCCAGCCATGACTTAAAATAATCGTTATCTGCGATCTTCATGGCTTCTTCTGTCACCTTTAAAGGTTTAAAGGTGTCGACCATTACTGCCAGTTCGTCTGTTTTAACTTGTCCAATACTGCGCTCTGTTGCTCCCGGATGCGGCCCATGAGGAATTCCAGCGGGGTGCAAAGAGATGTGTCCAGCATCTATATCGTTTCGGCTCATAAAATCACCATCTACATAATAGAGCACCTCATCACTGTCAATGTTACTGTGATTGTAGGGTGCTGGTATGCTCTGCGGATGGTAATCGTAAAGTCTCGGCACAAAAGAACACACCACAAAAGCGTCCGTCTCAAAGGTCTGATGCACTGGAGGCGGCTGGTGGATGCGTCCCGTTATGGGTTCAAAATCGTGAATAGAAAAGGCGTATGGATAGTTGTATCCGTCATAACCCACCACATCAAAAGGATGCGTGGCATAGACCATATCAAAAATGTCGTTTTGCTTTTTGATCTTGATCAAGAAATCGCCTTTCTGGTCGTGTGTTTCCAGTTCCTGCGGACGGCGGATGTCGCGTTCACAGAAAGGAGAATGTTCTAAAAGTTGTCCGAACCAATTGCGATAGCGCTTGGGCGTATAAATTGGGCGGTAAGATTCTACAATGAACAAACGGTTGTCATCGGTGTCAAATTCGATTTTGTAGATAATTCCACGCGGTACGAGTAGATAATCTCCGTATTTAAAATCGAGATTCCCCATATGGGTGCGCAGCTTTCCACTTCCTCTGTGGATGAAGATCAGCTCATCGGCATCAGTATTCTTGTAGAAATAATCTTTTTGAGACTCCGTTGGAGCCGCCAAGATGATGTTGCAATCGCTGTTGGTCAAAATGATTTTACGGCTTTCCAAATAGTCCGCGGTTGGCGGCACCTTGAAACCGTGCAAACGCAAAGATTGCATATTATTCTCGCGAGCCACTTTTGGGGCAACGCTGTATTGTTTGTCAATGGATTTGACCTGAGTTGGTCGGTGCTCGTGGTACAAATTGCTGGACATTCCGTCAAAGCCAATGGTACCAAAGAGCTGTTCGGCATAAAGCGTGCCGTCTGGTTTGCGAAACTGGGTGTGTCGCTTATGTGGGATCTTCCCTAAAGAATGATAAAAAGGCATCTGTTTGAATTGTTACGTTAGTAAATAGTCAGGCTATACTCCTGCGGGCCGTACAATTCCTTATTCCGGATTGCGCTTGAGCCTGTCTCGTAGCTTAAAAAACAGCCTGTTATTGCGTTTGAATGCCATTACACAAATATCGAAAAAATAAGCTTCGTTTAGACAGAAATTCCCCCTAAAACCAAAATCCTAGGGACACATACCAATTGCTTTCTGCTACTTCTGGCGAATAGCTGTAGATGAGTTGTAGTGGTCCGGCAAAGGTTTCAAAACCATAACCCAGTCCGTATCCGGAGTAATCAATACCGTCAATCCACTGATTATTGGTAAATAGATTATTGCCAATATTGGCAATATTGACCACACCAAAGAGGTGGTTTTTGGCAAAGATCTCATAGTCTAAACGTAGGTCCGCCTTTAAATAAGTGTCTCCCCTAAAACTCAAAGGCTCCAGTCCTATAAAAGGCATCAAATTCCCGGTTTGTCTAAAACCGTAGCCGCCTAAAAAGAAGTCAAAAGTGCGGGTAGAATCATCTCCAATTTTAAAGCCGCCTTCTGTCCCAACAAAGACGGTAAAATCTCCAAAACGCTTGGCGCCACCCAAACGAGCTTTAGCAATAGAAAACTCCTTGAAACGATCGTTTCTCCCAGATGCAGTGAGATACACATTTATTTGGCCCTCAAAGAAAAACCCTTTGGTTGGGAAGTAGACATCGTCTCTTGTATCGTACTTCAAAAACCCTAACAAACTGCCGTAATCCGTCTCATCAAAATAGGTACGGGATTCCCCTGGAGTGAGTCCAAAAGTGTCACTGAACTGATTGAAACGCTTGTGCTCCACGCCAACTCCAAAGGCAAAAGCATTACCAATGAGCGTCTGCACATAGACTTGATTGGTCCACTCAAAGTATTCCAAAGCCAACTTATTCAGTGGCCCCGGGTCAATAACATCGTTTAAAAACAACTCTTGAGGCACGTTGGTCTCAAATTCATTCAAATAAGATCGCAGCCCAATACTCCAGTAATAACCTTTGTCTACGTAATAGTCAAAATTGTAGCGGATATTATCTCCAGCAATAAGGTCTAAGGAAACAATGTCATTGTTGGTCAAAACCCGCTTAAAGGTCATATTGACCAGCGCGGCACTCTTGTACAAATTGTCATAGTGAGCACCCAAACGCAAGAGCATGCGACTTTTACTTTCTTTTAAGGTGATGGAAACCTGGGTGGAGTCGTCCGGCGTTTTATTAAAATCGTAATCAATGGCCTGAAAATTCCCGGTGGCCATCAAGTTCTTTACCCCATCACTAAAGCTGGCAAAGCTGGTCTCAGACGGAGATTTTAAGCGCAGTTTCCCTAAAACATAAGAGCGGGTGTACTTTTCATTCCCACTAATGTCCACGCGATTGATCTTTAGTGTTTCTGAAGGCTGATTCACCTTGTATTCCAAGGGTGGATTTTGCTGCTTAGCGGCCAGTTCCTTCATAGCATCCAACTGTTCAAGGGCAGCATCAATACCGGATTGCACAATGGCATTGCCTTGATCAAAAGAGACCACGGTAAAATCATCAATGGCCGGATTGATGTAAATGTCCGTTTTAGGAATCTTGGTATCCATGGCTTGAATGGTCCTGAAATTGTTGATCTGCACCAAAACGTCCAAAGCCGAGGCCAACTGCTCTCGGTCACGGAGCTCATCTTGCACATCGATCCCAATAATTATGTCCATGCCTTTGGCACGAAGCTCATCTACCGGATAGTTGTTAATCACTCCGCCGTCTATCAAAACACGCCCGTCCAATTCTACAGGACTGAATAAAGAAGGTAAGGCACCACTTGCGGTCAAGGCTCGCGGCAAATACCCAGATTCTAACATGACTTGAGTTCCCAGTTCTACATCCGTAGCCATACAGAAAAACGGAATGGGCATTTGGGTAAAATCTACTTCGCCGCCTAAATGTTGGGTAAGCTGCCAAAGCAAATTGTATACGTTCTGGCCTTTAGAAAAGGAAGCAGGCACGCCTACTTTAAATCCATCAAAAGGAAGGGTAATGGCATATTTCTCCGCATCGGCCTTTTCATAAAAAGTACGTGCGTCTCGCGGCAATTCATCTTGAATGAGTTTATCAAAATCCTGCGCTCTAAAAATGGAATCCAACTGTGTAGCAGAATAGCCCGAAGCATACAATCCACCAATAATGGCGCCCATGCTCGTACCGCCAATATAATCAATGCGAATACCGGATTCTTCAATAACTTTGAGGGCTCCAATATGTGCCAAACCCTTGGCTCCACCACCACTCAACACTAGACCTACTTTAAGGTCTTGGGATTGCTCTTGGGCCTTTAAGCTTCCACTCAGCATTAAAAGAATAAAAAGAAAAGTAGCGCGCAGTCGCATGATCTAGGGGGTGATGTTAAAATGTCGGGCAATCAAACTTGCCTTGCTTACACCTACAAGTTGCTCCAATTCTTCAAAGGTTGCGTTGCGAACCCGCTTAGCGCTTTTAAAATGTTGCAATAAGGTAATCACCGTTTTCTCACCAATCCCCGGAATGGTCTCCAATTCAGTTTCCAAGGCATCTTTACTTCGCTTATCGCGGTGGAAGGTGATCCCAAATCGGTGAGCTTCATTTCTGAGCTGTTGGATGATTCTAAGTGTTTCTGACTTCTTGTCCAAATACAAGGGAATCGGATCGTCTGGAAAAAACAATTCTTCCAAACGTTTGGCAATACCCACAATGGCGATCTTCCCACGCAAATCTAAGGCCTCTAGGGCCTTTAGTGCTGAGGACAACTGCCCTTTTCCCCCGTCTATAATAATGAGCTGAGGCAAGGGTTGCTCTTCTTCTAACAAGCGTTTATAACGACGGTACACCACCTCCTCCATGGAGGCAAAATCATCTGGACCTACTACGGTTTTGATGTTGAATTTGCGGTAATCGCGCTTGCTGGGCTTACCGTTTTTAAAGACCACACAAGCAGCCACCGGATTGGTTCCCTGAATATTCGAGTTGTCAAAACACTCAATATGACGCGGCTCTTCTGAAAGGCGCAAGTCCTTTTTCATTTGGGCCATGATGCGATTCTCATGACGGTTTGGATCCGTGATCTTGGTCTGCTTAAAGCGCTCCATACGGTAGTACTTCGCATTGCGGATGGAGAGATCCAAAATGTGTTTCTTGTCTCCCATCTTAGGCACATGTACCTTGATTTCATCGCCTAAATCCAACTTAAAAGGCAGGTAAATCTCCTTACTTTGAGAATCAAAACGCTGTCGCATTTCTACCACGGCTAAACTCAGCAGTTCTTCATCAGACTCATCCAGCTTCTTTTTCATCTCCAAGGTGTGCGAGCGCACAATAGACCCGTAAGAAAGCTGTAAAAAGTTCACATAGCCGTAGCTCTCATCAGAGACAATGGAACACACATCCACATTGTTGATCTTTGGATTGACTATGGTCGATTTGGCCTGGTAATTCTCTAAAACGGTCAGCTTTTCTTTGATCCGTTGGGCGTCCTCAAATTCCATAGCTGCAGCGTGATCTTTCATTTGCTGTTTGAAGCGACCTATGGAATCTTTGAAGTTTCCTTTAATGATCTGGCGGATGGCATCAATATTCTGATTGTATTGATCTTCTGAATACTTGTTTTCACAAGGCCCCAAGCAATTGCCCAAGTGAAATTCCAAACAGACTTTGTATTTGCCTGCATCAATCTTGGTTTGAGCCAGATCGTAATTGCAATTGCGCAGTGGATACAGCCCTCTAATGAGATCCAAAAGGGTATGCACCGTTTTCATGCTGGTGTACGGACCAAAGTACTCGGACCCATCTTTGATCACACGACGCGTTGGAAACACTCTTGGGAAGCGCTCCTTTTTGATACAGATCCATGGATAGGTCTTGTCGTCTTTGAGTAAAACGTTGTAGCGCGGCTGCTGATTTTTGATCAAATTATTCTCCAAAAGCAAGGCATCGCTTTCGGTCTCTACCACAATGTGTTTGATCTGGACGATCTTTCTGACCATCACCCGAATCCGACCGTTATCGTGCTGTTTGGTAAAATAAGAAGAAACCCGCTTCTTTAAATTCTTCGCCTTGCCCACATAAAGCAATTTACCGGCTTCGTCGTAGTACTGATAAACGCCGGGAGCATCGGGAAGGGTAGAAATTTGAAGTTTTACAGAAGCCTGATCCATAACCCAAAGATACAGGATGTCTGTAATATTGCCGCTGTCATTACTGCAGAGTTTTTAACCTCCATTTTCAAAAAACAGCCCTTTATAAAATCCAAGGTGGCAGTGCTTGCGTATCTAAAATAGAACCGACAAAAATCATTGCCATGCGCAACACACTATTGCTTTTTTCTTTTTTGCTGATGGGATGCAGTCTTACCGCACAAAACCTCAGCGGAACCATCCAAGATGCATCTGCAACACCCCTGCAAGACGTGGTGGTGATCAACACCACCAACAACACCCACACCCACACAGACGCCAACGGTTACTTTGAACTCTCCGAGCTCCAAGTAACGGATACCATTCAATTTTCGCACCTTGGCTATGAGACCTTAAGCTTTACCGCTGCGGATTTCATTCAAAAAGATGACAATATTTGGATTCTAGAGTCTTCCCGCCTCTCTCTGGACCAAATTGTGATCAGTCCAGGAGTTCCCCTAGACGTGCAAATGGTAGATGTAGACCTCAAATTGAATCCAGCGCAATCCTCTCAAAAGCTTTTACAAAGAGTGCCTGGGTTATTCATTGGCCAGCATGCAGGAGGCGGAAAAGCCGAGCAGATCTTCCTGCGCGGATTTGACATTGATCATGGGACAGATATAAACTTAAGCGTTGACGGACTTCCCGTCAATATGGTTTCTCACGCCCACGGACAAGGCTATAGCGATCTGCATTTTGTGATCCCAGAGACCTTGAGCAATATTGATTTTGGCAAAGGCCCTTATGAGGCCAATCGCGGGGATTTCACTACCGCGGGTTATGTTGCCTTCAATACTAAGAACAGAATTGACCGCAGCAGTATTAGCGTGAGCTACGGAGACTTTGCGTCTTTCAGAACAGTAGGGCTTTTTAAACTTTTAGATGGAGACAAGACTCAGGCTTATGCAGCAGGATCTTTCAACGCCTTTGACGGGCCATTTATCAGTCCTCAGAACTTTAACCGCGTAAACCTCTTCACCAAATTCAACACCCGCATCAGCAATGATGAAAAACTCGAAATCAGCGCCTCACACTTTAGCAGTAAATGGACCGCGTCTGGGCAAATTCCATGGCGTGCAGTGCTTTCCGGGCAGATCGATCGCTTTGGAGCCATAGACAATACTGAAGGCGGAAACACCTCCCGATCCAACTTAGTATTCAATCATTTTAAACGCCTCAAAAATGGCGGTAAACTGAACTCAACACTTTACTACTCTCGTTATGATTTTGAACTGTTTTCTAACTTCACCTTCTTTTTGGAAAATCCGGTGGATGGAGATCAGATCCGGCAGTTTGAAGACCGAGAACTCATGGGCTTCCAAACCGCTTTAGATCATAAATTCAGCTTAGGCGAACAGGTGGTGAAGTATCAAATTGGAGCCGGATTGCGCTATGATAATGTAGACGATATAGAATTGTCGCGTACCAAAAATCGTAAAGAAACTTTGGAACAATTAGCCTTTGGAGACGTGGATCAGACCCACGGATTCCTCTTTGCCTCTGCAAATCTGACCCTCGGCAAATGGCGCTTTAATCCTGGACTGCGCTTAGACGGTTTTCAGTTCGATTATACGGACAGACTGTCTCCGACCTTTAGCAATCAAACGGCAACCACCTTACGTTTGACTCCAAAATTCAACCTCTTTTATCAGCCTAAGAGCGAGTTGCAATTCTATTTAAAAAATGGATTGGGCTTTCACTCCAATGATTCGAGAGTATCTGTCACGCCCGGAGCTGTAGACAGTACTTTACCCAAAGCTTTTGGAACGGATCTCGGGCTCAACTTTAAACCCAGCGAAAAACTGTTTCTGAACTTTGCGCTTTGGCATTTATACCTGGAGCAGGAGTTTGTTTACGTGGGCGACGAGGCTGTTGTAGAGCCGAGTGGAGAGACCCGTCGTTTGGGATTCGATCTAGGCTTGCGTTATCAACCAACGCCTTGGTTGTATTTGCAACAAGACCTCAATTACGCCTACGCTCGCAGTCTGGAAGCTCCTTCTGGAGAAGACCGCATCCCTTTAGCACCTTCTTGGACGGCAACAGGAAGCGCGACTGTTGATTTTTCGAACGGTTTTAGCGGCGGATTGCGCTATCGTTTTATAGACGACAGACCCGCCAATGAAGATGATTCTATAGTTGCAGCAGGTTATTTTATAACGGATGCGAACATCGCTTACAGCGTTGGAAATTGGCGCTTTGGCATCTCGGTAGAGAATATTTTTGACACCGAATGGGAAGAAACTCAGTTTGCCACCAACAGCCGCTTACAGAATGAAGCTTTACCGGTGGAAGAGATCCACTTTACCCCGGGAACGCCTCGTTTTATCCGTGGACAGATCACCTATAGTTTCTAATGTGGGGCTAAGCGGCTGATTTTTTGCTATTTTGCAATAGTAAATCATTTGACGCGGCACATGAATATTGCCATATTATCGCGCGGTGCGCAATTGTACTCGACCCAAAGTCTGTTCAAGGCGGCCGAACTTCATAACCACGATGTGGAGATCATTGATCCGACGCATTGTATGCTCAGCATTGAAGATGGGCAACCTAAGGTGTATTATTTAGGCGATGTGGTAGACGATCTGCATGCGATCATTCCCAGGATCGGGACCAGCAATACCTATTTTGGATCCTCCGTAGTAAGGCACTTTGAAGCCCAAGGGGTTTTTAGTACCGTAAGCAGTGAATCCATAATTACTTCAAGGGACAAATGGACTTGTTTCCAATTGCTCTCTCGAGCGCGGATTCCAACACCCATGACCATTTTGGGCAACAGTCGGGACCCGGAGCAAATGCTGGAAGGTTGGAGTTCTTATCCGGTGATCATCAAACTCTTAAAAGGGACTCACGGACAAGGCGTGATCTTAGCAGAGAGCAGACAGAGTGCTCTTTCTACCTTAGAGACACTAAACAGCCTTGGAGCGCGTTATGTGCTGCAGGAGTTCATTGCAGAATCGAAAGGAACTGATTTGCGTGCCATTGTAGTTGGCGGCAATGTGGTTGCAGCTATGAAACGACAAAGCAAGGACGGAGATTTTAGATCCAATTTGCATAGAGGGGCTTCTGCAATTCCCGTTAAACTCGATTATAAACAAGAAGCGCTGGCCGTAAGAGCCGCCAAAACCTTAGGTTTGGGCGCATGCGGCGTAGATATCTTGCCTTCTGCAAATGGGCCTTTGGTTTTGGAGATCAATTCCACCCCTGGTTTAGAAGGTATAGAGAATACAACCGGTATTGATGTAGCCCGGCACTTCATCAGCTATATAGAAAGAAATAAACGCTAATGGCCAAAAACCAAGCAAAATTTTTGGAGCTCTGTGGCGAAGAAATCGCTCCTGGAGCCTCCGTAGAGATTAACCTTAACACGGCAACCCTGCACACGCAGACCAAAATAGATGTCCCCATTATAATTGAACGAGCCAAAAAAGATGGTCCAACGGTATTGTTTACCGCTGGGATTCATGGAGACGAAGTCAACGGGATTGAAGTGGTACGTCAATTGATTGCAAAAGGAATCAACAAACCTAAAATTGGAACCATTGTTTGTATTCCTATCGTGAACATCTTTGGGTTTATTCAAAAGTCGAGAGAATTTCCAGACGGACGCGACCTCAACAGAGTCTTTCCCGGCAGCCGATCGGGCTCTTTAGCCTCTCAATTTGCCTATCAGCTCACCAAACAGATCATGCCGCATATTGACTACTGCATGGACTTTCACACGGGAGGCTCTAGCAGATTCAACGTGCCGCATATTCGCATTACCGGGCAAAACAAAAGACAGAATCAATTGGCGGAGATCTTTAACGCGCCTTTTATTCTGCACTCCAAAAACATCAAAAAATCCTTCCGCAGTTATTGCGAGAAAAACGACATCACCGCCTTGCTCTTTGAAGGCGGAAAGTCCAACAGCATAGACAATGTGGTGAGCAACACGGGAGTCAATGGTGCCAAACGCGTCTTGAATGAATTGGGCATGTTGCGCTCTAGATTCAAGGTGAGTTCTCCCAAAAATAAATCGGTGGTGATCACACAGAGCCGTTGGCTGAGAGCCTCTACTTCTGGTATGTTCAAACCCTCTGTAAAGGCTGGAGAGCATGTTCCGGTTGGGCATGTTTTGGGTCATATCACCGACCCTTATGGCAAGGTGCATTATTGGATCCGATCAAACACGGCAGGCTATGTGATCAATGTCAATGAGGCGCCAATTGTCTATCAAGGAGACGCTCTGTTCCACATCTCCACCGAAAACCAATGACCAAAGCCGCTTTGAGAAAGGCGTATAAATCAAAGCGCCAAAACTTATCAGAAGAAGCTCGTGAAGACTGCAGCTTGGCCATTGCCAATCAGGGGTTGACTTTGCCCATTTGGGAGTCTCAATACTACCATTTATTCTTGCCTATTGCCCGACAGTTGGAAGTCAATACAGAATACCTTTTACACATACTGCAAGGCAAGGACAAGAGTGTGGTGGTTTCTAAAAGCAATTTTGAAGATTCCAGCCTCACCCATTATCTCTTGGAAGACCATACGGTGATTAAGCCCAATGCTTGGGGTATTCCAGAACCACAGGGTGGTATAGAGATCGCTGCTCGAAGACTGCAAGTGATCTTTATTCCCTTATTGGCCTATGACTTAAAAGGAAATCGATTGGGTTACGGTAAAGGATTCTACGATCGTTTTCTAGCCGATTGCGATTCGCAAGTGATCAAAATTGGGCTTTCTTTTTTTCCTCCTGAACAGGACATACCTAATGATCCAACAGATATCCCTTTGGATTACTGCATCAGTCCAGAAAAGGTCTATAAATTTTAGTCCTCAGATAGCGAAGCGACGGTATCTGGTTTCTTTGGAAATGCCTTGCGGTGGAATATCAAAAGCATTAAAACCCCGCAGGTAATCGAGGCATCGGCAATATTGAAAACCGGCTCAAAGAAGGTAAAACGTTCTCCGCCCCAGAACGGTAACCATTCCGGCAAATCACCCGACCAAAGCGGGAAATAAAGCATGTCCACTACCTTCCCATAAAAGATTGGCGCATAACCGCCATCGTCCGGCATAAAGCTAGCCACTTGTCCTAAAGAGTCGTTGAAGATCATGCCGTAAAACACAGAATCAATAATGTTTCCAAAGGCTCCAGCAAAGATGAATGACACTGCTACAGTAAGGATTCGAGAGGTCTGTTTCTTTACAGAATCCCACAGCCAATAGCCAATCCCAACAATAGCAATCAGTCTAAATAAGGTTAAGAATAGCTTGCCATATTTCCCAGGAATTTTAGCTCCCCAGGCCATACCTTCATTTTCAATAAAGTAGATTCTGAACCAATCTTGGCCCAAAACGCTAAAGCCTCCATGCAGTTGATAATGGGTCTTGATATAGATCTTGCTGACCTGATCGATCAGCAAAACGAGAAAAATGATAATACCTGCTTTCTTTAAAGACATTAGCGAGTTTTAAGGCTACAAAAATACACTAATTTTTGGCTTTGAGATGGATACTTCCCTGCGGTACCACAACACGAATCAAGTGCGTTCCACTCTGGGGTAATTCATTGGCAATTTTATCGGCTTGTCCAACAGTTTCCGCGTAAAGTCCTCTTTGTCCTTTGACACGCACATTCCCATTAGAAGTCTCTAAAACTCCTGAAGCCAAAAAGTTCTTGGCATCTATATTACCTGCATCGAGTCGTAATTCTACTCCGGCGAAACCTCCATTTAAAGCCACACTTAAACAACGTCCGGAAACGTTCAAATATTTTCCTTCTGGGATTTCTAGAGTCAGTTCTGCCGAAATCACTTTATGAGCGCCCAGTTTGTCATCCTCAGGCAGAAAGCCAGGAGCAAAACCTATATTGACGTTCCAGGTCCCGCCTGTTTCAAAAACATTGAGTACGAGTTCTTGGGCAAACTCTCCTTCTGTGTTCAAAAAGGCTTTGAAGCGATCGGTCTGACTGCTACGAACCGTCAAACGTGCAATATTGTCCACGTCCACTTGCAATACCTCCAAAGCAGAGGCATCCACATCTTTGATGGTTTCACTTTGGGCTGTCGCTGTGAAGGTACACAACAGCGTACATAAAATCTGCAGGAATCGAGACATAAACAAAAACGCCCCATAACGGGGCGTCTAAATTATTTCTGCATGTTTTTGGCCTCAATACTCAGAGTAGCGTGAGGTACCAACTTCAAGCGCTCCGGATTGATCAATTTTCCGGTCACACGGCAAATGCCGTAGGTTTTGTTCTCAATTCGGATCAATGCGTTCTTCAAATCGCGAATGAACTTCTCTTGGCGGATCGCCAATTGAGAGTTGGCTTCTTTACTCATCACTTCAGAACCTTCATCAAAGGCCTTGAAGGTCGGTGAGGTATCATCGGTTCCGTTGTTGGAATCGTTTTTATAAGCGCTCTCAATCAACTCCAATTGTTGTTGAGCCTTCTCCATCTTTTCCATGATGATCTCACGAAATGCTTCTAGTTCCTTATCGCTGTAGCGGTTTTTCAATTCTTGCGCCATAGTCCTAATATTTTTTTATCGCTAGTCGGGTTTCGATATCGTCAAATGCAACTTCCGTGCCTTCTTTTAGGTCATCGGCGAACTCGAGACTCGCGGTTAAAGTTTCCGTTTTAATATAATCCAGATTAGCAGCGACCGCAGCTTCCAACTCTGGGGCTTTTTGGATGGTTACTGATACTTTATCAGTGACTTCAAAGCCCGAATCCTTACGTACATTTTGAATGCGGTTTACCAATTCTCTGGCGATGCCTTCGCTCTTGAGCTCCGGAGTGATGCTAACATCTAAGGCGACTGTGAGAGGACCGTTATTGGCCACGAGCCATCCTTCTATGTCCTGCGAGCTGATCTCCACGTCAGGCAGGCCTAAAGTAATATTTTTTTCATTAATTACAACTGCTATTTCACCTTTCTGCTCAATGGTTTGAATGTCCTCTTGAGTGAATTGTGAAACCGCGGCTGCAACGGCTTTCATGTCTTTTCCGAATTTAGGCCCAAGGACCTTAAAGTTCGGTTTGATTTGCTTGACTAAAATACCGCTGGCATCGTCTAGCAGTTCTATCTCTTTTACGTTTACTTCGGATTTAACCAAGTCTGCAATGAGTTCGATCTCGGCTTTATCCGCAGCATCCAAAACAGGAATCATAATACGCTGTAAAGGCTGACGTACTTTGATCTGTTCTTTCTTGCGTAACGAGAGCACCAAAGAAGATATTGTTTGCGCCTTCTGCATACGATGTTCCAAAGCGGAGTCGATCAAGGCTTCATCGGCCTTAGGGAAATCGCTTAAGTGAACAGAACTCGCCGATTCCAAGGTACAAACAGCGTTCAGATCCTGATACAATCGATCCATATAAAACGGAGCAATCGGCGCGCTCAATTGTGCCACACGATGCAAACAGGTATACAAGGTTTGGTAGGCTGAGATCTTATCCGGACCGTAAGCGCCTTTCCAGAAACGACGGCGACACAAACGCACATACCAGTTACTCAAATTCTCTTGAACAAAGTTGGAGATGGCTCGGGCGGCCTTGGTAGGCTCGTAATCTGCGTAAGCTTCATCCACCACTTTGATCAGGGTGTTGAGTTCCGATAGGATCCAACGGTCAATCTCTGGTCTTTCTGCCATAGGCACATCTGGCTCGCTGTAATTGAAGCCGTCCAAATTAGCGTACAAACTAAAGAAGCTGTAGGTATTATAAAGCGTCCCAAAGTATTTGTTGCGGACCTCACCGATACCGTCTATGTCAAACTTGAGGTTGTCCCAAGGGTTTGCATTTTGGATCATATACCAACGCGTGGCATCCGGTCCGTATTTGTCTAAGGTTTCAAACGGATCAGTAGCATTGCCCAAACGCTTGGACATTTTCTGACCGTTCTTGTCCAATACCAAACCGTTTGACACTACGTTTTTATAAGCCACGTCATCAAAGGTCATGGTAGCAATGGCGTGAAGGGTATAGAACCAACCACGGGTCTGGTCCACTCCTTCTGCAATGAAATCTGCTTTGCGCCAAGTTTTCTCAACCATCTCTTTATTCTCAAAAGGATAGTGCCACTGGGCATAGGGCATAGAACCAGAATCAAACCAAACGTCTATCAAATCAGATTCACGCTTCATAGGCTTGCCCGACGGGCTCACCAAGGTGATCTGGTCTACTATATTTTTATGCAGGTCTACTTTGGCGTAGTTCTCCTCACTCATATCGCCCACAACAAAGTCAGCAAACAGATCAGCTTCCATAAAACCAGCACTCACTGATTCTGCCATGGCTTCTTTGAGTTCTGCCACAGAACCTATGATGCGTTCTTCTTTCCCGTCATCAGTACGCCAGATCGGTAATGGGATTCCCCAAAAACGCGAACGTGAAAGGTTCCAGTCATTAGCGTTAGAAAGCCAGTTTCCAAAACGACCTTCTCCGGTCGCTTTAGGCTTCCAGTTGATCTGTTGATTGAGTTCAAACATGCGGTCCTTAAAAGCAGTTGCTTTAATGAACCAGCTGTCCAAAGGATAGTATAAAATAGGCTTGTCCGTACGCCAGCAGTTTGGATAACTGTGTACGTACTTCTCCACCTTAAAGGCTTTATTATCGGTCTTCAGGATAATGGCCAGCTCCACATCTACGCTTTTGTCTGGCGCTTCTCCATCGGTGTAATATTCGTTCTTGACATACTTGCCGCCCAATTCGCCCACTTCTGGACGGAAGCGGCCTTGCAGGTCTACTAGGGGTACTAAGTTGTCATTCTCATCTTTGACCAACATTGGTGGTACCTCTGGGCTAGCCTCTTTGGCCACCTTGGCATCGTCTGCACCAAAAGTCGGCGCAGTGTGCACGATACCTGTACCGTCTTCTGTAGTCACAAAATCTCCAGAGATCACGCGGAAGGCGTCTTGAGGATTATCATTTGGCAAAGCGTAAGTGAGCAATTGCTCGTAACGGCTCTCCACCAAATCCGCTCCCACAATTGTATCGACTATCAAATAAGGCACTTTTTTAGCTCCAGCTTCATAGGCTGCTAGCGCAGCTGCGTCTTCTGCCTTTTCAAACTTGCCGCTGAACTGTTTCCCGATCAAGGCAGTAGCCAAGACCACAGTCACCGGGGCAAATGTATATTGATTGTAGGTCTTCACAACCGAGTACTCGATCTTAGGCCCAACGGTCAAAGCAGTGTTAGAGGGAAGCGTCCAAGGCGTAGTGGTCCAAGCCAAGAAATGCAGATCAGTATACTGCTGCAGTTTGGCGGGCAAGGTCTCCGTGATGGCCTTAAACTGAGCCACAACGGTGGTATCAGTAACGTCTTGGTAAGTTCCCGGCTGATTCAACTCGTGTGAACTCAATCCCGTCCCTGCCTTAGGAGAATACGGTTGAATGGTGTAGCCCTTGTATAAAAGATCTTGCTTGTAGATGTTCTTTAATAGCCACCAAACGGTTTCCATATACTTGGGCTCATAGGTCACATATGGATCCTCCATATCTACCCAATATCCCACACGTTCGGTCATGTTGTTCCAAACGTCTGTATAGCGCATTACGGCCTTTTTACAAGCAGCGTTGTACTCCTCTACAGTAATCTTTTTGCCAATGTCTTCTTTGGTAATGCCGAGTTCTTTCTCCACGCCCAACTCAATAGGAAGTCCGTGGGTATCCCAACCCGCTTTACGCTTAACTTGGTAACCTTTTTGGGTCTTGTATCGACAAAAAATATCCTTTATGGCGCGTGCCATTACGTGGTGAATGCCAGGCAATCCGTTGGCCGATGGAGGTCCTTCAAAGAACACAAACGGTTCTCCGTCCTCACGGCTGGTCACACTCTGTTCAAACACTTGGTTTTGCTTCCAAAAATCAAGTACTTCTTCCGCAACTTTGGGAAGGTCAAGTCCTTTATATTCAGCAAATTTCGCGCTCATTTATAGGTCTTTTCGAATAAGGGAGCGAAATTAAGGAATTTTGCTCAAAATTCCTTTGGAATCAGGGTTTATCAGGAGTCTTAATGATTTGATGATGTTTGAGCTTGATTAAGACTGAATTTTAATTCTATTACGGTTATCGAGTGATTTGCCTGCGGCAAATCGTATCGAGATAACATCTACATTGTTTTTCTTGAAAATTCAACCAATCGATTGAATTCAGATTGAATAAGTGCGAGCTTCTTTTTTCTGCTCCATCTTTTAATCTTTTTTTCTGTCCAAAATGCCTCTTCTAACGAAGTGAATTGTTGAATGAAAATCAATTTCACTGGCCTTCTTCTTCGGGTATATGCTGAACCTATTCCGTTTTGATGCTGAATAAATCTAGCATTGATATTGTTTGTGCTTCCGACATAAAGAGAACTGTCGGAGCATTTGAGTATGTATAGGAATCCCATGTTTTGAGGTAATATGGGAGTAATACATTAAGTAAGATAACCAAAATGTCATCTCGATACAATTCTCATTGCATTCGAATCACTCGATGACCGGAAGGATTCGAAAAATCACAATATCCTAAAGAACTTGTATTTTCGTCATATGAAAAACGCTAAAGCTGTACTCTTTGACATGGACGGGGTGATCATTGATTCTGAACCTTTGCACCATGAGGCCTATTTTAAAATGTTTGAAAAGGTAGGCATTGAAGTCTCCGACGAACTCTACGAGAGTTTTACGGGCCGCTCCACCAAAGAGATCAGTGATGAATTGGTTGCGCAATTCAATACCGCAGAGTCTGCCGAGGAGCTGACGCGTCTTAAGCGTATGTACTTCTATGAGCTTTTTGACTACAGTCCAAACTTGCAACTAATTGATGGGGTTAGAGATGCCATGATTCGGTTTCATGAGGCAAGATTAAAGCTGGTTGTGGCCTCATCTGCCTCTATGGAAAACATCAAAAGAGTGTTCAATCGGTTTGAGCTGGATCAATATTTTGTTGGGAAGATCTCTGGCGCAGACCTGCCCAAGTCCAAACCACATCCGGAGATCTTTCAAAAAGCGGCGCAAATGGCCGGTCACAAACCAGAGGATTGTTTTGTGATTGAAGACGCCACCAACGGCATAAAGGCCGCAAAAGCTGCAGGCATTTATTGTTATGCTTTTAATTCCACGCATTCTACAGGGCAGGATTACAGGCTTGCGGATAGAGTAATTACTTCTTTTTCTGAAATAGATATTTAAGGGATTTCTTTGGATTAAGAACGTTTAATTTTTTCAAGGACTAGTCCTTGCACCTTTTATCTTTTTTGTTCTGATACTTTTCCCATTGCGGCAAAAGTATCCAAAAGCGCTAGCGACACACTTTCAGCTCTAAAATCTACGCTACCAGCAGACAGAGCTGTTCAGAGTTCGTTCACGGCAAAGCCGTTCACTATTCCGAACAGCTTTATTCCCAAATCCTGCTAGCTTGATTTTAACGAGCCTCAAGTGAAGCCGCGGTGATTGTGTTCTTGCCGCGCGTTTTGTTATCGATGCGGTGGGACGGTTTCAATTTTGTCTGACAGAATGATCTCAAACAATTTAAGCGGGAGCATTTTCGTTATCTTAGACACCAGATATTTACGTTTATGAATCGGATTGTTTTTGCCCTCTGTCTACTGATTTTTGGATCTAGCCTGCAGGCCCAAACCAAAGGGGCGCGTGCAGATTTTGGTTACCTCAGCAACTTGGCTGTGCCTGATTTTAAAGCCAAACAAGCGGCCTTCAAGGTCTATACAGACAGTATGGAAACGGCGCTAGATAGCAATCCGGAGTTCATCGCCCTAAAAGAAAAAAGCAAGCAAATCAACGATTCCGATCAGGACGTGGCAGAAGCCGGTTATAAGGCCGAATTGAAAATGAGTGAGATGAAAGATGCTGTTTCTGCTCAGGTTTCTCAGGCTTACCGCGAGCAATTTGGCGAACTCAATGTCATGGTGCAAACCGTTTATGAGGTTCTTGGACAAAGCGATTATTCCTTTGTTGCGCTCTATGAAGACGGGGAATTACAAGATTATATCTTTAAAGATCGAGCCACTCAAGGAGATTACGGCCAACGCATTTACAAATGCGCTGTGGCGAAAGGAATAGATTCCGGCACCATTGATCTTATGGCGCAAGCCAGCCTTTCTGAAGCTCAGATGGAAATTGCAAATGCCCTTATGGAAGAGTGTAAAAAGGAGCTTTTAGATCCTTTCATTGCCAATGATGCTGACATTACGGCTATGATAGAAGCGGCTTACAAAAAGTAGTGCCTTAGTTCATCTTTCCACCTTTAGCTTCAATGGCCTTTTTGGTTTCTTCTGAGTTGATGTACTTCTGGTAATCTACCATAACGCCTTGTGCCTCTTTCTTGATGCGCGCCCGCAAATTTTCAGGTAAATATTTTAGTACCGAAGGAACTTCATAACAAGCCATCATCATAGTAAAAGTTAACTTCGGATAGATCAAATCCTGCCCTAGCAAATAATCGGCGGTCTTTTGTAATCCTTCCGCCTCAGAGGCTCCTTTGCGGTACTCTTCATACTTGGCAATATAAAGGGCCTCCACACAATCATAATCTCCATTACAAGCCAAGATAGCGGCTCTGTCTGCTTCACTCAAGGGAGTGGCTGCCACCGGACGGTCTTCTGTGGTAGCACCGCCTTCACTGCCGGACTCCCCAGAACCCGTATTACCCTCGCCTTGATAAACCCCTTCAATCCACTGGCCAGCTTGAAAGGTGTCCTTGTCCAATCGAAGCACGCCTTGACCGTGCATTTTATTGTCTTTGAACTCTCCGTAGTAATAGTGGTATTCATCCCACACACGCACGCCATGGCCTTGCAGTTTCCCTTTTCTAAAGATTCCCCAAGAAATTCTACCGCTGCTTTTGATCACTTCTTCCCCCACACCACTGGGTTGACGGTTAATCAATCGGCCAACATAAAAATCTCCATTCCCATACCGATACGCGCCATAGCCATTCATACAGTTGCCACCCACGCAGCCTAAATCCTCCCCATTGGGCTGAATATGCTTAGCAAATTGAGCTTTGTCATTCACAATGCGAAAGTTGTAATAGCGCTGCCCGCCTCTATCAAATCCAAGGCCTACTTTATTGTTATAATCATAGAGGGTGTAGGTATCATCATCGTTATAATAGACCAAAGAAAAGCCGGTGTCCAGACCTTCTGCAAAATCAAAAAGAGAAAAGATCTCAATATCGTTCTTTTCATCAATGATCATGGAGAAACCCGTCCCGACCCCATCTTTATAAAAGCCGTGAAACACACCGCCACCGCGCATGTTGGAGATTCCAAAGCTGTTCAAACAATCACCAGAAACACATTCTCCCAATTGGGCTCTTAGCAGCGCATCACCGGCATCAGCCAAGGCATCTGCCTGTTTGGTTTGCTTTTCTGCATAAGTACCCAGAGGGGTCTGCGGACTTTCCTGAGCAAATAGCGAAGTAGTAAATAAAAGGACGATGAGAAATAAGCGTTTCATTGTTAGTGTCTTAAGGTCACTAAGCTAGGGTTTTTTGAGTTTTATTGGGATTAGGCATATGACGTATTTAAGATACTTTTTCCATTGATGAAAAAGTATCCAAAAAATCTAGTCCCCCCGGAATCGATTTTTTACTGCAACTAGAAACAGTTTTATCAATATTGCCAGAAACCACAAAAACCCGCCTAAATTCTTCCGCAATCTCAGAATTTTTAACGGCGGATTTTGTTATCGATGCGGTGGGACGGGTTCAAATTGGTCAATAGACCTCGAACCAAACAAACCTCATTTTACCGTAGAAGGCGGCGAATTTTAAAGATTGATTTTTACGAGCTTCAAATGGAGCAGCGAGAGAAATATAATCTTAATTATATACTCTGATGCGAACTAAAAGGTTGGTGCTATACCATTCTTGGGCGGAGAGGTAGCGTTTGCCTGGGCTATAGGGCCATGGGTCTCTTACAATGGCATTGACTACTTTTCCGTTGCCGTATTGATCTCTGTCATATTCTAGGGCAGTTAAGACCATGGCGTGGCCTTGTGTTCCTATGATCAAAGGATAATCATTGGCCAGGTCATTGGAAGCCGACATGGGATTGGCGCTGAAGGTTTCTGCGCGTACGGTAAAGGTACGTCCATCTCTATCTGTATAGGTTTTGTTCAAGGCGCCCAAAATATCATAGGCCGTTCCGGGCATATTGTAAATGTCTCCCCAAGTTTGGAACACAATATCTTCTTGGTTGATGTTGTATCCGTAATAATTGAGTACGGCCTCTATGGAGGCTGCCCAACACCATTGACTGGCTTTTTGACGGTCTTTGGCCACCACATTCAATATGGACGAATCTATTCCGGCTATACAGCGCTGAACACCTTGCTGGTTAAATCCCGAGCATTGCAGCCTTACAGCAGTATCAATATTAAGTAAACTGGATTCGGAAGTTCTTTGAGCGGAAGGGATCAATAATAACAGTCCCAATAAAATTAGTTTCATGCCTAATGGTGTTTTATGATATTCAATATTAGGCATTTACATCATTACCCCTTCTACCCATTAGCGGTTAGATTTCATTTACATGGTAATGCACACCTCTCAATTAAACTAAGCTTGAAACTTTATAGACGCTCGCTCGTCTTTAGGGTGTCTAAATAGGTTTCTATGCGCATAAAACGACTTGATCTCCTTGCCGGGGCGGCTTTAACCGCCTCTGCCATTTTCTATATTCTAGGGTTGGTGTTCCCGATCCTATCGTCTAAAACTTCCATACTCGGTTTTGTTTTGGAAGAAGAGAGCATGCGCCTGGTAGGCAGCATTGACTATTTCTGGGAAGAAGGCGATGTCTTTTTGGCCTTGGTGATCTTGATCTTCACTATTGTATTTCCAATAATCAAATACTTAGACCTAAGCGTTCGTTTGGCGGCACCTCAGCTGTTACCTAGAAAGCTGGTAAGCATCCTTAAAGACTTGGACAAATGGTCCATGTTGGATGTATTTTTGGTTGCCCTTTTGATTCTCAATTTTAAGCTAGATACTTCTTTGATCACTATGAATTTGGAGGTAGGGACGAGTTTTATAGCGTTATCAGTAATTCTACGGATGATAAGTAGTCATCTTATCGGAAAAATTGCCTTCCGCTAACGCGAGTGCCTCACTCAAATGTCTACTAGACATTTGGTTTTCTGAGAAAACATCGTTCGGTAATATAGCTGTTTCTGTGATTTTTAGGATGGTGGCGAGTTTTTTTATTGGGAGGATTAAAGCTACTCCTCCAAAACCTTAAACGCTTGAATCGCTTGATTCGGCTCCAAAATATTATACCCCTCCCAAAAAGAAGCATCATAAGCACTCAAATATGTCGGTTCTACCCCAGAACTAGGCCTCGCGTTAGCGTAAGCACCTTCATCAATAGACTCGGCATCAAAAACCACAAACTCATATTTGGTCAAGCTGTTTACGGCTACTAGCATATCCATGGAAAGTTCATTTTGCTTGCGACGACCTTTGACGTTTTTGTTCTTTTCAATCACCTTAAGCGGACGGTCCACCGAGGTGTATTCACCGTCTTCCAGCTCCAAGTATTGCGGGCGGTAGTGACCGTTTTCATCCGAAGTAAAGAGCATCTTGCCACGCAGCACATTACGACGCCATTTGATCCCTAACAAACCAAAACGGTTGGTTGGACGAACGTTGGCAAAGTCCAAACGCATAATGGCATAATCATCGGTATTTACGTAAAGGGTGCCTTCAAAATCCTTTTTCCCTTTAGGCGTAAAGTGCAAGATCCAAACCGGCTCTCCATTGATAAACGTATAGCCGTCAAGCTCCCATCTATAACGGTTAGACTTTTCTAAAAAGTCCAACTCCGTGTCTTCATTGAAAAACAATTGGGTATAAAGCTCATCCAAACGCGCTGTCACCTGAGCAGTGTGGTCGGGTCTTTGGGTGTTTTCAGTCTCCACAGTAACAATAGGATCTGGCTCAGCGCTCTCTGCATTTTTGGCGGAATCTAATTGCACCTTGGTGCCAAAGATCCCTGATTTGATCTTCAAATAAGAGTCACGCTTTACATTCTCTTGGAAAATACGCTCGAGCTTGTCAGACAGGCCATCTAAGGATACATCTTTGTTCTTGTCATATAGCTCTGCAGCCTTGTCAACCGAGACTTTAAAGCCATTGTAGTTGCCATAAAAATCTCCAAGGGTCTCACGGTAGTACCACTCGTTTTGCGCAGCGGCACGCGTGATCTGATTCATCAGTTCTTGATTCAACTCTGGAATACTGCTCTTCTTAACGGTAAACTGCAACTGCTCCATATTCGTGTAGTCACTCTGTCTAAAAAAGAACTTATAGCGGCTTAAAGGCGCTTTGTAGTTTTCAGCCATATTAGCTTTGACACGCTCCAAGATCTCTTCAGAATCCAGATTCTCTGCAGTGATCAAAACCTGTCTCAATTCATTGGTCTTTTGCGGCAGCTGAATCTGCGCTGGCGCGTTGGCATCAATCCACAATCCCATCTTCTCATACCCCATGGAAGAGATATAAATACTGTCTTGCAACTTAGCCACCTGAGACTCAGAAAGCGCAAAGACACCTTCATCATTGGTAATAGTTCCGCTGTGTTCTCCTGTCTGAACGGTGGCAAAAGGAACAGGTTCCCCAGTTTTAGCGTCCACAACGGTGGCTTGATATCCTTGAGCGTTAGCAATGGCGGAGGCCAATAGGGCTCCTGCGGCAAGTAAAATTGAAAAGATTTGTTTCATGATGGTTTTGTTTGCATCCGGATATAAGACGTAATTTTTGATCAAATAGTTGCCTCGGATGTTTTATTGAGACGATAAAGCGGTTTTTTTGTTACTTCAATTCAAGTAGATATACGCTGTTGGTTTCTTTTATTTTTATTTTACTTTCTGATTCAATAAATGCAGTGCTACCCATGGCAACCAAGGTTTGTTCGGGTTCACTCGGAGCCGCATTTTTTGGAGCTATAAAAAATAGAGAATGAAAGCAATCAAATCAATACTGAAAAAAGCGCCTGAAGCCGCTTTTTTAATAGGAAACGGTCCGAACCTGGCAGCAGGCATTATGCCCTCTTGGAAGCAGTTGCTCATTGATGCTGGAGACAAGCGCATTGCCTTTCCGGTGGATGAACTTTCCAATACCGAGGTTTACGATCTGATCCAACTCTATGCGAAGCCGCGCACCAATGTGAAAAAACGCGTGGTGAAAAGTCTTCAATTAAAGCCTGGAGCGGATTTGAGCGTTCATAAACGCTTGATGGAACTCGCCCAAGAACACGAGGCTCCTGTCCTTACCACCAATTTTGATGCGGGTTTTGAAACCTCCATTGGCGCTAAGATCCATCATATCGAATCCAAAGGATTTACCCGTTTTTACCCCTGGAAGTCTTATTACAGCCTTGAGGAATTGACAAAGCCCTGTGGAGGATTTGGTATTTGGAAGGTGCATGGAGATGTGCGTTATTTTGATTCGATCCGATTGGGACTCACCGATTATATGGGCGCTGCAGAGCGCGCCCGCCAGCTTATCACCACAGGAGCAGGACGCTTGGACAACACCCACAGAAAAGGCGAATGGCAAGGGCATATGACTTGGTTGGACATCTGGTTCAACAAACCTGTAATCATCTTTGGCTTGGGTTATGGAAGTGATGAAGTCTTTTTACGTTGGTTGCTCATTGAGCGTCGCCGTTATTTCAATAAACTCGGCAAACCCATGAACGTTTGGTATGTCAACAAAGACAAACCCGAACCCGCAGTCAATAATCTTATGGACAACTTAGGAGTTACTGTGGTAGAGGTCGCTGACTTTAGCGATATCTACGGTTGAGCATTGGAAGAGTTTTAAGCCTTGGCCTTATACTTACTGTCATAACTGTAGAATTCCGGAAGCTGGTCTAGCACGATTTCTTCATTTTCAGAAATCGTGTATTTACCAGTAGAAAGACTATAAGACAAGGTACGCGAGCCTGCTACAAGGGTTGAAACAGATTCGCCACCCATTGTTTTGTCTACGGTATATTCTGAGGTGATATCCGCATAATTTTCTTGAATGAATCTGGAAAGATCATCTTCATAAATGGAATAGATAGCCACCTTACCTTGCGTGTCATATAGGTGATATCGAACAAAGGTTCCATCCTTTTTATAAAGGTCTAGCCTAATCTTTTCCATAGGAATGGTAAGCTCCTTTTTTATTCGGAGGACATCATTTTTTATCACCAATCTGGTGTTGTGCAGTTTGGCTTTTTTCTGAAAAACTCCGGCCACAGTCACTCCAGCAACAATAACGAACATGATGATCTCAAAGGCGTGATCGCCCAAATCTTCAATATCATCTAAAAGGGTAAGAAAGAAAATAAAAGCCGCAAAGCCAACAAAAATGGCACAGCCACTAAAGAAATCAATGGAGTTGTAATGCTTCTTGGGGCCTTTGTAAAAGAATTGCAAACGGGGAAGTATTAATTATCGACTTGAAGATAACTAATAATTAGACAGCATTAAATTCTTGCACCGCATCGATATCAAAACACGCCTCTTAACCCGCCGCCTTCTCAGGTAAAGCGAGGTTTGTTGAGACTGTAATTTTAGACGTCATTAAAAAACGTCCCACCGCATCGATAACAAAACACGCCGTTAAGAATTCTGAGATTTCGGAAGAATTCAGGCGAGTTTTGTGGTTTCCAGCCTAATTATAAGCTCAGCAAGCATCTTTAAGGAAAAATCGATTCCGGTGGGACTAGATTTTTTGGATACTTTTTCATCGATGGAAAAAGTAACATAAAAAAAGAGTATGGTTATAAGACCATTTGTGAAGCTAGACCAAGATGTTATCTCGATACAATTTCCACTACGTGAAAATCACTCGATGTCCAGAGAAGTGAATGTCAATGACACCTCGATACATTTCTCGCCCTGCGAGAAACACTCGGTGTCCGTAAACTAAAATGAATACTTAACAGCCATAATCAAATTCCTTCCTGGAGCAGCAATTCCAGAAGAATAAGGACGATATCTCTGATCGGTGATATTCTCCAAATTCGCCGTAAACAGGATTGCTTCACTAAGCTGATATTGTGCCCCAAAGTTTAGGGTTACCCAATCTGGAGCGAAGGGGTTGCCGTTTTCATCCAAAGCATAAAGGAAAGCATTGTTCTGCTGACTCGGAGCGAGGTCCGTAAAGTCAAACTGACCGTTGTATTCCACAAAAGCGTCTAAGGTTAATTTCTTGCCGCGGTAGGTCAAACGGGTATTTCCAAAAGGAGGCGCAGCGTGGCGTATGGGCGCTTCTGAGCCGTCATCTTCCTCGGTATAGCCATCAGTAATGCTGTATTGAGATCTCAAGCGGAGGTAGTCCGTAAAGTTGATGTTCAAACCGGCTTCAAAACCGTAAACGCGGGCTTCTCCAGCATTTTGAATGGCTTGTACATTACTCGGCTCGCCTTGATAATCAATAACCGTCTGGCCATCTAAACTAAAGTCTCGGCGTACCAAGGCATCGTCTAAGTGGGTGTAAAAAGTAGTGGCGTCAATTTGAACCACATTCTCAAAGTTCAAAGTCACACCCAATTCACCACTGTAGGCATATTCGGGTTCCAAATCTGGATTCGGCACAACCACAGAACCAGGTTCTGAATCAAAGACCTTACCTACATCGTCGATGTTTGGCGCTCTAAAGGCCGTGGAGAAGTTCAACTTCCAGCCAATGGTTGGGTTCGGATTCCAAGCCAATCCAGCTGAGCCCGTAAAGGCTCCTGTATTGATCTCCGCTTGGTCAAAAGGCAAGTCAAAGAAGGTATTGTCAAAATCCGCATCTAAAAGCACATGGCTATAACGCAATCCGCCTTGAAAATTCAGTTGCGAACTGAGCTTCCACTGCAAACTGGTGTAAGCCGCGATAGATTGCCAAGTGGATCCGTCCGGATATCTTGCCGCTGTTGCAGCGCTACTGCCATCTAAAATATTGACTTGTTGCCCGCGTGAAAAAACCTTGTTATACACGTATTCTGCTCCGTAAAACAGACTGGCCGTACCGATCTGCTTGTTAAAGTTCAAGTTGGTATTGATGGCGGCTACACGCTCAAAGTTTTCAAAGAGAATGTCTGAACCAAAGTCGCGATCGTGGCGGCTTTCTTTAAACTGCTGAAAGCTTCCAATCCATTTGGCCTCATCAAAAATGCCGTTTTCTGCCTTGTGCTGTACCTGCAGTTTGGTGGCTAACCATTCTTGAGGCCCATAGAACCATTCGGCAGAGCGCAGTTGCCCCTCTCTTCTGCGGATGAGTCTGTCGTAGCGCGGTACATCTCCAGTCGACGTGTAGAATAGACCAAGATCAAAATCCCAACGCGCACTCGGGTTGTAACGCACCTTTTGCATCAGGTTAAATTGGCTGTAGCCTGTTCCTACTTGCACCTCTGGATCATCATTGGTAGCGATCACATCGGCTCCGCCTACACGCTCCACAAAATCAGGGCGCAGATAGTCATCCGGGCCACGAGAACCCATTCTCAAATCGTCAAAATCACTGAAGGTAACCGAGGTTAAAAAGGCCCATTCCTTCATGCCAATATTAAAGTCGACATGACCGGTCTTTTCATTATTGGCCGTAGAATAACGCGTAAAAGCATTCCCAGACAGCGACATCCCATCAACAAAAGAAAAACCGGGTCTTTGAGTAAAAAAGTTCATTACTCCACCTACAGCATCAGAACCGTAAACCACAGAACCGGGACCGAGAATAACCTCCGTGCGTTCCACCGTAAAGGGATCAATGGAGATCACATTTTGTACGTTCCCTGAGCGGAAAATCGCATTGTTAAAGCGGATTCCATCCACAGCAATTAAAACTCTATTGGTAGAAAATCCACGGATCATAGGGCTTCCACCACCTAATTGACTCTTCTGCACATAGACCTGACCACTGGTTTCTAAAAGGTCTGCGGAGGTCTGCGGATTGAACATACTCACATCTCGCTGAGAAACGGTCAATACCTTTTGGGCAATGTCTTTTTTGTCTTGAACAAACTTGGTCACTGAGAGCACTACCTCATCCAACTGATCTGAATCTTGGGTAAGCACCACGCGATTGTTCTCTTGAATGATGCGTGACTTTCTAAGCTGACGCGTACTGTGCGAAATATGCTGAAAAATAATAGGCTCGTTTTGCGGGAACTCATCCAGATTGGCCTTTCCGTCCAGATCTGTAATGGTCGCAAAATCTTTGCTGAAGGTATAGATGGCCACCCCAGAAACAGGGCTTTGGTCAGCATCGCTAACCACCTGAATTGTCTGGGCGTTGCACAGCGTTAATCCCCCCAAAAATAAGAGCGCAAACAGGGTATTTCGCATGAAACTAAAACAGTTGATTCAACACCGTCAAAGACTGGGGTGCTTTATAATTTTGCAAATGTAGCTGATAATACCTCAATAGCAAATTTAACACCTCCAATCGGCCTGATTTTGGCACTTTGACGCTCGTAGATGCATCAAAATCTATACCGAAAAACTGCTTAAAATGACTCACTACCTCATCGCAATTACACATGGGATCAATGACCGGCTCAGTAAATCGGCCTTCAAGTAAATGGAAACAAGGCAGTTCCGCGGCCTGATCGTCTGGATAAAAGCCCAAAAAACGACTCAGTTGCAACAGAAAAACAATGTGAAAACTGGCGTAGCTCTTGGCCTCATCTAGCCACACAAAAGACTCGGCTAAATAATCAAAGAGCGGTTTATTGGGTTCTTCTTCTTGAATGGAATGCTGCAGCATCTCTGCCAAGAACATCACTAAGGTCTGTTTTATGATATCCGTATGCAGCTCTTGATAAGGCACTAACAGCCGCGCCTCTTTGATGTATTCTAAGTTCCGATTGTCTTTGTGATTGGCCTCGATCTCTAACAGACTCAAGGGTAAAAAGAGCGCCTTTTTAAGCTTGCCTTTCTTGCTTTTGAGTACTCCGCGAAGCAAATAGGACTTTAAGCCTGCTTGTCGGGTATAGCACTTTACGATCAGATCGGCCTCGCCGTATTTTAAAGAAGAAATAACCAGTGCAGGCGTAGTGACGTGCATTAGCGAACAATCATGATTTTAGAAACCTTGGTCTCCAAAGCGTCTTCTGTAGTCGCCATGATAAAATACACTCCAGAGCGCACGCGATACTTTCCAAAGGCAGTGGTATCCCATTGAACACTTCCACCCTCTGAGGTCTGCTCAAAAACCAAGTTACCTTCCAAGTCAGTGATCTTAACGTTGGCACCCTCTGTAAGACCGTCGATAGTTACAGGGCCACTATATTCTGGACGGACTGGATTTGGGAAGGCATAAAGCCCTTGAAGATCATCTCTGGGATCTGTAGCGCGACCGTTAAAAGCAACCAAACCGTTGGTAGTTGCAAAATAGACCCGTCCGCTGAGGCCGTCAATGGCAATGTCTTGTACGTTGTTTGAAGGTAAGGGCGAATTGTCTTTGGTAAATCTAAGCAAAGTCTCTTGGCCGTTGGCTGAGAAATAAAACACTCCCGATGTTGCTGTGGCGACCCATTTGTTGTTGGAACCGTCTACTTCAATATCGGTTATGGGCTGCTCAAAAAGTAATTCCTGAGGGACTCCATTTTCTAAAATAATGATCTGGTTGGAGTCAATATTGCTGCCTTCTTCAAAGATGCCTCCCACATTGAAGAAAACCCGTAAACCTTGTGTAGTTCCTATCCAAAGGCGGTTGCTGTTGTCAAAGGCCAAGGCGCGAACATCATTAAAAGGCAGGTTTCCGCTACCAATTCCTTCAGAGATCTTTCTAAATTCTCCGGAATTTGGACTGTAGGCGATCACCCCATTCTGCGCGCTTCCAAAATAAATAAAGCCTTCTCGGCTGACTTTAAGCTCTGTCAAGGCCAAATCGCCATCAGGAATAACGGAGGTCACATCTACAGAAGAGATTCCCCCGCCAGGGGTAATTCGTTTTAAACCGTCATCCACCAATGATTGTACAAACCACAAATTCCCTTCTCGGTCAAAATCGGCTCCATAAATACGAATGTCTGTGATCTCCGTGGATATAGTTTCCAGAGGACTGTTGCTGTCGTCATACAAAATTGTTGGCGTACCTTCTCGCAACTCCAACAATCCTGAATTGAAAGAGCTGAAATACACCTGTGAGGTATCTGCAGGATTGATGGTCACATTGACAATATCATTGGCTTGAAAGATATCTTCATAACTGTAATTGCGCCAAGAATCGTTGAACAGACGACTCATTCCAAAGCGGCTCAAAGGAAAAGGGTTAAAAGACACCGTCACGTCACCAAAAGAAGCATAAAGCTGATTCGGCGCGGCATCAATGGCAAAAACACGGTTTCTCAAAGGACCATCTGGTAAAACCTGCGTGGGTAAATTGGATCCAAAAGGCACTTCTAGAATTCCAAATTCACGAGTCCCCATATAGATATTGCCGTTTTTGGCAGAGCCTGCATTGAGGCGGTAATCAAATCCAGGCAGGCCCGTTACAAAAGCAACCTTTTCAAAGTCCGTATTGTATACATGTACTTGATTAAGCGTTGTTGCGATTAAGTACTCATCGGTAGCCCTAAAGTCAATAATTCCCTCATCGAGAGTTTCCAACAACGTAAAGCCTCCACCTTCATTCTGACGGGTGATCTGTCCGGCAAATCGAGATATGAATAAGGTGCCGTTAAAATTCACAACCCCACGCTGTGCAGTAAAGACAGTATCCCACAAGTTAAAGTCAATAAGATCAGGACTGGATTGGTCAGCTCGCTTTAAACCTTCTGCTGGAGCAATCGCGTATATGAAACCATCAACAACGGTGGATTGAATAACTCGCAGTCGCGTTCCTCCAGCTCCAATGAAAAAGGTGTCTCCAAATTCAAGGGCGCTCAGATCGTATTCAGAAATGCCGTAGTCCGTACTGATGTAGAGAATGTCTTCAAACTCATAAAAATGGTTGATACGCTTCTCATCTGGCGGGACGGCCAATTCGTCCAAAATATCTACTACGGTGACCACTTCGCCATCCTCCAAAACCACCTCCAAAAGTCCATTGGCGTAACCAATGATGGTGAGGTTATTAGTTTCACTATAGTAAATGGTAGAAATCTCTTCTCCAGAAAGACCTTGAATGGAAGAGGTAGTAGTGATCTCTCTTGTGGTAAGATCGAGCTCAAAATAGGCGTTCTCTGCAGCAACGATCAGCTCATCGGGGCCTTCTGAAATGTCTACGGTAGTATTGTATGAGAAGTAACCCGTCCAACTGTCTTCAAAATTCTGAGCAGTTGCCGTGAGTCCTATCAGCAGGAAAACAAAAAATAATGCAGAGCGCATGCCGGAAGCTTTTCTTCTAAATAACACGCTAAAATAGCTTTTATTGCCAGAACTGGCTTGGGGTACTGTCTAATTGACAAAAAAAACCGCCGAAACTTGCGCTTCGACGGTTTTACTATCTCAAAAAAGGAGAATTTATACCACGCCTTGTGCGAGCATAGCATCTGCTACTTTCACAAAACCGGCTACATTGGCTCCTTTTACATAATCTACATAACCGTCACCGTCTTTTCCGTACTTCACACAAGCATCGTGAATATCATTCATGATCTTGTGAAGGCGCTGGTCAACTTCTTCAGCCGTCCAGTTCATACGCAAAGAGTTCTGTGACATTTCCAAACCAGAAGTGGCTACACCTCCAGCGTTAGAGGCCTTTCCAGGAGAGAAAAGGATCTTCGCTTTGTGGAATACTTCAATGGCTTCTGGAGTACAAGGCATGTTTGCACCTTCTCCAACACAGAATACGCCGTTGTCCACTAAGGTTTTAGCCTCATCTCCGTTCAATTCGTTTTGAGTTGCACAAGGAAGTGCAATATCTCCAGCAATTCCCCAAGGACGCTCACCTTCAAAGAACTTAGCCGACGGATACTCGTTCACGTATTCTTTAATACGCCCGCGCTTGTTGTTCTTAAGGTCCATGATGAAAGCTAATTTATCGCTGTCAATTCCATCTGGATCGTGAATGAATCCGCCAGAATCACTCATGGTTACTACGTTTCCGCCAAGCTCAGTCGCTTTTTCACAAGCAAACTGTGCTACGTTACCCGAACCAGAGATCAAAACTGTTTTTCCTTGGAAGCTCTCGCCGCGCGTCCCCAACATGTTCTGCGCAAAGTATACGTTACCGTAACCTGTAGCTTCTGGACGGATCAAAGATCCACCGTAAGCCAAACCTTTACCAGTCAATACTCCAGTAAACTCGTTGCGTAGACGCTTGTACTGACCAAACATATATCCGATCTCACGACCACCCACTCCGATATCACCGGCAGGTACGTCAGTATTAGGACCAATGTGGCGTGCTAATTCTGTCATAAAGCTTTGGCAAAAGCGCATTACTTCTGCATCTGACTTTCCTTTAGGGTTGAAGTTA
>NZ_CBFCWJ010000023.1:0-18982 GCF_965601605.1 Gilvibacter sp. | reverse complement strand
AGGAAACTGGTTTTAAAGCTAATACCCCGCGTGTTCAGTATTATACCATGGGAAGCAACAAATGGCAGGCTGCAGAGCAATGGCCGCCTAAGGACAGTGAACTCACTACTTTTTATTTAAACAGCGGTGGAAGCGCCAATACACTCAACGGAGATGGAGTTTTAACTACCAAGAAACCGAGAAAGGACAATCCGGATACTTTTACTTATGACCCTATGGACCCTGTAATGAGTTATGGTGGAAACGTTTGCTGTACGGGTAATGCCGTGAAAGGCGGTGCATACGATCAGCAGTCCATGGAAGAAAATCCAAACATCTTGGTATATACCTCTGAGGTGTTGACCCAGGATACTGAGGTCACCGGTTTTATTGAGTCTACGCTTTATGTTTCTTCGGATGCAAGAGATACCGACTTCACCATTAAGCTCATTGACGTTTATCCTGATGGACGTGCTTACAATCTGGATGAAACCATTCAGAGAGCCCGTTACCGTGAGGGTTATGACAAAGAAGTCTTTATGGAAGAAGGACAGGTCTATCAGTTGGATCTTACTCCTATGGCCACCAGTAACCTCTTTAAAAAAGGACACCGTATTCGCATTGAGATCTCCAGCAGTAACTTTCCGCGTTTTGCGAGAAACTTAAATACGGGAGGCAATAATTATGACGAGTCAGAAGGAGTAGTAGCAACCAATAGCATTCACCATTCCAGCAAGTATCCGTCTAACATTAAATTGCCGATCAAGCAATAATTATTGATAGTTTAAACGGTTCCTTCTTATACAATGGAACTATTTTGGTGCTGGCATGGACGGATAGTCTTTGGCAAATTGGCTCAAGGTGTTCTGAACCTGATTATGGATCTCATCCGGGAAGTGAGCGATCACCCCAGAAGGGCTGTCAATAGCATGTGCGTAAAGGGGATCAGTTTCTTGGTTGATCCAGCCAAAAACTATAGAACTACCATCTAGACAGGCCTTTATACGATCTAAATCTGATTGGATTTCTGCCTTCCAATCCGCGAGTTCTGTGCTTTTTGGAATAGTAGTGATAGGAGCAATCTTCATTTTCCCTTGCAGGGCTTTGTACTTATCATCATTGGCCATCAAATCTTCCATTTCACGCATGACCGATGCTTGATTCGAACCGTTAACTCCAGTTTTCCATTGCCCAGAAGCATAGGTTTTCTCAATGTTTGCAGTTTGCGAATAGTTGGCGGAATAAGTAATATAAACAGCTTCTGGATCCTGCATGGAGATAGCCATTATTGCATTACTTAAAATATTGATCGCTTGGTCTTTAAAGCTGATACTTCCATTTTTGTCTTTGAATGGAATTAGGGTTGGCAAGAACTGGCCTTGATCGTAAGCGTACATAGGATTGATTTTTAATTTGCGCCAATATAGGGGGAATAAAGACCAGAATTTCAGGTGATTATACCTGATTCCACCAAACCACGAATACCTTTTCAAAAGCCCCGTTTGGATGTTTGATCCAAACTAAGGGCGCTGATTTTTGCTGATGAAAATCAGCAAGTCGCTTTTGAGCTTCATGGAATGATATCCAGTCCACCGCAGCATGCGGACTAACCAACCAATCGTGCTTTCTTGGAAAGAAGCATTTACAGACTTTAAAGATGTCAAAACTGTCATGCGTTACATAACTTCCATAGATACTGTCAGCATTTAAAGGCGCTACATGCACCTCCTGTCCATAAGGCAAATAGAGTTGCGCTTTAAAGCAGACCAATTGCTCCATCTGATCGGCTTTGAGATTAAACTCATCGAGGTAGGCCTCAGTCTCGTGTTTGTAGAGTAGTGGAAGCTGTTTGTTAGCGAGCTTGTTGAGCTTTAAGACCAAAGAATCTCTTCGGTTAGGACCTATCCAATGGTCTAAAGGTGTGATCCCAACATGCGGATCATAGAGATAGAATTTATAGATGACCTCCAAATGAACAGGACGTCCATCAACGCTTAGCAAACAGTCTAATTCTCCTAAGGTGAGCTTATCGCGCTGTATTTGAAGATTCTCTACTAAGATCTCAATGTGATCATAAGTCTTAAGCTCCTCAGCCACAAAGCGTTCCACCAGCTTACCTAAACGATAATTTCCATCTAGGGTTTGGTTAAAACGCGGTGTTGGGACCTTTTCTAGAATCAACTGCTTCAACTGCATAGGTCCTGAACCCAACCATAAGACTGGAGTATTCAAATAACCCGCATACTGAAGTTGTATTGACATGAAAGGCGAAGTTATTGGAAATCTATCAAGGGTGCTCCTTTAAATCCTTAAATTTACAAGATGCATCATGTAATTATTACCGGCAGCACCGGAATGGTAGGGAAGGGCGTACTCTTGGAATGTTTGGATTCTGAGCAGATCGCTTCAGTTTTAGTGATCAACAGATCCTCCTTGGGTATTACACATCCTAAGCTCAAAGAGTTGTTACTTCCAGATTTTATGCAATTGGCAGAGCATGGAGAAATGCTGAAAGGATACGACGGCTGCTTTTTTTGTATGGGTGTTTCCGTGGTTGGGCTCAACGAAGCCAAATACACAGCCATTACTTATGATATAACCAAGGTCTTTGCTGATGTCCTTTTTGAATTGAATCCTAATATGGTTTTTAATTACGTCTCTGGAACAGGTACTGATAGTACTGCAACGGGACGTGTAATGTGGGCTCGAGTCAAAGGAAAAACAGAAAACTACATTCTTGAAAAGGGATTTAAGGACGCTTATGCTTTTAGACCCGGTATGATCATCCCAGAACGCGGCATTAAGTCTAGCACAGGCTGGTACAACGCCATATATGTGATATTACGTCCATTTTTTGGTTGGTTCAAAAAACGCTCAAATGTTACTACAACTACGAATATCGGTCATGCTATGATAGCTAGTATCGCAGCAAATCAAACTTTAAAACATTTAGAGAATAAAGACATCAATAGTTTAGCAAGTGGCTAAAAGCATTCCAAAAATAGCCTATCGGGAAACTGTTGCGCTTGATATAGAAGTAATCAGCTTCCATCAAGTCCGCGAGCGTTTGCAACAGATCAAGGATCACGATCCCTATGCACCACATAAGATTCAATTCTATTTAATCCTTGTTATTACCAAAGGCGCTTACACACATTATTTAGACTTTAAACAGTACACTTTGAAACCGGGAAGTGTACTTTTTGTCGCTAAAGAACAAGTACAGCATTTTACGCGCGCTCTTGCGAACACTGAAGGGTACGCCGTAATTTTAAATCATCAATATTTAGAGAACAACTATTTAGGTTCAAAAACACTTCACTTAAATCGGTTATACAATTACCATTTAGAATCTCCTGTAATCCATCAGGATCAAATGATTGAAGACAGTCTCTTACCGCTCGCTGATGAACTGCATAAGGAATACTATTTACAGGATTCTTTTGGCAAAGCTGAAGTCTTGCAGAGCTTGCTGCATGCCTTTCTGATAAAAGCGGAACGCGTTAAGGATCAGAATGCGAGTTCCTCGGTGAGTCCACAGTGGTTAACTCACTTTACATCATTCACCTTACTACTTCACAATCAATACACTAGTACTCGTAACGCTCAAGATTACGCCAAATCTCTTTACATCTCGTACAAACTTCTAAACGATGTGGTTAAAGCGCTAACGCACAAAACTGCAAAGGCATTTATAGATGATTTTGTGTGCATGGAGATCAAAAGATTCCTAATTTCAACGAGCTTATCTATAAAAGAAATAAGTTTTAAAACTGGTTTTGATGAGCCTGCCAACATGATTAAATTCTTTAAAAAGACTACTGAATTCACTCCGGCACAATTCAGAAAAGCAAACGCCTATAGTTAGAGATTTACTATTTTCTTCCTGAGATTGATAACGCCTCAGCCTTTGTGATTTAACAACTTTGTACTCAGTTAAATCATAAAACAATGAAAACCGTAAAACTTACACTAATCGCCTTAATGACCTTGAGCTTACTAAGTTGTGAGCAGCAAGGACCCATTTTAGAAGTTACCACTTTTAACATCGACGAAAAAGCAGATCTCGCAGCCTTTATCGCCTTAGATGAAACTGTGGAAGAAACCTTTACCAGCAAACAATCAGGATTTTTAAAACGACAAAGCGGACTTACAGAAGACGGGCAGTTTGCAGTATTGGTTTATTGGGAATCAGAAGCAGACGCAGCAGCCTCAATGGATAAATTCATGACCGACGCTACTGTAGCAGACTATGCAGGAATGATTGATGGTAAAACCATGAATATGGCGCGCTATCAAATGCCTGATGGTTATAACGGAAGTGAGTCTGATTTTATCGAGATCATGACCTTCCAACTGAAGTCAGACGCTGACCCTGCAGCCTTTGCGCAGATCGATCAACAAGTCGCGCAGCAGGTCACTGCTCCCAAAACAGGCTTTGTACAGCGCCTAATTGGTGAAAATAGCGCCAATGAAATTGCTGTAGTGGTCTACTGGGACACCAAAGCCAATTCCGATGCCGCCTTACAACCCTTCATGAATAACACCATTGCCCAGGAATTTATGGGCATGATGGATGAATCCACCGTAAAAATGGGTCGCTATAGCACCCTCAACACCGTAAATATTAACGACATGCAATTATCAAACAAAGACAAAACAGTAGCTTTATTGAACAGCTTTAACACAGGAGATACCACTCCTATTAGCTACATCAACCCTGAAAAATACATCCAACACAATCTAGCCGTTGGTGACGGATTGGCTGGGTTTGGTGAAGTAATGAAAAATGCTCCAGAAGGAGGGTTTAAAGCCAATGTGGTACGTGCGTTCCAAGATGGAGATTATGTATTCACCCACACAGAATATGACTTTTTTGGTCCTAAAGCTGGATTTGATGTGTTCCGATTTGAAGACGGACTGATCGTTGAACACTGGGACAACCTTATTGAGGTACAAGCACCAAACCCAAGCGGACATACGCAGTTTGATGGAGCCACGGCAATTACAGACCTTGATAAAACAGAGGCCAATAAAGCTAAAGTGAAGGATTTTATCACGAATGTGCTTTTGAATCATCAAATGGATAAAGTAACCGACTACATCAGTACAGAAACCTACATTCAGCACAATCCTGCCGTAGCTGATGGATTGGAAGGTTTTGGTGCAGCAATGAAATACTTTGCAGAGAACGGCTTGGTCATGGAATATACCAAACTTGTTAAAGTGATGGGCGAGGGGAACTTTGTGCTCACCCTCAGCGAAGGAAAATTTGGCAAAGGCGAGCTTACTGCTTTTTATGATTTATTTAGATTAGAAGACGGGCTTATTGTGGAACATTGGGATGTTATCTCCCCAATTCCCCCTAAAGAACAATGGGCCAATGAGAACGGGAAGTGGTAAGCTTTAAAAGGAACATCGAAAGGTGTTCCTTTTTTTTGCTAGTAGGTGAACCATGAATTGACTGTGTAAAATTTTAACAAGATTCTAAGATTTCTATTTTGGAGCTGACTTGCTCTCTGGCGTATTTTTAGCCTACAACAAACAACCATTAATAAATACTGTTCTGTAAATCAACCAATTTCTAGAACCCCCGGGAACAGTTCAATTGTCATTAACTATGAAATCTTTTTTAAAAATTGGAATGCTTTTGGGCATGTTGGTCGCATTGATCACACCGCTTCAAGCACAAGAAATTAATTCCGGCACTTTTAGTGGTCTGGAATTGCGAAACATTGGGCCGGCTTTCACTTCAGGTCGAATTGCCGATATTGCCATACATCCTGAGAATGAGAATGTCTGGTATGTTGCTGTGGGATCCGGAGGCGTATGGAAAACTACAAACTCAGGGACCACCTGGAAACCTATTTTTGATGGACAGACTTCGTTTTCTATCGGATCGATAGCCATTGATCCTTCCAATCCACATACCATTTGGGTGGGTACGGGTGAAAACGTAGGAGGTCGTCACGCTTCTGTTGGAGATGGGATCTATGTAAGTCATGATGACGGCGCCAGTTGGAGCCATATGGGACTTAAAAAGTCAGAACACTTATCCACCATTATCATTCACCCAGAGGATTCCAATACTGTTTGGGTGGCTTCTCAAGGGCCACTTTGGTCATCAGGTGGTGAACGTGGGGTTTATAAAACCACAGACGGTGGAAAAACATGGAACCGCACTTTGGGAGATGATGTTTGGGTAGGAGCTACCGATATTGTCATTGATCCACGGAATCCAGATGTACTTTATGCAGCGACATGGCAACGCCACAGAACGGTAGCAGGTTATATGGGCGGAGGTCCCGGAACAGGCATATATAAAAGTACTGACGGAGGTGACACATGGAATGAACTCAAAAAAGGAATTCCAGGTTCAAACAAAGGAAAAATTGGTTTAGCGATTTCTCCCTTCAATCCAGATGTGATCTATGCTGCTATAGAGCTTGATCGAAGAAAAGGAGGGCTTTTTATGTCATCCAACCGTGGGGAGAGCTGGAGCAAGCAATCTGACGCTGTATCAGGAGGAACCGGGCCACACTATTATCAAGAGCTATATGCTTCGCCTCATCATGAAGGCAAGTTGTTTTTAATGAATAACTACGTGCAGATCTCAGACAATCATGGAAAGACCTTTTACACCATGAATGAGCGAAACAAGCACGTGGATAGCCACGCCATGGCTTTTAAAATGTCTGACCCGAACTATGTACTATTTGGTACTGACGGTGGATTGTATGAGAGTTTTGATCTGACCAAGAGTTGGAAGTATGTGAGAAACTTGCCAATAACGCAATACTTTAAAGTTGCGGTTGATGATACTGCGCCTTTTTACAATATCTACGGAGGAACTCAGGATAATGGATCTCACGGCGGACCTTCAAACACTTTTAGCTCGGATGGGATCTCCAACCGCGATTGGTGGAAGACCTTAGGTGCCGATGGACATCAGTCCGCTATTGAGCCTGGAAACCCCAATATTACTTATGGAGAATTCCAACAAGGAGCACTATGGAGAATCGATCAAACTACACGTGAAACGGTATTCATTCAGCCGCAACCAAGAGCTGGAGAGCCTTTTGAGCGTTTCAATTGGGATGCGCCGATCTTAGTGAGTCCGCACAACCCAACACGTCTGTATTTCGCCTCACAACGCGTTTGGCGCTCAGACAATAGGGGAGATGATTGGACACCAATTTCTGAAGATCTAACCTTGAACCAAGACCGATTGACCTTAGACTATTACGGGAAGTCTCAATCTTGGGACAATGCTTGGGATGTCTTGGCGATGTCCAACTACAACACCATTACTTCTTTGGCAGAGTCTCCACAACAAGAAGGCCTGATATATGCTGGTACTGATGATGGTATCATTCAAACCACAGAAGACGGCGGCCAAACCTGGCGTAAGTTCACTTTGAGTTCTATCAAAGGTTTGGGCGATGTTCCTTTTGTCAATGATGTGCGCGCAGATCTCTTTGACGCTAACGTGGTTTACGCAGCTGTGGACAATCACAAATACGGAGATTACAAGCCTTATGTACTAAAGAGTTCAGACAAAGGAAAGACCTGGAGTATTATTAGTGGTGACCTTCCAGAGCGTCATTTAGTGTGGCGATTGGTACAAGATCACAAAGACAAAAATCTTATGTTCGCAGCTACAGAATACGGAATCTATTTTACGTATAATGGCGGAACGAATTGGGTTCAGTTGAAGTCCGGAGTTCCGACGATCTCCTTTAGAGACATTACCATTCAGCGTCGTGAGGACGACTTAGTTGGAGCTTCCTTTGGTCGTGGATTCTTTATTTTGGATGATATTACTCCGCTTAGAAACTTCGGAACGGATATCATGAACGCCGAGGCAACGATGTTCCCAACTAAAGATGCGCTTTGGTATGCGCCTTACAGCAAGGTCAGCAGTCAAGGTGATGCGCAATACAAGGCTAAGAACAGACCTTACGGAGCTCGTTTTACCTATTACCTTTCTGACAGCTTTAAATCTGCAAAGGCAGAGCGCAAAGCTAATGCTGATGAAGGTGCCGGATTTGAAGGCTGGGATACTTTAGAGGCTGAGAAGAATCAAGACGGACCAGCTGTTTTGCTGATTATTAAAGATGCCACTGGAAACACTGTGAATACTATTAAAGGTTCTAACAGCAAAGGATTCAACCGCGCTAATTGGGAATTTAACTATCCTAACAAACGTGGAGAACGTTTAAATGGTCGTGGTGATGGTATTGGCACTGGCTTTATCCGAGCTACTCCAGGTCGTTACACAGTGACCTTGGTTAAACGTGTTGATGGCGTTACTACGATATTGCAAGGGCCTCAAGAGTTCAATGTGGTTGCCGCCTATGAGGGAGCAATACCTCGTAAGTCTTATGATGAGATGAATCAATTCCGCGAGGAAGTATTCGCATTTCAACAAGACATCAATGCAACTAACTTGACCTTAGACAATCAGCTTAAATTGGTTGCAGCTATGAAGCGCGCAGCGAATAAAACAACAGCGCCAAATGACGCATTACTAGCACAAATCAATTCAGCTCGATTGGAGCTTTTGTCTATTGAAAAGGAGCTTTATGGAAACCCCATTAAAGATGAGATCGGGGAGCGCTCCAACCCAACGCCTAATGATGGCAATCAGCTAGGCTGGGCAGCCTTTGGTAATACTTACGGCCCTACAGGTACCCACAAGGGAGCCTTGGAACGAGCTAAAGGTCAATTACGACAAGTAAAAGGCAGATTAGCCAATGTGGTCAATAACACCATGCCAGCCATTGAACGAGGCTTAAAGCAAGCCGGAGCTCCTTGGGTTGAAGGCCAGGGTCTTATCGACTAAGATAAAAACAACTAGAAAAAAGAAACCGCCCAAGAAAAGGGCGGTTTTTTGTTAGAGTGCTAAGGCGTTTAAGAAGAGGGTGGCGGCAATTCCAAAGCCGGCTCCCGATATGAAAATATTCCATTTCATATGTTCTCCTTTAATGATCTTGGTATAGAACCAAAGCGCCAACATAAATAGGATCACGATAAAGATCTGTCCTACTTCAATACCTAAGTTGAATAAGAAGAGTGGCATGACTATGCTGTCGCTAAAAAGCATGAATTTAAAGTTGCTCGCAAAGGCCAAACCGTGAATAAGCCCAAATACAAGGGCAATCATATACTTGAACTTAGCATCTGAGAATTTTCCGTCCTTCCCATAATTCACAATATTGGCAATAGCCGTGATCATAATAGTAAAGGGAATCAACAGGTCAATAAGTTGTGGGTTGGTCGGTATGATGTCCAAAGCGCTCAAAATTAAGGTGCCACTGTGTCCAATAGTAAAGGCGGTAATGATCACCAGCACTTGTTTCCATTCTGAGAATTTAAAAGCTGCACAGAGCGTCATGACAAAGAGCAAATGATCATAAGCATTGATGTCAACAATATGCTCCCAACCGTTAGAAAAGAAAATACTGTATTCTTCCATAAAAAGATTTATTATAAAGTTTTGGTGAAAATTGGATCGTATTTAGTGCTCTCAAAGCTTTTACTTCTCAATAAGGGCGGGAATTTGAAGGTCATCCAATTGGATTGTAGATGTCCAAAGGATTCAAAAAGCATGCTGTTCTCAACCTTGATCTTGTCATTTTTCTTTAAGGTTATGCCTTTATTTTCAAAATGCAAGGTCAGCACATTGGCTTTGAGCTCTATTTCATAATCCTTGATTTTAAGTGGTAAAGTTTTACCATTAATTTGGATTACATATTTTTCTTTAAAATAGGCTTCTATGCCCTTAATGTCTGTATCCGTAAGTGCTCCTTTTTGGATGTTGAACTGCAGTACACCATTAATTGCAGGAGAGAAGTCATCAATGAACACTTTACATTCCAAGGTCAGCTTCTTAGCAGAATCATCATAAGAAAGTAGCGAAGAAGTAAGCTTTATAGGATGAGTGGTCGCTCCTAATCCGATCCACCCTCCAAGAATGATTAAAAAAAGATAGAGTGATTTATTCATAGTAGTTTGGGTCCATATTATCAAGGCACATAGGCAATGCTAAAGTTATAAAATAGCCGCAAAAAAGCTTCACCAGGCTCCTAAAAGATTCCTAAAGTTTCTATTTAGCTGCCGCTACGCACAGGAAAGCCCATCTGCGCCCAAACCAAAACACCTTCATCAATGATTGTTTCCGTGATTAGTCCAAAATAGAACTCACGCCGTTTTCAAGTCCGTATAAAGCTGCAACTTCTTCTGCATTGAGCATACGACTGTAAATAGAGAGCTCATCCATTTGGCCTATATAACTAAGGCCCAGGTAGATGTTTGATAAGGAATAGTCCCAAGTAAAAGGGGCAATAGGCAAGGGGTTACTGCCTTTGAATTGCCCGTTCATATAGAGCGAAGCTTCACCATTGGGTGTATTTAAACCAGAAAAGGCAATCACAATATGCGTCCAAGAATCACTGGAAAAAGGTGGATTTTCCACAGCGATCAAACGGGCATTAAATATAGGATTCTCATTGTCTGGGCCTTCTGGATTTGGATTCCAAACCTCACGATCTCCAATAACGCCCAATCTAAAATCTCTAGGGTTTTCTTTAGTGAAATCTACCCAAATACCCGCATCATTGTAACCAGAATCTGTTATTTGAATAGGATCGCAATAGCCTGGTTCTAGGTCTGTTTCTGGGTCTAATTTGAGCCAAAAAGAGACGGTAGCTGCCCAATTGGTGGTATTGTAAGTAATGTTCTTTTCGCTTGGATAGTAGATATATCCTGGGCTACGCTCGGTAAAGACCAATCCGGCACCAAATTTTCCTTGACCGTCCTCACGACGAATATCAGGCTTATGCAAACCAACGCGAGCAGAATCTCTGGCTTGACGGTTAGGCACTGTATACAGACGCGCATCTCCCAAAGCAAAATCTGCATCTACGGAAGTGTCAAAAGAGGAGTAAAAGGTCAAAGATTCCTTTAAAGCTTTTGTCGTTGAATACTGCTCAGTTGCAGTTGCTGAGTCTATTGCGGTACTATTTTCTTCGGATTTGTTTTGCTTACAGCTGATTAAGGAAGCAGATAAAATAAAAATTGTAAAGACGAATTTCATTAGTGATTTGCTCATGGATGGGTTGTTTGGTTTTAGTACTTAAAGATAAGGATGATTATTCAGTAAACTTGTTACAGGCTAAAATCCAGCGCAAATAACTTTGACATAATATCTATCGATTTAATTCACTTACGTTAAAATATATGTGATATTATGCCAAATAGAGAGCTATGCGTTATTTGCTATAATTGTATCATAATTTATATTATGTAAAATAGATTGTTTTGAGGATTCCCTCCCAGTCCTTTAAATATCTTCGGAATTCCCAGATATAGCGAGTATCTTTAAAAAACTTCAACACAGTGTCATATACGCGCCCTATTTTTAAGACTAAGGGATAACCGATGAAAAAGAATCAACTGGAATCATTAATTTGCGAACATCATGAAGCTGCATATTATTGGGCGCTTCAATTGTGTAAGCACCAGCCAGATTCTGCTCAGGATGTTTTGCAAATGACGTATTTGAAAATTTTAGAGAATAAAGCGCGCTACAATGAACAATCCAGTTTTAAGACCTGGTTGTTTGCCGTCATTCGTTTTACAGCCTTTGATCATCTTAAAAATCAGCGAAAATTTCAAGCTTTAGAAACTGTACAATTGACATCAGAAATAGATCCTTTTGCGGAAACGCCAAACTTAAGACCTATTCTAAATCAATTGCCAGAGCGTCAAAAACAAGTCTTGTTGCTGGCTTTTTATCACGATATGACTCTTGCGGCCATTGCTGAAGTCCTGGACATTGGTATTGGTAGCGTTAGAACCCATTACAGTCGTGGTAAAGAAGCCTTAAAGCAACACTTAAAACCGATTCGATCATGAATAAAGATCAAGAATTAAGGGATTTATTCACTGCGGAGAGAAATCGAGATAAAGTCGATTTTCCTGCTCCGGCTGTGGATGATATTATGTCAAACAGCAATACAAGTTCCTTCAAATGGTATCATGCAGCTGCAGCTGTTTTGGTTCTTGGAGGGTTGATCGGATTACTTCGAAAGAGTGATCCTATATCATCCGAAGACACAGTAAGCGAAGAAATTACACTGAATTTAGATTTAACAGAAACAGAAACCACAGATCAATTAATGGTAGAAAACACTTCTCTTTTTAGCTGGGAAGCCTCCACAGATGTATTGATCCAAGAATTTGATGAATAAAACACACACCATGAAAAAGTACACCCTCCTCCTCTTTTTATTTGCCTTTGGTTTTATTAGCCAGGCACAAGACGCGCTCACCACAGAACTTTTTGATATTGACAATATCATGAAGTACAAAACAGAGATCAGTCTTACCGACAAACAAATGGAAGCCATCAAAGCTCATTATTATGAGGGCAATAAGAAGTTTACAGATGCCAAATGGAAATTGGCCGAACAAAAGGCTAAACTCGATGAACTGCTTAGAAATCCCGAAGTAGCGATTGAAGAAACTATGGCACAAATGTATCAAGTAACCATAGCAGAATCGGAAGTAAAACTCGCCCGTCTATTCACCTTGCTGAATATTAAAAACGAACTCAAAGCCGATCAGCAAGTGATCCTTAAAGAAATGATTTCCGATACTGACAGAAAGCCATTTTTCATTACCACAGACATCAATAATGAAAAGAAAGTGAAGTTTCAGATCTCTGGTTCACAAAGTACCGGTCCTACTCCACTATACATCATTAAAAGCAAATTTGGCGATTATGAGATCAACACAGATCAGCTGAAAACAAAGATAGATCCAAATAACATTGAAAGCATCTCTGTGATCAAAGGCCAAAGCGCTATCGCCATCTATGGCTCACGCGGAGAAAATGGAGTCATTGAGATTACCTTGAAAAAGGAAAATTAGATGCTAGCTATTCAAGCACAAAAAAACTGCGCTCCTTTCGGGCGCAGTTTTTATTTTAAATAATTGGTAATTAATTCTTTAAAGCCCTTCTGGCCTTCTCGCCTTGCGGACCGTAGGGATCCATCTGACTCACCTTTAAGAAGACCTGATTGGCCTGTTCTAAATTGCCGCTAGCCTTTAACGCTTCGGCCAAGCCCAAGTATAATTGAGAAGAGTCTGTAAACAGCTTGCTGCTCATATCAAAGACAAATAAAGCTCCTTGAATCTGGTCACTGTTGAGCAAATTATAACCCGCCTGAGTAAACAAAGCCTCAAAATCCGTGTATTGATGCATAGGATCGTTCACTAAACGAGCGGCTTCACTATTCACCTTTTCCAATTCTCCCGCCATAAACAGCTGGGTTAAATGACCCATCGGATCCAAGACAACATCATCTCCAATCTCAGCCATAGCTGCCGCTAAGACAGGATCTTCATTGTTTACGTATTGCTCAAAAGTCGTTGAAACGGCAATATTTGGGGGCATCCACTCTTGATTCTCCCATTGTGGTTTATCTTGCCACCATGCCCAAGACAATCGTGCGGTAAATCCGCTATTAGGCAATAAAAGCTTTCTGTTGTCTCCGTAGAAATTTAAATTCTCTGCCGTAGGTTCTCCCACAAAGATCACATTGGTGTAATTATCCAATTCATTAACCATATTTTGACATGCAGAAAAGGTTCTGCGCCCAATGATACAGAAGAATTTACCCACTTCGTTCACCTTAGACTTTAGCAATCCAGTAATGATGGGTTTGTTTAAATAGTTGTTTCCGCCTCCGTTCAGTCGTACGTCCAAAACAAAGCGCTCCACCTCATTGTTCGCTATAAAATCAAAGACTTCTCCATAAAATTCTGCGATGTTCTTTTGTGAAGGATCGTCCTGAACTTGACTCTGACGCACATAAACGGTTTTTGTTTCCGCGTTATAATCAAAGTTGTAGATTTTGTTGAGTTCTTGCAGATATAAAGGTGTAGCGGATTGATCTCTTGCGCTGATGCGCCCCTCTCCTGGCTGAATGAGGCTATACTCCGTTTTAATTGCACCTTTGTCTCCAGCTGTAAAGGTATGCGTAAAGACTTCCCCGTCTTTTTCTAAGGTAAATTCCACGTCCATGGTGTACATTGGAATGATGCGCTGAGCGTGGAGAATTTCCGGAATGGTCAGATCATTGAGTCCATAGGCCTTAAAAAATTGATCATTCTCCGCAGATACTGTGGGATAGATCAACGCTATGGCCTGCTCAATAGATTTGTCGCCTATTTTTAAAACTTTGGCTCCTAATGCCTTTTCATTACCTATTGTGGTTCCTTCAATGTAAATTCCATCACTGAATTGATATAGATTTACTGGGATTTTGTGATAATCTACCTTTCCTCCACTAAGGCTGAGATAGGTATGTCCGTATTCAAACATCGCAATGATGCGCGAAAGCCCTACCATGACCTCGTGATCGGCCATATTGGGAATCTGCGCTCTGAGCTTAGCCACTTCCCCATCCCATTTTTGGGCAGTGACTTTTTTTAAATAAGAACGGATAGTCTTGATGCACCGTCTTTTGCAAGAAATCAAGGTCTTCTTGCCATTGGGAAGCCGTTAAGTTGTTTTGTGCAATTAGCCCGGAGGTCATCAGCAGAAAGAAGACTGCCAAGCCAGTGCAAATGCGTTTTAGTTGAATTTTCATAGTGTTGTTATTAGTTGATTGATGAATGATGCCTTATAAGTAAGTCATAAGATAATTTGTTACAGATCTTGTCGATTTAAATAGTTCCCTACTGGCAAATGGAGTAATTTTGCAGCGTGAACACAAGAAGGCAAAAATCGCAACTGGAATTTGTCGCTATGATGGCGGCCCTAATGTCTATTGTAGCCCTCGCCATTGATGCACTGCTCCCCGCTTTGGACATCATTGGATTCCATGTTGGCACTACCAACCCCAGCGATAATCAGCTTTTTATAATCATGATCTTTTTGGGTTTGGGCTTGGGTCCACTCCTGTTTGGCCCACTCTCTGACAGTCTTGGGCGCAAGCCCGTTGTTTATATGGGATTTGCCCTTTTTGTGGTGGCGAGTTTTATCTGTGTTTCTACCGATACGCTTTGGGTCATGATCTTGGGGCGCATCATTCAAGGAATAGGCCTTTCTGCACCGAGAACCATAGCCATTGCCATTATTCGGGATCTGTACTCCGGAGATTATATGGCCAGAATCATGTCCTTTGTGACCGTAGTGTTTCTGCTGGTTCCCATAGTCGCACCCGCCTTTGGGAAACTCGTTTTAGACGCTTATAATTGGCAGGCCATCTTCTATTTTCAATTAGCCATTGGAGCTGTGGTGTGTTTGTGGTTTTATCTGCGGCAGCCAGAAACCTTAAAAGTTGAGAATAAGATTCCCATGAGTAAGAATCTTTTTAAAGACGGATTCAAAGAAGTCATTCAATATCCGGTAACCATTGGTTGTACAGTGATCTCCGGACTTATTGCAGGTTCTTTCTTTGTGTATTTAAGCGGATCCCAACAGATCTTTCAAGAGCAATACGGACTCAAAGAAGCTTTTCCATACATCTTTGCAGGATTGAGCATTGCCATTGGATTGGCCGTTTTCCTCAAATGCCAATATGGTGTTGCGCTTTGGAATGGAAAAGTTGGTAACCGTTGCTCTGAGCGGCTTCTTTGTAGTTTCGCTAAGTTATGTTTTGGTCTTTATGGGCAGCGAAAATCCGCCCATTGAGATCCTGCTAGCCTTTATGGCTTTGCAGTTCTTGTGTATTGGATTTCTGTTTGGTAACCTACGTGCACTCGCCATGGAACCTGTTGGGCATATTGCAGGGATAGCAGCGGCCATTACCGGCTTTATCTCAACAATAATGGCCGTACCCATCAGCACCTTTATTGGTCGCTATTTAAAAGATACGGCCTTACCTGTTTTTATAGGATTTTCGATTTGTTCTTTGGTAGCCTTGCTGATACTATTTTTACCTAAAGCGTAAAAATCCACAAGGATTGAACAAATCGGCGATTATTGATGCAACTTAAGCACTTCCTCAATAGCGGCGTCTCCACCATTATTGAGCTCGTCTAATACCTGATAGAAAAATACGTAGCGGCTTCTCGGGTAGTTTCATGGACCCACATCAGCAGGAATCCCCAAGCCTTCATAATTTTCACCCTTCATGGAGTAATAAACCTCATTAGAAAGGCCAAATTCCATTCCGTTGGGCATTTCCCGGTCAAAGATGTCACTAAATACACCCTCTGTTCTATCGCCAATGCGCGTCACTGAAGGAATCTCTAAACTGGTCAAGGTCATGATTTCGGTTGCCGATGCAGACTCCGGAGAGATCAACAAGTAAACAGGCAACGTACTTTGACGCTCCCCAGCGTGTAAATAAACCTTATTCTCCGGTGTTAAAGCTCCTTGAAACCAGGGCTTGTTTTTGAAAATACTTGTTTTCGCTGCGGATTGAAAAAACTCAAAACTTCCATCCCAATTTCATCAGAACCACCGCCGTTGAAGCGCACGTCAATAATCAAGGCCTCTATACCTTCAAAATCATCCAAGACCTGGTTAAACAAACGATTGATCCCCGCCACCTCATTGTCTGAATGACTAATGTCTTCTTCTGCCATTTCAAAATACTGTTCAAAGAAGGCTTCTATATCATCAGTCTGTTCAATGCCGTAGTCAGCGAAACCAAGCATTTGATTGAGCTGCAAATAAGCTACCTTTTTCATTGATCTTTTCCCCATTGAAAGAACCCAAAGGTTGATACTTTGAGATCTTTGACGTAGTGGTTGGCAATAGAGTCCTCTAAACACGTCTACCGCTTATGGGTGTTGGCCCCGATTCTGATTCATCTGATTCAGCGGCCTCGCGCAAAGCGTAGGCGGCTTCTTCCACTTCATCGCTTGCAGAAAAGTCCCTATATGTCCGTCATCAAAACTGTCCAACATATCTTCCAAAAACATTATAGAGCTCAGCATCTGTGGTCTGCGGAGTCACTTTGGAGCGATACAAGGCATAGGTAGAATCCCAATTGATGTTGCGCTCTTTAAAATAGGCGTAATGATCTCTAAAAGTCTCTGCCACCACTTCAAAATTCAATACCGGATCTGCATAGGCCTGTGGTGTCACGGTTTTTACAGATCAAGGGAGCGTCGTCAATACGAGTAAATTGATACCGATTGATCCCGTTGTCCAGACGTAAAGTGTCATTCTCTACATAAATTTGATCGCCAAACATGGCTATATCCCCAGAAAGAACGGGTAAACAGGAGATCGATGTGGTCTGGGCCAATTTAAAAGCTCCTTGTTCAATTTTAACAATTCGACCATAAACCTACGGATTGCCAAACTCCATCCATGGGGTTGGGTTGATTCTTCTGTTTCGCCGCAATTTGCAAGGCACAGGCTTAAAGCCAAAGCACCTAAGATTTTGATTGATTTCATTTATTCTTTATTTTTTGATTGATTTTTTGAGTTGCTCGTTGATGATCCCTGCTCTAATGAGCAGCACCACCACCGCTTTAAAACCAAAACCGATACCCGCAGTTCCTCCAAGGGTCCAAAGCCAGAAGTCCGCTCCATTGTCTTTGAGTTGAGAACATTCTAAGGCCACACTTATACCGCTTTCCCAGAAGTAATGCACCCACTACTCCATTGAACCACCATTGCTTTTTTTGCTTGTTTCATCTTTGGTTTTTTTATAGCCTAAAAAATAATGAATACCTTAGTGCAAAACAACTAAAACAACTACCCCGAAATGATTCCCAAAATTGGCTCCGGCTAATGGCTTTTAGCGGCCTGTTCCTTATGTTAGCAACCAGTTGCAAAACCGAAGCAGAGTATCCCTCCGAAGAAACACAAACACCTCCTAAAGAAGAAGTTAAACTAGCCTTTGAAAATAAATCAGAAACTCGGTGGAAGGCCCGGTATGGAATTCAAAGACACAAGAATTGTATTGGGTAGATATTCTGAATCAAGAGCTTCATATTTTTTCTCCGGATACGCAAGAAAATCGCGCGCTTAAAGTTCCTTCTAGAATTGGAAACCGTGGGTGCCTTACAGCCCGAGACAAGCTGTTTGTTGCCTTAGAAAGACGGTATCTATAAAATTAACCTTCAAAGTGGTGATTTAGAACTCCTTTCTGATGTAGAAAAAGAAGAAACGAAGAAACCGTTTCAATGATGGCAAATGTGACCCTGCGGGAAATTTATGGGTAGGAAGCATGAATCTGGCAGAAAACGAAGCCTCCGGGAATCTTTACAGAATCCAACCCGATGGTACCACTACCAAAATGCTCGATAGCATTACGATCTCCAACGGTATTGTTTGGGACCGACGCGCTACTACCATGTATTATATCGATACGCCTACTGGAGTGATTCGCGCTTTTGATTACGATAAGAATACCGCCAGCCATCAGCAAATGAAACGCGTAGTTGTAGAAGTAGAACCAGCTGATGGTTTTCCTGACGGAATGGCTATTGATGAGAACAACAATCTCTGGGTTGGGCTTTGGAACGGAAAACGCCCATAGTTTCAGTACAACTCCAAAACAGGCGAATTAATGCAAAAATTGAAGTGCCTGCGCACAATGTAACCGCCGCAGCTTTTGGAGGCCCCAATTTGGATATACTTTATATCACTTCAGCACGTGTGGATATGGACGGATGAAGAGCTAGAAAAAGTACCCTTTGGCTGGTTCTGTTTTTAGCTATAAGACTGGCGTAAAAAGGTCAAAAGGCGGGACGTTTTTGGCGAATCTCGAACGCAAATCAAACACCCCTTAAATTGAGTAAATTATACATTATTATGGGTGTTAGCGGCAGTGGAAAAACTACCGTTGGTGAAGCCTTAGCTCGGGAGCTTTCGCTTCCGTTTTTGGATGCAGACACCTATCATCCGCAAACCAATATTGAGAAAATGCAAAGCGGTCAAGCCTTGAATGACCAAGATCGCGAACCCTGGTTGGTTCGTCTTAATGAGGTACTTGCTGTTCGCAGTGAAGAAGGTGCTGTTTTTTGG
>NZ_CBFCWJ010000022.1:0-12281 GCF_965601605.1 Gilvibacter sp. | reverse complement strand
GTCAGCCTCGGTTCCACAACTCAATAGGCTAAAAATCAACAGCAAACACCCAAAATGGTAAAGCGTCGATATACCGCCCTTTAATTTTAAGTTCCTGTAATTTAATTGTAATTTTGCCCGCTGAATCTGCATACGCATATGCTGATAAAGATAGTAAAATAGCCTGTTGATTTGTCTTTAAAAGTTGCACATAAAAAGAAACCGAAAGTCGCCTTTCACACCTTGGGGTGTAAGTTGAACTTCTCAGAGACCTCTACAATTGCCCGCGGGTTTGTGCAGGAAGGTTTTGAGCGCGTTGATTTTGGTGAAACTGCAGACATTTATGTGATCAACACCTGTTCGGTTACCGAGAATGCTGACAAGCGTTTTAAAACCATTGTAAAACAGGCTCAGAAATCCAATCCGGAGGCCTTTGTAGCTGCTATTGGTTGTTATGCGCAACTCAAGCCACAAGAATTAGCCGATGTTCACGGTGTGGATCTAGTTTTAGGAGCCACAGAGAAATTCAAGCTTTTAGATTATATCAATGATTTGAGCAAAAACGATTACGGGCAAGTTCATTCCTGTGAGATCAACGAGGCAGACTTTTACGTAGGTTCTTATGCTATTGGCGATAGAACCCGTGCTTTTCTGAAAGTTCAGGACGGCTGTGATTATAAGTGTACCTATTGCACCATTCCTTTAGCACGAGGAATTTCTAGAAGCGATACCCTTGACAATGTTCTAAAGAATGCTGCAGAGATTGCTTCCAAAGACATCAAAGAAATCGTTCTGACAGGGGTAAATGTCGGTGACTATGGTAAAGGGGAGTTTGGCAATAAGAAACACGAACACACCTTTTTGGATCTGGTAAAGGCCTTGGATGAGGTTCCAGGAATTCACCGTTTACGTATTTCTTCCATCGAACCCAACTTGCTTAAAAACGAGACTATTGACTTTGTCGCGAGCTCTAACAGCTTTGTGCCACATTTTCATATCCCATTGCAAAGTGGGAGCGATGCTCTTTTAAAACGCATGAAAAGACGTTATTTGACGCCATTATACACGGAGCGTGTAGCGCGAATTCGTCAAGTTATGCCGGATGCTTGTATTGGGGTCGATGTGATTGTTGGATTCCCGGGAGAGACTGAGGAGCATTTCCTGGAGACTTACAATTACTTAAACGAGCTGGATATTTCTTACTTGCACGTTTTCACCTATTCCGAACGAGACAATACAGAAGCGGCAAGTATGGCTGATCCTGTGCCGCAAAAAATAAGATCCAAACGTTCACGCATGTTGCGCGGCCTATCGGTAAAAAAACGTCGTGTTTTTTACGAGTCGCAACTGGGAAGCACACGCACTGTGCTCTTTGAAGGCGAGAACAAATCAGGCTATATCCACGGTTTCACAGAAAACTATGTAAAAGTTAGAATGCCTTGGGATCCGGCACTAGTCAACACCTTGCATCAGGTACAGCTGAGCGAGATTGATGAAGAAGGGTTTGTGCGTTTTGAAATACTCCGGGAGGCCGGCGTGGGTTAGATAGAAATTCCTACGGGGAGTAGATCTTTATAGATTCTTCGGTTTTTGCGCATAAATGACGCGATCTCAGGACTGGTTGGAACTAAGCGGATGTTTCGATCCTCAACTTCCTTAAATACAGCTTTGATGAAAATATCACGAAAGCCTTGTTCTTCCATGTCTTCTGGCATGAAGTATTTGGTAAGGAAGATCTTTCTTTCTTGAAGGGAATATTCAATTCTGGCCATGTTGTCACCAACCTCAAGTTCAAATTGTCTTAAGAATTCGTTGTCGTTGATCTCTACGTCTTCAATCATCATTTCAATTTTTTTAAAATTACCAGATGGTCTCGCTGAAACTCTTAATAAATTCCAGTACCGCGCGGCATAAGTAAAATTTGGGTTGGTAGTAGATGGAACACCACATCTATTTATCTGCTGATAATAAGCCAGTTAGTTAGTCTGCTATTTGGTGTTAAATCTGTTGTAAAAGCTCGCAAATCTCATCAGAAATATTGCTAATTTTACCACGCAAAGGTACGAATTTTCTTTTTTTCTGCCCTGATTTTTAACTAGAAACCGCAGATGCACCAACCTCTTGTACATGTATATCTGATCCCTGGCATGGCAGCCGGCCCCGAGATTTTTGAAAACATCCATTTACCTTCGGATCGTTTTAAGGTGATCATATTGGAATGGATGATCCCGCATCCGGAGGAATCACTAGAGGATTACGCTAAACGCATGGCAGACCGGGTAGATGATCCAGCCGGTTATTTGGTGGGTGTTTCCTTTGGGGGAGTAATGGCTCAGGAGATGAAGGCCTTTTTGCCAGAAGCCAAGGTCATTATTATATCGAGTGTCAAGTCAAGAGCTGAATTGCCTAAAAGATTTGCCTTGGCTCAAAAAAGTAAACTCTATCAGGTTTTGCCTACGGGTTTGGTGGTGAACAGCAGAAATCTGAAGCGCTTTGCTATTGGGCCGCGTTCTAAGAAGCGTCTGGAGCTTTACGATAAGTTTCTCTCGGTCAGAAATAAGCAATACTTGGATTGGGCAATAAAAATGATGATTTGCTGGCCTAGAGAAACGCCAGATCCAGAAGTGGCGCATATTCACGGTGATAAAGACATCGTTTTTCCAATCAAGAACATAGATGGAGCGGCGACAGTCGCTGGAGGAACCCATGCTATGGTCATCTACAGAGCTAAATCGGTCACCCAAGAATTACTTAAGCTGTTAAACCAAGATTAAGTATTGCGCTAACTGCGGGTATTTGCTATCTTTATTCTGGGAAAATTAGTGAATCATGAAGAAGTATTACAAAACGATAATGTTGGTGTTGGTAGTTTGCTGCGGAGGTTTGATGATCAATGCAGTTCAAGACGCGCCAACCGATGAGAATTTAGAGGTAAAGATTGTCAATGATTATAATATCTACGCCTTACCATTGCCGGATGAAATGAGTTTTGCGGGAGAAGCCGTCCCTTTGGATGACCCTGATATTCGCGAGCGTATGGATCGCGAACTTTTAGTGAACACCTACTGGCAGTCTAATGGTCTGTTGATCATGAAGCGCGCCGAACGATATTTCCCAGTTATTGAACCACTTCTTAAGAAATATGGTCTTCCAGACGATTTTAAATATCTAGCCGTGGCTGAGAGCGCCTTACAAAATAACCGTTCTCCTGCTGGAGCTGCTGGTTTTTGGCACTTTTTAAAGTCTACCGGACGTGAATACGGTTTGGAGATCAACGATTACGTAGATGAGCGTTACAACCTGGAGCTTTCTACTAAAGTGGCTGCTGAGTATCTTAAAAAATCTAAAGAACGTTTCGGAAGTTGGACTTTGGCTGCCGCCGCTTATAACGCAGGTAACGCAGGAATCAGCAAACAACAAAAGCGTCAAGATGCTTTTGGAAGCTATTACGATCTCTTGCTAAACGATGAGACCAGTCGTTATCTGTTTAGAATTCTCGCTTTTAAAGAGATCATGAGTAATCCGAAGAAATACGGATTCAACTTTAGAGATCAAGATCTGTATCAGCCAATACCGACTTATGAAGTGGTGATTGATACCGCCATTACCGATATGCCGGCTTTTGCCAAGAAATTCAATATCAATTACAAGATCTTGAAGTTGCACAATCCGTGGTTGAGAGATACCTATCTCAAGAACGCTTCTCGTAAGAAATACACCATTACGATACCTAAAGAAGGCGTTTACAGCATGGGGCAATAGCCCTTAGTTCTGTCCTAATAAGGATTCTGGATAAGGAGCTTCTTCCTTGGTAAATAAGAGGGCGATGCCTTTTAGAAAGGCATCGTAGTTCAAAGAATAAGAAACTTCATATTCTTCTGAATAGGGATGGAGTACCCCGCGACGCACATCTAAAATTTGCTTGTCCGATGAGATAAAGAAGGAGGTAGGGAAGCCCAAGCTGTGTTTCATGCTAATGATCACGTGATCGTGAATATTTTCGGTCTCGTCAATATAAACCACGTCCATTTTAGGGTGGTACTCTTTGGCTACCGCTTTGACCTGTGCTTTTGTATTCCAGAACAAAATCACAAAATCTATATAGGGATGGTACTGCTCTACAACCTTATTCAGCGCGGGAATCTCTCCGTTTCCTGGGGTACACCAAGACGCATAGGTCATTAAGAAAACTGGCTTTTCATAATCGTGAAAGTAGACCGTACGGCCTGACAGTTTTTTGAACTTGAAATTGTCCATATAACTGTTTACTACCACGTGTTTGACTAAGGAATCGAACAGGAAGGCGCCACGCTCGTAGTCTTTGAGCTCATAGGCATTATCTGCATTTAAAGAGTACTCTTTGAGTTGCTCTTTGATCTTGTAGGAGAATTGTCTTCTAGGGTCTGTCCCTTGCGAGAAGGCCTTAGTACATAGGAGAATAAGCACTAGGTGTATTAGTTTCACCATAGGCAGATAGGGGTAGATTCTTGGGGGCAAATTAAGTAAAATCGCTTGATTACCAAATTTTTAGCCCAATAAAAGAAGTATTTTTCTTACTTCTAACGTCTTCTACCGCCGCGCTGAAACTGTTGCCTTGGTTGTCCGCCTTTCTTCATTTGCTGCTGCATCATCTTGAGTTGATCCCCCAACATATTGTGCTTGTCCAGCTTTTTAGCCTCGGTGAGTAGGGCCTGCGCTTCCCTTCTGCGGTTCTTGGTCATTGCAATTCCCGCCAGATTCATTTTAGCCACGGCCAGATCCGTATCCAGGTTCAATCCTAAGCTAATGGCTTTTTTGAAGTATTTCTCAGCCTCATTCATATTGGTCTGAGAGACCATCATGCCATTGAGGTAATTGTAATAACCCTGTTGTTTGCGCACTAAGGCAGCCTCAGGGTTTTTGATCTTATCCAACCATTTTTTTGCTCCTGGAAAGTCTTGCTTACGCAGTCTTAAGAAGGCCAGTAAGATGAGTTCGTTCTTAAAGTAAAGAAACACAAATACACCAGCTAAAAGGATCAACATGATCCCATTACCGATATAATCTTCGGTCATTTGCCAAACGGCAGCGGCAACAAGTGCGCCGGCCAATACGAGTTTGATATACTTATTAAACATTACTTATTAATGGTATAGTCTGTAATTGTTGTGATAGTTGTTGGGATCGATTCATCTCCTAAAGCAGTGACAAAAGATTCTCCCTCTGCCGTAGATTCTGAATGATAGGTGGTCATAAAGCCGTGAGCAGAATCCACCACTACCGTTGTAGTTTGTGTTCCCTCACATTGGATCTTTGCAGATCCCGAATCAATATTCATTTGAATGTCGGCCGTACCTACAATGTTGGCAATATTACGATTGAAAGACTCTAAGGTCCAAACGTGTTGTGCTTTTAGGTCGCCATCGATCTCTGTTTCCCAGGTATCTCCCTTGCGCTTTTTGCTTTCTGGGTAGATATAAGTGAATTGTTCGAATCCAGCAGCGATCTTCTGACCGCCGTATTCTTTTTCCATGCCTTGACGCATCGCGGCCAATTGCATTTCATCCGTAATGCCTGATTTCTTCAACATATTGTCGATCAGGGCATCACCACCAGTGATATCAATGATGCGTCCGGTCTTAAGCATCTCAAAGGTCATCGGAACATTGAGTAATCCTCTAAAGATCGTTTGCGTTACATCGTTTTCATCGTACTCTTCAGCAGAGGTGTCAACCGAAAGCATAGGCCCCATAGTATCAGAACGCATTTCATAGGCAAAATTGGTAAACTCAAATTCAATCATATAGGAATCTTTGTTTACCTCTACTACGGTAAGTAGAAATTCTGCGTAAATATCATTCACAAGCTCAATTTCCATACCTGTGATGCTCTGCTTAATGGTCTGCAGGGATTTCTGGGTCAGATTGAATTGATCTCCTTTTTTAAGATTGTATCCCAATTTTTGCTGTCCAAAGGCTGTAGAGGCCGAAATCAGTAATAAAAACAGGGTAGTTTTGAAGAATTTCATTAGATGAATTGTTAGGGTGCAAAGAAACTAATTTTTTAAGGAAAAAAAGTTTTTCAGCTTGCCTTTGTGAAAGAAAAAAATGATTGTATATTTGCAGCCGACTTTGAGAGAGGTCATAAGAATACATTCAAGAAGATACTAAAGTAAACAGACGATGAAAAGAACTTTTCAGCCATCGAAACGTAAAAGAAGAAACAAGCACGGGTTTAGAGAGCGCATGGCGTCTGTAAATGGCCGTAAGGTATTGGCCTCAAGACGTGCTAAAGGCCGTAAGAAATTAACCGTGTCTTCTGAAGCACGTCACAAAAAATAATGTTGATAATCTGTATATAAAAAGGTGTTGTTTCTTTAAACAACACCTTTTTTTTATGCCTACATAGCCGTAATTTTATACGATTTTTAAACCAGCGAGAATTCATGCCAAAAAACGAAAAAATCAAGTCCATCCTTATCATAGGCTCAGGGCCGATTATCATCGGTCAGGCCTGTGAATTTGATTATTCAGGATCACAAGCACTTCGCTCCTTGCGCGAAGACGGAATCGAAACCATTCTGATCAACTCCAACCCGGCAACCATCATGACGGACCCATCCATGGCCGATCATGTGTATCTCTTGCCGCTGAACACCAAATCCATTGTAAAGATACTTAAGGAGCATCCGCAAATTGATGCTGTATTGCCAACCATGGGAGGGCAAACGGCATTGAACCTTTGTATTGAAGCAGACGAGAAAGGAATTTGGACTGATTTTGATGTTGATATCATTGGAGTTAATATCGATGCGATCAACATTACAGAGGATCGTGAGCAATTCCGCAACCTGATGACTGAGATCGGCGTGGGTATGGCGCCGCAAGAGACAGCGACTTCCTTTTTAAGAGGAAAAGAAATTGCTCAGGAATTTGGATTCCCACTCTGTATTAGAGCTTCCTTTACCCTTGGTGGGGCAGGAGCTTCTATTGTTTATGATGAAAAGGAGTTTGATGAGGCACTCAGTCGCGGTTTGGAGATCTCACCCATCCACGAGGTGATGATCGATAAGGCCATGATGGGCTGGAAAGAATACGAGTTAGAGCTGCTTAGAGACAGCAACGACAATGTGGTGATCATCTGTACCATTGAGAATATGGACCCGATGGGAATTCACACAGGGGATTCCATCACTGTGGCTCCCGCTATGACACTTTCTGATAGAACCTTCCAGAAGATGCGTGATATGGCCATCCACATGATGCGTTCTATTGGAGATTTTGCTGGAGGATGTAATGTGCAGTTTGCTGTTAGCCCAGACGATGAGGAAGAGATCATCGCTATTGAGATCAACCCAAGGGTTTCTCGTTCATCTGCATTGGCTTCTAAAGCAACTGGATATCCAATTGCAAAGATCGCTGCTAAGTTGGCAATGGGTTATCACTTGGATGAATTGGAAAACCAGATCACCAAGACCACTTCTGCTTTGTTTGAGCCGACTTTGGACTACGTGATTGTAAAGATTCCACGTTGGAACTTTGACAAGTTTGAAGGATCTGACCGTACCTTAGGACTGCAGATGAAAGCAGTAGGAGAGGTGATGGGAATTGGACGTTCGTTCCAAGAAGCATTGCATAAAGCGACGCAGTCATTAGAGATCAAAAGAAACGGTCTGGGTGCTGACGGAAAAGGCTACACCAACTACGATCAGATCATCGATAAGTTGACCCATGCTAGTTGGGATCGCGTGTTTGTGATCTATGATGCGATCCAGTTGGGAATCCCGCTCAAACGGATTCACGAGATTACTAAGATCGATATGTGGTTCCTCAAGCAATACGAGGAGTTGTATCAACTCGAAAAAGAAATTTCAAACTTCACCATTGATTCCTTGAGCAGAGATCTGCTTTTGGAGGCAAAGCAAAAAGGATATGGAGATCGTCAGATCGCGCATATGCTGGGTTGTTTAGAGAGTGAGGTATACAATAAGCGTGAAGAATTGAATATTCGTCGCGTATACAAATTAGTAGATACCTGTGCTGCGGAATTCCAAGCACAGACACCATACTATTATTCAACCTTTGAAAACACCATGACTTCTCCAGAAGGAGAGACCTATGTGGAGAATGACAGTCCTGTCACAGATAAAAAGAAGATCATCGTACTTGGATCCGGACCGAACCGTATTGGTCAAGGGATCGAGTTTGATTACTGTTGTGTACACGGAGTACTGGCAGCTTCTGAGGCAGGTTACGAGACCATCATGATCAACTGTAATCCAGAGACAGTATCTACTGACTTTGATGTAGCAGACAAACTTTACTTTGAACCTGTATTCTGGGAGCACATCTATGACATTATTCGTCACGAGAAACCAGAAGGTGTTATTGTACAGCTGGGAGGACAGACGGCACTTAAGTTGGCTGAAAAGCTAGATCGTTATGGAATCAAGATCATGGGTACGAGCTATAAGTCTTTAGACTTGGCAGAAGACCGCGGAAGCTTCTCGACTTTGCTTAAGGATAACAATATTCCTTATCCTAAGTTTGGAGTGGCTGAAACTGCGGATGAAGCCCTTGACTTGGCTGATGAATTGGACTTCCCACTATTGGTACGTCCATCATACGTACTTGGAGGGCAAGGAATGAAGATCGTGATCAACAAACAAGATCTAGAGGCCCACGTGGTTGACTTGCTACGCAAGATCCCGAACAATAAATTGCTATTAGACCATTATTTGGACGGAGCTATTGAAGCAGAGGCCGATGCGATCTGTGATGGAGAAAATGTCTACATCATTGGAATTATGGAGCATATTGAGCCTTGCGGAATTCACTCCGGAGATTCTAACGCGACCTTGCCGCCGTTTAACCTAGGAGAGTTTGTGATGCAGCAGATCAAGGATCACACTAAGAAGATTGCATTAGCACTCAATACGGTGGGATTGATCAACATCCAGTTCGCCATCAAGGATGATAAAGTATACATCATTGAGGCCAACCCTCGTGCATCACGTACGGTTCCGTTTATTGCTAAGGCTTACGGAGAACCTTATGTGAACTATGCGACCAAACTGATGCTCGGAGACAAAAAGCTATCGGATTTTAAATTCAATCCGCAGCTAGAAGGATACGCTATTAAGCAACCAGTCTTCTCTTTCAACAAATTCCCGAATGTAAACAAACAGTTAGGGCCAGAAATGAAGAGTACCGGAGAGTCCATCTTGTTCATTGAAAGTCTTAAGGACGATGAGTTCTATGAATTGTACTCCCGTCGTAAGATGTATTTGACCAAGTAAATTTAGGATATAGAAAAGAAAAGGCGCGGTTTTATTTCCGCGCCTTTTTTATGTTTTGATGGTTGGTTTCAAGTAAAATCTCCTTTGCGATACTCTCTTAACTTTTTGATCGTAATATAACTGAGCACTAAGGCTATAAGCAACGCCAGGATTCCAAAGAATTTCATTGCTCCGCCATAGGAATCAATGACTGACTGCATCTTCTTACCTATGAGCGTGCTTATTCCAGCCCACCACATGACAAAGCTGAACAGGCCATAACCCAGAATCTCCATGATCTTAATCAGTTTCATCAGACTCTGCGCGTTTTAGCAAGTTCTCATTGAGGTGCTTGGTTTGTTTAATTCCGAGCTTTTTGATCTTTTCCACTCGGGTGATCAGATTACCGCGACCAGTGAGTTTTTTCATACTGGTCTCATAAGTCCCCGTAACGGTTTGCAGCTGTTTGCCGACTTTCAAAAGATCATCCGTTAGGTTGACAAACTGATCGTAAAGCGCACCGGCTTGTTTGGCAATTTCCAAGGCGTTCTGCTGCTGCTTTTCATTGTTCCACATGCTGTCAATGGTACGCAAGGTTGCCAATAGGGTAGTGGGAGTCACAATGACGATATTCTTTTCAAAAGCCCAATTGTAGAGTGTAGGTTCTGCCTGAGTGGCCAAAGCAAATGCCGGTTCTATGGGAACGAATAGCAATACAAAATCTGGACTCTCTATCTGATAGAGGTTTTGATAGTTCTTCTCGCTCAATTGATCCACGTGGCGTTTTAAGGATCCAATGTGCTCCTTGAGTAGTGCTGGGCGCTGCGATTCATCTTCTTCGCTAGCAAAGCGCTCATAGGCCGTAAGGGTCACCTTAGAGTCAATGATCATCTTTTTCCCTTCAGGCAGGTGAATGATCACATCGGGAAGTACTCGTTTCCCATCTTCTGTGGTAAAACTAGACTGCACGGAATATTCTCGGTCTTTCTCTAAACCAGATTTCTCAAGAACGCGTTCTAAGACCAGTTCCCCCCAGTTTCCTTGCATTTTACTGTCGCCCTTCAAGGCTTTGGTCAGGTTGGTGGCTTCTTTACTCATTTGCTCGTTGAGTTCCATCAGCCCTTTGATCTGTTGCTTGAGCTCGGTGTGCTTTACAATGTTTTCCTTGTTGGTATCTTCTACCTTTTTCTCAAAGGTTTTGATCTTTTCTTGCAGCGGATTCAGGATCGTCTCAATACTCTCTTTATTTCTATGGGTGAGCTTTTTGGAGTTTTCATCAAAGATCTTGTTGGCCAAATTCTCAAATTCCTTGGCAAACTTTTCTTGGAGTTTTTCTACCTCTTCTTGTTGTTCTTGACTGCGTTGTTTCAGGTGATCATAAGCGGCATTCTGCTTGGTGAGTTCGTTGCCTAGAAATTCTTTTTCCTCCCGCAGACTTTCTTTATCCAACAGAGAGTTTTTGAACTGCTCGTCCAATTTTTCGATCTGTAAATGCTCTTGATGCAGACGTTCTTCTAGCGCTGCAGTTCTGGCATTGAATTTAAGTCGTGCCAGGCGATTGCCGATAAAGGCGCCAAAGATCATGCAGAGAATCGCTAGTAAAACAAATAAAAATACTTCGCTTGTCATAGTTTGATAAAGATAGGGAAGCCTTTTGAACTTTCTTAGTTTTTAGCTTGCGGAAAGATAGAATTTATGAATCCTTACTTACTGAGGAAAAAGCGTTTGTTTGCCGGGTCGAAATTCACGGTTTCTTTTGGAAATAACTGTTGAATGATCCCAGCTTCAATAGCTGCTTTCGGGCTGTGCATTTCAATCTGTTTCCCTTGGATGATCAATAACTTATCACAAAGATCTAAAGCCTGTTCTAGGTCGTGCGTGGCGTAAATAATCGTCTTGCCTTCTGCGGCCAATTCATGCATTAATTTGAGCATTTTAAACTTGTGATGCAGGTCCAAATGAGTCGTGGGTTCATCCAAGATAATCAATGGCGTGTTCTGAGCAATCGCGCGAGCCAATAAAGCGCGTTGTAATTGGCCATCACTGAGCTCATAGCATTTTCGATCTTTCAATTCCAGTAGGTCTGTTTTGATCAGTGCATCTTCCACCGCTTGCTTGTCTTGCTCGTTGAGCACACCCATCCAATTGGTATAAGGGTGTCTTCCCAGAGCAATGAGCTCATAACAACTCAGATTTAGAGAAATCGGAGACTTGGTCAGTACCACACTGAGCAGTTTTGCGCGTTCGCCAGAGCTTAAGTCTTGTGCTTCTTGGTCGTCAAAAAGAAGTGTTCCGCTTAAAGGAGTTAAGGAACCATTGAGGGTTTTGATTAAGGTCGATTTCCCCGCCCCATTAATTCCAATGAGTCCGTAGAGGCCGCCAGTTTTGATAGTCAAATTGATCCCTTGAGCAACAAGCGTTTGCGTTTTGCCTTTACCATATCCAATGGACAGGTCCTGAAGTGTGATTGCCGCCGACCTTTCCATTAGAACAAGAGTTTACGTTTACGGACCAACAGCCAAATAACCACCGGAGCTCCAAAGAGTGAGGTGACTGCGTTTATAGGCAGGGTGAATTCAGAATACGGCAATTGGGCTATAACATCACAGATCATCATTAGAATTCCTCCTGTTAAAGCTACTGCAGGTACCAGCACTCTATGGTCCGAAGTATTTAAAAACAGACGCGTCAAATGCGGAACAGCTAAACCGACAAAGGCAATCGGTCCGGCAAATGCGGTTATGGCTCCTGCCAAAATACAGGTGGCCAATATGATCCAAAGTGTAGCGCGTTTTAAATGCACCCCAATGCTTTGGGCGTAATCGGGACCTAATAGCAGGGCATTTAGGGCTTTAATATTGAAAAGACTCATCAGTATTCCTATGACAACACAAAGGCTTAGTACGCCCACGCTTCCCCAAGAATTACCTCCCAGACTTCCAAAAGACCAAAAAACATAACGTTGCAGATCTTCTGCAGGGCTGAAAAACGCCATTACGGCTACCACAGCGGCAGTGAGCGACCCAAACATGAGTCCAATAATCAA
>NZ_CBFCWJ010000021.1:0-26396 GCF_965601605.1 Gilvibacter sp. | reverse complement strand
CAAGGGGTTAAAACATCTTTGGCTACTAAAAAGCGTATTCGCGCAAAGCTCAAAGCGAATCTGCCCTTTTCTGAGGTTATCATCAATCACAGAAAAGATCGTTCTCCCTACAAATGTGAGGTAAAGATCATTCCTTTGATTAGCGAAAAGACCACGCACTATATCGCCTTTGAGAAGGCGGTGGTATAGCCATATTAATGAAAGCCCAAAAGACGTATTTAAAGGGTAAATCTGTATTTATCGTTTCCTTAGTGGTGATTGTGGTCACTGTGCTGACTGTATATCTTTCGGGCATTAATTACCACCGCAGCTTAACGTCCAATTTGTATATCTCCTTGGGGATCATAGCAACGGCTTTAGCCTTATTTATGACTTACGGACTTTATGTTGGAGTTGGTCTACTGGACAATTTTCCCAAGTTCAAACATTTTGAGAGGGGAGATATTCTTGGAAATACCACTCCAGATATTGATTTACCAGACATTGAGGTGGGCGAGGGTATTGGTGGTATTATTGCTTCCATAGTCCTTTGGATCCTAATGACCTTTGCTATTGTCGTTTTGCTTATTGTTTTGGAAGCCATCTTTTGGTTTTCCCTCTTTGTGCTTCTTACCATGTTGTATTGGGTATTTTTTAGAGCTTTACGATTCGTATTTAGCAAGTCCAAGGATACGCAAGGTGATCTGGGCATCTCTGCAATTTACGCTTTAGGCTATACCGCCTTGTATGTAGGCTGGATCTTTGTTGTGGTTTATTTGGTAGAGGTGTTGCGATAGGGTCACATTGGGACCAATTTTGTTATCTTTAATTGACCTCGCGTTTAGACCGTTCATAAAAGCGACTTAATCTAAATCGATACATAATTTCATGAAAAACACCCTAGAACAATTAATCACCAAACTCGATCTTAAACCGCATCCAGAAGGTGGTTATTACAAAGAGACTTATCGCAGTTCGGGTACAATTGCTGAGGCTAATCTTCCTGCTGCCTATGACGGCGAGCGCAATCATTCGACCAGTATCTATTTTCTTTTGACGGCGGACAACTTTTCTTCCTTCCACAGAATCAACCAAGACGAAATCTGGCATTTTTATGACGGATCGCCTTTGCTTTTGCACATCATAACTCCAGAAGGCGCATACAGCAAGCACCTTATTGGGATTGATCTCAGCCGTGGAGAAGTTCCTCAATATGTGGTTCCAGGTGGTTGTTGGTTTGCCGCTGAGGTTATAGATTCAGAAAGCTTTTCTTTTATTGGATGCACGGTTTCTCCCGGTTTTAGTTTTGCTGATTTTCAGTTGGGCAGGCGCAGTGAATTAATCAATCAGTTTCCTGAGCATGCGGAAGTTATTGAGCGGTTGACACGAGCGTAAACTTGGGTCATGGAGGCTTCCGATTATTTGACTAGCTTTAAGGAATCAACTGCTAAACCATTTTCATGGATCGAATCCACAGTCAAAACCACAACCTGGAAAATTTTTGGTATGCCTTATCTCGAATGCTGGAAAGGGCTTCGTTTTATGGCTTAAGAGCTATTCTTGTTTTGTATATGGTAGACGAGGATACGCTGGCGTTAGATCCTTCAGAAGCCTTTTCATTTTACGGCCTTTTTATAAGTGTTTTAGTCTTTTCTCAAATTCTTGGAGCGCTCTTAGGAGACCTGCTTTTAGGAAATAAAAAGACCATGATCATTGGAGGGGTTTTACAAGCTTTAGGCGCATTCTGCCTTTGTTTCCCATCCATGGCGGGACTTTATGCAGGAATGGTACTGGTGGTGTTGGGAGGCGGCCTCTATACACCAAATCTCATTGCAAACTTCGGAAAGTCCTATCTAAATAAGGCAAAGCTGTTAGACTCTGGTTTTACACTCTTGTACTTAGCGGTGAACTTGGGATCTTTCCTTGGAATTTTGGCTCTAGGGTTATTGGCGGAAAAGCAGGGATATCCAATCGCTTTTGGCCTTTCAGGTACGTTGGCGCTTATGGCAATCGTACCTGTAATCCTATCCAAAGAACCCGATCTAAAAGCAATAGAAACGCCAACTTATTCGATCACCAAGCGCATATTAAACATTCTAATTGCGTTTATTGTTGTGGGCGCTTTTTGGGGACTCTACGAACTCTCTAGCCTCAGTTTTTATGATATACAGTCGCAATTTGGAGATATAAAGGCTCTGGGCTTTGAGGATTATCAATGGAAATCCATGAGCAGCTATATTTTATTGCCGCTAGCGCTATTGGCGTTAATAGCTTGGAGTTATTTTTATACCAGTCAACTCTTCAAAATGGCGCTTGGTTTTATTTTCGGAGTCTTGGCTTTTGTTGTTTTCTTGCAAATCCCACAAACTGCTACGGAGCAGCATGGAACACTTTTTATTTCAAGCCTTATTCTTTTAGCTTTGGCTGAGGTTTTTACAGCTCCCGTGGTGCATTCTGTTTTAACACAATACACCAACCCTAAATATTTGGCCATTGTGATCAGTTTGTCGTTTTTGCCAACGCGAATGGTTTCTTCCGCATTTGCGTTGTTGAATGATTTGATCTATGACGAACCTGTTCTCGGGGTGCAACTGGCCTTGGGAGGAATGATTCTAATGGCCCTACTTTTAGTTGGAACGTTCGTACTTAAGCGCTTTGTGAAGATAGATTAGAGATTGCATAAAGGTCTATCAACTAACAATAATGAACCTAAAAAAACACCTAACCACTAAAAACATTACCGGCTTGGTCGCAGTAATTCTCTTTGCCGCGATTGCTTCTTATATGTTTCGTCAAAAGGAGTCTAAGCTACACGAGCACGGCAAATACAAGGTAGCGACAGTAATTGATTACGAACGGGTCCAAGGCACCAGGCTCCTTGAATTCCGCTACTCCTTTGATGGTCAAGACTATACTGCTGCCTCACCCATGCGTAAGAAAAAGCAAATTGGCGATAAGGTGTTTATAATCTTTTTGCCTTGGGAACCTACATTCACCAGAGTGTTCTATGACATCCCAGTACCCGATTCACTCGCGACCTTTACAGGAACTTGGCAGGAATTACCCGTACCTTATGACCAGGCGGATTATGATATGGAATTTGAGTGAATCATTTTTGGCGCCTGCCGCCTGCGGCGTCACCGCGCTATCCATTATATCTTTCTGCTGCGCAGAAAGGATGCCACTGCTATCGCTGGCGCGGGGTTGGGAGAATGTTTTTAATTCAATTAATTAATTTGTTCGGAAAGTATAATTATCATAGCTTTTCAAACAAATAACTAAATCCAACAAAATGAAGAGAGTTTTTACAATAATTTTTCTTACAATTTCATTTGTTTTTACATCCTGTAATAATTCAGGAGGATCTGGTATTTTGACGAATACCGATGATTTGATTTCTGGAAAATGGGGAAGTGAAAAAAAGGGTAGATATTCGAAACTACCAGAAACTACTCTAGATATTAAAATAAAAGGTAATTCTATTATTATACAACGAAATTGGAATTATTATGCTACTCCAGAGTCAAAAACAATAACTGGAACTCGATCGGATGAAAAAGATAAATTTGAATTGAGTGATGGCACAGTTCTTTCGATTAATGAAGAATTAGGTTTACTATATATCAAAAATGAATTCGGAGGTGAAGAATACAAACGATACGATGTTAATATCGAGGCAACGTCCGCACAAACATCGCAACAGCCAAAGAAAGAGTTAACTGAGGAAGAAAAGGCTATTAATTCTAATCAGGGAGAACCTGAGATTAAAATGGCTGTTATAAATGATCCAGATGGTTACACTAATTTAAGAGAACAAAGCTCAACGAAATCAAAAGTTATTGAGAAAATTTTGGACAACCAGGAATTTGAAGTCTATGTCGAAGATAAACTTACTGATGATTGGTGGTTCGTTTATAACCCTAAGACAGGCAACTCCGGTTATATTCACAAATCTAGAGTTAATTTTATCAGTAAATAAGCCCGAGACTTTTTCAGCACAATGAAATAGTCAAAACTAAAAACTTCAGGATTCTTTTAACACTAACTCCGTTATCGTTAAAAGATCCTCGGATGAGGATGTTGCTAAAGGAAATCCAAACAGCTGCTGTAGCAGCTGATTAATTTTTGTTTCCATTCACTTGTGAAAATAAATTTTCAACGTTCCTGAAAACAAAAAATCCAATGCCAGTGGCATTGGATTTCCTTTGTCGGGATGAGAGGATTCGAACCTCCGATCTCTGGTCCCCCAGACCAGCACTTTAACCGGACTAAGCTACATCCCGAGTAGCGCGCAAAGGCGCTGGTGTTTCATCTTGTGATGGTCAGCGAAATTAGGCAATTTCCCTGAATTGCGTCTTCCTTTTTAAAGAGAGTGAGCTTAGTTTTTGGCTTCCAAGTGTTTGGCCAATTGCTCCACGTATTCCAAGGCTGTTTTCTCGGCGTTTTTAGGATCAATGATCTTTGAGGTAACTGCGGCTACAAGTTGATCGTTCTCATCCGCAGTTAGGTTAAAGGCCAAAGTTTCTACCACATAATCCACGCGAGTTCTGCTAGTCGTTGATAGGGGAATGTATCCACCGAAGTTCTCGTAATAAGGACCTACCGCATAGGGTGTGCGGTAGTAACGGTAGAAGCCGCGGTAATAACGCGGATAAGCGTATGCTGTTCCAGCATAAACCCCGTTGGTTGTAGTTTCTACAGTGGTCTCTTTGTCTTTTACAGCAGTGATCACAATACCGTCATAGCCTTCACTGTCCAAAATAGAACGCACTTTTTGCAGGCGTTCTTCACTCATTTCATATTCCGGGTGGATCTTTGGGAACTTGGTAAAGCTCTCGGTTGCTTTCATTCCGCGTCTGCGCATTTCATCGGCAAAGGCTGTTTCAAAAGCAATTCGCGCATCAGTATTGTTGGTTCTTGCAATGACGAGTATATTCCTTTGTTTAAAGTCATCCACATTGTCTTGAGGTGCTTTCCAAGTATTGATTACATCAACACTGCCACAGCTTTGAAGAATTAAAGCAACGAATAATAAAAGCGATAATGGTTTGATAGTCTTCATGGTTATCTAGTTTGGTTCCTGTGTTGTAAAAATAATTCTAAAAAGCGTACGATAAGGTAATTCCATATCTAAATGATAGTAAACGGAAACGAGCTCGTTCCTCCGTAGTTGAAAATCGAAAGTCGCTATCTAAAAAGTCAAATATGGCATATTCGCTTAGCGTCTCGTTCAAATTATCATAGAAGGATTCGGGCAGATCTTGCGTATTGCGGATAGAATAGTTGTGATAACCCGTTCCCGGTCCAGCGATCAAAAAGTCGAGGGCGAATCGTTTGTTGATGGCCCATTTATAACCAACCATGAGTCCCCAAGAGGTGAGTTTTAGTCGTCCGTCGAACTGTATGTCCAGCGGGGTTCCGTCGTCATCAATGAAGATCCCGTTAATGTCTGAGGTGTAATTGGAATGTTTTAGATAGGCCCCAAAATAAAACCCATCCATTCTGTATTGACGCGTCCCTTTTATGTAGTACCGCACCTCTGGAATGATCTTAAAGCCCGAATAGGTCAAATCATTGGTGGTCAATCTAGAGGTGCGCAAACCCGAGAAACGGATCAGGCCTTCCTCGCTCTTTAAACCAAAACCCAGACTGGCCGCCCAGTGATCTCCCAAGCTGCGTTCATAGCGCAATTGCAGCGATCCGTTGATAAGATCTGACACATTGATTCCAATCTCGTTGCGATAATTAACTTCCGCATCGGATTCTTGTGCCATACTTGTCCCCAAAAATAGAACTGCCAATAGGAGAAGCCAGCTATTTTTCATGTGTATTTTGGTTGGATTAATTGCCTTAGTTGTCTTAAATGTACGGGAATTCCCCGTAATTTTATAGGGTGATTTTAGTCAGTCAGTATGCGTAATAAAAACTGTGAGATCTGTTCTCAAGACTTTGATACCATGTTCAGAGTTCAATACAAGCAACCCAAAGCTTGGGTGTTTTTATGTGAAAGTTGTTTGTTGCGCGTAAAAAAAGACAATCCGCTTTACAAATACGGCGGTACTTGGAAGCGCTAACACTAAAATGAATCAATCGTCTATGGAACTGGAAATATATCAAGTAGATGCCTTTACAGATCAGGTTTTTGGCGGCAACCCTGCAGCCGTCGTACCCTTGAAGGAGTGGTTGGACGAGCAGACCATGCTTAAAATTGCTCAAGAGAATAATTTGGCAGAAACGGCTTATTTCGTGCAACGGGAGGATCACTTTGAGATTCGTTGGTTTATGCCGCATGCAGAGATTGACCTCTGTGGTCACGCCACCTTGGCATCTGCCTTTGTAATTTTTGAGTTTGTTGATCCTTCTTTGGATGTTGTTCATTTTAGCTCTCAAAGCGGTCCATTAAGTGCAAAGCGATTAGGAAACGGAAGTATACAATTGGATTTTCCCACTCGAAAACCAGAACCGATTGCCATTCCTCAGGAAGTTTTTGAATCTTTCAATTACAAACCCTTAGAAGCGCACGCCAGTCGTGATCTTATATTGCTATTCGAGTCCGAAGATCAAATCCGAAGTATTCAATACGAGCTTAATAGCCTTAAGCATCTTCCGTATTTGGGGATTGTTCCTACGGCCAAAGGAGATACTGTAGATTTCGTTTCTCGCGTCTTTGATGCTGTGGCCAGCATGCCAGAGGACCCTGTCACGGGATCAACACACGCCAGTTTGATTCCTTTTTGGAGTGAAAGACTTGGAAAAAACACGCTTTTAGCCCATCAATTATCAGAACGCGGTGGCGTGTTATACTGCGAGCATAAAGGTGATCGCGTGGATATAGCGGGGCATGCAGTATTGTATCTAAAAGGAAAGATCTATATCTGATTTCTTTTTTGCCATTACCCCTTGCCACAATTAAGAATTTGAATAAATTTGCATTCCTCTTACGGGGTGTAGCGTAGCCCGGTTATCGCGCCTGCTTTGGGAGCAGGAGGTCGCAGGTTCGAATCCTGCCACCCCGACAAAAGAAAAAGCCTGTTAGCGTAGAAAGTTTACTTTCTTAAGCGAAACAGGCTTTTTCTTTTGCAACAAACCAAAACCAGGATCACGAGCCGCAGGCGAGTAATCCTTTTGTTTGTTGCATCTCTTTACAACATTATTAAAGTTGCTATGGATCGCTAAAGCTCAATTGCGCCTTCCGCTTACGCGGCTAACTCCTTCAAACATCCACTGGATGTTTGGTTTTGCTTGGCAAAACAACACTCGTTAATGTTTGTTGCAGTTGGTCGCAGGTCCTTCCCCTTCGGGGGATGCCTCCATCAAATGTCCACCGGACATTTGGTTTTGCTGTTGCAAAACTTCATTACGCCAGCCTGTCCACCCCGCCAAACCAAAACCAGGATCACGAGCCGCAGGCGAGTAATCCTTTTGTTTGTTGCTTTTTCCAAACGCCTGGAGACTTGTTACCAGCGAGTGTTTAATACGCAGACGGCATAGAAAGCGAACCAGGCTTTCTCTAGCAACATCCCCAAATCAGGATCTTTCGCGCAGCAAAGAATCATTCAAAGTTTACTTTCGATAGGTGACAGAAACAAAAAAAAAGCGCCCGAAGGCGCTTTAAATATTTCTTTCTCAAAGCTTATTGCTTCCGCAAGTAAATGGTTCCAAAGTCGGTTCGAATATCCAGCTTGGTGCCGCCACCGTTGAGTTCGGCATTGATCATTTTTTGATTGTCGCTGTATTCTTCTTGAACAATCTTAAAATCGAGATTACTCAAGATCTCTTGTCCAACGATACTTGCACTAACCTTAGTTTTTGCAGGCATAGTAATATCAATATCTCCATCATTACTGATGATTGAGAAAAGATCGTCTGGGCGTTTTTTATCAAAGACAACCTTGACATCACCTCCCAAGGTGTTCACAAGAGCAGGTCCACTTACGTCTGTCAGTTCAATGGCTTTGTACTGACTAGAAACCATAAGTTCTCCGCCGTAGTCATTGATTTTTAAAGCTTCCGCAGAAAATATTAAGCGACTGGGATTGCTGTTGTTTTTGCATTTCCCAGCATCTAAAACAAGTTTTACGCTATTGGGTACTAAAATCTCGTAGGAGGTACTGCTCACAAAAAGCACGTTGGACTGTCCGTCTGCGGCTTTATCAGTAATGGTCAAACGACTGCCAAACTTTTGAATGTCAAAATTCATGTCAATGGCGGTGTGATCTTCCATAGTGCTTCCTAGCGGTGTGAGTCCTTTTGACTTTTCTTTCTTGTCCTTGTCAAAATTGCTAAAGTATAAGTAACTGATCGAATCTGTGCGTGTTGTATTTATGCGGGCCTGTCCGTTTAAGACATAACTGTTACCCTTGTTTACATAAAAGAAATTCTCTGGGGTAGTACTTTTAATGACTACTTGATCTCCGTCGTATCCAGATATTTGGATTTTTGAAGAAGTACATATTTCCAAAGTGCCTTTATTAAAGTCGATGGACTTCTCCTGCGCAGAAAGGCTCACTACGGCCAGAAGCATTACTAAAGTGATGAACGTTTTTTTCATGATGAATGTTTATTGATTATTAAAAGCAGCCACCGCCAGAGAAGCCGTATTGCGCACTGCGGCTTCCTGGTTGCGGTCTGCTACGATTTGTTCCAGCGGATCTGTAGCTCGTGTTTCTTTGAGCTCCGCCAGTGTTTTTATAAGTTTTATCTGTACCAAGGCTTCAGTTTCACTACTTAAAGCACCGAGTAGGGCCGTGCGAACTTCCTCCTTTTGGCCAAAGCCCTTAAGAGCATTAATGGCCTCAATCTTGACATTGGTTTGGGTCTCTTCACTCAGTAAAGAGATGAGTACTTTTTGAAAGTTTTCATCGGCAGTGCGATCTTGGCTTTCTTGATAGGCCGCCAAGGCTTCCAATTGCTCGCTGGGATACTCCATCGCGGCTATTTGATCCAACATTTGTTGCTGAGCTGGATCAATTCCGGAGTCATTATTTATAAAAGGAATACTCAACAAACCTAGGACCAAAACTGCTGCCACGGCATACCACCATTTGGCCTTTGGTTTTTTAGTCTCCGAGTGTAGCTCCTTTTTAAGACGGGCTTCAAAGAGCACATCTTGGGACTCAGGCCACTGCTGGAGTTCTCCTTCTGATTTTAATCGTTCTAATTGCTTTTCTAGGGACATGTCTTTAATTTTTCTTCAATGGCTGCTTTTAGGGCCAATTTTGCTCGTCTATACTGATTGCGTACCGTACTTTCTTTGAGTGCTAAATGCTGAGCGATCTCTTTGTGTGAATATCCCTCAATGGCATACAATACTACAACCAGCCGATGCTGTTCTTTTAGTTCATCCAAAGCTTCTTGCATTAGCTGTAGCGGAAGCTCATCGGTCTGATCTTCTTCTGGAGTAAAGGCTACTGTTGTGTCCTCTTCCTCTTGCCAGTCAAAGCGCTGTTCTTTTCGCAATACATCCAAAGACATATTGGTTGCAATTCGGTAGAGCCAGGCTCCTAAATTGCTGTTCGCGTCCAGATCATCAATCTTTTGAAAGCCCTTGATAAAAGCTTCCTGAACCACATCTTGCGCCAAGCTAGGCCGCTTCAATATCCGTATCGCTGCGGTATATAGCAGCCCTTTATAGGTGTTAAAAACCTCGAGCTGAGCTGCGTAAGAATTGGCTTGGCAGGCCTTGATTAGTTGTGGTGTGTTAGACAATCTGTGATGCTTTGTTGTTTAGTAAACGGGCCGTTTTTAAAAATGTCGCAAAAAAATTCGAAAAATTTATTTTTCAGGAAATCCGTACATCGAATAAATTTTGGTTTGTAAGTAATTTCTGTATTTTTGTGAGATCAACTATTGCAACTAGACCGCCCTTAAATTGAAAAAGGATGTACTTTTTGTCTTGGTTCAATTTTTACTCTTTGTTTGTTATCTATTGAACTGGGGCCTCCTGGAGTTAGAAGCACCACTGATGCTGCGTTATGCAGCGAGTGCTGGTGTAGCAGTAGGTATTCTCATTGTTATTCTGGGAATTCTCAACCTGAGTGATAACTTAAGCCCGTTTCCTTCTCCCAAAAAGAATAGCGTCCTGATTCAAAACGGTATCTATAAATACGTTCGTCATCCGATCTATTTAGGAATTTTGGTCGGTATGTATTCTTATGCTCTTTATGCGGTTTCCGTTGAGAAATTGGCGATCACCTTGCTCATCAATTTTGTCTTTTATTGGAAATCCAGTTACGAAGAAGAACTCCTTGTACAGCGCTACAGCAGTTATTCTAACTATCAGGAAATGACTGGTAGATTCTGGCCTAAATTTGGCGCCAAAAGATCGCAATAAGGTTATCAACATTCTTGATAACTTTTCCTGTAAGGATTGCCTTTATTCTACTACTTTTACTGTATCAAATCAGAATGAAATGTCAGATACTATAGAACGCGTAAAATGTTTGATCATAGGCTCGGGACCTGCAGGGTATACCGCAGCTATCTATGCTTCACGGGCTAATATGTTCCCGGTATTGTACCAAGGAATGCAGCCAGGTGGGCAACTTACTACTACCAATGATGTAGAGAACTTTCCAGGCTATCCTGACGGAATTACCGGCCCGGAAATGATGATAGAATTGCAAAAGCAAGCCCAACGCTTTGGCACAGATGTGCGTGACGGTTGGGTAACTAAAGTAGATTTCAGCGGACCGGTACATAAAATTTGGGTCAATGAGACTACAGAGATTCATGCAGATACTATCATTATTAGTACGGGAGCTTCTGCAAAATACCTCGGTTTAGAATCTGAACAAAAATATTTAAACCTCGGTGGAGGTGTATCGGCTTGTGCCGTTTGTGACGGATTCTTTTACCGCAATCAAGAAGTGGTGATCGTTGGAGCAGGGGACTCTGCTTGCGAAGAAGCACACTACCTTTCTAAGTTGTGTAAAAAGGTAACCATGTTGGTGCGTCGCGATGAATTCCGTGCGTCTAAGATCATGGAAGCACGTGTGCGCAATACAGAGAACATCGAGATCCTCTTCAACACAGAAACTGATGAAGTCTTGGGAGACGGTCAAGTAGTTACTGGAGTTCGTGTAAAGAACAATTTAACAGGCGCTACTGATGAGATCCCAGCAACTGGATTCTTCGTGGCCATCGGGCACAAACCCAATACAGACATCTTTAAAGGCTGGCTAGACATGGATGAGACCGGTTATATCATTAACAAGGCAGGAACGGCACATACCAATGTACCTGGAGTCTTTGTTTCTGGTGATGCTGCCGACCATGTATACCGTCAAGCAATCACTGCTGCCGGCACTGGATGTATGGCAGCTTTGGACGCAGAACGTTATTTAGCCGCTGTTGAAAGTGAAACCACTGTAGCTTCTTAATTGCCAGTAATATTAAAAAGATAAAAGCCGCTTTAAGAGCGGCTTTTTTTATTGTTGTGCTCCGTGGTTATAACTGTAAGAGCGTTGCAGCATCCAACCGTCCATTTCTTTGATCCAAAGGTGAGAGAATAGGGCAATAGAACCTTTTTGTTCCGGTCCGCCATTCATGCTGAAATAGAATTTGTGTTCCCCTTTCTGCAGCAAGCCGTACAGGGTTCCATCATTTTGATACATGGGAAAGATCTCCGTTGAACCCGCAACCAATTCCCTGCGACTTTTACGGCCAGGAAAATTACAGATGTTTTTCTCTATGGATTCAATAAAGGGCTGTTTGCCTTTGGTAATTCCGCTTTGATCGTGATAGAATTCAAAATCTTCACTGATCAGATCTTGCAGGACTTCATTTTGGCACTGATTAAAGCTCAGTTCAAAGAGCAGGCTGTCCTTGGCCATGATCATTTTGTAATGTTCATTTTGAGGGTCTAGCTGGGCAAAACTTAAGGCAGGAACCAGCAGCCAAACTAGGAGTTTGATTGTTTTCATAGTTGTTGATTGATGAATTTAAATTGAAAGACCGCCACATTTGTGGCGGTCCACTTCAACGTATGAATGAGCGTTATGGAGTTAGATCGCTCATTTCCGTTTGGACTACATCTTGCGAATAGCGCTCGATTTTCCGTCCTTTTTGTTCACAGTCATTGGATCGCCATAGTACTTAATGTCACCACCACTGCTGGCTTTGGCATCTAGGCTTTCCGTAACATTAATCACAATGTCAGCACCGCTAGACACCTCTGCACGCACCTTGTTTGCTTCTAGATTGCGAGCATTCAAATCGCTCCCACTAGAGGCATCTGCAGTAAGGTACTTAGCGCGTCCACTTACTTTGATATCTGCTCCAGAGCTGGTCTTCGCAGTTACTTCACGAGCATCGATCTCTACTTCAAGATCAGCGCCACTGCTGCTGCTAAGTTCCAACTGATCGGCTCTAACGATATCATTGGCAATTACATCTGCACCGCTGCTTGCTTCTAAAACATTCAGGCTGGTATAGGTCACATAGACCTTCTTAGCGCTCGCGCGGTTGATGTTTTTAGTGGTGCGGATTTTAAGTACTCCGTTGACCACTTCGGTTTCAATAAATTCGTGAAGGTTAGAATCTGCTTCTACCACCACTTTGTTCTCCGTTCCCTCTTCCAGGAACACTTCAAGTCCACTTGAACCTCTAACTCCAGTAAAGTCGTCACTGAGGTTACGAGTTTTGGTCACTACATTGCCATTGCCACTTTCTGCGTTAACCACAAGGTCAAAGTTGCAGGAAGTCATTACAAAGGCGCTTAAGATTGCTAAAATTGAAAGTCGCATACGTTTAAAGATTTAGTTGTTATTGATTTGATGAATTGTTTATACTGTCATTAACCACTCCAGTCTGTGTTGCTGTAGTGTCTGTTGCGGTCGATTGTGTTTGGGTCGTACCTTCGGTAGATGGCTCCACATCGTCTACCCAGGTGTCACTTTTGCCCCAATCGTCGTCGTCCCAATCGTCACTGCTCCAGTCGTCATCGTCCCAACCGCTTGTGGTTCTATCCCCACGGTAGTTAGATTCTTTTCCGTCCGGACAGTTCAGACAAACCGTCTTTCCTTTTTCTATGCGCAGGAAGTATTCCTCATCGCCTCGAGTCAGGATATCGTCATAGTAAGAACTGTTGGAATGGAAGGTTCTGGTATTCTTGTCAGCAAAGAGCACGGACCCTTCTGGCAAGTACAGAATAACCTCTACTTCTTGATCACGGAATTTATCGGCCACATCGACCAAGAAATATCCATCCAAATACAAGGTGTTTCCTTTCAGTTCATAATTATAGTTGATACGGTTGGCGTATTCTCTAGAGCGCTGATAATCTGTTGAGTTTGCAGATTTTTCAATGCTGATACGTCCTTCCGGTTTGCTGGTCGATCTTACGATCAATCGAACGTCATTACTATAGAGCACACGATTGCCGTCTTCATCTCGCTTGATCTCAAAACCACCACTTCTGTTGGCTCGGTATTCAAAATCCTCGTTGGAAACCATCTTAACACGCAAGGTGTCATTGGCAGTCACCGCTATAGGGTTCACTTGTTTAACACTGCCTTCATTAGAGATCTCCGTCACTTCACGGATCGCAAAGATTCCCATCATGATCACTGCCGCGATCCAAGCGATTCCTAAGGTAATCTTAGCTGGCGTTCCAATGGATTTGATGTTCGGAATCAGAATCTTCAATCCTAATAGGAACAGTACAAAGAACGGAATACCTACAGCCAAAAGTACTGAGATGGAGATCAACCAAATCGGAGCACCAGAGGTGTTTACTACAGTGATATAATCGGTCAAATCGCTGCCCCAGAAGCTCACAGAGCCTAATGAGAACATACTCACGATAAGACTTACCAAAGTAGAGATCGCCGTGATCAGTAAAATGATTCCAATGAACTTGAAAATGATCTTAAAAAAGACGCTGAATACACTCCCAACTCCGTCAAAAAAGCTGGAAGCTCCAGATTTGGCGCGTTTTTTAGCACCGTCAAAATCGACATCTTTTACCTTATCGGCGACGCGTTCGTACTCGTCCTTAATCTTTTTTTCAATGTTCTCAATTGTAACGGCATCACCCTGCATGGTCAATTTGTCTGCAGTGCTTTCCGCGGCTGGAACCAAGATCCAGAATAGAACATAGACCACTAAAAAGAATCCCGTAGAGAATACGGTGAGTAGAATCCACAATAGACGCACCCAGATCGTATCAATACCTAAATAGTGTCCCAATCCGGCAGCCACACCAGAAATGAATTTGTTGTCTACATCTCTAAAGAGCTGTTTGTAGTTTGCGCGTTTATGATACTCTTGCTTGCGTTGTTGCTTCGGAGGTGCATCGTCAAAGATCTCCTCGTCCACCATATAATCTTCAGGTTGGCCCATAACGGCGATAACCTCGTCTAATTCTTTGATAGAGATCACCTGAGAGATCGAATCTCTTTTCTCTGCAAATAGTTCGGCAATTCGGGCTTCGATATCACGGATGATCTCATCCTGTCCCTGAGGATCGGTAAAGGATTTTTTGATGGCATCCAGATAGCGATTCAGCTTAGCAAAGGCATCCTCGTCAATGTGGAAAAAGGTTCCGCCCAAATTTATATTGATTGTCTTTTTCATTTTGTTGATTTTACGCTAATTACTGTATTGACTGCCTGTTGCAGTTCGTCCCAGGTGTTGTTTAGTTCTTTTAGGAACAGCTTACCAGTTTCGGTTAGTTCATAATATTTTCGAGGCGGTCCGCTTGTGGACTCTTCCCAGCGATAGGATAGCAATCCGGCATTCTTAAGCCGTGTGAGCAAAGGGTAAATGGTCCCTTCAACTACCAGCATTTTAGCCTCCTTCAATGCGTCCAGGATATCTGAAGTATAGGCCTCTCCGTCTCTCAAGATGGACAGGATGCAAAACTCCAGTACGCCTTTTCTCATTTGTGCTTTTGTGTTCTCAATTTTCATGTTCTTTTCGTTTAATGAGAATTAACTATTCTCGGTTCCGAAGCGGATGGTCGTTGCAACGCAATCGATCTGTGCCGACTGCTCAACAACCGCTTCGATGGTCTTGGCTTGGTCTGCTATTGGAAGTGCGGGACTCCCCGGACTCATTAGGTTTAGCACTGCGGCCATGACCATATTAACTAGATTGCTCATTTTCTGATGATGGGTTTTGTTCGTTTGATGATGATGAAGGCTCCGTAAAATCTACCTCAGGTTCTGAGGCTGATTCTGTAGCCGTGGGTTCTTCAGAAGCTGGGCCGCCAGCTGTCGCAGGTGTGAACTCAGCTTCTTCTGTTTTGATGAATCTTATGCATAGGGGATAGCGATAAAGCTCTCCGCTGTTGGCTTTCATTGAGGCAGTAATTACGGCGTAGATCTCAAAAATAAAGATGCAGAATGCCAATAATACTGCAAGAAAGATCACCGTTAGGTAGCCGCCCAATTGGTTGGCGTTTACAGAACGACTTCTGTAATAGGCGTCGTCTAGGTGTTCTAGGATGCTGATGAAATCTCCAGCGTGAAAGAACACGAACGGCAGACATATTGCGGCGATGATAACGCCATAGAGTAATAGACTTAGCTGAAAGTTTATGGCCTCCCGTCCGTGGTGATCAATAAAAGCTTTTTCTCTATTAGTGGTCCATAATATAAGAGGGCCAATAAAGTTTCCGAATGGGAAAAAGTACTTTAAAAAGGTCGCTAGGTGGATCGCCATTCCCAACGATTTGTCATTTTTTGATAAGCCAGTATTGTCCATTGCTTGTTATTTTCTTATGCAAATATATGTTTAAAAAACAGTACTTTGTTACGCATAGTACCTAATATTAACATTTTTTTAACAAAAAGCTTTATCACTTTCCATCCATTGAGAATGTGTATCTTAGCGCTCAAATCCCTTGCTATGGCGCTAACTCCTGGAAAAATCAACACCTTTATAGCCTTTAATTTACCCTCAGCCTTTTTAACGGGGGTTCGTTTAAAATCAATTTCTAAGGAAAGCTGTTCAACTACCGTAAAACATCGTTGGATCAATAAAAACCCATTCAAATCTATGTTTTGGGCGGTACAGGGAATGGCCGCAGAACTGGCTACAGGAGCTTTAGTTATGGATGAGATCAAAGCGCAGGGTAAACCCGTGTCCATGTTAGTGGCAAACAATAAAGCCAACTTTAGCAAAAAGGCGCGTGGACGCATTACCTTCATATGTAATGATGGCTTAGCCATTAGAGCGGCCATTCAAAAGACCATTGAAACTGGGGAAGGCCAAACTTGCTGGATGCATGCAGAAGGCACCAATAGCGATGGAGTAGTAGTTTCCAGTTTTGATTTTGAGTGGACAGTTAAGCTTCGTTCTTAGATAGTACTTCAGACTTAACACCTAATTAATAAAAGAAGGTGTAACAATCTTGCTGTCGCTACACTAATTGAATAAAACCAAACATTCAATATGACAGCACACGAAATTGATTATCACATTTACGGAGAGGAAATGCAATATGTCGAGATAGAGCTCGACCCTAATGAAGGCGTTATTGCGGAAGCCGGGAGTTTAATGATGATGGAAACGGAGATCGATATGCAAACCATCTTTGGCGATGGTTCCAAGCAAGATCAAAGTTTTATGGGCAAACTCTGGGGAGCTGGTAAACGCTTACTAACAGGAGAGAGTCTTTTTATGACTGCCTATTACAATACCGCCTTTGATAAACGTAAGGTGAGCTTTGCATCGCCCTATCCTGGAAAGATCATCGCTATAGACTTGGCAAAGCAGGGCGGGAAGTTCGTTTGCCAAAAGGACGCTTTCCTATGTGCAGCCAAGGGCGTTTCCGTTGGGATTGAATTTTCAAAAAAATTAGGTCGCGGTCTTTTTGGAGGTGAAGGATTCATCATGCAGAAGTTAGAAGGTGACGGAATGGCCTTTGTACATGCTGGCGGAACCACTGCGGTGAAAGAACTCGCTCCGGGAGAAAAACTGAAAGTAGATACGGGTTGTATCATCGGTTTTGATCAAACGGTAAATTACGACATTGAGTTTGTTGGTGGTATTAAGAATACCATTTTTGGAGGAGAAGGAATGTTCTTCGCGAGTTTAACAGGTCCAGGGACTGTTTATATTCAATCCTTACCCTTTAGCCGCTTGGCTGGACGCGTGCTTGCGGCAGCTCCAAGAGGAGGCGGAAAGGACAAAGGTGAAGGAAGTATCTTGGGTGGCTTAGGCGATCTGCTCGATGGTGATCGCAGTTTCTAGGCCCCATCAATTGTTATTTTAGTCTTAAAAAATGCCCTTTTGGGTGTTAAAACTGCTAGTGCATAGAAATTCCATATTGGATTTTTTATTATCTTGAGGTCAAGATTAAACAAAACGCCTATTGCAACATCACTACGCTTTTTTACCCTAACTTAATTAAATTAAACTATGGCAAGAGCGATGTTTGATTACACCAAAGCGGTGCTGGCCAAGGTCAGTTTTGATCCGCAGTTGTTCTGCAAGGAGTTGAAGAAAGCAATGAATAGATTGCTTCCCCATGAGATAGAGGAGCTCCGAATCTGGGTAAATTCACTGATACAGCAGAACCCCGAATTAAATCAATGTCTTATTTATTTAAACCCATAAAAAAAGCCTCCAATTGGAGGCTTTTTTATTGTTTGTTAATCTGAGTTCTCTTTACTTTTTATTAGGTAGTGGACTGATGATCTGCACGTCTTGGTAGGCAATTGCACCGCGCACAACACCAGAGATCACGTCAAACATAGCGTCAATGATCTGGATCTTGAGTTCACTTTTGGGATAGATCAAACTCACTTCTCGCGCAGGAGCTGGATCATTAAAGTGATGCAGATTGGCTTTTTGTTTCTCACCTAAGTCCAAGGTGTGTAAGTAGGGCAGAAGCGTCATTCCCATACCTTCCTCAGAGAGTTTTATCAAAGTTTCAAAGCTTCCACTTTCAATTTGGAATCGATCATCCAAACTTGTTTTGGCCGACTTACACAAATTGATCACTCCGTCTCTAAAGCAGTGTCCGTCTTCTAAGAGCAGAATATCATCGATGTCCAAATCCCCAATAGCAATGGTCTGGTTATTGGCCAAACGGTGTTGTTGAGGAATATAACCCACAAAAGGCTCGTAGTAGAGTACTCTTTCTTTAATATTCTCTTGAAGTAGTGGGGTGGCTGCAATTCCAGCATCTAAATGGCCTTCGTCCAGTTTCTGAATTAAATCATCTGTATTGAGTTCTTCGATCTTTAAAAGAACCTTGGGGAACTTATTGGTAAAGTTTCTCAAGAACATCGGCAGCAAAGTCGGCATGACCGTCGGAATGATCCCCAGCTTGAATTCACCACCAATAAAACCTTTCTGTTGATCTACAATGTCTTGGATCCTGTCGGCCTCATTGACAATATTCTTGGCTTGTTGTACGATCTTCTTCCCGATCTCCGTGAGCGCAATGGGTTTTTTCGTCCGATCAAAGATCAATACATCGAGCTGATCTTCTAATTTCTGAATCTGCATACTCAGCGTGGGCTGGGTAACGAAGGTCTTTTCTGCGGCCTTGGTGAAATTTTGGTGTTCCGCCACCGCAAGGACATATTTGAGTTGGGTAATGGTCATAGTGCTGCTTTGGGGCAAAGATACGAACAATAGTTAAAACTTATGGAAATATGAGGTTTGTTAGAAATGGTCTATAAAAAAACTCCCGCCAAAGGCAGGAGTTCATTCACAAACTAAGCGTACGTTGTATTACATACGAATCTCTAATTCCAGATTTTCTTTGGCTACTTCAAATTTTGCATCAGCCCAAGTCGGTGGACCCATAGACATATTGTTGTTGGAAACTCCGTAGTCTTCTAGAGGCATTCCATTGGCTTGAAAGTTCATTTGATCGTCGTTGTTACGATCGTGAAAGCACATTACCGCATAGGTTCCTGGAGTTACTCCTTCAAAAGTCACGATAGCTTTGCCGTCTACGATTTGACTTACTTGTCCCGCTAAAGGCGCTTTCATAAAAGTAGATTCGTTGTGAAGTCCAAAGATTACTTTTCCTTCTGTACTCTGCACAGGTACAGTAACGGTGATACTAATTCCTTCTTCTGATTGTGCAAAGGCTGAGTGGATAGCTCCGATGAGCATTAAGGTTAGTGTGAAGACGATGTTTTTGACTGACATGGTATGTGTTTTTATTGTTAGACAGGTCAAAGATGCGATAGCGGCATCGGTCTTCATAAAACAAAACACCGAACTGTAAAAAAATCAGGCTGAACTGTTACAACAATCCTCTGGCCTTAATTTCCAGGTACTTATTAATGGTATTGATGGTGAGATTCTCCGGCGCTGTAAGTATAGCTTGGATTCCGTATTTCTTGAGCTCGTTGGCAATGAGCTTCTTTTCATAGACAAATTTCTCTGCTATGGTCTTTTGGAAGATCTCACGAGTTGTCTCTGCCGGCTCCTTGGTCATTGCTGCCAATTCGGTGTTCTCAAAAAAGATCACTACTAACAAATGCGTTTTGGCTATGGCTTGCAAGTAAGGCAGTTGCCTGTGGAGCGCATCTAAGGTTTCAAAGTTGGTATAGAGTAGCAGGAGACTTCGCGATTTAATGCGTCTTTTAATGTCTACATACAGCCTTGAGAAATCACTTTCTGCAAAGTCTGTATTGATGTTGTAGAGTGTTTCTAAAATCAGATTCATTTGGGAACGACGCTGTTTGGCCACGATCTGATTCTCCACCTTGCGTGAAAAGGTAAACATCCCTGCCTTGTCTTGTTTTTTGAGCACGATGTTGGAGATCACCAAGGTGGCATTAATGGCGTAATCCAACAAACTCAACTGATTAAAAGGCATTTTCATCACCCTTCCGGTATCAATGACAGAATAGACCGGTTGGGACTTTTCATCTTGATATTGGTTAACCATTAAGGAATTCTTCTTCGCAGTGGCCTTCCAGTTGATGTTACGCACGTCATCTCCAGCTACATAATCCTTAATTTGTTCAAATTCTAAGGTATTCCCAATCTTACGGATCTTTTTAAGCCCGAACATTTTGAGTTTGTTGGTAAAGGCTACAAATTCATACTTTTTGAGCTGCAGGAATGATGGATAGTTAGGCACCATGGCATCATAGTCATACTGTTGTCTGCGCCATGCCAAGCCCAATAGGGTAGAAGTGAACACATTGAGATTCCCAAAGTGATATTCGCCGCGCTCTGTAGGCCGTACTTGATAGGTGATGAGCTTTTCCCGTCCGCTGCCGATCTGTGTATGCAGTTCAAAATCGCGGATCTGCCACTGTTTGGGTAGTTCATCTATGATCCTTAGATGAGCAGTAAAACGAAAACTATTACGCAATTTGATCTTAACATCGTTTTCATCTCCGTTGGAGAGTTTTTCTGGCAGTTCGCGCTGCGCTTCTATTCCCAATTTATTTCGATACAATAAAAGTATATCCAAAACCGTCAGAACTAGCAGTATGGTCAGCAGTAGGCGAGCCACTCCATAAAGGTCCTCAGAAAAGAAGGACAGTACAAAGAGCAGCACTATGCCGATCAATACCGCAAAGAAGCGGTTTCTCAAGTATAGACTTTTAATGAATCGTTTCACTTAGCGTGGGATTTCTTGAGATTCAATGATATGTGCAATTACGCGATCCGCAGTAAAACCTTCCATTTCACGTTCTGGCGTTACAATAACGCGGTGGCGCAATACAGGAACGGTCACCGTTTTAATATCGTCTGGAGTCACAAAATCACGCCCTTCAATAGCTGCCTTGGCTTTTGCACTGTTCATAATTGCAATAGAGGCACGTGGTGAAGCTCCTAGATAGAGATTCGGATTGGTACGCGTTTGGTTTACCAACTCGGCAATATATTTGATCAGGTTGTCTTCTATTAAGATCTTTTTGACCGTTTGTTGATAGTCGATTATCTTTTCAGCCGAGAGCACCGCTTGAATGTCTTGAAAAGGATCGTGATCTTCTCTGTGATGCTCATTCTTTAAAATGAGAATCTCTTCTTCCAAAGCCGGATAGTCCACATTGATCTTAAAGAGAAAGCGGTCCAATTGGGCTTCAGGCAGAGCATAGGTTCCTTCTTGTTCAATCGGGTTTTGTGTAGCAAACACCAAAAAGGGTTGTTCCATGTCGTTTTGAACCCCATCAATGGTGATTTGACGTTCCGCCATTACTTCAAATAATGCGGCTTGGGTTTTCGCTGGAGCTCTATTGATCTCATCAATCAATACAATATTTGAGAATATTGGACCTGCCTTGAATTCAAATTCTTGGTCCTTTACGTTGAAAATAGAGGTCCCTAAAATATCACTCGGCATCAGATCCGGAGTAAACTGTATTCTATTGAAATTTACATTTAAGGATTTCGCCAAGAGTTTCGCAGTAACTGTTTTGGCTACACCAGGAACTCCTTCAATTAAGGAATGTCCATTGGCCAGTAAAGAGATGACCAAAAGCTCTACCATTTGTTCTTGTCCCACAATGATCTTCCCGATCTCTGATTTGATCTGGGCCACTGCATCACTCAATGCACTGAGGTCAATTCGGGCATTGAAGGACATGTCTCCGGTTGGAGCTGCAGCTTCCGCCTGATTTTCTGCTTGTGGCGTTTCCGGGTTTTGCGGCTGCGATTGTTGTTCGTCTTGCGGCTGTTTAGGATCTTCCATACTAGTTATTTATAAAATTTTTCTAATGCTTTATTGAGTCGGATCAGATCGGACTCGCTATGTATACTTTTGCCTCTTAAGGCATTGATTAGTTGAATCAGTTTTTCAGTTTCTTCTTTGGGATTACCACTTTTACTGGCCAGACGGACAATAAAATCCTCATTCAAGTTTTCTGTATTCAAGTAGTAATCCGAACGGATACGTTCCAAAAAGTAGGTGATCCGCTTGGCAATTATATTGCTGTAATTCTTGTATTGAAAATGCAGGTTGCCAATGGTGGCAGTGAAGTCCTTGCTGTCGTTGCGTAGCGGTTCAACCAAAGGTATCATGCGTTGCTCGCGTTTGGCGCGTACCAAAACAAAAAGCAGTAAGCCTCCAATGGCCAAATAATAGGCCCAGCGCAAACCTTTTTGATTTAAAACATAGCGCAGCGGACTTCCAATAAATATACGTCCCGACTTGATGTGTTCATCCCAATAGATCTTAGAAGGTTCTAAATATGACAATACTCCGGCTGTGTAGTCCGAGGCTCCATCCAAAAGATAATAGTTGCTAAAGGCTTGCGGTAAGGTGTGTAAATAAACATGGCCTTTTCCCACAGGAATACGCACATAATTCAAAAGGTCTTCTCTGCGTTCTTCGTTTACCAACTTCTTATTGAGCACATCCATAGCTCCCAGCACAGTTGTTTGCAAAGTGTCCATCTCTACAAAGTAAGTTGGGATCATTGTTTTTTGGAATAATGGCGGTTCCTTCAGAGCCAATGCCGGATTGTACAATTGAGGCCGCGCTTCTGCCTCTCTAAAGGTATAATCTCTATCAGTATCCAATTTTAGGGTGTCTAAAATGACTTCCCCAAAGGTATTACTGGACAGAAAGACGGTGTTCCCGACTTCTGCAAACTTTAAAAGACGTTCCACTTGGTTCTCGTCCAGGCGGAGGTAAGCATTGACAAAGAAATAGAGCTCACCTGTTCCGTAATCTTCTCTCTGCAGGAACTCAAAGGGATCCTCGGTGACGCGCTTTACGGGAGCATCAAAGAAATCACTGAGTTCTTCATAGGCGATATGTCCGCCCAAAGGTGTTTTGGCCGTCGTGGTATAGTTTGGTGACCAGTCCAGAGGTTTAGGCCGCATGATCTCCACAATCATCAAAACCACTAGGGCAACCCCAAAAGCGATCAATATGCGTTTGGATCGTTTATCCATAGCGGTTGATGGTTTTTTGTAGTTGCTCAAAGCGCTGCGCTGCCTGATTGAATCGTTGTTTGTCTATGGGGAACTCGCCATACCAAACATAGTCGTAAAGTCGGCTTACGGTTTTGAATTCATCTTTGAGTTGGTCGGATTCTAGTTCGCGCAAGTAGTCGTTATTCGTCTTTTCAAAATGCCATTCGATCAAACGCTTACCAGACAGATCCTTAAGAGCTTTTAGGAACATATAACGCACGGCTAATCGGTAGTCTCCTTGTTGCAGAGCTTCATCAATCAGCGCTTGCAGGTCGATCTGCGCCAGATCTTCTTCTTGCGCTAAAATAGGGGCCAAGGCCGTATTGTTTCCGCCAAAAAAAGCTGTAGCCTGTTGTCCCAAAAGCAGTCGCACCATCAAATACAATCCTCCCGCGATCATGATAACATAAAGCAAGGTCTCCACGATCTTATAGGTCTCTGGGCTCATTTCAACTCCAAAGATTTCTGCCAGCCAATCTAAAAACCCACCGATAACACGGGCAATTACGTTTTCTCCGCTGCCCGCACTCTCTTCATAGTCAAAACTGCTGCCGTCGTATTTATCTTCTAATTCGGATTCAAACTGACGGCTTTCTACTGGAGCGTCGTCATAGTTTACCGGTATGGGATATTCTTGTGAAAACCCAATCAGTGGAACCAACCAAAGCAGTATGTAAAACAATCCTTTAGTCCCCAAGCCCGATCTGATCAATTTTAGTGCGTAAATAAGTGTTGGTCTTAGCCTCTTGTAAGGAAAGGTACAAGCCTGCATTCATGAATTGACTAATGGCTTGCGAATAGATAGAGACCAAAGTAGCTATGGACACAAAAAGCGTCCAAATAATAGTGACTATGCTGTCGGTCATTTTTATACTTTGCTGGTCAACAGCGTGATAAAAGATCACTCCCGCTAGGATCGCTGGGATACTCATAATAAAGAGTCGCAACATGCCAATGATCAATCCCATCACAAAATTGATCCCCACGCTCTTCCAAAAGCTAGCCATAACCAAATTCCAGCCGACTCCTAAGGCTTCTGTCGCCCCCAGGTCGTCATGAAACATGGCCATACAAGAAACTCCGGCCCATGCCATCAGCATGAAAAATATGGCATAACCGAATAGGAATCCCAACACGGGAATAAAATTCACCAAAACAAAGAGTATGAACCAACCAATGAAGATGAGAATAAGCAGCAGCATAAAAACCGCCAAACTGCCTCCCTTTTTCTTTAATACTTGCCAGACATCTCGGCCTTCTATCTCTTGCTCATCGTTCTCTCTGGAGAAGTATAGAGACATATAAGCAGAACTCAAGCCATAATTAACTGCACCGACAATTAAAAGCATAATCATATAACACAATACTCCTAGACCTGCCATGGCCGCTTGAGTGTCCGTGTCTCGAGGTTCGTTGTAGAGTCCAATCCCACTAATGACTCCAAAATAACCAGATACCATTAAGTAGCTTAGACCTATAAAGATCAGCATGAACCAACCGTTATAGCGTAAAAAGATATTGCTAAAGTCTTTCCAATTGAACTTTACAAAGTCAAAGAAATAAGAAATGAGCTGGCCAAAATCCAGCTTTTGTCTAAACTCTACCTTATCGTGCTGCATGGGCTCTGTGGAGTTGGATCGGATAAATAATATAATAGAATATGATCAGGGCGAATGAACCGCCAATGATCACCAATGCCAGCCAAACGGGCATCTCGTTATAACGCGTAATAAAGCCTTCTATAAAGCCGGCAATAATAAAAAACGGAAAGGTACTCACTACGATCTTTAGCCCGTCTTTCGCCGCTCTAACAAAGGACAATCGCCTCGAAAAGGTCTTAGGAAAAAGGATTCCGTTACCCATAACCATTCCGGCGCAACCGGCCACGACGATCACAGAAAGTTCAATAGCTCCATGAAGCATAATGTTTTTAGAGGCTTGCCAAAAGACTTCGTTGTTGGCAAACATGGTAAAAAAAGCACCGACCATGACTCCGTTGGAGAAAAGTATATAAGCCGAACCCACAGAGGTGATCACGCCAAAGGCAAATGCTAAAATTGAAACACGAATGTTATTGACCGTAATGGCCAGGAAGGTTCCCCATTCGCTTCCAGTGCCGTAAATGGCAGTAGGGTTACCGTTTTCGATATTATTCAAGGTCTCATTGACATAGCGGTCTCCCAGAATGAGACGTACAAAGGTATCGTCATACAAACTACTGATGGCTCCAATAAAAATCGCAGCAGCAAAAACTAGAAAAGCGTAAAGCAAAGTGCGTTGATGTTGATAGAAGAAGAGCGGAAACTCTTCCTTCCAAAAGCTGATCACCCGGTTTTTGTCTTCTTTTTTGTTTTTATAAATCTGCTGATGCGCTTGAGATGTCAGCGAATTGAGGTATTGCAGGGTTTTAGATTCCGGGAAATAGGTTTGGGCATAAGCCAGATCATTGGTCAAATGAATGTAATGATCGGCGAGCGTATCAGGATTGATCTGCGACTTAAGTGCTATTGCTTTTTCAAAAGCGATCCATTTTTCTTTATTTTGCTTAACAAAAGCCGCCTCGCGCATTCAGTAATTTTTTCTTAAAGATAAGCACTTGCAAGCAAATGGCAAACTTACAAATTAGTACTACCCAGAACGTAAATTTAGGCTATACCATAGCCAGCGCAGGTGAGCGTATTCTGGCCGTACTGGTGGATCTGGTGATCTTTATTCTGTACTTCTACATACTGAGTAAAGCCACCGCTGTTTTTGACCGAATCTTTGATGATAATTGGTCGATTTTTGGTCTGCAATCCCTTTTGCTGTTGCCCATTATGTTTTATTCACTCTATATGCACATTCTTTTTGACGGGCGTACGGTAGGCAAGATGTGTTTGCAAATTCGCGTGGTAAAACTGGACGGTTCTCCCGTGCACTGGTCCAACTATATGGTGCGTTGGATGATGCGTATTGTTGATCTTTGGGTCTTTCCAGCTGTGGGACTATTAACGTTGATCTTTAGTGAAAGACAACAACGCATTGGCGACTCAGCCGCAGGAACGGTGGTGATCTCCACCAAAAAGCGCTATAACATCAGCAGTACTATTCTAGAAGAAATTGAGGAAGAATATACCCCTAAATTCGCCACGGTTACTCAATTGACAGATAAAGATGCCCGACTGATCAAGGAAACCTACAGAATTGCTGTCCGTTCTAATGATTACAAGACACTCAATTTGCTTCGTGTTAAAGTTGAAAGCTTGATCGGGAGCAATTCAGATCTGTATGATCGTCAGTACATTGATACCGTGCTTAAGGACTACAACTACTACACGCAAAGTCTATGAGTTTGCTGCTTTGGGTCGATCTACTTGGGACCATCGCTTTCGCCATTTCTGGGGTTTTGACTGCCATGAAAAAAGGCTTGGATCCTTTTGGGATCTTTATCATAGCCTTTGTGACCTCTGTGGGAGGTGGAACCGTTCGTGATCTACTGATGGACGCCCCTGTTTTTTGGATGTATGATCTGATGTATATCTATACCATTGCTGGAGCCGCGGTTTTTGCCATTGTCTTTAGATCGC